>NZ_BAAGVY010000002.1:0-942761 GCF_054780635.1 Spirosoma knui | reverse complement strand
CGGAATAGAGCCGTTTTGTAATTTTTCCGGTTGTTGGTCAATCGACTCACTGCCATAACTTTACACAGTTGGTGTCAAGCTATTTCAGGGTGCTACAACGTGTTATATAATCTAACGTTATGTTAAGTGGCATAAAAAAGTGCAATATAAACATGATTTTATTGTACATATACTACACTTAAGAATCCCTTGTAGCCATAAATGACTGGTAGACTGACGTGTGATTTTAAAAGCACCTTACAACTCAAGGCGCGATCTACTTCGCTTTATCGGTTGAGAACGAGTATGGGAAATCTTCGGGCTTGGTACCCCGTTGCTTGTTCGGCGTTGCCGACATGGTAAACTCAAGCACGGCTCCCTGTTGCAACTCACGATGGCTTAGCCAGTTTTTACTGTAGGCTTTTCCATTGAGACGCAGGGAGTTGATGTACCGTTTTTGATCGCTGTTGTTCGCTGCGTTGATCACCAACTGCTTTCCGTTTTCCAGCGTTGCCGTTACCTTTTTGAACAAAGGTGTGCCCAGTACGTACTGATCGGTACCGGGGCAAACTGGATAAAAGCCCATCGCGGTAAATACATACCAAGCCGAAGTCTGGCCGTTGTCTTCGTCTCCGCAGTAACCATCGGGCGTGGGCAGATACAACCGGTTCATCACTTCGCGTAACCAGTACTGCGCTTTCCAGGGCTCCCCTGCGTAATTATACAGATAAATCATGTGCTGAATCGGCTGGTTGCCGTGGGCGTACTGACCCATGTTGGCAATCTGCATCTCCCGAATTTCGTGAATCACGCTTTTGTAATAACTCTCGTCATAGACCGGCGGCATCGTGAACACCGAATCCAGCTTGGTCACGAATTTCTGAGGTCCGCCCATCAGTGTCATCAACCCCTGTACATCGTGAAAAACCGACCAGGTGTAATGCCAGCTATTGCCTTCGGTAAACGCGTCGCCCCACTTGAACGGGTTAAACGGCGACTGGAAGGTACCATCCTGATTTTTTCCACGCATCAGCCCGCTTTTCGGATCGAACAGATTGCGGTAATTCTGGCAACGTTTGGCAAACCGGTCAATCTCCACCTGTGGGCGTTTCAGGGCTTTGGCCAACTGATAAATCGTGAAGTCGTCATAGGCGTACTCCAACGTGCGGGCGGCATTCTCGTTAACCTGCACATCATAGGGCACATAGCCTAACGTATTGTAATACGTCACGCCCCGGCGACCCACGGCGTCCATCGGGCCTTCGTTCTCCGCGTTTTTCAGCACGGCCTCGTATAACGCATTGATGTCATACCCGCGCGCCCCTTTCAGATACGCATCGGCAATGACCGAAGCAGAGTTAGAGCCGACCATTACGTTCCGTAGACCCGGACTGGCCCATTCGGGTAACCAGCCGCCTTCTTTATACGCATTCGCTAACCCCTCCTGCATCTGGGCATTCAGCGACGGGTACATCAGATTCAGGAAGGGGAACAACGACCGGAACGTATCCCAAAAACCGGTGTCGGTGAACATATAGCCGGGCAATACCTGCCCGTTATAAGGGCTGTAATGAACTACCTTCTTGTTGGCATCCAGCTCAAAGAATTTCCGGGGAAAGAGCAGCGACCGATACAGACAGGAATAAAAATTCTGCGTTTGCGCCAGCGAACCACCCTCCACCTGAATGCGGCTCAACTCTTTATTCCAGGCGGCTTTTGCCTTCTGTGTAACGGCGTCGAAGTTGTCGTTACCGATCTCGTTCAGGTTCCGTTCGGCTTGTTCGTAGCTAATGAACGACGAAGCAACACGGGCGTGAACCGGTTCGCCTTTAGCCGTTTTGAAACCGACGACCGCGCCAGCGTGGTCTGCCTGAATGGCCAACGAATCGTTTACCAGCGTTTTGCCACGCCATCCCTGCGCCGTAGCGAACGGCTTGTCGAACGAAATGACGAAATAGTTCTTAAAGTTTGCGGGCACGCCACCGCTGTTACGTGTCGTGTAGCCGATGATCTTTCGTTCGTTGGGTAAAATCTTAACGTACGAGCCCTTGTCGAAGGCATCGATCACTACGTAGGCACTGTCGGTTTTAGGAAAGGTAAAGCGGAAGCTAGCCGCCCGCTCGGTCGGTGCGATTTCGGTTGTTACGTCGTGGTCAGCCAAGTAAACGCTGTAGTAATACGGTTTGGCTACTTCGGCTTTGTGCGAATACCAGCTGGCCCGTTCGTCTTCATCGATCCGCAGTTTTCCTGTAATTGGCATGATCGAAAACTGACCGTAATCGTTCATCCAGGGCGACGGCTGGTGGGTCTGCTTAAATCCCCGGATTTTGTCGGCCGCATAGGTATAGGCCCAGCCGCTGCCCATTTTACCGGTTTGCGGCATCCAGAAATTCATCCCCCAGGGCAAGGCAATGGCCGGATACGTATTGCCATTCGACAAGCTCGGCTTGGAGTCGGTGCCAATAAGCGGATTAACGAAGTCAACGACGTCTGTCTGCTTTCGGGTTTGAGCGTGACTGATCGTAGCGACCAGCAGGAAAAGAGCGAGTAACTTGAATTTCATGGTGGCTGAAATGGGTCCGGGTGGCCGGACTAGGCTAATGGCGCTGCAAGGTACGCCCTCATCGTTTACGAAGAAAACAACCGCCGTTAGTACTACGTCCGGCAAACGTACCTGCGTTCAGTACATATCCAATGATAACCCGAGCGCGGTTTTATCGGTTAATGCGTACACCGTTGCCGAATTGATTTCTTATGACCAATATCCGGGTTGTTTTAGGCGATATTACACAACAGGCGGTAGACGCCATTGTCAACGCAGCCAACACAAGTCTGCTGGGTGGCGGAGGGGTTGATGGAGCGATTCACCGGGCGGCTGGTCCGGAATTGCTGGCCGAATGCCGCACCTTACACGGCTGCCAGACGGGTGATGCGAAACTGACGAAAGGCTACCGTTTACCCGCCAGGTACGTCATTCATACGGTTGGTCCGGTATGGCGGGGTGGTCATCAGAACGAGGCCGACTTACTGGCCAGTTGCTACCGGCGTTCGCTGGAGATCGCGGCAGAAAACAAGCTACGTAGCATTGCCTTTCCGAACATCAGTACGGGCGTATATGGGTATTCGAAAGACAAAGCGGCCGAAATCGCCTTGACAACGGTGCAGCAGTTCTTATCTCAGCCGACTTCCGTACAGGAAGTCATTTTTGTTTGCTTCGATCGGGAGAATCTTCAGTTATACCAGTCTATCCAAAGCAGCCAGCAGTAACAGTAGCCGACGCTGTTATTCGTTCCTAAAGAATGGGAGTCACGAATAATGAATAACCTCATGAGTATAAAGGAACGAAATTTTGTCATCACGACGACAGGAGGGATCTTCTGTCACCGGAAAACGTTTTAGCCTCACCAGAAGATCCCTCCTGTCGTCGTGATGACAAAACAATAGCCTGTAACTCACCTTCGAATACGAGTTAGCGGCCGGGCCGTACGGGGAGGTTACGCCAGATTAGTTTGGGCATGTTCGGGAACATACGCCGGGTGGACTGGTTGATGACGTAAAAGCATAAGATGAGTACGAGCAGCAGGGCTACGTTCATCCACCGAGTCAGCCACCGTCGTTTGATGAGGTAGTAATAATAGTACCCTACTCCAAGCGTGAACGCAATAACAGCAATATAGAGAATCCAAGTCCACATGGTAACAAAGGTAATGTTCGCCCAACTCAACCCACACCTTGTTAGCCTGTTCAATTTGGCAACGCCCGTCTAGACCCGCCAGTCGAGGGTAATTTTGCGACCCGTGTCGGCAGCCTGCAAAATTGCACCGATCAGCTTCATATCTTTCCATCCCTCCTCGCCCGATGCTTCTGGCCGGGTTTTCGTCCGGATCGACTGCACAAAGGCATCCATCTGCGCCGTTTGCTGGTACCGGGGAGACGGAACATCCATTGGGCCTTTACTGGTTATGCCCTGCGCGCCGGTCGCATTGAACGCCGGTTCGAGCTTGAACCAGCCGCGTTCACAGGTGACGTAAAGTCGGTCTACGTACGACGAGTAGGTCGTACTGGAGTGAGCAATCGCTCCGCTCGGAAATTCAAACTGCCAGAACACCGTTTCATGAATATCTTTGAAATGCACCTTATCGAACGTAAAGGCCTGCGCTGTCACGTGGATAGGGTCTTCATTGAGCGTTCGGCGGGCACCCTGAATCGCGTAGACGCCTAAATCCATGATCGCTCCGCCCCCGCCAATTTTTTTGTCGAGCCGCCACGAGTTAGGGCCCGGTACGGTAAAGCCTAAACCCGACTCGATTACTTTAACACCCCCGAAGGTTTTTTCCATCGCTAGCCGACGCATTTCCAGGTGATGCGGTTCGAAATAGAGCCGGTAGCCAACGGAAAGCTGTACCCCTGCCTTATCACAGGCCGTAATCATCTGCCGGGCTTCGGCCGCATTCATAGCCATGGGTTTCTCGCAGATGACGTGCTTGCCCGCCTGTGCCGCCCGGTTGGTGTATTCGGCGTGCATAAAATTCGGCAATACGACGTATATGATGTCGATGTCGGGATTATTACGGATCTGATCGAACGTCTGATAGTTGTAGATATTCTTGGCAGGAATGGCGTATTTCTCCGCCCAGGTTTTGGCTTTATCGGGCGAACCCGTCACGATACCGGCTAAATAACAGTGCTGGGTTTCGAGTAAAGCTGGAGCCAGTTGGTTGGTGGCATAGTTGCCCAGGCCAACAAGGGCAATGCCCAGCTTTTTCGGCGCTGGCTGGTCCAATATCAGATCGGGCTGCGTTAATAAACCGCCTACCGCTACTGAGAGCGTTTTCAGCGAAGTACGACGGGATAGATTTGTGTTCATGGATAAGGTTGGTTTAGCTGGCTTATCTCACAAAACAACACGGTTACGCTGAATCTGCCCTACCGTTCATCACATAGTACGGCGGCTCGAAACGTCATGCCTAAATAACGGCTGGTGTTCGGTTATAAACCGCTCAGAAACCACTGCTAGGTACATAAAAAACGACCGACGTTGTCGCCGGTCGTGTCGCTAGATTCATTATGTATCCCTTCGCTGGTCAGAACGTACTATTCTGTTACCGGAACAGGCGTTACCGGCTGGCTTTGTCCGTTCGGGCTGCCTTCCCCCTTCGGGCCACGCCGACGTTTTTTCCGGCGTTTGGGTTTATCCGTGGCGGGCGCGTCGGTGTTAATCGCTACGTCAGCGGAACCGGTCGGGAGCGCAGCGGCTGATTGAACGGAACGCGGAGACTCCGGTGAACGCTCGGGACGGTTGTTCGGGCGGGACTTACGTCGTTGTTCACCCGCTGACCCGTTGGCGTTCTGGGTGCGGCCTGAGCCCGAATCCCGCCGGCCACCGTCACGTCGGCCTTTGCCGCGTAAGCCGCTGAATCGTTTCGGGTCAAAAACAGGAGCTTTTCCCATGCCCAGCTCTTCAGTGATGGACCGCTTTTCCAGCTCCCGTTCGATGAGCCGTTCAATGCTCACCACTCGGTTCTGGTCCTGATCACTCACGAACGTAATGGCCGTACCAGTTGTGGCGGCCCGGGCCGTGCGACCAATCCGGTGTACGTAATCCTCGGCATCGCGCGGAATATCGTAGTTCACTACGTGAGTGAGGTTATCAATATCAATCCCTCTGGATAACACATCCGTCGCCACCAGAATCGGGAAAGCTTTGTTCTTGAAATCGCGCAGTACTACCTCGCGGTCGTCCTGATCCAGGTCCGAGCTGATGCCACGGGCTTCGTAGCCTAGTTTGCTTAAGGCCCGCACAATGCCGTTCACTTCCGATTTGCGGGACGTGAACAACACCATGCTCTGCACCGGCGTTACGCTGTTCTTGATCAGATGAGCCAGCAAAGGCAGTTTCTGATTGTCGTAGGCCAGGTACAACTGCTGGTCGATGCCGGCCGCTGGTTTGGAAACGGCCAGCCGGATTTCCTCAGGTTCCGTCAGGATTCGTTTTGAAAACTCCCGGATCTTATTGGGCATGGTTGCCGAAAACAGCAGCGTCTGCCGCTTGGCGGGTATCTTGGCGACGATATTTAAAATATCATCCGAAAAGCCCATATCGAGCATCTTATCGGCCTCGTCGAGCACCAGGTAGTCGATCTTGTCAAAATTGACATATCCCAACTGCATGTGAGCAATCAACCGACCGGGGGTAGCGATAATGATATCGGCCCCATCTTCGAGTGCCCGTCGTTGTTTATCCCACTCGTCGCCCTTGCCACCGCCGTAGATGGCAATGCTGGTGGCCTGCACAAAGTAGCCAAATCCTTCTACCTGCTCATCGATCTGTTTGGCCAACTCCCGCGTAGGCACCAGAATCAACGTACTGGTGTGGTCGTGATCCCCGTGCGAGATTTTATCGAGAAGTGGAATGAGGTAAGCGGCCGTTTTGCCGGTGCCGGTCTGAGCGCTCGCGATAAGGTCGCGCCCTTCGAGGATTTTGGGAATGGCCATCTCCTGAATCGGAGTAGCCTTCAAGTAGTTCATGGCGTCCACACCGGCCAACAGGTCGTCGTGGAGATTAAATTCCTGAAATGTCAAGGTTACAGCTTAATGTAAGTAAAGAAAACGCTGACCTTAACATCCCGGTCAGCAAACCGCCTGATTTAAAAGCAAATATATAAGAGGTAACGAAATATCCTATTCCTTCGTTCATCCGGGCCGGTTGGGAGGCCGAAATATCGGTTATATCGCACCAATCAGCGACTTCCTAAACTGTCTGAACCAAACGGGGTTGTACCTTTACGGCTTGCTCCCTTTTCGTATGCGTCTATCTTTTCTTGTCACTGCTTTTAGTTTAGGATTCATTCCACTTAGTCTACTGGCCCAGGTCCGAGACAGCACATCAACACCGTCTTCGCTGGACGATACCCTTCAGCTCAATGAAGTGGTGGTGCGGGGTTATGCCACCAACCGTCGGCTGCTGGAAACCCCGGCCTCCATTGGGTTACTCACCCGGCGTGACTTAAATCAACGGTTCGGTACGCCCACGCTCGTACCGTCGCTCAACACTCTGCCCGGCGTTCGGGCCGACGAGCGGTCGCCGGGTAGCTACCGGCTTGCTATCCGGGGCAGCGCCATCCGGTCGCCCTTTGGCGTACGGAACATCAAGACGTACTGGAACGAACTGCCTCTAACCGACGCGGGCGGCAACACGCCCCTGAATGCACTCGACGTTCGGGCGCTGGGACGTATCGAAGTCATCAAAGGTCCGTCGGGCAGTTTATACGGGGCTGGAACGGGCGGAACGATTTTGTTCAGTGGACTGAATGTACCAGCCGGGCAGACTAACGTAGAGTTGTCCGCGCTGGGCGGCAGTTATGGTCTGTACGGAAATGGCGTTGCGGTGCAGACAGGCAAGAACAACTCGGCCATCTCACTCAACTACAATCATTTACAAAGCAACGGCTACCGCGACCAGAGCGGACTCGTTCGCGACAACATAAGCCTGGTTGGATCTTTTAACGTCAGTCCTAAGCGGACGGTATCGGTGCTGGGACTGTATTCCGATTTGCATTACCAGACACCGGGTGGCCTCAATGCCGCGCAGTACCAGGCCAACCCACGGGCTTCACGACCAGCCACGGCGACCTTACCGGGCAGCGCTCAGCAGCAGGCGGGTATCTACCAGAAATTGGGGTACCTCGGCATTTCGCATGAGTACCGCTGGAACGATCGGATTCAGAATACAACGGTTATCTACGGGTCGAACACCGATTTTGCGAACCCGTTTATTACAAACTACGAAAGGCGGACTGACCAGGGTATCGGTGGCCGAACCATTACCCAGATTCGGCTGCCCAACGGACCACTTCCCACTACGTTCACAGTGGGCGCAGAACTGTTACGTACCTTCACGGTAGACCGGAATTTTGGCAACCGGGGCGGAACGCCCGATACCATTCAAACCGACGAAGAACTGATCGCAAATCAGTCAACGCTTTTTGCGCAGGCCGAAACGCAGCTACCCAACCATTTCCGGTTGACGGCGGGACTGAGCCGCAATGAGGTTAGTTATGGCTTCACCCGATTCCCAACCCGGGCAGTGGGTGCCTTACCCGCTACACTCCTGACCCGTAATTTCACGCCGGTCTGGCTCCCCCGCGTAGCGCTGTTACGTACCTTCGGTCGCGCAGGAGTCGGAACCGTAGCGGCATTCGTCAGCATCAGTACGGGCTACTCGCCCCCTTCCACCCAAGAGGTACGTCCATCGGCGGGCGGTTTCAACACCACCCTCAACCCCGAACGGGGCATTAGTTACGAGGCCGGTTTGCGGGGGTCGGCGTTTGCCAGTAAGCTGCGCTTCGACGTAACGGCCTATCAACTTCAACTGCGCGAAACCATCGTCCGGCGGTCGGATGCAGCAGGGGCCGAGTTCTTCGTCAACGCCGGACGGACCGATCAACGCGGTATCGAAGCTCAGCTTTCGTACGACTTCATTACGCCTTTATCCTCGGCGCCCTCTCAGTTTTTCTCGCTGCTCCGTTTCTGGAACAGTCTCACCTTGACAAACTACCGGTTCCGCAGTTACCAGCAGGGCACCACCGATCTGTCTAATAACCGGGTGCCGGGCGTTGCGCCAACAACCTGGGTAACGGGCCTTGACGCTGAAACCCGACCGGGCTTGTATGCGCACCTGACCTTCCAGTTCTTGGATCAGTTTCCGTTGAACGACGCCAATACGGTCCAGTCTGACCCTACCCGTCTGCTACAGGCTACGCTCGGTTTCCAGCGCAGCCTGGGTCAGCACTGGACCCTCGACGTATACGCTAGTGGCGACAATCTGTTAAACCAGACCTACGTACTGGGGTACGATCTGAACGCCGTTGGCAACCGGTATTACAATGCCGCCCCGACACGTAACGCCCTGGTCGGCATCCGCCTGAGTGTTAAGTGGTAATAGCCCCTCCGCGAACCGTTACTCAGCTACGGGCTGGCTCCTGTTGGTGAGTAACGGTTCAGTTCGGTGACGGACGGATGCTGACGCGCCTAATCTATTGGTATTTTTGGGCAGCCATTCAGTACGTCCCTTGCTCACCGTCACCAACCTCACCAAAGCTTACGACAGCCGTACGGTCTTAACGGTACCAGATCTTTCGTTACGCCCCGGCATCCATTATTTTCGGGGCGGTAACGGGTCCGGGAAAACCACGTTTTTTCGGACCGTAGCGGGTCTGATCCCTTTTTCGGGGCAGATCAGGCTGGATAATCAATACGAGATTAACCGCGACCCGGTGGCGTACCGCCTGCGCGTCAACTACGCCGAGGCCGAACCGCTTTACCCGCCCTTTCTGACGCCCCGCGACTTGGTCAGCTTCGTCGGCCGGGCGAAGCAGGCACCAGCCGGTCAGGTTGACAGTCTGGCCGAAACGCTGGGCGTTCATGCGTTCTGGACCCAGCCGACCGGTACGTTTTCCAGCGGTATGCTCAAGAAGTTATCCCTCCTGCTGGCCATGCTCGGAACACCCCGGCTTGTGCTCCTCGATGAGCCCCTGACGACCTTAGACGTAGCAACAGCGGCCCGCTTGTTCGACTATATCCGGCAGCTTCACGACGAACAGCAAGTGATGTTCTGGCTAACGTCTCACCAGGACGTTAGCCTGACGGGCTTACCCATTACCGCCACCTGGCAAGTCGGCAACGGCGTCATTAACCCGGTTTCGTACGACTGATGGCAGCTGTTCTTAATCGGATTTTCGTTACGTCCTTCTATACCCGCAATGCCGGTACCTTTCTGGTGGTTATTCTGCTGGCGTTTGGTTTTCTGAGCAGCGTCGAGCACAAAGCCCTGATTACGGCCGCGCTTGGGTCACCGTTTTTCCTGGGTGTTGTCTTTGTTCTATGGTTTCTCTACTTTCTAAAAACCAGCAGTTTTATTCGGCAGGAGCTAAGCGAACCCGAGCATCTGTTTCTGCAAACGTTCTGGCTTGTTCCGACCCCAACGCGTTGGCTGCTTTGGTTGGGGGTTCAAACTGCTCTGCTATTTCCGATTATGGCGTATGCCGCCTGGATGGTTCAACTGGCTGTTGTCTATCAACAGTGGGCCTCAGGTAGCGCCATCATTCTGTTTATACTGGTCCTGCTGGTCGCGGGGGCGTGGCTGTCCGATTATCGACTTCGCCACCCCAGTCCGGATCGCCTTCGGTTACCAACGGTAAACATCCGGCTGCCTTATAGCCTGTTTTTTCCAGCTTATTGGCTGCGTCATGAACCCTTGTCGTTCGTGCTGACGAAGGCCTTTTCCGGTCTGCTGCTGGCGGGCGTCTGCCGATTGTACCCCACGGACGACTATGACCAGCGTTTACTGCTGATCGGACTGTTGTTTGCCGTGCTGGGCCACGCGCAGGTTGGAGGCCAGTTGAGTGCGTTTGAACGCCGGTATCTGCTGCTTTTACCGAACCTGCCGCTTTCGTGGCTTCAGCGTTTTAGCCGATACGTGTTGATATACGGATTGCTCTGGCTGCCGGAACTGCTTATTTTGCTGCGAAACTGCCCGACTGACATTCACCTTAGTTACGTCGGCTGGCTCTGGCTAACCGGTTGGGGTTGGTTACTTCTTCTGCACAGCCTGGCCTACGGCTACGACGTTCTGCCCGAGCGGTGGCTGGCTGGTATTTTTCTCAGCTTTTTTCTCGGCCTGATTACCATCATGTTTGGCTTGCCGGTGGGCGGCTGGTTCGTACTCGGCTGGACATCAGCCCTCAGCGTTCAGGCCTATCGGTCTGCTTATTTGGTAACGAAGGCTGACCGTTCGAGTTAGTAGTTTTTAAGCAGCGCCTTCGCTTAGTCCTGCAGTTTAATACCCCTCCCAGCCTCCCCTAGAAGGGGAGGAGTTTTAACCGGCAGGCTCTGCTCCTCCCCTTGTAGGGGAGGCTGGGAAGGGTACAGCTATACTACGTAACTAGCTCTTCTTCTGGGTTCCGGCGACGGCTTGTTTATTAGCCATAGCCGTGATGGCAGCCACCAGACGGTCGAGATCTTTGGGGGTTGTATACAGATGCGGAGTCACCCGAACGCCCTGAATGTTCTCCCACGAAATCGGCGACGTATGTATTTTGTATTGACTAAGTAACTGGCTTTCAACTTCGCCCGGCTTCATTCCTTCGATGGAAAATAAAGCAACCGCACCGGCAAACTCAGGTTTAAGGGAGGTATGCACCCGAACGCCGGGCAGATTTTGTACGCGTTCAGCCCAGTAGTTTTTGAGGTAGTGTAGACGTGCGAACTTGCGAGCCCCGCCAATGCTCAAGTGAAAGTCAACCGCCGTTCCAATGGCCATTTCTGACGCGAACGAGCGCGTTCCCAATGTCTCAAACTTGCGGATGTCAGGCCCATCGGGCTCGTTGCTCGAGAGGAGTGCCCATACGTTACGAATCTTGTTCTGGCGGATGTACATCATGCCACTGCCGAACGGTGCACACAGCCATTTGTGCAGGCTGGTGGCGTAATAATCGCAGCCCAGATCAGGAATTTTGTACTCCATGTGCGCAAACGAGTGCGCTCCATCAACCACGACCTCGATGCCTCGCTTATGGGCTTCGTCGGCGATTCTTCGCACGGGTAAGACCTGACCAACCCAGTTGATGACATGGGTGATGTACACCACTTTGGTTTTGGGCGTAAAAGCCTGAACAAACTGCTGAACCAGCGCATTTTCGTCTTCACTCGGCAGATTCAGATTTAGATAAACGAGCTTTACCCCATCGCGCTTTTCGCGCTGTTTCCAGGCGTTGAGCATGTTGGGATAATCCTGCTTCGTGAGCACAACTTCGTCACCAGCTTTCAGATCGAGTCCGAAAATGATGGTATTCAATCCTTCGGTCGCGTTTCGGTTGATGGCAATTTCGTCGGGAGAGCAGCCAGCCAGATCCGCCAGTTTCGCCCGTAAGGCCTCCCGCCCCTGATCCAGAATGCGCCACATGTAATACGTAGGTGCTTCGTTGGCGTACTGATAGAATCGAATATGCGCATCCTGAACCAGCTTGGGCTGCGGACTCACTCCGCCGTTGTTCAGATTCAGCAGGTTCGGCGATACGGTAAACTCGGACTTCACCCACGCCCAGAAATCTTCGTCCTGCGCCCATTGGGCCGGTGATTTTATTGCTGCATCCGCCGTCGGTATCGGCGAAGCAGCGTAGGTGTCGGGTAAAAAACCAGGTAGGGAGAGAGCACCGGCAACGGCGGCTCCGGCTTGCCGAACAAAGGTTCTGCGGGTTGACATAGTTAAGTTCAGGTTGATCGGGAAATGGTCAGAGTAAAACTACCGGTATTCCGTTGTAAACCAAACGATACGTCTTTTTTCAGCGCCAATGTGATCCGTTACTGCCAGTAGTCCCAAATGGCTTTGGCGATTCGGGCGATTACGTCCTCGCGGGTTTTATCATCCGCTTTAGCGTCCGAGACGAATACCGCAATGGCAATAGTCTGCCGATTGGGCAACGTAATGAGGCCAACGTTATTGGTCGCAGCGGTTATACCGTCGACTGTCCGGGACGAACCGGTTTTGTGAGCAACCACCGTTCCGGCCGGGAGCAGGCCTTTGATTCGATGCATACCCGTTGGAGTCTCCGTCATCAACCGAAGCAGGAGAGCCCGGCTTGCTTTTGTCAGGCCACGACCTTCCTGAAGGGCACGTAACAACGTAACAGCTTGCGTAGGCGTTGCCCAGTTTCGGTATTGAACGGCATTGTCACTGCCAATTTCTTCTTCGGTGTTAAGCACCCGTACGCCCGTTACGCCCAGGCTGCGCAGGTAGCTCATAACGGCGGGAGCTCCGCCCACTGTTCGCAGCAATACGTCACTGGCCGACCCGTCGCTTTCCGACACGGCATATTGGAGTAGCCCACTCACGCTCAGGTCAACCCCTGCCGGATATTTATCCCGTATGGGGCTGTGTTGGCGTTCGGATACAAATTCACGTTGCGCTACGTGCATCGTTTGGGTTAGTGAAAGTTTTCCCTGGTCTACCTGATGTAGAACCGCCATACCAATCGGCAATTTATAGACGCTCTGCATCGGGAACTGTTCATTGCCGCGTAAGTCGATGGAGGCACCCGTTTCAAGTAACGTAGCGGCCACCCCCACGCGCCCCTGCGCCGAACGGGCAATTGTTTCCAACTGAGTACGAAGCTGATTTATAGACTGACGAGACGCTGATGCGTTGGTGCCGGGCTGAGCCTGTAAACGGACCGAAAGTACCAGCATTAGCAAAAGTAGGAAGCGGGAGAAGAGCATAAACAAAAAAGCGTTCTTTGGGATCAGATACGTAGTGTGCAGTAACTGATCCCAAAGAACGCAATAAAGCGGAAATCCCGAACGACCCGGTTACCCTTTTGTCTCGTCGTAGCGTAAACTGTACTGCGCTAATACGTCGGTCGGAACACCGTCCCACTGGTTTGGCGTATTGCCCATATACCCCAGGTCTTCAATGCCCATTTTGCTGGTATAAAATCCGCCCAGCACGAAGTTGCGCATCATCGTGAAAAACGCTACGCCCTGGGTCATGCCTGGAGCGACTTTACCCGGATAAGCAATCTGCTCGACCATGTCGATCTGCTGCGCTTTTGTACATTGCACAAACGGCTTGCCGTAGCGTTTTACGCACGTATTATTTAACCAACGGAGGCCTCCGCGCATGGGCGTCTGGTTGCGCGGCTGGTCTTTCATCATAAACTCGATGAACGCCGGTACACCCGCCTGTGACGCACTGCCCGATTTCGCATCCGCCGGAATGATGATGTCGCTCAGCACCGTAACGGTCTGTAGTTCGGCCGGGGTGAAAAACGTTTCGGCATGTAACTTTGCATCCCGTTCGGCTTCTCCCCTCGCCCGGCCGGGGGCAATCTTGCCAATTGGTTTTTTGACGACGGGTGGTTCAGGAACGGCAGCCTCGACCGGTCCGACTGCTAAGCCGAGTGAGGTTAACGATAACGTTTTAAGGGTATCTCTACGTTTCATGGCGTATCGGTTTGGGCTTAGATATTTTTCTTTTTAACCTCATCAATCAAGTATTCGGATGTGCGCATGGACGACGCCAATATCGTCCAGGTTACGTTCTTATCGCCCTGCGATACAAAAGGCGCGGCATCCACGACAAACAGATTTTTGACGTCGTGCGCCTGCTGGAACTTGTTCAGGGCCGATTTCGCCGGGTCGTTGCCCATACGTACCGTACCCACTTCGTGGATGATCCGACCAGGAGCCGCCAGCCCGTAATTTTGATCAGCCCCTGGCTTGCTTCCCATCGGCATACCGCCCATGGCATGAATGATCTCCTCGAAGGTATCCTGCATGTGCTTAGCCTGCTTGATCTCGAAATCTGACCACTTGTAATGGAAGCGTAAGGTGGGAATACCGTATTTATCGACGGTATTTGGGTCTATCTCGCAGTAATTCGTTTCCAAAGGCACTGGCTCTCCCCGACCCGCCATGCTTACGTAGGCCCCGTAGAACCTACGAACGTCGTCTTTCAATCCGGCCCCGTAGCCACCGGCTGGTTTCATTTTTCCATCACGGCCCGTCACTTTACCGTTGAGGCCTTCGATACCGCCCCCGAACCCGTAGCCCGGCATGCCCATACCGCCCCCGTATTCGATGTGATAGCCACGCGGGAAGTCCAGTTTCTTGTTGTCCAGCCACCAGGGTGTAAAGACGTGCATCCCGCCTACCCCATCTTCGTTGTAGCGCTTCCGATCCATCAGGGCCGGTATAAATCCGGAGCGGGATGAGCCAGTCGAATCGTTGAGGTATTTGCCGATTACACCACTTGAGTTGGCCAGTCCGTTCGGAAAACGCGCCGATTTGGAATTGAGTAGCAGCCGGGCCGACTCGCAGGCGCTGGCGCCCAAGACTACGGTTTTGGCCTGTACCGTCACTTCCTGTAACGTAATGGTATCTACGTACGAAACGCCCGTAGCTAAACCCGTTTTCGCATCGGTCAAGACCTCGCGCACCATCGCATTGTTTTGCAGCGTCAGGTTGCCGGTTTTCATGGCCGGAATCACCAGCACCGATGAGGCCGAAAAATCGGCATAGGCCTGACAACCCCGGTTACACTGGTGGCAATAAAAACATTGGCCACGCTCGTTATTGATCGGTTTGGTGAGAATCGACAAACGCGACGGCACCACCGGCACACCAATACCCGTAGCGGCCTTTTGCAGCATCAGTTCGTGCAGACGCGGTTTTGGGGGCGGCAGAAAGAAACCATCCGGTTCGTTGGGAAAGTTGGGCAGATTCGTTCCGAAGATGCCAATGAGCTTATCTGTCCGGTCGTAAAACGGTTTCATGTCCTCGTACCCAATCGGCCAGTCGTCACCTACTCCCGTCAGCGATCTCCGCCGGAAATCGTCGGGGCCAAAGCGCAGCGAAATACGGCCCCAATGGTTCGTACGTCCGCCCAGCATCCGGGAGCGAAACCAGTGAAACTCGCCACCGGGCTTCGACGAATACGGTTCACCTTCAATATCCCAGCCGCCCCAGGCTGCGTCGAAGTCGCCCCCGGAACGTGAGGCTGTGGCCGCTCCCCGACGGGGCGACTCGTAAGGCCATTTCAGCTGCGTGATGTATTTAGGATCGGCCGGGTCATAATAGCCGCCAGCTTCCAGCATCAGCACTTTAGCACCGGCTTTGGTCAGCATATAAGCCGCCATACCGCCCCCCGCTCCTGACCCGACAATTACGGCATCATAGACAGTCGGCGCTTTCTTGAGTTGAAAAAGGTCCATGTAGTTAAACTATGTTGGGAATAGGAAAGACAATGTCACTCATGTGAACGAACTATCCTAAAAGCAGGAAAATACGCTTGCTTACTGTTACGGTCAGTTGAGGCCAGTACGGAAATTCGGCCTGACGTAACGATGGTATTCTGGCCCAGTTCCGTTCAACGTACGAATCGACCGGGCGTTTTTTGGTTCACAACCATTTTTTGAGAAACGCCATACTGTCTTCGCGCATGGCGGCTGTTTCTTCGTGGCCCGTGTCGTAGATCGTCAACTGCCAGGCGTCGGCGGCTCCTTCCGCTTCGTAAACACGCCGAAGTTGCCGATCGATACGTTGCAGGCCGTTCATGGGCGTCAGCGGATCAAAGCGACCAGCCAGGCTGAGGTGCGCCCGTGGGGCAATGAGGGCGTTTATCTGGGCAGTGGTAAAATGCGTCAGCAGATCGGGTACGTAGTAATAAATGCCGTGCTGTGCCAGACCGTTTTCTTCGATCAGTGACTGATAGTCCGTCAAACAGCATAGATCGATACAAACTCTGATGCGTTCGTCGAGGGCGGCCAGCCACCACGCCATGGTGCTGCCCATCGACATACCCAGGGTGGCGATACGTTCGGCATCGACGTCGGGGCGGGTTTGCAGGTAATCCAAAGCCCGGAGGTGGTCATATACCATCATGCCCCAGAGCACCTGTCCATGCCAGAGCATCTCTTTGAACGTATCGACTTCGTTGCGATACTGGCGCTCGCCAAAACACCAGCTATCGATGCATAGTCCGGCATACCCAGCCTGTGCCAGAGCAACCGCATACGGCGGTGACTGCATTTCGGCACGGCCCCGCATGAACTCGTCTTTGCCGACTTCGTACTGCCCAAAATGAGAATGGTTGAACAGCACCACCGGCACGTTCTGCGGTGCCTGTTTGGGCCTGGTGAAATAGGCAGGTACAGGTTCGATACCATTCAAATCCAGGCGCAGCTTCTCGACAATCATCTCCTCTGTTTCGTATCGATCAATGACCTCAGCGGTTATAGGATGAGAACGGTCGGGAAGTTTCCCGAGCAGCGTATAGAGTAGATCTCGTTGTTGCGGCTTCGTTGCCTGTCGCGTCTCTTCCGGCCTATTCATTTTTTTAGCGGGTTACATGTTTTTCCGACACGCTGAGCCAGGGGATGGCAGGCACTATATGGCAAGAGCAACGTAAATACGTTGCTCCTGCAAAAACAATTAGTAAATCCGTACAGAGGCTGAACCCCGTTACGGAAACTTCGGAAACTTGCTGAAATCAGGCTTCCGCTTTTCCAGAAAGGCGTCTTTCCCTTCTTTAGCTTCTTCCGATAAGTAGTACAGCAACGTAGCGTCGCCCGCCAGCTGCTGAATTCCGGCCTGCCCGTCGAGCTCGGCGTTGAACGAGGCCTTGAGCATACGCAGGGCAATCGGGCTTTTCTCCAGCATCTTACGGCACCAGGCCAGGGTGGTCTCTTCCAGTTGATCGAGCGGAACCACTTTGTTCACCAGGCCCATATCCAGTGCTTCCTGCGCGTCATACTGATCGCAAAGGAACCAGATTTCGCGGGCTTTCTTTTGACCAACAATGCGGGCCAGGTACGAAGCGCCGAAACCGCCATCAAACGAACCTACTTTCGGGCCGGTCTGCCCGAAACGGGCATTGTCGGCGGCAATCGTCAGGTCGCAAACTACGTGCAAGACGTGTCCGCCCCCAATGGCATAGCCCGCTACCATGGCTACCACCGGCTTCGGGATGCGCCGGATCTGCATTTGCAAATCCAGTACGTTCAGACGCGGCACTTTATCCTCGCCGACGTATCCGCCATGCCCCCGAATCGACTGGTCGCCACCCGAGCAGAAGGCCTCACCCCCTTCTCCCGTCAGAATAATAACCCCCACGCGCTCGTCCTGCCGGGCCAGTTCCATGGCTTCCGACATTTCTTTCACTGTCAGCGGGGTAAAGGCATTTCGTTTATGAGGGCGGTTGATGCTGATTTTGGCAATGCCCTCGTAATAGCTGAATAAAATTTCCTGGTACTCCTTAATGGTTTCCCAGGGGTAGTTGCTTTGCATAGTTTGTGATCGTAGCCAGAAGTGAGGAGTCAGGAGTGAGACAACTAACCGTCTCGTGCTTGCGGAGCATTCTCACTCCTGACTCCTCACTTCTGGCTACTCATTATATGAAACATCATGATACTGCACATCCCAGGTGTGGTCGGCCATCATACGAACGGTGGCCAAGCAGCGCTCGAACGGAAATTTGCGTCCCCATTCGTTCGGACCAATCATTGAAAGAACGTCCGATCCATTTTTACGCGTGTAAAAGTAGTACGTATGGCCTACCACGGGTTCGAAGTTCATCTGGGCCGCGTAGATCCGCTCCGACACTTCAACCCGGTGCCGGATAGCCGTGGCCTGATCGGCAAGGAGCTGCATCTGCTTGTAGAGCTGGCTGAGCTGTAAGTCGGTTTGCTCGCGCATGGCCGAGACCGCCCGGCCGGTAATCTTCCCTTTGTCTTCGGGACGAATGACGGCACCACCCGCCGTGTGTGCATAGGCCAGCAAACCCGGCGCTTCTGCAACTTTATCCGGCGAAATCGGATTAATAACTACTTTCGCTTCTTCCATAATGTAGTTGGGTAACACCCCGACGAACGCCTTTGTTCGTTGTCGTTGAATGACAAAAAATAACGCATATTTACATCGGAAAGCCGATGCTTGCCCGCAAAAGTACTAGAAACCGTCATGGAAACCATTCTTCCGAAAGTAGATCAGCCGACAATGCCCCGTCAGGAGTTTTTTCGGCTCGTTGGCATCAGCCTGGGTGCCATCCTGATAACTCGCTGTGCAGCAGGCTGCGGAGCGCAGGGAGACGGCAATATAACGCCCGACCCCAACCAGAAAATTGATTTTATGCTGCGGCTCGACGATAAGTCGAACGAGAACCTGATCGTTAAGGGCGGCTACGTCATTGTCAATAATGTGATCGTTGCCCAAACGAAAGACGGAAATTATGTAGCCGTGTCTGCCGACTGTACGCACCAGGGCACTCAGCTTACGTTCAAGCCCAACGACAACCAGTTCTATTGTCCGCTCCATCTGTCGCGGTTCGATACAACGGGCAAGGTCATTACGGGTCCGGCGGTTGAACCCTTAACGCAGTACAAGACTTCCTACGACTCCGGTACGCGGACAATACGGGTTTTCAATTAGCGCGTCTATGCGTATTGATCCCGCTCATCCGGATGGATGGCCAGCCGCTCAGACGCCCTACGAGGCCGAAGCGCTCCGCTTTTGTCGGGATTGGCAGCGGGGTCAACCGGAGTTTACGCTGCATACGTCCGGCTCAACGGGCACGCCCAAACCCATTCGGCTGAGCCGGGCGCAGATGCAGGCGAGTGCCCGGCTGACGGGACAAACGCTGAACCTGCAGGCTGGCGACCCGTCGCTGGTGTGCCTCAACGTCCGTTACGTAGCGGGGGTGATGATGTTGGTACGGGGGCTTGAACTGGGCCTGCCCATGACGATTATTGAGCCGGTAAGTAATCCGCTGGTGGATCTCGACCCGGCCGCTACGTCCTTTGCGTTTACGGCGCTGGTGCCGCTGCAACTGCAAACGATCCTGGACAATACCCCCGACAAGGTAGCGATCCTGAACCGCATGAAAGCGATCCTGGTGGGTGGAGCCGCAACGAGTCCGGCGTTGGAGCAGGCTCTCCAGGTGATTCAGTCGCCGGTTTACGCCACCTACGGCATGACCGAAACGGTGTCGCACATTGCCCTGCGTCGACTCAATGGCGCTGAGGCTACTGCTGTTTTTACGGCCTTGCCTGGCGTTGAACTCGGCCTCGACGAACGGGGCTGCTTACACATTACGTCGGCCGCGACGAAGTTCGAGCGGGTTCAGACGAATGATGTGGCTGACTTACTTGATCCGATCCATTTTCGATTAATTGGCCGGGCCGATCGGGTAATTAACAGTGGCGGAGTAAAAATCCAGCCCGAACCCATAGAACGCATCATCCAGGACGTACTGGCTCAGCATGGGCTGGCCCCGCGCTTATTTGTCGTCGGCTTGCCTGATGAGCGGTTCGGCCAGCGCCTGGTGGTCGTCACGGAAGGAACCCCTGTTCAGGACGAAATTCGGGAACAGGCCAGTGAGCTTGTCCGATCCAGACTGGGCGCTTATTCCGTACCTAAAGAACAGATTGCGATTCCCGCCTTTGCCGAGACCGCTACGGGGAAGATTGACCAAACGGCTACGATTGCCCAAATCCGCTAACTTTGCCCGCGCGTTAAACACCATTGCATGGCTTTCAAGACTCTTCAGATACGTTACCAAACCGCCCGGTCGCTGCCAGCGCCCTACGCTTATTTTTATACGCTGACGGCTAAATCCGGCTCGTCGGACAGCGTACAGATTGATCTGTCCGTTACGTATCCCGACCGGGACGATATCGACGACGACGAATTGATTGCTGAAGGGTACACACGGGACGATGATTTTAGCTGGTCGGGACGGTTGCCCAAAGCCTGGCTCCAAACGCTGGCTACTCAGGCAACCCAAACCCGCCTGCAACCTCTCGATGAAGACACGCTGGACGAGGATGATGACTTCTGGGAGATTACGATGGAACCAAGTGCCGGAACCAGGCAGCAGGGCCGCCCTACCAAACCCGACGACTGGCAGTATCTGATGCAGGAACTGATGCAGGCCGTTTATGAATCAATGGGCAAAGAACGCCCCTTCGAGCTGTCTTATCTGAATCTAAATAGCCAGAAAGGGGATGCTGATGTTCACCTGACGGCTTCATTCACCGAACGTAGCGTGACGGTCGTGACGACGCAAAATCGCCGGGAGCAGCGCAAAACACTTCCCTGGTCGGCTTTGCAGCGGTTGATGGCTGAGGTATACGCCCATGAGTACGATCCGGACGAGGCTCAGCTCAAACGCCCGAAGCAGGATGGCCATTGGCTGAATTTAGGTACCGACGAGTGGTATAACATTGGCGGACTACCTAGCCTGACGAAGGCATTACAGACGCTATAAGCTCACTTTGTGCTTCGGGGTACGCCCAGATTTCGGCCGACACCATATCCCCTACCTGCGACTGACGTTTCAGATTTACCAGGCCAGCTGCTTGAAGGCAGTTTTGCCAGTTAGCCAGTTTCCGGGTTTCGATACCTGCGGTTAGGCGAAAGAAGCGAATCATACTCCACAGCAAGACTTTTTGCCACCAGGCTGGGGGCTGCACAAAGTCCGTCACCACCCAACGTCCGGATGGGGCCAGGCTCTCTTGTAATCGAGGAATTAGCTGTGTCTGCAACGTGGATTCTTCAAACAAATCCAGCAGGAACGGCGTCAGGATCAGATCGAACCGCTCATCAGGACGTAACGCCGTTTCGTCGCCTACCCGAAAGTCAACGGTGCCGGGCAGCGCCTTTCGGAGCATCCGTCGGCTGGCGCGGGCGACCATCTGCCCCGATAATTCTAGATAAACAACCCGCTCCGGCTTGCAACGAACGAGGAGTTGTTCCAGCAGCCAACCGCTCCCCCCACCAACAATCAGCACAGATAAACCCGACGGTATGTCGTTCAGGTAAACGGTTTGCGCCCGCTGTAGCCTCCGGCCAAACACGACAAACGCCAATGCATCGTATACCGGTGCAATCCAATCAAAGTTTCCCCCGGCAGGATGTTTATACTCCATACTATATACAAGCGAATACGGCAATTTCGTCGGGAAGTATGCCCATCATTCCGTTTATTTGGGTGGAAAACCTGATTCACCACTAGGTAACTTGTCTTGTCAGGAGCGAGTTACAGAGCTTTCTAGTCGTCTTAACCATTTTTCTGCTCTTTGTTATGACTAAACCGCTTTACAGTACTATCGTTGGCCTATTGATGTTGGGTACAATATCTGCTTCTGGTCAGCGCCACGAACTGGGTCTTTCTCCGGTTGGCTTTTTCTATCCTAAAAATCAAGCGATCCAGTATGAACGATACCTGGGCTCCTGGCAAAGTCTTACAGCTTCCCTCAGCCACAACAGCAGCCAACGTAGCTTTTCCGTTTTTGACCCACCCCGAACCGATCATTTTTCGGCTACCCGGTTGGCTATTGGCTACCGACGCTATTTTGATTTGATCGATGGCTATGAGGGCATCTTATTTTTTGGCTCCGTCCGGGCGGTAGTCGATTATTCAGCCTTACAACTCCAGTCGATTCCCAAGTATGGCATTCCAGCAGACTCGTTACGGGCGGCTGGCTTTTCGCTGGCTCCGGAATTTCTCTTAGGTGGCAAAATAACAATTGCCAAGCGGGTAACCTTAACCGGAGCGGCTGGGATGCAGCATTTGTTTAAGCTGTTTTCGACTCGGCAGATCACGAATAACGTTCAGTATTGGTCAGACGAATATTGGACCAATGATAACCAGAGCTGGGGTTATAAACGAAACGTAGCGACAAGCTTCCGTCAGGGCTGGTATCCATCCATTACGGTGACAATCAATGTTATTCTGAACAAGAAGGAACAGGTTCCCATGGTTTACTAACTGCGCCATAGCGGCTCTGATAGATATTGAGTTGCTGACAGGTGGCAGGGCCACCCGTCAGCAACTTACGCCAGCAACCGGCTTATATCGGGCCATACGTAGCGTAGCACCACGCCGTTCTCGCCTTCAACGGCTTCCTGATTAATTGCGCCCAGCTTGTCGTAAAACTGCCGGGCGGGGCCATTTTTCTCGTACACCCACAGGTAAAACGGCGAAGCGGCATCCTGACCGTGAACCCATTCGGCCGCGCGTTTGATCAGGTTACGACCAACACCCCTTCCTTTGAATTCCCCGGCTACGTGCAGATTATCCAGCAAAGCGCCATACGTCCCATCCTCCCCCAGAAATACGCAGGCAAAGCCACTTACTTGTCCATCAGCTTCCGCCACGATGATCTGCCGGTTGGGAGCTTGCTCATCAAATCGCCCCTGCCAGACCTGCCGCCGTTCCTGTTCAACGGCGTTATCCAGAAACGCATCCGGCATAATTCCCCGGTAGGTTTCCTGCCACGAACGAGCATGCAGCCCCGCAATCTGTTCGGTATCAGCCGTGGTTGCTGTCCGGTAAACGATCGTATCCATACGCGTATCAGGCCAAGCGTCTTCGGGTAAAACTTACACTTCTACGGGCATGTCCACCAGTTGTTCACTCTCAGCGGCAACCGTTACCGTTTCGCCGTGTACGTTGATGGTAATCGCCTGCGGGGAAAAATTGCGTACCGTTACGTCTTGCTGGGTTGTCGTGACTTCCAGCAAGGCCCCCCGGAACCGAATCTTGAAGGCAAAGGCCTTCCAGTTCTGGGGGCAATAGGGCGCAAGAACCAGTTGCTCGTTTTCGATGCGCAGCCCGCCAAATCCTTTCACAACGGCCAGCCAGGTACCCGCCATAGACGTAATGTGGCAGCCATCTTCGGTATCGTTGTTGTAATCGTCGAGGTCGAGCCGGGCCGTGCGCAGGTACATCTCATACGCTTTCTCTTTCATCCCCAGTTTCGACGCCTGAATGGAGTGCACGCAGGGCGATAGCGACGATTCGTGCACCGTCATGGGCTCGTAGAACTCGAAGTTGCGCCGGAGCGTGTCGGTGTCGAACTCATCTTCAAAGAAGTAAAGCCCCTGCAACACGTCGGCCTGCTTAATGAAGCATGAGCGCAGAATCCGGTCCCACGACCAGTTCTGATTAATCGGACGCTGGCCTTTCGGAATATCGGCTGCGGGCATCAGCTCTTTATCCAGAAATCCTTCCTGTTGCAGAAAAACTTTTTTCTCCTTGTCGTAAGGTAAATGAATTTTCTCAACGATGTCCTGCGCTTTCGGGATTTCAGCCTCTTCATTAAAGTGGATTCGAGCGGCCAACTCAGCGTATTTGGGAGCATCCAGGGCCTTCACCTTACCGACAGCTTCGATCGTGTAGCGTAACGTCCAGGCGGCAATGTAATTCGTGTACCAGTTGTTGTTGACGTTGTTCTCGTACTCGTTCGGGCCGGTTACGCCGAGCATGACGTACTGCTGCTTAGCCGCCGACCAGTTCACGCGTTGGCTCCAGAATCGGCTAATGGCGATGAGCACTTCCAGTCCATACTCGACCAGGTACTGCTCGTCGCCGGTATAGCGAACGTAGTCATAAATGGCGTAGGCAATAGCCCCGTTCCGGTGAATTTCTTCGAAGGTGATTTCCCACTCGTTATGGCACTCCTCGCCGTTCATGGTCACCATCGGATAAAGCGCAGCACCGGCTCGGAAACCTAATTTCTGAGCATTCTCAATAGCTTTACCAAGTTGCTTATAGCGGTAAACGAGTAGATTTTTGGCTACTTTCTGGTCGGCCGTCGACAAGTAGAACGGCAGGCAGTACGCTTCGGTATCCCAATACGTCGACCCGCCGTATTTCTCACCGGTAAAGCCTTTCGGACCAATATTGAGCCGTTCGTCTTCGCCGGTATAGGTTTGGTTCAGCTGGAAGATATTGAAGCGAATGCCCTGCTGAGCGGCAATATCCCCGTCGATCACAATATCGTTCATCTTCCACTTATCCGCCCAGGCCTGCTTCTGTTCGAACAGCATCTTCTCGAATCCCTTGCGGGTAATCCGCTGGATCGAGTTATGTGCTTCTGCAATAAGCGTATCCGTCTCGTAGTTCATCGACGACAGGTTGACGACGTATTTATAGATGACGGTTTCCTGCCCCCGCTCGCAGTCGAGGGTTATGCGGTTCGCTACGTACTTCTCGTACTTGATCGGCTGCGACTGGTAATCAATTTTCACTCCATCCTGCTCAATCTCTACGCACATGCCAGTGGCGACATGAAAGCCGGTTTTGCGGGTACGGAGTTCGATGTAAGCTTCGCCGTAGGCCGTCTCTTTACGCACCTCGTCCCAGAACGTTTCGTCGTAGTTGGCGTCCCGGTTACGAATGGCTCCATCAATGTACGGAGTTACCGTAATTTTGGCGTCGAAATTAAGGGGCTTCACGGCATAGCGAATCACGCCAGCCTCGTCGTCGACAATGGAACAGAACCGCTTTGCATTGACCTGTAGTTCTTTCCCGCTTTTGAG
The DNA here is from genome assembly GCF_054780635.1 of Spirosoma knui. Taxonomy (NCBI): domain Bacteria; kingdom Pseudomonadati; phylum Bacteroidota; class Cytophagia; order Cytophagales; family Cytophagaceae; genus Spirosoma; species Spirosoma knui. The sequence continues at coordinate 917,906 of NZ_BAAGVY010000002.1, read as the reverse complement.
AACCGCCACGAACGACCGTTCCAGGTAGCCTTCCCGCATGTTGAGTTCGCGCCGGAAATCGCGCACTTCGCAGGTGTTCAGATCCAGCGTTTCGTACTCGATCTCGATGTCGATACCGATCCAGTTGGCGGCATTCAGGACTTTGGCGAAGTACTCAGGATAGCCGTTCTTCCACCAGCCCACGCGGGTTTTGTCGGGGTAATAGACGCCCGCTACGTAGTTACCCTGCAGCGTTTTGCCGGTAAATTTTTCTTCGAAGTTGCCCCGCTGGCCCAGACGACCGTTACCCAGCGACATCACACTTTCGGTTATTTCATTGTAGTCACGGTAGAAACCCTCCTCGACGATACGCCAGGGGTCTTGCGTTATGTAATTTTTCATCACAGGTTGTTAGTCGTATCAACAAAATTACCCATTTCCTGCTTTACGCGCATGGCCTGGTTAATATGCCTCTCTGTATGAGACACTAGCATCTGCATTACGTCACCCAGCCGCAAGGTCAACCAGTTGCCGAACAGGCTCGTTACCTTCTCTTTATTCCAGTCGAGGTACGTCGCTTTGTCGAGTAATTGATGCAGCAACGTCTGCAACTCAACAAACTGCGGGATCACGTCTGCCGGTTTCAACTCCCCGGCCCGACGGGGACGAATCATACCGGGAGCGGGCACTTTAAATTTCACCTGCGGATCGACTGCGTAGCGCATAATTTTCCCGATCCAATCGCTTTCCAGCGGCTGATCGATCGGATTCGTTTGCTGAAGGCCGAGCCGATCCACTTTGTGCTGAATATTTCGAATATAAAACCGTTCGGCCAGGTTTAGGTGCTGCAGGCATTCCAGCACACTCCATCGATCGGGCGCGGGTTTCCACCGAAGCTGCTTGTCAGACAACGGCTGAAACTCCTTCGCTACCGTATCCAGGATGGCCGTAAGGCGACCTTGCAGTTCGCGGGCGGTTTCAAGTTTTTGCATATCAAATAGACTATGTCCCTTTTTGCTATACTGATTAACTAATACCAGTATAAGAAAAAGCAACTCGTGACGAATTTAGCCTTTTTGTAGATACATTCCTGATGACCATGATGATCGATTCAATAAAGCCTCGGCTCGAAGCCATACCTGCTGTGGCTTGAATACAAAACAAGCCCGGTGCTAGTAACGCCGGGCTTGTTTTGTGTTTGTCCGTAAAATGCGCTAGGGTTTGATCACCTTCACGCTTTGCCGCTGAGCCGGTAGACCTGCACCGGCTTCGCTGACCACCTGCAACAGATACAGCCCACTGGCTTGCCCCTGCATATCCCAGTCGAAACGTTGCTGAGGCTCGGCCTGAGTCCAGCGCTGCTGACGTATCGGCTTACCACTTAGATCAATCAGGTCTACTTGCAAGGAACGTCCCTCCGCACCGCGTACTATAGCACGAAGACGATCCTGCTGGATAGGGTTGGGTGCTAGCTCCACGTGTAAGGGTGTCTCTAGCTGAGCTACTTCTCGGGCCCGGCAACTGGCGTCTACTGTTAGCCGGTAGGGTCCGTACACCTTCACCTGACCTGAACGGTCGGTGACCTTGAGAAAGAAGTTGCCCTGGGTGTTGGTCTGGGCATTGATCAACGTCAAGCTCGACGTAGCCGTACCCCGGAAGAGTTGGGGCGTTTCCATGATCTTGGGGCTAGTCAGACTATTCTTGTACCACTCGTACTTTACTGGATCACCCTCAACTATTACGTTGATCACCGCCGTTCCTCCCCGGCACACGGTGGGGTTGTTGCCACCCGTTACCGTCGTGGATGCTATAGTTGAACAACCGTTGTCCTGGCGGGTTACGGTCACCGAGTACACCCCCGCCGTGGTGACACTCGCCTTGTTGCTACTGCCCTGCTGGGCAGCGTTTGAACTAAAGTTATAGCTGTAGCCTGCTCCTTCTGTAGCGGTGAGCGTTACACTGGTGTTGGTAAACGACACGGGACCGTTGTTAGTCAGGCTTACGGTAGGCCCAGCCAGGCTGATGCCCACCTCCGTGGTGGCCATCGTTGAGCAGCCGTTCGCCCCTGTTACGGTGACGGTGTAGCTGCCTCCATTGCTCACCGTAGCCTGAGCGCTTCCATCCTGAGTGATGGGGTTGGCTCCCGTGAAACTGTAGCTCAGCGCACCGCTCGTCGTGCTGGATGCGTTGAGTTGAACCGACGTCTTCGCACAGGTCAAAGGGCCGGTATTGACTAAGCTCACATTCTCAGGAGCGGTGGTGTTACTTTCTACCGTAGTAGTTTGGACGGCCGTACAGCCATTGGTGCCGGTTGCCGTCAGCGTATACGTGCCGGGGCGGTTGACACTCGTCATACCCCCACTGGCGCTATAGCCCTCTGGTCCGGTGATGCCATACGCCACTCCAGTCGTGGAGCTGGATGCGCTCAGATTGACACTGGTTTGAGAACAGCTCAACGGACCATTATTGGTTAAGCTCACATTCTCAGGAGCGGTGGTGTTGGTCTCTACGGTGACTGTCCTGGTAGCACTACAACCGTTGTTGCGGGTGGCCGTCAAAGTGTACTCACCGGGCTGGCTGACGGTGGCCGTGTTGGCCGAATAGCTCTGACCACCCGGCCCGGTGATGACAAAGCCGGGATTGTTGTTAGCCGAAGCATCCAGCACCGCCGTTGGCTGAGCGCAGGTGATGATGTTGCTCACCGTTAGGCTCAGGTTGCGGGGCGGATCGGTGTTGGCCTCTACCAGCGTGGTCGCGGTAGCGGTGCAGCCCTGGGCGTTGGTGACTAAGACGGTGTACTCCCCGGGCTGGCTGACGGTGGCCGTTCGGCTGCTGGTACCGGTGGGCTGACTGACGGGGAAGGGGCCGCTGAAGACATAGGTAGCGTTGTTGCCAACAGAGGGCACAGCTAGTCGAACCGAGGTCCGCTCACAGCTCAGCTGGCCGTTGTTATTGAGGCTCACGCTGAGGGTGGGATTGACGCTCAGGCCAGTGGTCGCCGTTGCCTGTGTACCCTGACTGCTGACTAGCAGCGTATAGCTCTGGCTGGCGGAGCCGCTGGCTGTCAGACTCTGACTGAAAGCGCCACTGGTTGAGCTACCTGACAGGGGTGCGCTCTCTCCATTAGTCAGGGTATAGCTGTAGCCGCCTGAGTAGTTGCCAACTGTGGCGGTGAACGTGACGGGACTACCCGCGCAAACCGGGCTAGGACTCGCGCCAAAGTCGGTGATCGTTGGAGTGGGATTGCTGACCGTCAGACGGTAAGGGCTACTCAAACCCGTGCAGCCCTGCTCAGCCTGGGCTTGCACAATGATCGAGTAACTGCCCGTCTGGGTAGGGACGCCACTCAATAGCCCACCTTGTGATAGCGAGAGCCCTTCTGGCAGGCTGCCGCTGACTACGCTATAGCTGTAAGTGCCCTGCCCACCGCTGGCTGAGAAAGATTGGCTAAAGCTTACGCCCACCGTAGCGGTGTTGGCCGAAGGAATAGTTACAGTGGTGACTGTAGGGCTGGCCTGGTACTCATAAGCACCGATATCGATGCGGCCACCCGTGGGGTAGAAGCGGGGCTGACCGGCCAGGTCGGTGGCTCCGCTGGTCGCAGAGGTGCTGGCCGGGTTACCGGCGTTGATGGCCTGCGAGCAGTCAATAAGCCGCAGGTCGGTATCGGAAACGAACGGCGAACGGGTAGCCACGATGTTTCCTGTGCCCGAAAAGGTAGTTTCGCCCTCGCCAATCACGCAATAGTTGGCTGTTACGCTGCCACTAGCAATGCCAATGGCCTGATTGCTGGCTTCCTGATTATCCCACAGGATGGTGTTAGTAAAGATAGCCTGACCGTTTCCTTGGTTGAATAGAGCCGCCCCGATGCCAGTGGCTCGGTTCTGACTTAGCGTGCAGTTGGTAATAGTAGAGCGGCTGGCTTCAGCGAAGACGGCCCCACCAGAACGGTTAGCTGAATTATCCTGCAGGACACAGTTCGTTAGACTGAGATTACTATTGGTTATATTGAATAGGCCCCCGCCCAAGATGGCCGTATTGCCCTTTAGGATACAGTTACTTATATTAGGGCTGCTGTTATTTCTGACGCTCATGCCACCACCATAATTAGCCGTATTAGCCTGCAAGAGGCAGTTAATTACTGTGGGGCTACTATTAGAAATAGAGATTCCCCCGCCAAAGTCAGTGTTGCCCCCGGTGATGATAAAGCCGTTCAACTGGGCACTGTTGGTCTGCCCTCCGGTGCTAGCGATGACACTACGGCCATTGCCTGCCAGCGTACTACTTGAGGGTCCACCACTAACTGGATTGACCGAAGGCCGATCCTCGCGCACCTCTTCTGTGCCCCGAAAGCCCCCGTAGATGGCCACGCCCTCTTTCATGGCAAAGCTGGTGTTGAGGGCGGGCTGGTAGCGTCCTGTTGCCACCCAGACCTGCTCCACCCCAGCCTCGTTGATCATGGCCTGCAAGTCACCTGAAGCATTAGCCCAGCTGGAGCCGTCACCCGTACCATTGGGCTTGACGTAACGGATTGGTTGAGCTAGCTCATAGGAGATGACAACCAGCCCATTGCCTATTTGGCCAGCGACCCCGGTTAAGCTACTGGGATTTGTGCCCGAATTAAATGACCCACCGCCACCACCTACACCATGATCAGCTCCCCCTCCAGAGTAGCCGCCCCCGCCCCCAGCATCCGCCATGCCACTTCCATAACCGCCCCCACCAAAACCACCAGCACCATTCACTCCTCCCACTCCACCGTTGACAAACGCCCTACCCCCCGTAGTGCCACTTCCCCCTCCGTTTGTGTACAAGCCGCCACCAGCTCCAATACCGCTTCCAGATTTCCCTCCTTGTCCATCTACTCCTCCAGCACCCCCACTAGCGCCCCTTCCACCCCTCGGCCCAGCCTGACCGTGCTTTTGCTCAGGATCATTTATTTCCCCACTCCCTCCACCCCCACCAGCAATGAGTAAAGGCGTATTCCCGGCAGCGATGACAAACGTACCGCCACCCCCATTATTATCACCCGTGACAGGTGTTCCTCCTACGAGAATACTCAGCGACTGCCCGGGGGTGACAGACACGGTACCGGTGATAATGGCCCCCCTGCCTGGTCCAAAAGCGGAACCTCCGTTCCCTCCCTCGGCTCCCCTGGCTTCAATGGTCAGCGAGGTCACCCCAGCCGGTACAATCCAGGTTTCAATCGTTTCGGTAAAGACAAACGTTACTGAGGTAGCCGCAGCTAGTCGGCCACTGGGAAGAGGCCGCATAATAGTAACCTTAGCCGGTGCAACCGCCCTGAGTTGGTTGGTAGCCGGTTTGGTGGGGGGCACATTCCGGCGTTCTTGTCGCTCAAGAAGTCGGTCAATCTGTTGAGCCGAGCCGCTTACAAAACCAGTCAGCAAGAAGAGAAGGGTACACAGGTGTTTCATGCGAATAGAATTGGATTGAGTGTTAAGAAGTTAAACGTCCTGTAAAGCTACTTACTTGGTATACTGACCCCAAGTAACTATCAGAATAAAAAAGGGTATTTAGTAAGTAGAGGGCACAAAAAAGCCTGGCTGCATCGCGACCAGGCTTTTCTTCATTCTGCTTAATGAAACATTGTTTGGCTGACAAAGGTATACGGCCTAGGTTAATCAGCGTATTTACGGCTTGGCCACCTTTACGCTTTGCCGCTGAGTCGGTAGACCGGCACCGCCTTCACTGACCACCTGTAGCAGATACAGTCCGCTGGATTGTCCTTGCATGTCCCAGTCGATACGTTGCTGAGGCTCGGCCTGAGTCCAGCGCTGCTGACGTATCGGTTTACCGCTTAGGTCAACCAGTTCTACCTGCAACGAGCGACCTTCTGCTCCACGCACAATCGCCTGTAAGCGCTCCTGCTGGATGGGGTTAGGCGCTAGCTCCACTTGTAAGGGTGTCTCTAGCTGAGCTATCTCTCGGGCCCGGCAACTGGCGTCTACTGTTAGCCGGTAGGGTCCGTACACCTTCACCTGACCTGAACGGTCGGTGACTTTGAGAAAGAAGTTGCCCTGGGTGTTGCTCTGGGCGTTGATTAGCGTCAGACTTGACGTAGCCGTGCCCCGGAAGAGTTGGGGCGTCTCCATCAGTTTAGGGCTAGTCAGACTGTTCTTGTACCACTCATACTTCACCGGATCACCTTCCACCACTACGTTGATGACCGCTGTACCGCCCCGGCAGACGGTAGGGTTGTTACCTCCAGTCACCGTTGTGGAGGCCGTAGCCGTACAGCCGTTGTCTTGGCGGGTTACGGTCACCGAGAAGACACCCGTAGTTGTGACGGTGGCGGAGTTGGTTGTCCCCTGCTGCGTAGCCCCCTGACTAAAGCTATAGCTGTAGTTATTGTCTGGGGTAGCCAGTAACCTAATGCTGGTGTTGGTAAAGGACAACGGGCCGGTATTCGTCAGGGACACGTTCTCAGGGGGTGTTGTGCTGCCCGTTACGTCCGTAGTCGCCGTAGCGGTACACCCGTTGGCGCCCGTCACGGTGACGGTATAAGTCCCCTCGGCTGTGACCGTAGCGGAGGGGCCACCTGTCTGGGTAATAGAGCTGGAGCCAGGCCCACTGAAAAGATAAGTGAGTGTACCACTGGTACTGCTGGCGGCAGTGAGCTGAACGGTAGCCTTGTTACAAGTGATGTTCCCATCCGTTGTCAGGGTCACACCCTGAGGGGGCGTTGTATTGCCAGTTACCTCCGTGGTCTGGATAGCCGTGCAGCCGTTGGCCCCAGTCACGGTGACACTATAAACTCCTTCATTGCTCACCGTAGCCCTGTTGCCATTGGCCGTAGTGCCGTTACTGAAGACGTAGCTGTTCCCCCCATCTGCAATTAAGGTCACCGTGCGGTTGGTACAGGTAATAGGGCCGTTGTTCGTTAGGGTAGCCGCCGGAGCGGTCGTGTTGCTTTCGACCGTCGTAGTTGCCCCATTTATACACCCATTGGGGCCAATTGCCAGGACAGTGTATTGGCGGGCCTGATTGACCGTGGCTATCCCCTCACTACTCGCCACCCCAACAAAACTGTAGCCGACGCCCGGCGTAGTGCTGCTGGCCGTCAGGGTTACACTGGTTTGGGAGCAGGTCAGCGGGCCATTGTTGCTTAGGGTTACGTTCTCGGGAACCTGTCTGTCAGTGATGACGGTGGTAGAGGCTACCGTTGAGCATCCGCCGGAGTTAGTCACCGTAACACTATATACCCCTCCACTCCTCACTCTGGCGAAACTCGTATTGGGACCACCCCCACGAATCGCTCCATCACTAAAGGCATAGGTGTTGTTAGTCCCACCATCAGCATCCACAATTATTTCTATCTCATCGTCTTTACAATCAAGGGTCCCATTCTGACGGAATGTAACAGTGCTGGGCGGGGCATTCACCGTTAAACTTACCAGACGGGTGCTGATGGAGTTTTCTGCTGATAATGAAGCTACCGTAACGGTTAAAGTTTGTACTCCACTCACGTCTGCTCCCACACTCGCCGACACCGCGCTGGTACTGGTGGCCGAGAGGGTGATGCCTTCCGGAGCGGCCCAGGTGTAGGTGTAGTCCGGCATTCCGGTCGTGCCACCGGTAGCCGTTACTGACAGTGCCACTGTGCTGCCCGCACAAACGGGATTGGGGCTGGCCGATACCGAGAGAGTAGGTGCCGGAATTGTGCAGTTATAAAGCACCGAGACCGTATTGCTGCTGTAATTAGCCGTGACCAGGTCAGGCTTGCCATCGCCGTTGAAATCGCCCACCGCTACGGATTGGGGCCTGCTGCCTACCCCAAAGTCGGCTTTGGGCCCGAACCCGCCCTGGCCATCGCCCAGCAGTACCGAGACGGTGCTGTAGGCATCACTAGCCGAGACCAGGTCATCATAACCATCGCCGTTGAAGTCCTCTACGGCCACCGTATAGGGCTGAGGATTCACCTCAAATTCGGGGGAAGTCGGAAAGATTCCAAAACCAAAGCCAAGCATCACCGAAACCGAACTGCCGCTATTATTAGCTACGGCCAGATCAGGCTTGCCATCGCCGTTAAAACTCCCCACCGCCACAGAAACGGGTACAGCATCTCCCTGAAAGGGAATTGCGTTGTTGAATCCTCCCGTGCCAGTGCCCAGCGCTACCAAGACTGTGTTGTTGCCAGAATTAGCCACGGCAATGTCGAGCAGATCATCGTCGTTGAAGTCCGCCACCGCCACCGATTGAGGGCTACTGCCCACCCCAAAGTTGATAGCGGCACCGAACCCTCCTGCGCCATTGCCCAGCAGTACCGAAACGTTGCCACTACCCTGGTTGGTCGTGATCAGATCAGGCTTGTCATCGTTATTGAAGTCTCCCACAGCCACCGAAGAGGGGTTACTTCCCACCGCAAAATCGACCTTGGCGCCGAATCCACCTGTGCCATTACCCAGCAGCACCGAAACCGTATTGTTGTTATAATTGGCGGTGACCAGGTCGGGATTTCCATCGCTGTTGAAGTCCCCTACAGTCACGGATCGGGGCTGAGTACCCACCGCGAAGTCCGTTTTGCCGCCGAATCCACCCAAGCCATCGTTTAGCAGCACCGAAACCGTATTGCTGTTACTGTTAGCTACGGCCAGGTCAGGCTTATTATCGCGGTTAAGGTCCGCCACCGCCACCGATTGAGGCTGAAGACCCACCGGAAGGTTAAGCATATTCTGAAAACATTGCGCCCAGCTAGTAGCCTGACTCAGTAACAGCAGCCCCAAGAGGCTGAAAACGTACTGAGTATACTGGCTACGGAAGGCCATACAGCGGAGTCGATTTGGGCCATTTGTCTTCAAATGGTGGCCGACTGTAAACAGATCGGGTTGAGTAAGTAGATTTGGGTTCATGATCGATATAAGATAGCTGGATGAGAGAATAATCGAGTCGTTCTGGGACATCAAAGAGCCATTTGTAAGGTTATCTCGAAACGACCCGGGCCGGGTGAGCGCAACGGGAATCACTCGATCGAAGGCAACTGGGGCTTTTAGTAAATACTCGATTGATTATTAATTGAACATAGATCGGCTCACCGAGAAGAGTCCTGATAAACGCCGAGCACCTGCTGATACTGTCTGGCCAGGTTTCGCAGCGAATCGGCAATCGGCAGCCCGTCGAAGGCTTCCACGGGTAAATCAACACGAATGCCCTGCTCATCAATCAGATAGGCCGATACGAGCGTATTTCCCAGAGAGACAAAGCTGTTGAGTACTTCGAGTTGCGTGTCCAGTTCGGCACAGCAAACGCAGGGGCTATCAGAAGCGCCCAGGGTGAAATGAAGGGTCATGTCGTTGACGGTAGTTTAACGGGTTAGGTACAACTTCTCCGGTTGGGATTGACCGGAAGTCCTGGCTAATCCCAACCGGAGAAAAATCTAGAACGTAATCTTAAACAAGACTCCGTCGCCCATACTGGTTAGGTAAGCGGTGTGATTATCCACCACTTTCAGGTCCGTTGGCATGTTCAGCTTGTCGATCAGTACGTCATTGGTGGTTCCATTTGCCCGTATCAGCCGACCGGTTTTGGGCGTCCAGCCCATTGGGCCAAACACGGCAAATTCAAGGGCTAAATAGTTACCATTTCCATCGTTCTCAATGTCGACCAGACTGTTGAAGGTCTGCTGAAAGACGCTAAGCTTGCCCGACATGTCCATCCGGTAGATAAGCGCTTTACCGGCCGGAAACGGAAAGCCCAGCAACGTACTGATGGCGAACTGCTTGCCGTCGTAGGTAATGCCCGTAGGCACCGACTGTACAAAGGGAGGACCTGGAGGGGGCCCGGCTGGATTGGGATTGGCAATGCCCGGCACGGCCGCTACCACACTCAACTCACCAGTTTTAGACCGGCGTATAATGGCGTTGGCGGCTGCATCGGTGAAGTAAAGCGCCCCGTCGGGTCCCAGAATCATGTTGTACAGATGCGATTCGCCGGTATCCTCAGTGAAGGAATAATCGATGACGAACTTCTGAATAGTTTCCGGTGTCAGACTGGACGCAGCAATCGGCGCATCGCCGGTTTTATACGAGCTTAAATTAAAGGTGTAAAGTCCTTTGGCATTCAGTACGTAAAGGATGCCATCGACTGCCAGCAAGTGATCGGTAGCGTCGAGTTCGTTATCGGGACGTTTGAAGGAATACAGCCCCGTAATAATCGGATGTACTTTTCCATCCGGTGTGATTTCCGACACGCGGCCATCGTTGTTGCCGGTACCTTGTTCGGTTACAAAGACCCGTCCACGGGAGTCGGTCTCTACGCCAATCACCCCGACCAGACCTGTAGCCAGCGTGGTCGTCGTGAGTTGAACGGGCTCGGTGGTAATTCGGTGATCCTGGCATCCGGTGAGTAGGCTACCCATCAGAAATAAACCTAAAAGGGGTAATTTGTTCTGCATAACATGAGGTGTTTTAGAAAAATGGAGCATCTCGACCATCGACTCGTTTCTCACCGAATACTGTCCTGACAGGAATTTGGCAATCAGCCGGTTAACGAAAAAGTGGTCGATCAGGGCCGGGTCAAAAGTAGGGACCAGGCACCCCTTAGGACGATAAGAAATGGTCCAAATCCGATAAGAAATGGTCCATTTGTGGTTAAGACGCCCAAACGATGAGCTAGACAGCGCTCTAATCAGGCTTAATCGATAAACCTGCCAATGCTTCCCGGACGAGCTTTCCGAGAGCATTGGCAGATGCAGGTCGCATGCCCGACACTGGCTGGCATGCCAGTTAATTTAGATGACGTAGTTGCTCGGGCTGGCGCTGCTACGGGGGGCGTATTCGCTCACAAAAAGTGCAGTTCCGTTTTGGCCCCTTTCCACAGCTTCCAGATAGGTTTGGGCTACCATAGCCGCCGTTGGATACAGTGTTTGATCCAGGCCAAACGAACGGGCGGTTTCGGCAACCAGGGGCGGGTGAACAATGACCAGCCTGCGCCCTTCGGTCATGTCCAGGGCAGCCCCTCTGACAAAGCCTTCCAGACCAGCGTTGACCATGGCTACCATCGACGTTGCAGGCCAGGGCGAGTAAGCCAGCATACCGCCTGTCATAACAATCACCCCGTTGGGCTGAAGCTTGGCCATGCCGCTACGTACCATGTTAATCTGGCCCATCAGTTTGCTCGATAACGTCAGCTCTATTTGGGAATCGGTTAGCTGGTCCAGCGAGCCAAAGGCTGCATCACCGCCAATAATCAGAATGGCATCCAGCTCGTCGATCTGCTCGTAAAAAGCCTTGATGCTGGCCTGATCGGTAAAATCAACGCCGGGCTGAGTAGACCGGGAGGCTGTTCTAAGCGTATGTCCCTGCTCGCGAAAGAGCCGATCGACAGCGCTGCCGATGGTGCCCGAGGCTCCAATAAGTAGTACGTTCATCAGAAAGAGTATTGAGTAAGATTAACGTGGGAATACGATCTCGTATGGACCGGTCAATGGAAGTTCTTAACGCACCGGGTCTGCCAATTACACTAAACGGCTGATGGGACGGTACCCCGTAAACGTAATACCAGGTGCCAGGTAACCCGGTTTGATGGGTTCCTCCCGGACTAAGTCGGTACTGAGGTATTTTTTGTTGCAGTCACACAGAATTGTTACCACGCGCGCTTCGGGGCCCATTTCCTGTTGTAGCCTGATCGCGCCGATCAGGTTAGCGCCCGACGAAATCCCTACCGCTATGCCCAGTTGTTGAGCCAGTTTCTGGGCCATGAGTATAGCATCACCATCGCTGGCCTGCACCACAGAATGTAATTCGTTCAGGTGGATACCATCAGGGACAAACTCGTCGAAAAACCCTTGAATTCGGTGCGTTCCGGTTTTATATCCGACGGATAGGGTTGGTGATTCCGCGGGTTCGAGCGGGTGAACACGGATGTCGGGTTTGCGGGACTTGAGGTAACGGCCTACGCCCATCACTGTACCTCCCGTACCCACCCCGGCCACAAAAGCATCGGGTGTAATCCCCACCTGCCGAAGCTGCTGCCAGATTTCCCTGCCCGTTGTCAGACGGTGGGCTTCGGCATTGTCATTATTGGAAAACTGGCGGGGTAGAAAAACGCCCGGGTCAATGACGGCCATCTCTTCCGACCGTCGGATAGCGCCCGTAAATCCACCTTCTTCTTGCGAAAACAGCTCAATATCGGCACCCAGACTTCGGATAATATCAATACGTTCCTGGCTCACACCGGCGGGCATGATAATCGTAACCGGATGCCCCAGCGCCCGACCTATTGCCGAAAAAGCAATGCCCGTACTGCCGCTGGTGGCTTCCACTATACGGTCGCCTGGTTGAATGGTGCCTCTGCGATACGCCTGATGCAATATGTGAAGTGCCATTCGGTCTTTCATGCTGCCGGTCAGGTTGTACTGCTCACACTTTACATAGAGCGAACCAGACTGTCCCTGATACGTATAGGACAGTTCCAGCATAGGGGTGTTGCCAACCAAATACCAGAGTTGTTCAAACTTCTCCTGAACAATGGGTGTCAGCGCAGTTTCCAGGGATAGAATCATAAAACGAAGAGTTTAGGACAGGCTTTATAGTACGGATTGACGCATTCAGACATTCGACCAGGGCGGCCGCTACGTTTATTTTACCTCGTGCAGGTACAGGTAAATAGCTCTTAATTCATCATCGGAATAGGTGAACGCCTGCACGGGCATGTACTTGCTTAACACGCGCCCTTCGGGCGTTTTGCCCGTATGGAACAGGTTGACAAACCCTTGCTGCGTCCATTTACCCAGGTTTCCAGTCGACGAAATGTCGGGAATGGGGGGTTGTTCAGGCGAACGGGAAGGCGCTCCTTTGAAACTGTCGGTGTGGCAACCGGTACACGTAACGGCCAGGTATTTTCCGTAATCAGCGTTAACCGTAAGTTTTACGTCGTCCACATACGTAGCGGTGTGATCAATTTTTTCGGCGGGAAGCAACGGAAATTCACCCACAAACGTAAGAATGCGCCCGAGTGGCTTCAGCGACTTCGGCGGGGTTGTTTTATCGACAGGTGGCTGCTTTTTGACGTAGCTGATGAGGGTCGCCATGTCCTGGTTCGATAAGCCACAGATCTCGTGCGACGGCATAAACCAAAGGGGTTTGTTATCTTTCCCCAGGCCGTGTCGCAACGCCCGAATCCAGTCCTGATCCGTGTACTGAATACCGCCTTTACCACTGGTAATGTTTGACGCCTGTATGTAGCCAATAGGCGACTGTTCATCGGCAAACACTTCACCCGTAGCGAGATCGGCACCATGACAAGCCAGGCAACCCCTGATCTCGGCCACGTGCCGACCTGCGACGTAAGAAGCTGAATCGTCGGGGATGGCGAGAGTCTGGAGTTCTACGTCGTATATTTTATTAATACTCGCTTCGGTTTTGGCGTAAACAAACCCGTAAAATGCAAGGAGCAGAAGGACCAGGCTGCCTAAAACAATACCAGTCCATTTGACAATTTTCTTGAACATGGGAATGATTAATAAAAGGGAAGATTCGTTGGATATTCTAGATCTTAAGACAAGCCAAAAGTAGGGGACGGGCACTGCTGGGAGCGATAAGGATTGATCCAAATCCGATAAGAAATGGTCCAAAGGCGCATAAATACCCCTGCAAAGGCTACCCAATCAACCTTGAGCGACAAACTCGGTGGGACTCAACTGATACAGGTCCCGAAACAACTTGCTGAAGTAGGCCGGGCTCTCGAAGCCCACCTGATAGGCCACTTCCTTCACTGAAACGCCTGAGCGCAGGAGCTGAGTGGCTCGTTTGAGCCGGTAATTACGTAGCAGTTCATGGGCGGTCAGCCCCGTCAGCGCTTTTACCTTGCGGAACAGATTGGTGCGGCTCATGCCTAATTCACTCAACATGTGATCAAGACCAAAGCCAGCGTCACTCAGGTTGGCTTCGATCAGGGCGTACAAGCGAGTCAGAAACGGATCGGTGGGTTCGGAGACCGGTTGAGAAAGAGCCGAATTAGGGTTATTTAGACTGGCCTGCACCCAATCGCGTTGCCGTTGTTTGCTCACCAGTTGGTTGCGTACCCGAAGTTGAAGTTCGGTGATCTGAAAAGGCTTGGTCAGGTAATCATCGGCCCCGAGCGAGAGACCCGCCAACCGATTCTCCACCGACGACTTGGCCGTCAGCAGGATAATCGGGATATGGCTGGTACGTACGTCGGTTTTTAACTGATTGCAGAGTGTGAAGCCGTCCATCAGCGGCATCATCACATCGGAGATGATCAGATCAGGCAAGTGCTCCAGGGCTTGTTCCAGCCCATCGCGTCCGTTCACGGCGCGCCGAATGCGATACGTATGGGGCAGGCTTTCGGCTATGAACCGGGCCAGTTCATCATTATCTTCCACGATAAGTAACCGGGGCTGTTCCGATTGCTCTGCAACTGTCGGGGCATCGTCGTTAGCAATCTGTTCCCAGGGAGCCGTTACGTCCGGAGTTGACTCCGATGGTGCAGCCCGTCGATATGGTAACTCGACCACGAACGTAGTGCCTTTGTGAAGCTGGCTCTCAACTGAAATCCGCCCTCCCTGCAACTGGACCAGCTCCTGAACCAAGGCCAGACCGATACCCGTACCCGGTGTATCGTTCGTATCATGTACCTGGTAAAAGCGGTCGAAGATATGAGGAAGGTGCTGAGCCGAAATTCCAGCGCCCGTATCGCTAACGGTAAGTCGGATATGCCCCGAGGCTTCCGTCAAGGATACGGTAATGGTACCCGCTTTGGTGAATTTAAGCGCGTTGGCCACCAGGTTAGTCACAATCCGTTCCAGCTTTTCGGCATCGAACCAGTAGTCGCCCGTTACCTCGGAGTCAAACGTCAGACTCAGCCCCTGATTAGTAGCCTGATCCGTTAAGGGATTTAGCCAGTGTCGGATAAATTCGGTTAGGTTTCCCCGCGACTCGTGCACGGGCATGACGCTGGCTTCCAGCCTGGACAGATCCAGCAATTGGTTGATCAGCCGTAGCAGTTGGTGGGCGTTCTGTTCAATGGTTTGCAGTCTTCGCCGATTTTTTGGAGTCGGGTTCTCACTCGCCATCTGTTCGGTAGGAGCCAGAATGAGCGTGAGGGGCGTCCGGAACTCGTGGGTGATGTTGGTAAAAAAATTGGACTTGAGTGTATCGACGGCCCGGAGCTGGTCGGCCTCCTGCTGACGGAGCCGAATGGCCTGGTTGAGTCGGAGTCGATTGAAATAAATCCGAAGGAGCCCCCAGGCTATGCCTAAACCGATCAGGACATAAAGAACAGTGGCCCACCAGGTGGCCCAGAGGGGCGGCTGAATGGTGATGGCCAGCTTACGCACGTACCGACTCCACCGGCCTGACGTATTGGATGCGTTAACAGCCAGCCTGTAATCGCCCGGTGGCAGGTTAGTATAAACGGCCTCGGGCCGGTCCGTTTCTTTCCAGGCATCTTCCAGTCCTTCCAGCCGGTAGCGGTAGCGGTTCTTAGCGGGTTGATTGAATTGCAGGGCCGTAAACTGAACGGTCAGGTAATTCTGATCGTGGGCTAACACGAGCTGATCGGTAGCCTGGATGGGTAACGTGCCCAGTAAAGATCGGTTAGCAGACTTAGTTGTGTCCGTACCGTTCAGGACTGGCAGATCAGGCTGAATTGCCTGATTATTCACCTGAAGTTGCGTTAATTCAACTCTGGGCTCAAACGTATCCCGACCAATCTGGCGGGGATTGAACAGAGTGAAGCCTTCCAGACCAGCCATCAGTATGTTGCCCTCGGGAAACTGGACGTAATGGTTCCGGTTAAACTCGTCGGCCATAATGCCGTCATCCCGCGTAAAAGTCTGAGTGGTAAATGTCCGGCGGTTCATCCGGCATAACCCTTTGTTGGTACCCACCCACAAATACCCGTAGTGGTCGGGCAGGGCCGAGTACACGACGTTGTTGGGCAACCCGGCAGATTGGGTAAACCGGCGAAATCGCCCCGTTCGTTTGTCGAACAAACACAACCCACCACCAAAGGTACCGATCCATAACCGGTTAACGTCGGCGGGATCGGCTGACAAACAGTAAAGCGCATTACTGCTCAGGGATGTAGCATCGTTGGGTCGGTTGACAAATTGCTGAACCTCGCCATTCCGTCGGTCGAGCCGCCAGAGCCCCCCCAACTGACTGGCCAGCCAGAGCGCCTGTTTATCGACCACGAATTCTGTAATAGGACCTGAGGATAAGCTGGTAGGAATCGGGTAGCGAAACCGGGTCCAGCGCTGCGTCGACTCATCGAACCAGAACGCCGTTGTGTCATACACCGCCCAGACCCGGCCCTGGGGATCGGTGGTCTGAGGGCTGGGATGGATTAAACTCCCTTCGGTGATATAGCGGGTGGGTAAGGGAAAAGGCTCGGTCCGGCCGGTTCTCCGATCCATCCGATACAAATCCGGAGTGCCTACGCTGAACCAGAAACGGCCTGCCCGATCAAAGGTCGATCGAAACGTATAGGTATTTAATCCGCGCAGGTTGGCTAGTACCGCCGGGGAAACGGGGGGAAGACCCAGCGAATCGCGGGTGAGCAGGTCCAGGTAAAATTCACGCCTATACCGGCGCTTCTGAAAAGGACTCGGCTGCAGATCGTAGGTGCGGATTCCCGCTCCGCTGGTACCCATCCACAAGACATTGGTCCGATCGACGAGTAAACTCTGGCACTCATCGTTAGTCTGGTCCCAGTGTGCAACGAGCTGGACACCCTGCGTGTCGGTAAATCGAAATAAATTACCCAATCTCCCAAAATAGACCGCTCCCTGCCGGTCGATAGCCGTATGCCAGCCTACTCCATAACTCGCAACTGGCAATGGATAGGCCCGCAACTGACCCGTGCGGGGCTGGAGCAGCGTCAGGTAGTGCTGCGAGAAGAGCAGGAGCTCACCATTCGGCCGGAGACGAATGGTGGTGGGCATATCGTTCGGCAGTAACTGGGCCTGCCCAGGCAAGTCTCGCCAGTGGGTAAATTGTTGAGTAGCTTCGTCAAAGCGGTCCAGTCCACGAACCGTCACCAGCCAGATCGTCCCGTCCGCATCTTCCTGCATAGAAAAAATGCTATTGCTACTGATAGACGAAGCTTGCCCGGGTTGGTGACGAAACCACTGCCCCTGTTTTTTGGCTACATCCCAGCAAAAGAGGCCACCGCCAAAATCCATCAGCCAGAGTCGATCCTGTCGATCGATGTATATACTATAGGTAGTACCGGGCTTTACCAGTTGGCGGAAAGCGGCTTGCTGGGAGAGATTGGTAAAGGTTTCGGTGCGCGGGTCGAACACATCGATATCCCCCCGCTCGGAGGTGATCCAGATGCGTCCGTGCCGATCCAGTTCAATTTGGTTAACGCCCACAAAAGAAAGAGAAGGCCGCCCGTTGGGATCGGGTTGAAAGACTTTAAACCGCTGGCCATCGTACCGGCAGAGGCCATCACGGGTAGCGGCCCAGATAAAGCCCTGTTTACCCTGAAGGAGAGCAGGGACAAAGGCCTGCGGTAATCCCTGCCTGTCGGTGATGAGTTTAGGCTGGGGTAATTGAAACGACTGCGCCCGTAGGCCGTCCGATGAGGCCAGCGTGAGCAGAACAATAAACAGAACGCGTATAACCGACGGTATGTACCTGTTCATACCAGATTACGAGGCTCAGTGTACATCGTCCAGACAGAGATGTAGCCTAGAGGCATCGCCATTTGTTTATGGGTTCGTTGAGAGATGAACGTAACAAAGCTAGCTCTTTTACAGTAGAGTCAACGCTTCCTGCCTCAAAATGAGCGTGTTTTACTCATATGTCACTTCATCTACCCTCAACCGTGTTTAACTGGCGTTAAAACCAGAAACAATTGCTTGTCAACATGCAGGAGTATAGTAACGTGTACTGATATGAGCTTGCTCGATTTCATTCCTAACACATCCAATATACGTTAACCACACTGCGAAGCCTTATTACTAGATAAGCCTTGGGCTTATTCTTCCCGTTACGTTATGATACTAGCTCACACTTCACCCGATAGAATCTTTTTCCGGTGTAATTCGCCCCAGTTACGTAGTGATTCGATTACATCACCCAGCGTTTTACTATGTGGGGTTAAGGTGTAGGTAACTTTTACCGGATACGTATCATACACCGTTCGTTTTACTAATCCATTTACTTCCATATCGCGCAATTCCTTGGAGAGCATCCGGTCGGTAATTCCGTGAACCTCCCTGGAAATTTCGCCAAACCGTTTCTCCCCAAACGTGAGTGCCACAATAATGGGCAGTTTCCATTTGCCATTCAATACGTCCAGCGCATCCCGTATCGGACGTAAAGTAGTCACGCATTCCTCTTGCTTTAGTTGGGTTGCTTCCATCTTATTCAGCATCTACAAAGTATACGCATAAAAGTAGCATAATTCACTATACTCAAGTATAGAGCTATACAATAGTATAGTGCTTACAAAAGTATAGTAAACAACGTAAATTTGCACCAGCAATACGGGAGAACATTTCGCCCTGTTTAAAAAGCATACGACATGACTATTCATAGAGAATTGGTTCATATATACACCCCTCCTACTCAACAGGGATTTTTGGGGGCAGGTCACCTTGCTAGTCCGGTTATTCAGGTGGACTTTACGGAGAGTGACCCGTTCATTATTTTAATGGACGATCGACTCGACAAACAAGATGAGCTACCGGTCGGAGGGGCGCACCCGCATGCCGGTTTCGAAACGGTATCCTTACTCCTGGAAGGTGGAGTAGGCGACGAGGCCCATCGAATGAAAGGGGGCGATTTACAGCTTATGACCGCAGGCAGTGGGATCATTCACACAGAAACCATCGATCAAAAAGCGACGATGCGGCTGTTGCAGTTATGGCTGAATCTGCCCAAAAGAGATCGATGGGTTCAGCCACGGGTACAGGATCTTAGGTTGGAAAAGGTACCTACCCTAACCCAGGAGGGCCTCACTATAAAGGTCTACAGTGGTTCGCTGGGTGGTGTAACTTCACCCATTCAAAATTACGTTCCTCTGCTTATCGCCGATATCCAGTTGTTGCCGGGCGTGACTACTGTGCAACAGATTCCGGCATCGTACACCGCTTTTTTGTATGTTCTTGAGGGGAGTCTACAAGTTGGAGACGAAGCGAAAGAGGTCCATCAGAATCAGGTGGGCTGGCTTAACCGCTACGCTGAGGAAGCTCAGAGCGAAATCAAACTGACCGGTGGCGAAGCCGGCAGTCGGGTTATTCTCTACGGCGGAGAGCCGCAGGGAGATGCCATCGTGTCGCATGGCCCTTTCATTGGCGATACGCAGGAGGATATCCGAAGGCTCTATCAGGAATACAGGCAGGGTCGAATGAACCACATCGCTACCGTACCAGCATCGCAACGGATTCTCTGGTAAACCCAACCACGGGTTCGGTTTCATTTTAAAGACGTTTTGCCTGAGCAGTGCCTTAAACGCTTACTAAATACTTTCAAATTTTCAAATATTTAGATTTATGTCAACCACAAAATGGGTCCTCGACCCTACTCACAGCGAATTAGGTTTCAAGATCAAACACCTGATGATTAGTAATGTATCGGGTACGTTCCAACAATTTCAGGTCGAAGTTGAAACAGATGATGATGATTTTAGCACGGCCCGGATAGAGGCTACCGCTGAGATTGGATCAATCCATACCAACAATGAACAACGAGACGATCACCTGCGTAAGTCAGATTTTTTTGAAGCCGAAGTTTACCCTCAGCTGTTTTTTCAGTCAACTAACGTAGAGAAGTTGGACGAGGATCGCTTTTACGTCTATGGCGATTTAACGATGAAAGGTGTCCGTAAACCCGTTAAATTATCAGTTGACTACAGTGGCATCACCAAAGACCCCTGGGGCGGAGTCCGAGTTGGGTTTACCATCAGCGGCAAAATTAACCGTAGCGATTGGGGCATAAACTTCAATGGTGTGCTGGAAACGGGTGGGTTAGCGCTGAGTGAGGAAGTAAAGATTCAGAGTGAAGTTCAACTCGTTAAGCAAACTGAATCCGTACTGGCCTGATTAAAAAGTTTTGTTCTAAGCCGCCCGCTAAAGCTCCTGAAAAGCCAAGAGTTTTAGCGGGCGGCTTAATTATTTCACTGTGTGGCAACTTTATTGAGCGACTAAGGGTCTCTTCTATAAATTGACGTACGTATGACCAATAAAGTGTCTTTTGTTCCTGCCTGGCTAATCTTGTTATCTTCGGTCAGTATCTGGCTTGTCACCTCCTGTGCCAGCCCCAAACCTTTTTCAATCAAAGGTACCGTTCAACGAACGGAGCCGGGTAAGGATGGGTATACGGCTAGCCTGCGCGACCAACAGGGAAGCGAGTTTGATGCCCTGGTGAGCCGGGTACGTATGCAGCAATCGTATCGTCAGTTGGAGGTTGGCGAAAAAGTAAGGCTGGTTGGCGATACCATTCACTTGAATGGACGCGTTCGCGTACTGGTCAACCAAATTCAATGACTTTCTCACTCGATTACCTGCCAGTAACTAACGATAACCCAACTTAATACGTATTTGTCGCAGCGTCTACAGCGGTGGCAAACGTTACGTTATACGGAGAGTTGAGCCTGCCTGAACAGGTCTACATCACGGCGTGAGTTCAGGTCAATAGCTCCAGCCTCGAAAGGCACTTCCGAACAATCGCTACGGTGCCGCACAATCACCCACTTTACGCCTTTGTCGCCTTCGAGCTGAAGCAGCTCCGCGAAATAATCGCGACTGAACAGGGCTGGTACGCTAATCTGTGTATCGTACCGACAAGCCACTATTCCTTTTTGTTCATCCTTCTGTACTTCGAATATATGTAGCAATAATCCCAGCGATACCATTGGCTGATCCGTGTGTAGCACCAGTACCTGGTCAATGTCCTTGTGCGTAATATAAAGAGCCGCCAACCCCGTTTTCAACGACGAAGCCTGCCCCGTATGCCAGCTTGGATTATCGACCAACGTAACGGGTAAACCACTTAATTCGGGTACGATACGTTCTCGATTAGCACCAAGTACTACCACAACAGGTCCTCGTTGTAACGCCAGTGCGCTTTCCGTAATCCGACGGATAAGCGATTGATCTTTGTACATCAACAATTGTTTGGGTTCGCCCCCCATACGGGATGAGTCCCCGGCAGCTAATATGATGGTTCCGATTTTCAAAGGAAGTTTATTTAAGCGAGTTCGGCAGTTCAGCGCTTGTGATCCGATCATTGCGGGGCATTCCGGCTATTTCTAGGTAATGTATCTCCGGTACCATCGCAATGAAAAAGACAACGGCTGAACCGTATACCATCAGAACACCTTAGCCCGCCGGTGGGTTCTGTCGATGGGCAAACACATCCGCTGGATACCCTACCTCAACCAGCGAAAGTCCTTCGGCGGGAGCCGCCCGACCAGCTTGTTTACGATCGCGCGCATCAATCACCTGATTAAACTCAGCTACGCTCAGGCGGTGCTGACCTACATCCAGTAAGGTGCCAACAATGGCGCGAACCATACCCCGCAGAAACCGATCCGCCCGAATGTGAAAGGTTAATTCGCCCGTGGGTTTCTGTTCCCAATACGCTGTATCAATCCGGCAGTTAAAGGTTTTTACGTCGGTTTTAACCTTACTAAAACTTTCAAAATCCGTGTGCGTGAGCAAACAACTGGCCGCTTCGTTCATGCGCGGTACGTCCAGCGGTAAAGTAAATACGTAGGCCAGCCCCTCGCGAAACGGATCTTTTCGGCGGATAATCTGATACTGGTAATACCGATACGTAGCGGTGTATCGGGCATGATCGTCGGCACGTACCGGAAAGCAATCGTACACCGCAATATCCGGGGGAATTAAACTATTTATCGAACGGAGCAGGTTCGTGGGCAATAGAGACTCCGTTTCAAAATGAGCAAACTGTTGCCCGGCATGAACACCAGTATCCGTACGTCCGCTGCCCACAATAGCAATCGGTTGCCTGAACACCGTTGTCAGTGCCGTTTCGAGTACCTCCTGCACACTGATTCCGTTGGGTTGCCGCTGCCAGCCATGATACCGAGTGCCCCGGTAGGCCAGCTCAAGAAAGTAACGCATAGTTAGGGCAAAAGTACGAAGCACACGGCAGGATGAAATGGTAAAGGGCTTTAGCGTCAGACTAGATTAGTCTAAAGCCAAAGCCCCGGTCAAAGAAGGAAGGAACGAAAACTAAACGAGAAATCTGCTAAACTGTTTACTCATTGGAAGTTAACCGCCAAATTTCTCGTTGCGTCCGCTTTTATCGGCGTCGCCGGTGATTGCCCCCTTGGCCATCTCGAACAGCTTCACCATTTTACCACCCGGCCGGTCCCAGTACTCGCCCGCATGAATGGTAACTTTCAGCAGCGCGATGTGCGGGTCTTCTTTTCCGTTCGGAAACCAGGTTTTCAGAAAATCGCTCCAGAGCTCATTGATTTTCATGCGGTCTTTTACAACCTGGGCGATTCCTTTCGTGGTTACGTATAACTCCGATCCCGGATCGGAGAAGGCGACACTCACCCGCTGGTCATGCTTCACCTCGTCTACCTTAGGTGAATTGTCGTAGGTGAAAAACCACATCGTCCCGTCAGGGTCCATCTGGTGAGTCGCCATCGGGCGCGTATGAAAATCGCCATCCTCTTCCAGCGTGGTGAGCATGGCAATTCGGATGTCCTTGATTTTATCCCGGAGCTTGTCCAGCTCCATCGAGTTTAATGTCTGTTCAGCTTGCATCAGCCTGGTTCGTTTGTTGTCTTTCCTTAAAACTCCATTATATGGATAGGGTTTAAAGAAATACACGAAAACTGAACCAGCGCCTACTTAAACCGCCCGAGCGTTTACAAGCGTTCAACTTCAAACCGGAGTTCATCAACCAGTTGCCGAAGGCGTTCGGTATTGGGGGCGGGCGGTGGCAACTGCTGGCTGACAAAGGCCCGGATCTCCCAGACTTCGAGAACCTCTTTCAACGCAATCTCGCGGTTTGGAATGGTGGGCTGATCGGCCGTCAGCAGCAGCGTTCCTTTGACTTTCACCTGATTGTACACTCTCCGACAGCAGATACCCACGCCCTGCACGAGCAGGATATACATTTTTCCGTCGGCAATGTCGAACCAGTTTCTGACGAACTGACCCACCAGCAACGCCCCCGGAAACGTAAAATCATCGCCTGCTTCGAATGCCCGGTAATGGCCTTCGGGCAGCGTCGGTAGGTGCATGGCGGGCAGCCGGTGCAAAAAATCAGCGTGCTGATACCGCTGGCTATAGTCGCCAAACTGGTGCTGCATCACAACCGGGATGGTCGGCGCTACGGCCTGAACCGGCGGATTGGGGCGCGTGGACGTACTGGCTCCTTCGTAAACATTGTTGAACGTAAGCGGCTCGGCAGCCCGGCTCTCGGGCTGCCGTATCGGTACGCCCGACGACAGTGCTGACCGATTTTCGGGCTGCTGACCAAACAGCCGATCCACCGGCGACTCGGTAGGCGCTGGCTGGAACCCGGCCGACTGCGTGCGTTCGCTGACCGGGTGCATGGGTGGTGTAATTACGGGCGGAGCGGGCGCCTGACGCACCTCGCGCGGTGGGGCGGGACGTACCTCTTCCTGCTGGCGATAATACTTGCTCAGCACCGAAGCCAGTGGCTGCGGCTCGGGCGTTTTCGGCTCCGGCTGGGCAAATATATCGGGGAAGTCAGGATGCTGAAATGGATCGTCCTCGTCTGTATCAATCTTTCCATCCGAGCGAATGCTGTGCGTACGCGACTCGGCCGATCGGCCTGACTGACCGAGGGGAATGCTGAGGTTAGGCGTTTCACGAATTTTTCGCAGGTCCTGCCGCGTCAGTAATTCAACCGTGGTGTTAAACGCCTTGGCTATGGCTTGTAAGTTCTGTTGATTCGGGTTAGCTCTGGCTTCCTCATAAGCTCCTAGCAACGAACGCTTTATATTTATCTTCCGAGAAAATTGCTCTTGCGTTAAACCATTCAGTTTGCGCAGGTAGCGGATGTTTTCACTGACGAGCGTCATCCGGTTTGGGTTTACTAAAGTTTGAGCTAAGATAGCCGATTCGGTTTTAAATGCCAATGTCAACCATTTCGGCCATTATTTTGTATTTTAAGGGTATTCGTTTGACTTGATCGTATCGAATTGATTTCCTTTATGAACACCTTACTGGCCAGTACCGATTTGCGGGATGATTTACAGGCGGTTTTTGCGCAACAGCGTCGGCACGCTCCTCAAATGGCGCTGACGACGGCCGATCAGCGTATTGAACGCATCCGGCGCATTCAGCACTGGATAACGACCCACGAATCGGCTATTCAGCAGGCCATGTATGCCGATTTCCGCAAACCATCGGCCGAAGTGACGCTGGGCGAACTCATGGCGCTTCATGCCGAAATCAGGTACACGATCAAGCACCTCAAGCAGTGGATGAAGCCCCAGCGCGTGCCAACCCCGCTTAGTATGGTCGGTACGAAAAGTCATATCCGGCACGAACCCAAAGGCAACATCCTGATCATCTCACCCTGGAATTACCCGTTCGTGCTGTCGATTCGGCCGTTGGTGTCAGCCCTGGCAGCGGGTAACGTAGTGATTTTGAAACCATCGGAGCTAACGCCGAACACGGCTGGGTTAATCCGGCAAATGATCAGCGAGCTGTTTCCAGCCGACGAAGTGGCCGTGTTTGAAGGCGACGCCGAGGTTGCTAAAGCGTTACTTGACTTACCCTTCAACCACATCTTTTTTACGGGTAGTCCGGCGGTTGGACGTATCGTTATGGCGGCTGCAGCCAAACACCTGGCTTCGGTTACGCTGGAACTGGGCGGCAAGTCCCCCGCCATTGTCGATGAATCCGCCAATATTAAACAGGCAGCCGAACAACTGGCCTGGGGCAAGTGCCTGAACAACGGGCAAACCTGCATTGCGCCCGATTATCTGCTGGTTCATGAGTCGGTGAAGCAGTCGTTGATGCAGGCTATGCAGACTGCCATTGCGGCCATGTATAGACCCGAGGAAAAACCGGTTGAACAGTCAGATAGCTACGCTCGCATTGTAAACAACGCCCATTTTCGCCGGATTAAAGAACTGATCGACGATGCGGTGCAGAAAGGCGCTTCCGTTACGTTGGGCGGACAGATGAATGCCGATCAGAATTTTATTGAACCGACCATTCTGGAAGGGGTTACGAACGATATGCGCGTGATGCAGGACGAAATTTTTGGCCCTGTTTTGCCCGTTCTAACGTATTCCACGCTGGACGAGGCTCTGCAAATCGTTAATCAGCGCGAGAAACCGCTGGCCCTGTATATCCACAGCCGCAACCCGCAACGCACGCAGTATATTCTCGACCGCAGCACGGCCGGTGATAGCGTTGTGAACGATGCGCTGCTCCAGTTCAGTAACGTTGAGTTGCCGTTTGGGGGCGTTAACAACAGCGGACTAGGCAAATCGAACGGCTACTTCAGCTTTCAGGAGTTCTCGAACCAGCGGGGGGTCATGCAGCGCGACTTCGGCACGATGAAGTTTATCTACCCACCGTACACCGACAAGGTAAAGAAGCTGATCAGCTTTCTGGCGAAGTATATATAAAGGGGCGGGACGTTGCATGCTCCGACTTACCGCTTTCGCTCATAAATAATCGTCTGCCCGAAGAGCTCATTGGCAATAGTACCACAGTTGCCGGATTGACCAGCAATCGTAACGACAGATCGGCAAATAACCGACCCATCGCATCGGTAAATGACACCGCCACTGGCGTCAATGCCTATGAACGAGTCGATCTGAAACACCGTGTCGCCCCGGTACGAGGCCTGATAAACCGTTACGTCGGCGTTGTAACGAACAGCACTTGCAATACTATCTTGCAGCCAGTTAAGATCCTTAAGTGGATCGTTGACCTGACAGGTGTTCGGTCGAAACGGTTCATTATGACACGCCAGTATAGCAAGCGCTCCCAGTACAATCAGGTTCTTACCCATAGCTCCTATTTTTAAACGAAGACCCATCTAGGAGTCGGTAAGTTGTAACCGATTCTCGTTGTCCTCCGGCACTATTCTCACTACGTGCTGCAATAGCAGGCTGCTGCGGTAGTAAACAATGGACATCTGCCGTACATTCGTAGTCGCTACTTATGAAAACGTCATTGCTAACGGTGGTTAGCTTATTAACAACGCTGACCACCTTCGCCCAGATTCTTCCCGTTTTAGACCAGAACCCAACGAGCCTCCGCTGGTACCGGCTATCCACTCCTCATTTTCGCGTTGTTTACCCCGCTGGGTTCGATTCTACGGCGCAGCGTACCGCTCACCGGTTAGAGAGTTTGTACGAACCCGTTAGTGCTTCGCTCCAAAAGCGTCCCCGTCCTATTTCGGTTGTTCTTCAGAATCAGACAACCAACAGCAACGGCTTTGTTACGTTGTACCCGCGTCGGTCGGAGTTTTTCGCCGTTACGCCCCAAAGTCCGGGTCTGCTCGGTACGTATAACTGGCTTGATCTGCTTTCGGTGCATGAATACCGGCACGTTGTTCAGAACGACAAAGCGCTACAAGGCTATGGTCGGGTTCTGTATACGTTCCTGGGGAACGGAGGACTATTTTTCCCGCTGATTACCGTGCCCGACTGGTTTGCGGAAGGCGACGCGGTCGGCACCGAAACCTTGCTCAGTAACAGCGGCCGGGGCCGGATTCCGAATTTCAGTCTGGGCATGCGGGCCAATCTGCTGGCGGGCAAGCGATTCGATTACCCCAAAGCCGTGGCCGGTTCGTATCGCGACAACGTACCCGATCATTACGTGCTCGGCTACTTTCTGACTACATATCTCAAACGCACGCATGGACCCGATGTCTGGAGCCGGGTGCTAAACCGCAACTACCGCCGTTTTCCGTGGCCGTTTGCGTTTTCAGCCAGTATCAAAAACGAGACCCGCCTGCGCACCGAAGACCTGTACCAGAAGACCATGGACGAGCTGACTGAATCCTGGCAGAATCAGCAGAAACCTCTGTCGTTGACACCCGCTGCTCCGTATCCGATCCAGGCCGAAAAACAGGACTCGAAACGCCCGGTGTTCACCAATTACCAGTACCCGCAATGGGTGTCTGATTCGACGGTACTCTGCGTGAAGAGTGGGCTGGGCGACACGCCCCGATTGGTGTTGCTGACTAAAAATCAGCCGGAGAAAACCATCTTCGTACAAGGATTTCCGAATGATCCTGACCTGCTGTCGGCTACAGCCGAGAAAGCGTGCTGGATTGAGTTTGGCTACGATGCGCGTTGGGGGCAACGGATTTTCTCTAATATCCGATTGCTTGATTTAAAGACTGGTACGCTCACTCGCCTAACGCACCGCGCCCGGTACACAGTAGCGACGCTTTCCCCGGACAGCAAGAAACTGGTCGTGGTGGAGAATACCGCCAACTACACCACCCGCCTGCTCGTCCTTGACGCGACAAATGGAAGAGTTTTGAGACTCGTACCCAATCCGGATCAGGACTTTTTCCAGCACCCTCGCTGGTTAGCCGATAATCAGACGCTCGTTGTGGTCGCGCTTCGGAACGGACAGAAAACCCTCCAGTTGATCGATACCAGAACGAACCAGAAAACCGACCTCCTTCCGCGCGCGAACGAAAACATAAGCCATCCGCAGGCTTGGCGAAATTTCGTTCTTTACAACTCGCCCCGGTCGGGCATTGACAACATTTATGCGGTTGACATCCGCACGAAAGCTCAATTTCAGGTTACGTCGCGTCCGTTAGCCGCTTACCATGCCGCAGTATCGCCATCCGGAAACCGGCTTGCGCTTGAGGACTTTTCAGCGAACGGGTATCGGATTATGGATATGCCGCTCAACCCCGCCGACTGGCGTCCTATCTCCTCCCCTTCCGGTCAGGCAGTGAACAATCCACTCACTCAGTTCATAGGACAGCTTCCGCAGTTGGACCCAGGCGCGAATTCGGGTCGGCAAGTTTTAGCGGATTCGGTACCATTTGCCAGCACTTATTCGCCCTCGCGGTTTAACCGGCTCGCCAACGCCATTAACATTTATAGCTGGGGGCCAACGGTCGGCAGCACGGGCCAGGCCTTATCGGTTGGGTTGAGTTCGCAGGACATCCTAAGTACCACCCAGCTTGGCCTTGGCTACACCTACAACCAGGCCGAACAGGTTGGTAATTTTTTCGCCAACTTCAGCTACCAGGGTCTCTACCCCATCATTGACCTCAGTTTTCAGCACGGCAACCGCAATACGTCGCTCTACGTCGACCGGGTCGAACCCGCCGACAGCCTCCGCTCTGACCGATGGCAGTATAATCAACTAACGGCGGGCATTCGACTGCCCTTCCGCCTGACCCAATCGAAATACGCCCAAAACGTAAGCGTGGCCGCTTATTACAATTATTTGCAGGTGACGGGCTATGATTTGCCCTTCCGGTTCGTAACCGAAGTAGGCTCGGCGGGCTCTCTAAATGCCTTAACGTATAGCTTTAGTTACTCGCGGCTGCTTCGCCAGAGCAAACGGGACGTAGCGCCCCGCTGGGGTCAGACGGTATCGGCCAACTATCGCACCACCCCCTTCGGCGGTCGGCTCAATGGCAATCAATGGGGCGTTCAGGGCAATTTGTATTTCCCTGGTCTGGGGAAGCACCATTCGGTACGGTTACGGGGTGGTTATCAGCAACAGCTCCAGGGCACGTATCGATTCAGTCCGGTGATCTTCTATCCACGCGGTCAACCTTACATCAGCGACGACCAGATCAGTGCGGGTAGCGCCGAGTACCGGCTTCCCATCGCCGACACGCACTGGTCGCTGGGCCGCTGGCTGTACATTCAGCGCATCAAAGCCGCCGGTTTTTATGACCTGGCCTCCGGTTCCAGCCGACTCGAAGTGCGGGATATATACGGGCGGCTGCGCGGTTACGAAACCCGGCATACCGCCTATCAGACAACGGGGGTTGATGTGTCCTTTATCTTCAATGCGCTTCGACTGCGCACGCCCTTTGAAGTGGGGCTTCGAACCATTTACAACGTAACGACTCAGGAGTTTTTGGCTCAGCCGCTAGTGATTGACATCGGTTTTTAACGCAAACAGCCCGAACATTTACGAATGTTTGGGCTGTTATTAAGCTTTTAGCGTTGCTACAAAGCTATTACTTCGCGGAGAATTGATCGAGGAACAGATACCGGTTACGGTGCTTTTCCGTTTCGGCGTGGCTGTCGACATCCAGGCGCATATATTGCACGTTCGTCCCGGCGTTCGCGGTTGGCCAATTGGGGAGGCCAGCACCGTTCGGATTGCCGGTTTTGATGAAGTTGGCAAAGTAGTTCTGCATCAGTTCCGAAACTTTGTAGTCTTCGGGCGTCCAGGCGTACACTTTGTTCGACGCCAGGTTACCCATTGCATACTCGATTTCGGCTGAGTGTACCGCACCACGAGCGGGAGGCATCTTCACCGCGTTTGCATCACCACCCCGCACGACGCCCCCGGCTAACCCCGGTGTTGCGTCGCCCATCTGGGCCGTCATGGCCGGACGGGGACGGGCGTAGAAATAGCGGTATACGGGCTTGCCGCCACCGGTTTTGCTCTGCATATCCGCCCACTTCCACGTACTGTAGCCAATGAACCGATCGCCCGCCAGGTCGGTAGCGGCCTGCTGAATTTCGTCTTCGGATGCGCCCGCGTAGAGTTTCAGGGCTTCGTCGGCCCGTTCGCCGTATAACTTTTGTACCGCCTTCGTGTAATTTTCGGCTGTCGGCGATTCTTTACCTAACACCGCCCGGTAGTTCATTTCCTCCGAGTTCCAGCCAACCAGCAGGGGAACTTTGGCCTGTTCGCCAGCCGCGAAGATCTGAGCGGGTGATTTTGGAAAGAAATAGCCATCGATCGTAGACGAAAAACGCGGTGTGCTCGGCTTGGCCGTTGCTTCCAGAATCTGCTCGGCGGGCAGGGCCCGTAATTCGGCCAGCGACTTAACGCCAAGCTGTTCAGCGAATTTAACGCCACTCTGCTCAGCTTCGGCCAACGTAACGGGCGGCAACGTACCGAGCAGTGAACCACTTTCGCCGATAGCGCCGGCGATCAGGTTTTTGGATAAGGGCGACGTCATTTGCGCACTGACCGAGATCGAACCGGCCGACTCTCCGGCGATGGTCACCCGCTTAGGGTCGCCCCCGAAGGCGGCAATGTTCTGTTGTACCCAACGCAGGGCCGCACTTTGGTCGAAATAGCCGTAGTTCCCCGACGACTTATGCGGAGATTCCTTGGTTAATTCGGGGTGCGCCATGAAGCCGAACGGCCCCAGTCGGTAATTTACGGTAAGCGTTACAATGCCTTTGCGAGCCATACTTTCGCCGTCGTAGCGCGACTCCGAGCCGTCTCCAGCGATAAAACCGCCCCCGTAGAAATACACCAGCACTGGCAGCTTTTCCTTACCGGACGTAGCAGGCGTCCATACGTTCAGGTACAGGCAATCTTCACTCATCCCGTCAGACCGGAAGCCCATATCGCCAAATACGGCCCGCTGCATAGCGCGTGGCCCAAACTTGTCAGCCTTCCGAACACCCTGCCAGTTTTTAGCAGGCTGGGGCTCTTTCCAGCGCAAATCGCCCACGGGCGGAGCCGCAAATGGAATACCTTTGAACGACCGAATTCCGCTGGTCTCAACGACGCCCTCTACCGTACCGTTCGCCGTTTTGACGCGCGGGGCCGATGACTCTTTGTTCCCCTGCGCCAGCGCCCTGGGAACCATTTGCACCGCCAGCAGAGAAAGCACTAAAAGCGTTTTCATGGTGATTAATTTAAGCATGAGAAAAGGGATTAATCTGCGCAATTCAACTGGTTTTGCGGGATATTCTCTGAAACCGGTTATTATTGTCGCAAACTGTGACAATAATAACCGGTTAAATTGAAAGCGGCAAATTTTGTTAGTTGCGGTACAATTTAAATAGCATGCACACTCCCCTAATTCGCGAAGAAATTGATCCGAACGGCGACGGTTTTTTACCGGGGCTGGCCATTGACCTGGTTATGTTTGGCTTCCACGAAGATCAGTTGAAAATTTTGCTGCTGGCCTACAAGAATACCGATCTGTTTGCCTTGCCGGGTGGGTTTATCAAAGAAACCGAGAACGTAAACGATGCGGCCCGCCGGGTGCTTTCGGAACGTACCGGCCTGCACGACATCTATCTGGATCAGTTTTACGTGTTTGGCGATACAAGCCGACATAATGCCGCTCCGTTGCGCGCCATCATGCAAGCCAAAGGCATTTCGCCGGTCGAGACGCACTGGCTATTACGTCGGTTTGTCACGGTAGGGTTCTACGCCCTGATTGACTTTACCAAAGCGGTGCCCATTCCGGATTTGCTATCCGATCGGTGCGAGTGGTACGATTTAGGGGCGCTCCCCCCGCTGATGCTCGATCACGAACAGATTGTGCAGAGAGCGCTGGAAACGCTACAGGCTAACCTCGACCGGAAACTGATTGGCTTTAACCTGCTGGGCGACACATTTACAATGGGCGACTTACAAAGCCTGTACGAAACCATTTTAGGCCAGAAGCTCCATCGATCAGGCTTTCAGCGAAAAATGCTCAGCTTAGGCATCCTGGAACGTGTCGAGAAAAAATTCAGCGGAGGAGCCCATAAAGCGCCTTACCTCTACCGGTTCGCCAGGGGGAGGGCAAACGAGTAGTTTATCCGATAAGCAAAAAGCCGTATGACCTTTCGGATTCATACGGCTCATTACGTATTGAAGAACATCAGGCTCGTTTAGCCTTTGTAAAACACCCATTTGGACAGCTCTTTGTAAGACACTTTCTTGCCGTACATTAGAATACCAACGCGATAAATACGGGCAGCTAACCAGATGGTACCGATAAAGCCTACTACCAGCAACGCCATCGATAAAGCCAGTTGCCAGCCGGGCACCCCAAATGGAATTCGTACTAACATAACCACCGGCGAGGTAAACGGAATCATTGAGGTCCAGAATGCCATAGCACCGTCGGGTTCGCGGGCAGCAATTTGCGCGAACGCAATGGCTGCAATGATCGGCATCATAATTGGGAACATAAACTGCTGCGTTTCTGTCTCGTTATCTACAGCCGCGCCGACAGCGCCGAAGAGCGCACTGTAGAGCAGGTACCCTCCCAGAAAATAAAATAGGAAGCAGCTTACAATGAGCGGAATAGGAAGAGTTTCGATGGCGTCCATTACCTTGGTTACAATTGTTCGCTGCATCTTAGCGTCCTGAGCCGGAACTCTCTGTGCACCAATGACAGCCGATGGCTGTACCGCTTGCCTACCGCGTTCAACTTTGTCCCCCATGATGGCACCACCGAATGAAAACAGTCCTACTGTTAGTAGAATCCAAAGCATAAACTGGGTCAGACCAACCAGAGCAACGCCAACAATCTTACCAATCATGAGCTGAAACGGCTTTACTGAGGAAATAATAACCTCCACGATTCGATTGGTCTTCTCTTCCATCACCCCCCGCATGACCTGGGTGCCATAAATCAACAACGAAAGGTAGATCAGCAGCGCACAGAAGTAGCCAATCACGTACATCGCAATGGAATTACTACTCTTTTCCCCTCCTTCACTCAGACTAATTGTCTGCGCATCAACGTCAACTTTGGCATCTTCAATGACTTTCTGCGTAATCCCGGCCTGCCCTAACTTAATCGTTTCGATCTCTTTCGAAATAGCTCGTTCAATATTGTTCTGCACTTCTAAACTCACCCCCTTCTCGGCAAAAATCTGAACAGTCTTGGGTTGCTCAATTACGTTTTCGGGAATGAAAACCAGCGCATCGTATCCTTCTTTGATGAAGGCTTTCTTGGCCTCTGCGAGTCGTTGTTTTGTGTACGAAAAAACGGTTTCATCATCGTTCTTGAAACGATTCGTAAACCGGCCACTTTCGTCTACAACAGTTACCTTCTTTTGATTTATAGAACTTACGGCGGCCCAGCCAATAATGGCATAGAAGCCAAAGATTAGCAGTGGTCCAAGAATGGTCATGATGATGAATGACCGCTTGCGAACCCGCACCAGGTATTCGCGCTTGATGATAAGGAAAATAGTATGCATAGGTATTAATGAGGGAAATCACTACACGAGCGAAAAAAGTATCAATGGGTCACCTGCTGTTTCGTTGATCGTTCAATCATTCGTTTCGCCTACTGTCTGGATGAAGATGTCGTTCATACTCGGAATATCTTCGCCGAACGAGCGCACAGCTACCCGATCGAGCAAGTGGCGAATCAGATCATTAACGCTGGCATCGGGTGGTATCTTTATATTGGCCCGCACGAAGCCATCATCGGTGGGCTGCGTATGAATCACCTGAAAAGCGGTCGGTAATGCATCCAGTGTCCCCTGATACTCGACGTGGTACGTGTGCGTTTTGAACTGCTCTTTTATGGCTCGCTTCGGACCATCCAGCACTTTATGCGAGCGGTTAATGAGGGCAATATGATCGCAGAGTTCCTCCACCGACTCCATGCGGTGGGTCGAAAAGATAATGGTCTTGCCGCTGTCGCGCAGTTCCAGAATCTCGTCTTTAATCAGGTTCGCGTTAATGGGGTCGAAGCCCGAAAAAGGTTCATCGAGAATGATCAGGTCGGGCTCGTGCATAACCGTAGCTACAAACTGTACTTTCTGCTGCATGCCTTTCGACAGGTCCTCGATCTGTTTGTTCCACCAGGTCTTGATATCGAACTTCACGAACCAGGTTTTCAACTTGTCCATCGCCTGCTTCTCGGTCAGCCCTTTCAACTGCGCCAGGTAGAGTAGCTGTTCGCCAACCTTCATTTTCTTGTACAGACCGCGCTCTTCGGGCAGGTAGCCGATGCGCTGAATATGGTCGGGTTTCAACCGTTCGCCCCCCAGAATCACCTCACCCGCATCGGGGGCGGTGATTTGATTGATGATCCGGATAAGCGAAGTTTTTCCCGCTCCGTTTGGGCCGAGCAATCCGAAAATACTACCCGTAGGAACAGTCAGGCTAACGTCATCCAGGGCTCGGTGTTGGGCGTACTGCTTAACAATGTTGTGAGTTTCGAGGATGTTGGTCATGAAATCATTGATTTGCTTAGGTTAATGAGGTAACGTATCTGAGGACGAACGTAGCCAACTGACAGCCGCCGACCCTCGGAGTAGCTTAGACCGGATTTGGTCGAACCTGGTCTTTGTGGACTAAAACTACGGTGTTCTGCTCAGTACCGCCAACCAAATTACGGATGAACTGCCACACAGCTATACAGACGGTTATAAAAAAACCACAATCCGACGTGGACTGTGGTTTTTTATGAGGATCTGAGCGCCGTTAGGCTTTCACAACGACTGTTTTGGCCCATTTATCGCCAAACCGTTTTCGGTCATCGCTAAATACCATCAGGGCGTCGACAATATTGAAAAGCGGAATGAGCAACGAAACCTGCCGCGTAATGGCGGTGCCGTAATCATTCGTCAGCATCTGGCCCGAATCTTCTTTGATGACCTTAATGCCCATCAGCTTTTTGCCAATGCTTTGCCCATCCAGAAAGGGCAAAGCATCCTTGGTAAGCAGATAGCCAATGGCAACGGCATACCCAACCATCGCCAGATTATAAGACACCATAGCCAGCAGCCAAACAGGTACATTACCAATAAGACCGTCAATAAAGGCGGCAGCAAAACGCTGGATAGCGGTCGCTTTCACAGAAGCACTAACTGGAGTAAATGAGGATTCCACGGCAATCGGGTTTAGGTGAATGAAAACATAAACAACGAAAGCCTAACCTACACAGTTAGTACACACGATCGTTCTGCGATTGTGTGAAAGGTAAAACGGTTTATTAAGCGGTAACCTCGTCCGATTCAATGGGTTGCGTCCGAAATTCACCTTCCCATTTCGAGATTACGCAGGTAGCGACGGCATTGCCCGCTACGCTCGTGGCGCTACGTCCCATATCGAGCACCTGGTCAATTCCTAGCAACAGGGCCAGGCCTTCGATGGGGAGGTTAAACAGAGACATCGTGCCGGCAATGACCACCAGTGACGCCCGTGGCACCCCCGCAATTCCTTTCGATGTAATCATCAACGTCAGCATCATGGTGATCTGCTGCTCAATGCTAAGTGGTACGCCATACGCCTGCGCGATGAAGGCCGTAGCGAACGTCATATACAGCATAGACCCGTCCAGGTTAAACGAGTAGCCCAGCGGCAGGACAAACGAAATGATTCGCTCCGAGCAGCCAAATCGACGTAACGCTTCGATCGTCTGCGGAAACGAAGCCTCTGAACTGGCTGTACTGAACGATAAAATAATAGCCGACCGAACTTCTTTCAGGAGGGCGATGTACGGAATTCGAACCACCAGGCAGATAACCGCCAGCACGACAAACACAAAAAAGAGCAACCCGCCGAAGAAGCAGAGAATCAGGTACGCGTAGCCCGCCAGAATACCCAGCCCCTGCTTGGCCACCACCGCGGCAATAGCGCCTAATACGCCGAAGGGCGCAAACGCCATAACGTAGCTGGTCACCTTGAACATTACGTGAGACAACGCATCCAGGGCTTTAATCATGATTTTCCCCTGCTCTCCAATGGCCCCGACGGCGATGCCGAAAAAGATGCTGAAGACGACAATCTGCAAAATCTCGTTCGTAGCCATCGCATCAATAAAGCTGGTCGGCACAATATGCGTAATGAAATTATCAAAGGTCAGTTTCTGCACTTCAACTCCCGTGTCGGTTCCCTTTGCGGGCAACGGCAGACTCATGACCTCGCCGGGTTTCATGATGTTCACCACCAGCAGACCGACAACCAGCGACAGGATCGTAGCGAAATAAAAATAAGCCAGTGTTTTCAGACCGATGCGGCCGACGGTACCGAAATCACCCAGCTTTGCAATCCCAACGACCAGGGTAGCAAATACGAGCGGCCCGATAATCATTTTTATGAGCCGTAAGAATATTTTAGACAGGATGTTCAGGTCAGAACCCGAGAAGCCAGCGTTGGTATCCGGAAAGAAATAACCAATGGCGATACCGAGCACCATGCCCAGAAAAATGCGAGTAGTTAAGTTGGGAAGTTTCATGCAAGCGTTTAAATAGCCGTATCAACAAATGTAACGGAATATTAGGAGTTCGGAAAGCCGCTGGCCGGGGCAATAGACATCCTTCATGCATCGGCTCAACTTCTTCGTTTGACGGCACTAAAATGAATTTATCTTTGTAACCATACGTAACGTTGTACTGACAGCGAACGTAGCCATAGTTTTTAGCCTCTTTGTTTGTTGAATACGCGTCGATAAATAGGTTTACGATACGCAAATAGTAGCCACATAATGGGATAGAACAAATAGTCGGTTAGCCAGAATGGCGTCCGATACGTAATGTCATCAATGAGGATTGTCTTGTCGGATTCGTCGCGGATCAACCGATGGCGATGCCGCCAGTAGCGGAGAAAAAATGGCAACCGGGTGCCCTCGTCGATAAAGAAAATTTCCGAATCGGTACGTTGCTGATCCGTTATCAGACTGATCCAGTCCTGGCGAAACACCCCAAAATTCAGCCGCAGATGAACCACATCCCCTTGTAGGCAACCATCAAACCGAACCACCTCGACCGGCGGAAACGGCGGGCTGAGCTGACTGAATAAAGCCCGATCGAAACCAGACCACACTATTGATAATGAAGTATTTACCTGCGTTTTAAGAACGAGTTTCATGGTCGTGACCGACGGTGTATAGATTGGTGAAGGCGAATTAACCGTTAAATAAAAAACGCTACCGTAAAATTGATAAACCCGTTAATATGAACGAATTTGACCATCTGGTTTCGGCTTCTACAGAGCTGAATCGGGCAAAATCCGGGTCGGCTTATGCATCAAATTAAGCGGTGGTTCTGTTGGGTGCTGGTTTTGTCAGTAGCGTTGCCCGTTTCGGCCCTACCGACCGATACCAACAAACCGACGCCCGAATATATAACCGTACGGGACGGACTACCACAAGGTTTTATAAAATCATTGGTTCAGGACCGTCGTGGCTTTATCTGGCTTGCCACGCGCGACGGTTTATGTCGCTACGACGGGGTACGCTTCCGGATCTATAACCACGACGCTCAACAGCCGAAATCTTTATCCTTCAGCAGCATCCTCGAAATTCAGGAAGATAACAGGGGACGGTTATGGGTACGTACCGAAAATAACGACGTCGATTGTTTCGATCCGGTCACGGAACAGTCGGCTCGCGTCTCAAATTCCGCTCAGTTTCGTCAGGCGCTGGGTCGTGATCAACTCGTGGGCATTCAGCCCGATCGCGCGGGAAATGTTTGGGTAGCCACGCAGAACAACGGCTTTTTCCGGCTGCACGCCAATGGAACCATCTCGCACCGCCAGTGGGCCATTCGCAATGATACCGTACAGCAGGTTACCCATGCGCTGCTGCTCGATAAAGGTGGTCAGTTGTGGCTGGCTACCCGCAATGGGCTGTTCCGCTATAGTATAATCACTAATCAATACACCAATTATCAGCTTGCTCAGGGTTTGCCCCAACCAGATGTTTATAATCTCCACGAGCGCGCCAATGGTGAGCTGATGCTTGGGTTTCCGGGCAAGTTTGCCATTTTTACCCCAACGACTGGACTCGTTCGGCTACTCATCCCCGTTCCTGGCAGCCCGACCGCGGGCCGGATTCCTTTGTTTACTAGAGACGAGCGGGGAGCCGACTACGTAAATCAGCACTACTATACCGACCAAACCGGGCTGGTTCCGTCGCCTGCCGATCCCAAGCTCAGCCAGTATCCAGCCCTGTCGCTACTCGTCGACCGTTCAAATGTACTTTGGATGGGCTTAAATGGCGACGGGGTCATAAAATGCGACCTGAACAAAAAGGCGTTTCGGGCTTGGCCTTATACCCTTGGATTCCATATCGATTGGCTTACGCAGCAGTTTCAGATTCCCCTATCCGCCATTCCACCCGCCATTCAACAACAAACGGCCTTTAACATCCGCTACTTGGTAGACCGGCGCAAAACGCTTTGGCTTAGCAGTTCAGGAACCGCCCCCTACCGGTATGATGCGGCCCGGCAGTCGTTTGATGCAGTAAAACCAGTCGGTATAAACCCCAAGTGGCTGCCCGGCGGTCTGTTTCGGCTCACGGCACTAGCGACCGGCCCTCAGGGTGAGCTCTGGGGCTTACTGGGTCCAAACAGTCAGGCGGTGGTACGTCATAACCCTGATTTGGAAACGTTTACGGCATTCCCGTTACCGCTGCCTGCCAATCATCCGTATCAGATTCAGGCGATGGTGGTTGATGGAGGACGTATCTATTTGGCCACGAAAAACCACGGTCTGCTCCGGGCCGATCTGTCGACCAAGCGGCTGGTACGCTGGCACGCGGGGGGCGAGGGTGCCTTGCCGAATAACACCTTGCTTTGTTTAGCCCAGGACCCGGCGCAATACAACCATTTGTGGATTGGCACCTTCGGCAGCGGCTTATGCCAGCTCGACAAGCTGACAGGTCGCATCCGCCGGTTTTCGGTAGCGCAGGGCTTGCCCAATAACGTGATCTATGCCATACGGCCGGACGCAGATGGCCACCTTTGGCTGAGCACCAACCGGGGCCTATGCCGCTTCGATAGCCGAACCTACGAAGTGAGGAGCTACACCGCCGACGATGGCCTACCCAATGAAGAATTCAACCGGTTTCATGACGTAACCTTACCCGATGGCCGACTGATTTTTGGGGGTATCGGGGGCTACACCATCTTCGATCCGCGCCGGGTGAACGAGGACGCGTTTAAGCCGCTGGTTGCGTTAACGAGCTTACGGATCAATAACCAGCCAATACACGCCAACACGCCGAATTCGCCTATTCAGCAGGATATAAACGAAACGCCGGAGATCATTCTGGATCATCAGCAGAATTTTATCTCCGTCGATTTTGCCGCGCTACAGTTCAATAACACCCAAAAGAACCAGTACCGATACAAACTTGTCGGGCTTGACAAAGACTGGGTCTACAGTGGTAACGTAGCCACGGCTACCTACACGAATCTGTCGCCAGGAACGTACACCTTCATGGTGAACGCGTCCAACACATCCGGTGTCTGGAGTCCGCACACCCGGCAGATTCGACTTGTTATTGAGCCACCCGTTTGGGCAACCTGGTGGGCCTTCGTACTATATGTATTGCTGCTGCTCGGTGCGATTGGCTTATTTCTGCGCATCCGCCTTAACCGGATTCGGTTAAAGTCTCGTATGGAACTGCGTGAACAGGAATCTACGCAGCTCAAGCATCTGGACGAGCTGAAAACCCGCTTTTTCGCGAATATCACCCACGAGTTTCGTACTCCGCTCACGTTAATTCTAACACCGTTAGAACAGTTACTGACCGACAAAACCATTGCTGAAGACCAGCGTCAAAATCGTTTATCCCTGATCTACAGGAACGCGAATTGGCTTCTCCGGCTTATCAACGAACTCCTTGACCTGGCCAAACTCGACGCGGGTAAGCTGAGCGTTACGCCTGCCCCCGGTGATTTACCGGAGTTCGTGGAACGCATAACGACGGTATTCAACGAAGAAGCGTCGCGGAAGTATATTCACTTACAGACCAGTACCCAGTTAACGCAGCCGTATTATTGGTTTGATTCGGATAAGGTTGAGAAGATACTCAACAACCTTTTGTCGAATGCGTTGAAGTTCACCCCGGAAAATGGCCTGGTGAGCGTAACGATTTCAGCGCTGGGTCAAATGGGCAACGCTGACCAGCCGACAATAACCCAAACCGAACGCATTCGACTCGTTGTTCGCGATACAGGCATTGGTATTGATTCTAAAAAACTTCCGCTGATTTTCAACCGGTTTTACCAGACCAATCCATCCGTAGATGGCTCTGTAGGTGGATCAGGCATTGGTCTCGCGCTGGTTAAGGAACTCGTCGAAGTGATGCACGGCAGCGTGAGCGTCGAAAGTGAACGTAATGTGGGCACTACGTTCACCATTGAGCTCCCCTGTCGTCCGGCTCTTGCGCAGAGTGTGCCTGCTCAGCTAGACGGCCAGTCGGTGAATACCAAAGCGACTGGCATTCCGCTGGACACCAACGCAGCCCACATACTGCTGGTCGAAGACAATGACGACATTGCGGACTATGTCGTTTCGGTGCTGTCTGCCGAGTGGCACGTTCACCGGGTCAGTAATGGCCAGCAAGGGATTGATACCGCCATTGCGGAGGGACCTGATTTAATCATTAGTGATGTGATTATGCCCGAATTGAATGGCTACGAGCTTTGTCGGCAACTGAAAGACAATCCGGCAACGAGTCATATCCCAATCATTTTGTTGACCGCCAAAGCGGCCCTGGAGAGCCGGGTCGAAGGGTTAGCTGCCGGCGCCGACGATTACGTAGCCAAGCCGTTTCAGGTCGATGAGCTGCTGGGGCGCGTTCGTAACCGGCTGGAGCAGCAGCAGCGCATGCGGTTACATTATCGGGCTCAGTTACTTCGCGAAGGGCATCTTCCGACCGCAAGTCAGGCTCCCCAGGACGAGTTTATGAACCGGGTATATGAAGTCCTCGAAACTCGCTTAGATGATTCAACCTTTGGGGTGGAACCTTTGGCCGCTTCGGTAGGTATGAGCCGGATGCACCTGAACCGGAAGATCAAGGCAATGACCGGCATGACCCCGAATGAACTGATTCGGGTTGTACGACTTCGCCGGGCCGCCGAGCTACTGTTAACGGGCGCGTCGATTTCCGCCGTGGCCGATCTGGTTGGTTTCGATACGCCGGCCTATTTCTCAAAGGTATTCAAAGAGCAATACCACCTGACTCCCTCTGAGTACGTAGACCAAAACCGGCAGGAAGTCATTTAGGCGAGTCCGCTCGATCCAAGGTTGCACTGTCTATGTTTATCTCCTCCAATCAAAATCGCCCAAAACGGTATAGTTTGTAGTCTATTCTGAGCCAATGGCTCAGGTTAACGGGCTACTCTTAGGCAGATGTTACAAATTTTATAGGCTTTGTTACGTAAGAGCAAGAGGCTCGAAAGCATTCGGTTTAGTATTGTATCATAAACACTTGACCAACTTTCGATAAACCAAAACTGCAAACTCTCGTGACATACTTTTCTTCTGCTTCGAGCTCAGCTCGCACTATGCCAACGGAGTGGCCTCCTCTCAAACTGTACCTACGCGAAACAGGTCGGCAGTCGTTCTCGGTAGCTGATCTTGTTTATCTGCAAGCGGTAGCGAACTACAGCTGGCTGAACTGGGTAGACGGCCGTCGTATGCTTATGCCACGTACCTTAAAGTACTATTCCCCCAAACTGCCGACCGAATTGTTCATTCGCCTGCATCGCAACTGCGTTGTCAATCGGCGCTACGTCGAGCGGCTGGAACGTACCGATACCGGTGGGTTGGTTCATTTGTCAACGGGCGAAGTGTTGCCTGTATCACGTCGGCGTTGGACGACCGTTCGCCGTCAATTAGCTGGTAATGCGTCTCATCTCAGCTAATCTTTTTTTCAGCTTTTAATTCTTTCATAGCCATACGCAGAAGGGGCGCCCACTAGTGGGCGCCCCTTCTGCGTATGGTCAACTTTAGACGCTTACATTTTTTCCAGAACGCGTTCCATTGATACTTCCTGACCAATGCGCGCCTTTAACTCGCTGATCGGCACCCGAATTTGCTCGGTTGTATCCCGGTAACGGATGGTGACGGTGTCGTCCTCCAGACTCTGGTAATCGACGGCGATACAGAACGGGGTTCCGATCAGGTCCTGCCGGGTGTAACGCTTCCCGATAGCGTCGCGCTCTTCGTAGATGACCCGAAACTCCGAACGAAGGCTTTTCACAATCTGCTCGGCTTTCTCCGGTAAGCCATCTTTGCGCACAAGCGGGAACACCGCAGCTTTAACCGGAGCTAATGCCGGGTGTAGTTTCAGGTACGTACGCTCCTTCCGGTCGTCGCCTTCGCCAACGGTCTCCCGGGTAAACGCATTGCAGAACACGGCCAGAAATAGCCGAT
The DNA here is from genome assembly GCF_054780635.1 of Spirosoma knui. Lineage (NCBI taxonomy): Bacteria > Pseudomonadati > Bacteroidota > Cytophagia > Cytophagales > Cytophagaceae > Spirosoma > Spirosoma knui. The sequence goes on along the minus strand of NZ_BAAGVY010000002.1, from coordinate 875,929 downwards.
CCGCGCCTACCGATGTTTCCACTACGTAAGGAATGTAATTGCCGTAAGGCTTACCCGTTGCCGGATCAACGTCATTGTCAAAATATTGCTGTTTCTTACGGCTAAGCTCCTGGTGCGATTTTAAATCGAAATCGGTACGGGAGTGGATACCTTCCATCTCGCGGAAACCAAACGGAAATTGATACTCAATATCCACGGCGGCATTGGCATAGTGGGCCAGTTTCTCGTGAATGTGGAATTTCAGCTTTTCGGCAGGCAGGCCAACCGCCTGATGGAACTTCATCCGCGTATCCCGCCAGCGCTCGTACCACTCCATTTCAGTACCCGGCCGAACAAAGAACTGCATCTCCATCTGCTCGAACTCCCGCATGCGGAACGTAAACTGACGGGCAACGATCTCATTCCGAAACGCCTTCCCAATCTGGGCAATACCGAACGGCACCTTCATGCGGCCGGTTTTCTGTACGTTCAGGAAATTAACGAAAATTCCCTGTGCCGTTTCCGGACGCAGATAAATCAGGCTGGCGTCTTCCGCTAACGACCCAACCTGAGTTGAAAACATCAGGTTGAACTGACGAACCTCCGTCCAATTGTCGGTGCCCGAGACAGGGTCTTTGATACCTTCGGCAATAATCAGATTCCGAACGCCTTCCAGATCATTATCACCCAACAACCGACCCATTTCCTGCAAAAGCGCCTGACTCCGGGCTTCGTCACCCGCATTGGCATACTCCTCAGCCTTCAACTCAAGGAGTTGGTCAGCACGGTACCGCTTCTTCGAATCACGGTTGTCGATCATCGGATCATTAAACGAATCGACGTGTCCGGAAGCTTTCCAGGTGAGTGGATGCATAAAAATCGACGCGTCAATGCCGACAACATTGTCGTTCAACTGCGTCATAGCTTTCCACCAAAGCGTTTTGAGATTGTTCTTGAGTTCAACGCCGTTCTGCCCATAATCATACACAGCCTGTAAGCCGTCGTAGATTTCGGACGAGGGAAACACAAAGCCATATTCTTTGGCGTGGGCGATAATATCTTGCAGCGATGCTGCTGGCGGTCCGTCGGTACGGGTTTGAGTAGTATTCATACGTGCGGCAAAAATACAACAGGGAATGAATTAATCGGCTGAGAGCTAGAAATCCTACTTAAGTAACCTATATTGACCATTTAAAACTATACTGATCCACCGTATTCTCCATGTTCAACCGGTTCCAGTCGCTCATACGCGACTACTTTGGGCTTTCGCATAAGGAAGCCAGAGGAGTTATTGTCCTCCTTGTTCTTACCCTGCTTTTTGTCCTGGCTCCGTTTTTGACTCGCTTCTTTGCCGACAGGTCCTCCGTCACTACGTCACCCGCCGACCAGCGGAAGCTGGATAGCCTTGTCGCGCTGATGCAGACTGAAGAAGCGAAGCAGCCGAAATTTGGCGACCGCCGTTCTGCTGAAAAAACTACAGCCGAGCACTTTAGCGAACCTAAACTATTCACTTTCGACCCCAATACGGTCAGTGTGGCCGGATGGCAGCAACTCGGTTTGCCGAAATGGTTAGCCGAACGTATTGAAAAATACCGTAGTAAAGGCGGGCAGTTTCGGAAGAAAGAAGATCTGTTACGTATCTACGATTTCCCGCCTGACCTCTACGACCAGCTCGAACCCTATATTGCGCTCAAGGCAAGCCCAGCAGGAACTCGCCAGGAAAGCGGCAACTTCACCGCGTCAGCGCGATCAGGCTACTCCACTGACCGAACCGAACCAGCGGAGCGAACTACCTACGCTGAACGACCAGCTAAACCCGTACTTCAACCATTTGATATTAACACGGCCGATACGAGCCAGTTAATTGCCCTGAAAGGGATCGGCGCTACGTTAGCCGGACGTATCGTCAAATACCGTGATGCGCTGGGCGGCTTTATTTCAACGGATCAGTTTCGCGACGTGTATGGTTTGGATTCGAGCGCCGTCGACGAATTGCTCAAGTTCGGTAAGATCAGAACCAGCGCCCGCAAGATTCCGGTGAACACGGCCAGTGCCGAAGAACTAGACCACCATCCGTTTCTGTCGAGACGGCAAGCGCAGATCATCGTCAGTTACCGCGAGCAGCATGGTGCGTATACCTCCGCCGAATCACTAAAGCCGATACGTATTCTCGACGCCAAAACGATCGAGAAGATCGCCCCTTATCTAGAATTTTAGGAAGAAAGGGAAGAGGGGAAGGAAGGGGAAGATGGAGGAAAGGCAATCTGTCAATCTGCCTTATCCCCTTTCTCCATCTTCCCCCTCCTCCCCTTTACTCCCCTTCTTCCCCTCCTCCCTCTATTTCCTCTTTTTCAGCAATACCACATTCTCGACATGGTGCGTATGGGGAAACATGTCGACGGGTTGCACCTGGTCAATGACGTATCCTTCATCGAGAATGCCCAGATCACGGGCCTGGGTGGCCGTATTGCAGCTTACGTACACAATTCGTTCAGGGGCTGCGCTGAGCAGTTGACGGGTCACGGCTTCGTCCATACCGGCCCGTGGCGGATCGGTTATCACGACGTCGGGGCGGCCGTGCTGGTCGAAGAAGCTGTCCGTTAAGATTTCCCGCATATCGCCTGCATGAAAGCTGGCATTGGTAATATTATTGACCGTTGCATTTACGCGGGCATCAGCTACGGATGCCTCAACGTATTCGACTCCGATGACTTCCCGGGCCTGGTGTGCCACGAACAGCGCGATGGTACCCGTGCCCGTGTACAGGTCATACACCCGTTCGCGGCCCGTCAGTCCGGCCCAGTCGCGGGTCACCTTATAGAGATTGTAAGCCTGCTGCGCATTCGTCTGGTAGAACGATTTGGGGCCTACCCGAAACGTTAGGTGCTCCATCCGCTCTTCGATATAGGGTTTACCCGCCCAGTGGATTACGTCCTGATCCTGATAGCTATCGTTTTTCTTCGTGTTCAGAATGTAATTCAGCGAGGTAATCTGCGGAAACGTATCCCGCAGAAACGTAAGCAGGCCCGTTAACAGCTCGGGGTTGTCCTGCGCCACCTGCAACGTTACCATCACCTGCTGCGTAGTATCGGCAGTACGGATAATCAGCGTACGCAGAAAACCAGTATGCACTTTCAGATTATACATGCTGATGTCATTCCGAAAGGCGTAGTCGGCCACGGCCAGCCGGATGTCGTTCGATGGATCGGGCTGAAGGTAGCAATGCCGGATGGGCAGCACCTTATCGAATCGGCCGGGCACATGAAAGCCAACCGCCCTCGGGTCCATCGGCTCGTCAGAACGCACTTCGTCCTGGGTCAGCCAACGCCCTTCGGCACATGTGAATTCCAGCTTGTTCCGGTAATACTGAGTCGGGTGAGCCGCCAGAATAGGTTGAATCGTTGGCAGAGCGACCTTACCGATTCGGGTTAGGTGATCGACCACCTGTTGGTGCTTGAAGCTAAGTTGTTCGTCGTACCGGATGTGCTGCCACTTGCACCCGCCACACGTACCGAAATGCTCGCAGAATGGCTCCGTTCGTACGGAAGACCGTTCCTGAATGTGTTCTGCAACAGCCTCTCGGTACTGTTTTTTCTTATTGGTGATGCGCAGATCGACAATGTCGCCGGGTGCAACACCGGGCCCTCCCGTGGGATTTTCGACGAAGATGACACCTTCGTCGGTACGTACTATACACTTCCCCTCAGCGGCTACAGCATCGATACGCATGCCTGCCAACCGTTCGGGTGTTTTATGGATCTTCCTACGCATAAGTCCTAAAAAACTGCTAATTTAAGCAGCCGTTTTCGGACGAACCCAATTACGAACCGTTTCTCTCTATGTCCAACGTCTACCGTGTTTGGCGGTTAACGATTTTAGCAACCAGCTTTTTCCTGACACTCAGCCCGTTCGCGTTTGCTACGCACATCGTTGGGGGTGAACTCGAACTGCGCTATCTGGGTGCGCAGAGTGCGTTTACGCATCGCATCAACCTCAACTTATACTTCGATGATGTGAACGGCGACCCCGGTGCCGACGATGGTCGGGTAACGGTGGGGATTTTTGCCAAACGGAATAACCAGTTTATTGGGTACGTTCCGCTCAATCGAATCAGCAGCGAATACGTACCGTATACGCGACCGGCCTGTACCAGCGGCAGTCTGAGCACCCGCTTAATTCGCCATAGTGTCGATCTGACGCTCGATCCGAACGTATTCAATGATCCGAATGGCTATTACATCTCCTGGGAACGCTGCTGCCGTAATCGTACCATCGTAAACATTGACAATCCTGGCGGGTCAGGTTCAACATTTTACCTTGAATTTCCGGCCCTTACCAACGGGCAAACCCGGGTAAACAACTCGTCGCCGGTTTTTACTATTCCGAAAGGCGATTACGCCTGTGTTGGTCAACCGTTTACACTTGACTTCGGCGCGAAAGATGCCGACGGCGACAGCCTGAGCTACGCCCTGGTAACGCCTTTTAATGGCTTTAGCACCACACTTGACCCAAACCCAGGGGCGCTGAACCGTAACATACCGCCTTATTTTGCGTCGGGACCTTACCCGCCGGTGCGATGGATAAACGGCATTTCAGCTGCCAATCAGATTCCGGGTACGGTTCCGTTGCGCATCAACTCACGTTCGGGCCTGCTGAACGTAACACCCGACCGAACGGGCTTATTCGTCTTTTCGGTGGAAGTTGGCGAATACCGCGCAGGTAAGCTCATCGGGCGTGTCCGGCGCGATTATCAGGTGCTGGTACTCGACTGTCAGAAAAATGACCCGCCCAAGCTGCTGCTACGTACCGAAGGGCAAAAAGCGTTTTATGCGGAAGGAACGGTGCTGACGATTGCCGAGCAGGACACGAACTGTCTGAATCTGTATATCACCGACCCGAATGCCAACCAGCGTATTCAAATCATCAACATGAGCGGATCGCTGCCTGGTCTGAGCGTTGCGCCGGGGGAATTGCTTACCCGCACCAGCCGCGATACGTTGCAGGCCAAATTTTGCTTTGGCAAATGCGTGGGGGGCGATGGTCGCCCGTTTACCTTACTCATCCGGGCCAGTGACGATGGCTGTCCGCAAGGGCTGAGCGACACCATCAGCATTCGCCTGAACATCATTCCGGGCCCGAACAATAAGCCGGTTGCGAGCACAAACCTGGCCAATAACCAAAGCCGGGTTTCGGTCGGGTCGTCGCTTACGTTTACCGCCTTTGGCAACGATCTGGACAATGACAACATCAGCATCCAGGCTGTCGGACGTGGATTCGCCCTGGCTCAGGCGGGCATGTCGTTTTCCTCCGCAACGGGTATCGGTAAAGTCGCCCAGCCGTTTGTGTGGAAGCCAACCTGTTCGCAGGCGACGCAATCGGAGTACCTGGTTGACTTTATTGTAACCGATAATCGGTGCAGCCGGAACCTGCGCGACACCATTACCGTCAGACTCGCGGCTGAGGGGCTACCCAGTCACCCCCCCAACGTACGCACAAGCCTGGCGCAGCAAACTGTTGACATTATCGTTAGTCCGACGGGAGCCGACGGTCAGGTGGATTTCAATGTGCTCGGCAACGACCCCGACCGCGATACGTTGCAGCTTACAGGCATTGGCCGGGGATTCGACGTGAAGGGCGTAGGCATGTCGTTCACGAATAAGCTGGGTGCGCCCACTCTGCAATCGCCGTTTAGCTGGCGGCCAAGCTGCGAACTGCTCGCCGGACGTAATGAGGCAACATTCGTCGTAGATTTTGTTGTAGACGACCGTTCTTGCCAGCCTAACCACCAAGATGTAACGACCGTTACGTTTCGTCTGAAAGATCCATCGGTCGATGCGGAGATAACCGTTCCGAACGTATTTACGCCCAACGGCGACGGGATGAATGATTATTTTGCGGTGAAGGACTTGCCGGAAAACGCCTGTAGTGAACAGTTTAAATCGATTCAGGTCACCAATCGCTGGGGGCAGACGGTGTTTTCATCCATAGACCCGAAATTCCGCTGGGCTGGCACCGACGCACCAACCGGAACGTACTATTACCTGCTTACCACCAGCAAACGATCGTTTAAAGGGCCAGTAACTCTGATTCGGTGATACTATAAGAAAGAAAAAGACGTAAGGCGAAAGACTTGAGCCTCCTGACAGTGTCGTCTTCCGTCTTTTTTCTCTTTTTAAAAATCTATTTCACCCGGGTCCAGGTACGGGTTTTACCCAGCATACTGATGCCAAATACGTACCCATGCACGTCGAGCGTATTCGCGTCTTTAAGTGTTACCTGGCAGCCGTAGGTTTTGCCATCTTCAGGGTTGTAGATTAATCCATCCCCCCAGACATTATTGCCCTTGTAGCGAAGATCGGTCATAATTAGCATGTTGATCAGTGGCCGTGTCCGCAGTTTTTCATCGGGGTTTTTTCCATCTGCCTTTGGGCGGTTTGTGGACGGATCGTTGGGTTCCTGCATCCAGACCAGCTTCCCATGGTAGCTAGTACCCTGTCTATAAATCTGCACCTGATTTTTCTTCTTTGAGCTAAGCCACTTTCCCACCACCGCATCCGGATTATCCGATTTGGGCGAGAACGAGCTTGTCAGTATGGCTACTAGTAAAAGCAGCAGTGCCGGGCGAAATCTATACATAACTAAAGGATACACTGTCGGTTTATGCTTACTCTATAACGAAAATAGCAGACGGATGCCGATACGACTCGGAAAAATTACTGTATGAGCATACTCTAAGTTGTCTCGACATAACGGCTTACGTTTATTCAGGCCTTTAGGAGCTATGCTGTGTCCATCGCAGTTTACCCCCCATACTTTACCCAAATCCGCATGACTAGATTGGCAACAGACTACTCACAAAGCAAAGGTTTATGCAAATGCCGGACGATCTGTGGCGTATGACCAACTAACGTAAAGAGTACGATCAACGACTGGTATAAATCAGCGCACAACCGATACGAAGCCGTCAGCAAACCGTCCATCAGTCAAACGGCACCGTTTTTGAATCAGAAGCTACCATATATGCAGCCCGGCCATTTGACAGTTCTGGTACTCGTAGGTTTAAGCAGGTAATCAATAATATCCAACGTAATGAATTATTGGCAATTACTCGGTTGGGGAGCAGGGTTGATAATGTTCTACACGCTGGTATTGCGGAGATATAATTCGCTGGGCTTCCGGCTGTTCTCAATATGTTTCCTTATCAGCATCAGTCTGTGTTACGGCTGGTTTATCCATTTTCGCTCGCTTAGCGAGGTAAAGAAACGCAGCGCTATCACTCAGGCCACGGTGATTGGTAGGTCGACCCAGTTCATGACTACCCGCGTCCAACTGCGCTTTACCGACCGAACCGGTAAAGGCCGAATTGGTCAGCAAACTGTTAGCCGATGGGACGATACGTTTACGAATATACAGCCCGGCGACGTAGTACCGATTTTTTTCAACTCAGCTTCCAATTCCGTGTGGCTGGTGATCAGCTACCAGCGCCAGCTTACAACCACAGTTTATCTGCTGATTTTTCCCATTTTTCTATTTGTACTGGGTATTATGGGTTGGATGCTGCTGGGTAACTATCGGATTGAGACACATCAAGGCACGGTCTTCGAATACCTGACCGACGAAAATGGCCAGGTCGTGTACGATACCCGACAGTTCCTTTCCCGAACCCTTTACCCAGCGCGTGTCGTCAGCCGCATCGGGCAACTTTTTCAACGGCCGTAACGGGCAAGCGTTTTCCTGGTTAGGTTGGCTGCGCTCCGGATATAAAGTCAGACCCACCAATTTTCCCAGAAAACCGACCGGCTAACGAGTTCGTCCGCTACGGCCAACTTGCAGATTTACCTTTAAGTAAGAGCGCGGCTGATCCTGCACCCGTTACGCACTAACTTACAGCGCTCCAATCTACATCCTTAGTTCATACGTCCTTACAGGCTAATTAGCCTGGTTATGTCTCATGAGGTATCTGCGCTGCTTTTTCTGGGTTATGCTGGAGCTTTTGCTAGCTGGAACCGTCAGCGCACAGATGCCTACGCTGGCCCTCGAACACCTGACCACTAAAGAAGGATTACCGTCTAATGATATCTGGTGTACGAAAAAGGATAAACAGGGCTTCCTGTGGGTAGGCACCGGCCGGAACATCTGCCGGTATGACGGCTATACGTTTCAGCGGCTAGAGACCTTAAAAGTCGGCTACTGTTCCAGCATCGCACTCGACTCGAATGGTACGGTATATGCGTCCATTGCTACAGAAGGGTTGTGCGCCATTGATGCCGGGCGGCTGACAGCCCAAACACTACTCCACAATAATTACGAGGATAAGGACCCAACGAATGACATGCATGAGCGGGTCTTTGTGGATTCGTATAATCAGGTTTGGATGTCCGATTACACCTCGGTTAAGCGCTATGATCTGCGTCAGAAAAAGCTTCGCAATTACGCCCTTTCCTCGGCTGATAACGTCCACCAGGATGCCACTTTTTTTGAAGATAGCCGCCATCGGCTCTGGATAATTTCCGAGATTGGTCTTTACCAGTACGACCGCCGGACCGACCAACTGAGCTGCATCATCGGCCGCGAAGCCCAGTTGGCCAAGAATAAACGGCCAATCCGCCTGGAGAAAGCCTTCGAAGATGCGCAAGGTATTATATGGATTGGCGGGTATGACCAGGGGCTGATTCGGTTTTCGCCCGATGACAGGTCATTTTCGGTTCAGTCCGCCGGTTTCGAGAACCAGAACGTCATTTGTGGGCAGGAGTCGGTCGACGAGAATGGCCGAAAACTGTTGTTTATTGGCACGGAGAAAGGCGTAAGCCTATACTATCCGGCGCAGGGTAAGGTGTACCACGTACCGGAATTTTACAATAGGGGCATCCACGTCAAAGACATGTATGACGATAAAGAGAACGGCATTCTCTGGATCGGCACGCGGGAGGGCCTTTTCAAATACCGGTACCGCAATTCAGGCATTCATACCGTCGATGTCCCCGCCAGCGCCGTCAGACTACCGGTCGAACTGACTAGTCCCCTGCAAAAGCCCGACGGAAATTACCTGCTGGGGCTGTCGCACTCGGGCGTCCTGGACTGGCACCAATCGACAAATCAGTTTAAGCTGCGTTCATACCCGACCAATGCTTACACCTACCGTCTCCGCTGGATTCAAAACCGTCCGGTTGCATTTACCGATAAAGGCGTATTTTTTGGCGATGCCGCTCAAGGCAATTTCGTGGCTGTACCGGCCGTAGCCCGGCTGTTTACCTCTGTCGAATTCCGGGACGGGTTGCTGGATCGAAAAGGGCGATTCTGGATCGCCAACCTGACCGAAGGGCTAAAAGTGATTGACCCAACCAGCTATGCCGAAGTGAAGCTGTGGACTAGTGCGATGGGCAGACAGCTTTGCCAAAACAATTACATAAAATCGATTACAGAAGGAGCCGACGGGAAAATATGGGTAGCTACCTGCCCAAATGGGTTATATTATTTCGACGAACGGCCATCACGCCCGGCTCAATCGCGGTTTGTTAACATCAATGAACTCCCCATCAATACAGGTAAACCGCTGGGTGGCCTCTGTATCAACGCCGTACAAGGGGCGGAAGACGGATCGATTTTGGTGGCCAGTTGGGGCGGAGTCAACAAAGTTTCGGCGTCAGGTGCGATTCTGGCTACGTTCGAATACAAGCACGATAAACTGGCGGATACGTATTGTTCGAACATCTGCGAAGACAAATTGGGGAACTTATGGTTCAGTACCAACGAGGGAATTCATATTGCTAATCCGAAAACGCGGAAACTAAAATACCTGACCACAATTGAAGGACTGCACAGCAACTACCCAGTTGGATTTCTGAAAACTCAATCGGGCGAACTGCTGATTGGGCACATCAATACCCTCAACATCCTAAACCTCGATACGTTAAGTGTCCGAAAAAGTGCGCCCAAAGTTGTTATCACGTCCGTTGAGGTAAAAGGAAATTATTACGTCGGCAATCCGACCCAGGGCATCACCGTCAACCCCGACGAAAACGCGCTTACCTTCAGTTTTTCGTCCTTGAATTTCGAGCCAGCCTCCCAAAACCGGTATCAGTACCAGCTCGAAGGTTACGATGACAGTTGGGTAGACCTTGGCACCAAGAACACGGTTTCGTTCACCAACCTTCCGGCCAAAACGTATCGGTTACAGGTAAAAACAAGCAATAGTTTTGGCGAATGGAGCGCTGCGCCTTTGGCGGTGCCGCTGACGATTAAACCGCATTTTACTGGTACCTGGTGGTTCAGAAGCCTGGTCGGGTTGGTTGTAGCGGGTATTCTGGTCGGTATTATGCGCTGGCGGGTGTACACGCTGGCGGAGCGAAATCGGCTGGAGTTACAGATGACTGAGCTGAAGCTGAAGGCCCTGCAATCGCAGATGAACCCTCATTTTCTGTTCAACTCGCTTAACTCCGTGCAGAATTACCTGCTCACCAACCAAGGCATCGAAGGCGCGAAATATCTCTCAAAATTCTCGAAGCTGGTTCGTCGGATCATGGAGAACTCGAACCACCAGTATCTGCCGTTCGAGCAGATCATTGATACGTTACGGATGTACGTCGAGATCGAGTCGTTCCGCTTCAACCATGAGTTCAGCTACGAATTTGACATTGCCGATGACGACGCCCTGCTGAACACGCTCCTGCCGCCCATGCTCCTGCAACCTTACGTCGAAAACGCGATCTGGCACGGCCTGATGCCGAAAGAAGGCGAGAAAAGGCTTATTATCTCGGCCAGGGTTGACCAGCAGCACATCATTTGCACCATCGAAGATAACGGCGTAGGCCGGGCGTTTTCGCCCCGCCGTGAAGGGCACATCTCCCGAGGACAGGAAATGACTAACGGTATCTTCGAGTCGCTGCGCCATAAAGACAGTACCGCCCGCCTGGCCGTAATCGACCTGGTCGATGCCGACAACAACCCCGCAGGTACCCAGATTGTCATGACTATTCCGCTTGAAACGCCCTGAACCAATGAATCCGCTACGTGCCGTTATTATCGACGACGAAACCAACGCCCGCCAGGCCCTCTCGAACCTGCTTCAACTACTTTGCCCGGATGTGGTTATCTGTGGCGAAGCGAAAAATGTGGATCTGGGCATCGCTCTGATCCATGAGCAGCGCCCGAATCTGATTTTTCTGGATATTCAGATGCCGGGCAAAACTGGCTTCGACCTGCTGTCCAGCTTCCCCAAAGCCGACTTCGGGGTGATTTTCACCACCGCTTACCAGGAATACGCCATCCGCGCGTTTCGATTCAGTGCCATCGATTATTTGCTCAAACCGATCGATCCGGATGAACTTCAATCGGCCATCGGCAAGTTCAAAACAAGGCTGTTACCCGTCGATCAGCAGCAGTTGAAGATTCTACAGGAACACATCGACGAGCCCCAGCATACGGGTCTGAAACAGCGGACGCCCAACGCCAACCAGCGGCTCGCCCTGCCCACCGCCGAGGGCATTCATTTTGTGCAGATGGCCGACATCATCCAGTGCGAATCGCTGGGTTCCTACACAAAATTTCACCTCACCACCAGCAAACCCATTGTGGTATCCCGGCTGCTGAAAGAGTACGAGGAGATTCTGGACCACTATTATTTCTTCCGGGTCCATCAGTCCAACATCGTGAACCTCGAACACATCAAACGATACGTTAAAGGCGATGGCGGCCAGGTGTGGCTAAGCGACAACTCCGAAGTAGAGGTATCCCGTCGACGTAAAGAAGATTTCCTGTCGTTACTGGCTGACTTTTACGTAAACTCCGGCAAGATCGCCTGAGTTAGAACACCGCCCGGGCAATTGTCGTGATGTTGTCCGATTTGCCCATCGTGTAAAAATGCAGCACCGGAGCGCCACCCGCCAGCAGCTCGCGCGACTGCTGGATGCTCCACTCAATACCTACCTGCCGGGCCTGCTGGTCGTTCTCACAGGCTTCAACGGCCCGCACTAAGTCGTCGGGCATGTCGAGGTGAAAGAGTTTGGGCAGCACTTGAAGCTGCTTGCGCGTACTCAGGGGTTTCAGGCCCGGAATAATTGGGATGGTAATGCCGTGCTGACGACAGCGCTCGACGAAGTCAAAGTATTTCTGGTTATCGAAGAACATCTGCGTCACGATGTAGTCCGCTCCTTTGTCGACCTTTTGTTTTAGATACTGGAAGTCGATGTCGTGGTCGGCGGCTTCAAAGTGCTTTTCGGGATAAGCCGCTACGCCAATGCAGAAGCTGCTCGGGGCCAGGGGCGTATCTTCTTCGTGCAGGTACATTCCCTGGTTCATATTGGCCACCTGCTCGACCAGTTCGCTGGCGTATGCGTAGCCGTTTTCCTTGGCTTTGAAGGTCGTAAATGGCATGGCCGGATCGCCCCGCAGCACCAGGACGTTGTCAATGCCCAGGTAATGCAGATCGATCAGGAAATCTTCGGTTTCTTCCCGCGTAAATCCTCCGCATAGGACGTGCGGCACCGGGTCAACGCCAAAGCGGTGCATGATGGCCGAACAGATGCCTACCGTACCGGGACGCTTGCGGGTGACAATCTTCTGGATGGTGCCATCGGGTAAGGGCCGTTCGATGTATTCTTCGCGATGGTACGTAACGTCGACAAACGGTGGCTTAAATTCCATCAACGGCTCGATATTGTCGAGCAGGCTTTTCAGATTATCCCCTTTAATCGGCGGAATGACTTCAATGGAAAAGATGGGCTTGCCATTAGCAGCCTGAATGTGGTCAGTAATTTTGGTCATTACGTAACGAATCTAACGCGAGAACACCAACAGGCGGACAGAGATTCCGTTGGCGGTTCCGTTACTCCAGGGCTGTACATCCAGCCGTTGCCCTAGTTCACTCGTATTTTTCAACTCGTGCAGTTTTGGGATCCCCCACCCCAGCAGAGAGCCAACGGCAGCCCCGGTCAACAGATCGGAAGGGTAATGCAGCCCGCCTTCGTAGCGAAGCACCGCCGTGGCCGTGGCGAGCCCCAGCGAACCGACCCATACCACCGGCTTCAGCCGCGAGTGCGGGAAATAATGCCGAAACACTTCCGCCGTAAATACCGCCGTCGCGAAGGCGTTAGACGCATGGCCGGAGAAAAACGACTGACGAGCGTCGCGCTCCAGCTTCTCGTCCAACGGAGCAATTGGGTTATAGACAAAAGGCCGGGTACGTTGGGTAAGGGCTTTTACAGTGCCTTTAATCCCGTTGGTCAGGAGCATGGTCTCTACGTACATCACCGCCACCGTCTTTATATCCTGGCGCATAGCCGGAGCCGCTACGGTCAATAGGCCCGTCAGGGCGATATTTCCCGCCAGCGTTACGTCACTGAGCCGATCAGCACCTTTCGACCAGTTGTTGGTAGCCCTGCGGTCAAAGGCGTTTATATCCGCCCGATTTAGCGTAGCGATGTCAGCGGCCGTTAGTGGCTCGATCGTGCTACCCAGCGCCAGCGATGCACCAAAGGTGGCCACACCAACCCCCAAGGTAGTTAGCTCACGGCCGGTTTTCAGTTGGTAAGGGGATGAATGACCAGGTTGGGCTGCATCAGTCGATTGCGCCAGACCAGCTAGCGACTGCACGGCCAGCCACAGAGAAACGAATAAGGTTTTTTGTCTCAACATTCAAAGAATTAGGGGCTTACATGACGCGAACCACCTGCGGTTCGTCGGATAGATACACGATTCGGCCTTCGACTTCGTGAAAGCCCATCTCGCGGTATAAGCCAGTAAAATATTTCAGGGATTTAACGGGATCATAACTGGTATCAGACTCGCTGGCCTGCCATTCTACGCCCGATTCATACTGCACCAGCACAACGCTTCCATCGGGGTAATGCACCACCCGGTGCGGGGCACCGTGAATGCGCGTACGACTTAAAATGCTCCGGTCGGTATCGATACGTAGCGTCGGGTCAAATAAGTCGGCCAGGTTTGGATGCGTCACAATCGTCAGCAGACTCTGTTTGAGATCCGCACATTCGACGCTCCGGACGAGCCCTTCGCTGACCAGTTGCCGAAGTGTTTTGTCGATGCAGCCGGGTCCTTTAATCAGACTCAGGGCCGCGCCCAGCTTACGGTCACGTTCGCGAGTACGCTCAAACGTAGCGACATCGAACACCCGATCGGCCTGCCGACGTAACTGCAAGTCCTGCCCCCGGTGGCCGCTGATGACTTCATCGAGTACAATTTCCTCATCGACAGCATCAACCCGATAATGCGAATTTCCGTCCGTACACTGGCAAATTTCGTACTTCATCTGGCCCTCCTGCCAGGCGTAACCGCAGGAGCGGGCCACCTCACTGTCGCGCAGAAACGAATGCAGCCAGTAGCTAACGTCTTTCTGGCTTCCGCCTTTGGTAAAGTCAGCCGCTTCGGCAATGACGTACAGCCGGTCGGTTGGCCGCGTGAACGCTACGTAGAGCAGGTTCATATTTTCCAGAAAAGTCCGTGTCAGCTCGTCTTCGTACTGGGCCGCCACGGGTTCGGGGGTTTTCGCCAACGTACTGCTCGCGACGACAGGTGCCGCCATGAGCCGAGTTACCTCCCCCGTGTGGCTTTCGTGCGCCAGCAGGTCGGCCCGGATCTCGGACAAATTGAGCCAGATGGAACTGTTTCGGTTGGGCTCAACCGACCAGTTGGCAAACGGAATAATAACGACCGGGAACTCCAGCCCCTTCGATTTGTGAATGGTTTGAATACTAACCGCATTCCGCGCGTTTCCTTCCACCGAAATCTTCTGCCGAACGCTTTCCCAGTACAGCAAAAAATCGCTCAGGTGCCCGCTCCGTTTCTGATTGAACGTCAACACTTCGTCGAGGAATCGGAACAGGAACGGGTTGTGTTCGGCTTGGTTGAACAAATGAAATTGGTCCGTCAGCCGTTCGGCCAGTTCATAGGGGTTCAGCTGCCCCAGCGCATACGGATCGAGGGGGTAGCCCTGCGCGCCGAGGTAGTCATACATGCCGCCGATCTCCCCTTCCGCAACATTCCGAATCGTTTCCGTCAGGGCATCATCGGGAAATACGCCCTGCACCACCCGGTGGAATAAATACAGCAGTTCGTAGCGTAACAGCTTCTGATCGGGTTGCTGAAGCAGCCGCATCAACGTAATGAGCCACTTCACCGGATCGGAAAACTCCAGCGACAACGAATCCGCCGATACCAGCGGAATTTGCCGGGCGTTGAGTTCATTGGCCAGGGCTTTAGCCTGCGCTTTTTTCCGACAAAGAATGGCGATGTCGCCGTATTGATACCCTTCGGCCAGAGCCCGTTCCAGATGCTCGATCGTTTTCTCAAGCATCATCGTCGTCAGGTCTTTAGCTTCTGCTTCGTTTTTGGCGACAAAATCAATCTGTACGTGACCTTCTTTGCGAGCGCTGGGCTGCGCAACCTGATGAAACTCCTGCTTAACGTCGAAAACATCCGCCAGTTTCGGGTGCTGGTGTTCGAACCGGCGGGCGGTGAACTCGAAGAAATCGTTGTTGAAACGCACAATCGGCTCCGCGCTCCGCCAGTTGGTCTTCAATAGTTCGGTATGAATATGCCCGTCGAGCATGTCGATTCGGTCGGCGGTCCATGAGCCCGGCTTATGGGCTTCTTTCAACGTAGTCAGATCCTGCCGATGCAGCGCGACGATCTGGTCCATATCGCCCCCCCGGAATCGATAAATCGCCTGTTTGCCATCACCCACGGCCAGGTTGAAGTGGTCGCCCCCCAGCGAGTTCTCAATGAGCGGCAGCAGGTTGGCGAATTGCAGCCGCGATGTGTCTTGAAACTCGTCGATGAGGATATGGTTGTATTTCGTACCCAGCCGCTCGTACAGAAACGGCACGGGTTCCGAAGCGACGATGCTCAGAATTTTCTTATTGAACTCGGAAATGTGTACGCGCCCGTCTTTCCGCAGCAGGTCATCAAATTCCACACGCATCTGCTTCAACAAGGCCAGCTTCTGCAAATGCGGCAGCAGGCATTCGAACAAGACCATCTGCTTGCCCCGCTCCTCTCGGATGCGGTTAATCTGCTCGATACAATCACAAAGTTCAGCGGCCATGCCGTCGATCATATCCTGTACCGGCTTCGGCGTTTTCTTGCCGTACCAATCGCCGTTGTTTACCGCATTGTTTACCCGCGCCCCAGCTTCTTTCCGGTATTCGCCGTTGGCAATGGCTTTCAGATACCCCCCTACACCCGACGCTCCGTAGGCAAAATCCGTTACGTCCAGCCCCGCATCAGCGACGAGTTTCCAGGCCCGCTGTGCGTGCCCGACGATTTCCGTTTCGGCCTGGCGGTTATAGTCCAGTAATTGCAGGCGAATCGTACGTAACGCCGTCGGCGATAGTTCCTGCGCAGAGCTGACAGCCTCGTAAAACTGGTCGGAGGTGAGGTTTCTCCCAAACTCTTTGAGCAGTTCGGGAAGCATGTTCCAGCTTTTCCCTTCGGCCGCCGTGTGCGTATAGTACTCACCCAGGATGGTCGTAATCTCGTCCATTTCCTCGGTTCCGGCCTTCTCGATCAGGTTGTCGATGGCCAGTTCGAGTACTTCGTCGGTTTCCATCTCGACCTCGAACGAATACGGAAACCCTAATTCGTCCGTAAACGCCATAACGACCCGCTGCGTAAACGAGTCGATGGTAGTAACGCTGAAATCAGCGTAGCGGTGCAGAATGGTTTTAAAAACGGACCCGGCCTTTTTACGCACCTCAAGTTTGGCAGCCTCAAACGCGTCGGTTCCGGGGGCATGGGCATACAGTTCTGCAACCAGGTCATCGAGCAGCGGCATTGGCTTGCCATCGGCAATCTCGCGCAGCCGCTCCAGAATCCGGTTCTTCATCTCGTTGGCGGCCGCGTTCGTGAACGTAACGGCCAGGATGTGGCGAAAGTAATCGTCGCGCGCGTCGGGCCGGAGTGCCAGTTTCAGGTACTCCTTGGTGAGCGTATACGTCTTACCCGAACCAGCCGAAGAACTGTAGATCTTAAACATGAGGAGGAAAGGGACGAGAGGGACGAAAGGGAAGAGAGGGATAGGATGATATGCGTAAGCGCTTTTGTTCCTTCATCCCATTCCTCCTTCTACGCCCTTTTCTCCCTTCTTAAAAATTATACCGCAATCCTAAACCCGTATTGAGGTTCAGGAAAAAGGGTGCCTGAAGAAGTTCGACGTAGAGACCGCCTTCCAGAAAGAAGGAATAGGGCTTATTGGCCGGGAAATACTCCAGGCCGCCCACGCCCGATCCGCCAATGGATAACGCATTCTCGTACTGGCCCACGCTGGCAAGCCGATCGGCGTAGTATCGACGCGTATTGATCTGTCCGCCAAAGCCGTAATATCCGCGCAGACTCTCGCTGCTGGTTAGGGCCTTATGCCAGATGTAATGCCCCTGAACAGCCAGTCCTACGCTTCTGTAATCACCTGAACGGTAGCTCCGCCGATTGCCGTACAGCCCACCATACGTACCAATATTCAGGTCGAATGCGTGATTGCTGCCGAAGTATTTTCGGATGTTTACGCCCGCGGGTTCACCGATGCGGAAACCGACCGACCAGTTGTTGTATTGCGCCCGTGCCTGACTGGGCAGTAGCAGCCAGCCCGAAATGGCCAGCAGCGCGACTATACGTAGTGTTCTCATAAACTGATATTTGCCGTCTGTTTCGCTTCGTTCTATACGTACCAGTTAGGCGTTTGATACCACTTCCGGCCGGGTGGCTATATCCCCTGTTCCTAACGGCAAATTGCCCGTAACCGGTGTATGACTCATAGTCCGTAATACGTCGAGCAGCCGCTCGTTTTCGGCCCGTGTGCCAACGGTTATACGCAGACACCCATCGCACAGTTTTACGTTCGAGCGATCGCGCACGATTACCTGCTGGGCAATGAGGTGTTCAAACGTTCCTTTGGCATCGTCAAACTGCACGAGCAGAAAATTGGCGTGCGACGGATGCACGACCTGCACAGCAGGCAAAGAACGCAGTTTTTCCGCCAAAACGTGACGTTCCGCCAAAATTTGGTCTACCATCTCGTTCTTTTCCGCTTCGCGCTCCAGGGCTTCAAGCGCGAGCTGCTGGGTCGGCGCGGATATGTTGTAGGGCGGTTTGATTTTGTTCAGCACCTGAATCAACTCCTCGGAAGCAAAACACATACCCAGCCGCAAAGCTGCCAGCCCCCACGCCTTTGAAAAGGTTTGCAGCACCACCAGGTTTGGGTATGTATCCAGTTCGCTTGTCCAGGAAGGCGTATCGGCAAAATCGATATAAGCCTCATCGACAATGACCAGCGAATGATCGGCCGCTTCAAGTATCGCTTTAATGGCATCAGCCTGCAAAAGATTCCCCGATGGGTTATTGGGTGAGCAAAGCCAGATCAACTTTGTTGTAGGCGTAATAGCGGCTAACACAGCCTCAACATCAACGTGGAAATCGGGTGTAAGCGGAATCCGGGTGATATTTACGTTGTTGATGGCTGCCGAAACCTCATACATGCCGTAAGTGGGCGGCATAATCAGGATCGAATCGATACCCGGCGCACAGGTAGCTCTGACCAACAGGTCGATGGGTTCATCCGAGCCATTACCCAGAAAAATCTGCTCGGGCCGGACTCCTTTTATTGGCGCTAGCCGCTGCTTGATGGCCCACTGATGCGGATCAGGATACCGGTTATACGTTCCGGTCGTAGTGGACCCAATTGGATTTTCGTTGGCATCCAGAAACACGCCTTCCTTCCCGGTGTATTCATCCCGAGCCGATGAATAAGGGGTTAGCGTAAGGATGTGCGGACGAAGAAGCGATTGTAGGTAAAACATAAGATCTTGCTAGAAAACGTATTGAATCAGTTAGTCCGCTAGTTACGTTCGGCAGGCGTTGGCCGCCAGCGAAACGCCTGTTGGTCAACCGCCCGCATGGTGCATAATACACCATTCAGGTGATCGTATTCATGTTGAATGAGTTCTGACATTGCCCAGTCGGTTACGTGCCAGTGTTGGGGGTGCCAATGCTCATCGCGGTAGCTCATCGTCAGCGAACGATGTCGACGAACGCGAACAAGCAGGTTCGGAAAGCTCATGCAATCGTCCCAAAGTTCCTCGGTTTCGTCGCTTACCGCACTAAATTCGGGGTTTATAATGATCTGCGGCCGGTCAACATTCAGATAGATCAGCCGTTTCATAATACCCAGTTGCGGAGCGGCAATCCCCCGCCCGAACTGGTACTTCGCCCGAATCTCTTCCATTACGTTGTGCAAATCGGCAACCCAACCGGCAACCAGCGATAACTCCGATTCCAGAACCGGTTCGCAGGTTTCATACAATCGCGGGTCGCCAAGAAGCAGTAAGTCGGCAAGGTACTTCATAGGTCAAAGCTTTATAGAACCGCACCGGCCCTATCCCTCATTTTAGAATTTGTGTCAGCGTTAAACCAAGGCGGCAAGATGCGTAGAGCCATTCTGAAGCTTGTCTTTGTTTGTGTGAACGACATGTTCAATATCCGATGCAACGACGCGAAGAAAGGACGATCATGCATTCAGAACATCAGCCAGCGCAATGAGTTGCAAATCATCAATATCGGCGAAGTCGGCTACGTTGTGGGTAAGAACTGGCAACGAATACAGTAACGCTGTAGCCGCAATGATCGAATCGGCCAGCGAACGTTTACGCTGCTGGCGCAGGCGGATGGCTTCCGTAATGACTTCGTGGCTGATGGGTAGTACAGTAATCAGGTCAAAAAATTGCCTAAATTGGCTCTTCTCACTGTCATCCAACTTATAAAATCCCAGCACCTCCAGCTTAGTAATTGATGAGACGTGAATCTCATCTATCTTATTAACTAGATAGTTCAAAAGCCGAGTATAATCAGGCTGAATTGAATAGGTTATGATGTTACTATCTACGATCATCAGTCTCTGCCAGGCAAGGGTCTATCCTGTCGAGCATCCAGTTGCCATTTCGATGGGTCACCGTATTTTTCGGCAACACCGCTCTTAATTAACTGATCAAAGACCGCTCTCAATTGCTCTTTCTTTGCCTGGTCGCTTAGAACGGCCTTCTCTTCGACAACTCGTGCGTTTAATTTTGGTAACAACGCCCGCAGTAAGGCTTCATCCGCTGGCGTATCTATTTCGATCAATAGCTGACTCATGACAATACCTTCTTTTAGGACAAGATATCAAAATCAGGCCGGATTCGCTTCGGCCAGGCTCGCCAGTCGCAGACTTACAGCCCGCTTATGCGCGTCGAGCGACTCAGCTTCGGCCATAGCTTCCACAATCGGACCCAGGTTTTGCAACCCCTCCGGTGTAATGTGTTGCACCGTAATCTTCTTCACGAAACTATCCAGCGATACGCCACTGTAGGCCCGGGCGAAGCCGTTGGTAGGCAGCGTGTGATTGGTACCTGACGCGTAATCACCGGCTGATTCGGGGGTGTAGTTTCCCAGGAAAATAGACCCGGCATTAACGATCTGTTCGGCTACAGCTTCGGCATTGTCAACGCTCAGAATCAAGTGTTCGGCGGCATACGCATTCAGCAAGTCAATCGCTTCGGCCTGACTTTCCACCAGAATCATCTTACTATTCTCCAGCGCCTTCACGGCCAGGTCCTGTCGGGAGAGTCTACTTAGCTGGGTAATCAGAACCACATTGACCAGTTCAACCAACCGTTTGCTGGTCGACACGAGCAATACCTGACTATCGGCCCCGTGTTCGGCCTGCGAGAGCAGGTCAGCGGCCACAAACGCGGGCACAGCCGTGTCGTCGGCATACACAGCCACTTCACTCGGACCAGCGGGCATGTCGATGGCTACGCCTTCTTTAGCAACCAGCATTTTGGCGGCTGTTACGTATTGATTACCCGGTCCGAACAGTTTATAGACCTGGGGCACGGATTCGGTACCGTACGCCATGGCCGCAATGGCCTGTGCGCCCCCGATCCGGAATACGTTTGTGACGCCCACCAGCTTCGCGGCAAAGTAGATCGCCGGGTGATTGCTGGGGGTGCAAAGAACAATTTTGCGGCAGCCCGCCAGTTGAGCCGGTACGCCCAACATCAGCACCGTACTGAACAAGGGTGCGGTTCCGCCGGGGATGTACAGACCCACGTTTTCGATACCCACACTCCGACGCCAGCACGTAACGCCGGGCATGGTTTCTATTTTTTCGACAGGCTGCCGCTGCCGCTCGTGAAACAGGCGGATGTTCTGGTACGCTTGCAGAATAGCCGTTTTGAGCTCCGGACTCAGTTGCGCTTCGGCGGCATCGAGTTCCGCTTCCGAAACGCTTAGGTCAGACTGGGCCAGGTCGACCTTGTCAAATTTCTGGGCAAACTCAACGAGGGCCGCATCGCCCCTGGCTTTTACCTGCGCCAGAATTGGAGCGACCGTTGCTTCAATCTGCTGGTTCGACTGCACGGGCCGGGCTAAAAGAGCAGGCCATTCGGCACGGCTGGGAAAGGGAATGATTTTCATTTTGAAAAGAGTGTGGAGCGAGGAGATACGAGAGAGAATTCAGTCACTTTAGCGGAGCATTCTCGCTTCTCTCTCCTCACTTCTATATACTAGTTCAGTAAATCATTTTCTCAATCGGAATGACCAGAATACCTTCGGCACCGGCCGCCCGAATCGCTTCGATATTTTCCCAAAACTCATTTTCGTTCAACACGGAATGCACGGAACTCCAGCCTTCCGTGGCCAAAGGCGTTACCGTCGGGCTTTTCATACCGGGCAACAAGGCCGTAATCTGATCAAGCGCGTGGTTAGGGGCGTTCAGCACAATGTATTTGTTGTTCTTGGCCGCCTGCACCGATTTGATCCGGAACAGTAGTTTCTCCACTAACGCCTGCTTGTCGGCTTCCAGTTCAGGGCGAGCAATCAGAATGGCTTCCGAGCGAAAAATTGTTTCAACTTCTTTCAGGCCATTGCTCAACAACGTACTGCCCGAACTAACAATATCGCAGACGGCCTCGGCCAACCCAATGCTGGGGGCAATCTCTACCGATCCACTGATCTCATGAATCTCGGCCTTCACGCCCTGCTCGGCCAGGTATTTTCCTAACAGGTTTGGGTACGAAGTCGCAATGTTTTTACCATCCAGGTATTGAATGCCTTTCCAATCGGTGGCGCGGGGTACGGCAATAGACAAGCGGCACTTCGAGAAGCCCAGCCGATGCACGGTTTGTACGGGTCGGCCGGTTTCGACCGCTACGTTCTCACCGACAATACCCAGATCAGCCACGCCATCTTCAACATAACCCGGAATATCATCATCGCGCAGAAAAAGAAACTCAGCCGGGAAGTTCGACGACACTGATTTGAGCTTGCCAGTGCCGTAGTCGAAGCGAATCCCGCATTCTTTAAAGAGCTGGTACGAGTCTTCGCTCAGCCGACCCGATTTTTGTAAGGCAATACGTAATACAGAAGACATAATTCAGGAGAACAAACGCGTTAACCCACAGTCACCGAATCGGCTTTAGTGAGCTATAATCAACAAATTGAGGGCAAAAGTAAGCAAAAGAGAGGGTTCGGCGGGTCAGCGACAAGAACTTAACAGCCGCCATGATGGCGACGATGTCGAAACGAGGAGAAAAGAGCCCAGCCGATAATCATGCCGCAAAGATAGACCGCGATCGCGAATGACAAAAACGAATTTTCGTGGTCTTGTTTCTGCCTCTTCCTCACAAGAACAAAAAAAGTCAAAATTTCCCTTGACTCTCCCCTTACGTCATAGTCTACATTTACCCCGTCAATCAAGCATAGGTAGTTTATGAGGCAGTATTCTGTTAAAAAACTAGCCGCGTTAGCCGGTGTCAGCGTGCGCACCTTACACCACTACGACCGGCTGGGCCTTCTGAAGCCATCCATCCGTACCGAGGCCAGGTACCGGCTGTATGGCGAAAATGAGTTAATCCGACTGCAGCAGATTCTCTTTTACAAGGAACTGGATTTCCCGCTTAGTGAAATCCAGCGCATCCTGGAAGACCCTGATTTTGACACCTTGACCGCCTTAAACCAGCACAAAGAATCCCTACTGCGTCGTAGAGACCAGCTTTCGGTTCTTTTGACTACGATTGACAAAACGATTAAATCACTTAAAGGCGAACAACGTATGTTGACAGACGAAGAATTGTATGAAGGCTTTCCGAACGGGAAAGCGTATCGTCGGGAGGCCGTAGAGAAGTACGGTGCCGACGTTATTGAGGAATCGGAGAACGGGCTCCGGCAACTAGGAAAAGCGGGCTTTGAGCAGCTAAAAGCCGATGCCAAAGACATCGGCGAAAGGCTGTTGTCCCTGATGCACCAGGACCCGACCAGCGCGGTCGTCCAGCAGCAGATCGCCCGGCACTACCGCAACATCAGCGGTTTCTGGGGCGAGTCGGTATGCGCGAGCAAAGACATGGCCGAAGCGTATAAGGGGTTGGCACAATTGTACGTAGACGACCTCCGGTACACGAGCTGGAACGGGCAGGAAAACCCGGAGTATGCCGCGTTTCTGAACAAAGCGATGGTTCATTTTGCGAACACCCAATTGCGTAAATAACCAGCAAGGCCGGGCAGGACGCCCGGCCTGCTTCACAATCAGACTACGATGTCAATCACTTAACGTGAATGAAATGCTGACGCTAGGCCCTTCGACTCCGCACAGGGTGACATTCCACCTCTAGCTGTTTAAGTAAACAAAATAGTAAGCTGTCACCCTGAGCGGAGTCGAAGGGCTGTACGTCAGCAATATTATACCACTCAATTAGTTAACATAGGCACGATCCATAATTCACGTTAGCTCAAATAATCAGTTTATAGCCAATGCCGCGAACGTTGATGATCTGCACTTGCGGATCGTCGCGGAGGTAGCGCCGGAGTCGGGTGATGAACACGTCCAGACTACGGCCGTTGAAAAAGGAATCATCTCCCCAGAGTTCAGTAAGCACAATGCTACGTTCCAGAACCTGATTACGTTGTTCGTACAACCTGCGGAGTAGTTCAGCTTCGCGGTGCGACAGTACGGTTTCCTTGCCATCCAGAAATAATTTTTGTTTGGGAGGATCAAACCGATACCGCCCAACGGCCAGCAGCGTTGGCGTCGGTAGGGTTGTACCCAGACTGGCTGGACGGCGGAGCAGAGCATTGATACGCACGATAAGCTCGTCGAGACTGAATGGTTTTTTGAGGTAATCGTTTCCGCCCAGTTCAAAGCCGCGCACTACGTCGGCGGTCTGCGAACGGGCCGTCAGAAACAGAATCGGTATATGGGCATTGTCCTGGCGGATGTGCTCCGCCAGGGAGAACCCGTCCATTTCGGGCATCATGACGTCGGCCACCACAATATCGGGTTGCTGCTGACGAAACAGGCTAAGACCTTCAGCCCCATCGGCCGCGTAACGTACCGTAAATCCCCGCACTTCCAGGCTATCGCGCACGATCATGCCGAGGGCTAATTCATCTTCAACGAGTAATACGCTGGCCATCTATTTCGAAGCGGGAGAAAAGTCAAGAGGATTCAAGTTGATCCGTAATCGTTTCACGCCGACATGGCCGTCACCACCCGTCTCCGGAATCAACAGGGTAAATTCACTGCCAGCGCCAGGTTCACTCGCGACGTCAATCTGGCCACCGTGTTTCTCGATCACCTGGCGCACGTAAGATAGTCCCAAGCCAAACCCTTTGACGGGATGCAGATTACCGGTAGGTACGCGAAAAAAGCGGTCGAAAATTGCGCCCTGGTACGTCTTCGGAATGCCGATGCCATTGTCTTTTACCGACAGCCGCCAAAGCCGTTCCTGCTGCTGACTCGCAATGTGAATCGTCACGGATTCGTTGGAATACTTAATGGCGTTGTCGATCAGGTTATTGATGGCATTCGCGATGTGAAAGCGATCGATAAGGACCGGCGCATCATCTGCCGATGCGTCGATCGCAAACTGCACGGGCTTGTCGGCTTTGAGCTGATGATCACTGACCACCTGCTGAATCAGTTCAGACGGTTTCACCCACTCCGGATTCAGGACGAGTTCTTTCTTTTCTTCGGCCGCAAGCGTGAGTACTTTCTCCACCAGATCAGAGAGTCGTTGCAGGTTATTCTGCGAGATCGCCAGGTACGTCTGCGTTTTCTGCGGATCGTTCAGCGCGCCGAAGTTCTGCAACGCTTCTACGGCCGCGGTTACAGTGGCGATGGGTGTTTTCAGTTCGTGCGTCATGTTGTTTATGAAGTCGTTCTTGACTTCCGACAGCTTCTTCTGGCGCAGAATCGTGCTTAGCATAAACAGAAAACTGCCCGTCGTCAGCAATACTAGCAACACCGACCCACCAAGCAGCCACCCCATGCGACGTAGCAGATAGTAGGTTGGCGTGTCAAAGGTCACCTGCGCAAACAGATTCCGAACCGGATTGATCGGCACAATTAACTTGTTCATTACGTTCGACCTATCAGTCGGCTTTGCGGGCGCTCCCAATTGACGAACCACTAGATTTTTAGCAGGCTTTTGCGGGTGAACGCTTACCGTATCCAGTTTGAACGCAGGATGTATACCTCGCTGAATCAGCTCAGCCCGATACGCTTCCGACAACCTGGCTAGACTGATACGTGTCCCTTCGGCCCAGTCGAGCAGTAACATAGTCGAAATTCGATGGGCCAGTGTATCGGGCGATTCGAATAGCTGCGTTTCTGTTCCTGGCGGGCCTGGCCGCTGATAAAAGCGATCAACAGTTACGGCACGCGGAGCAGGCTTATGCCCCTTTGCGCTGATTGGGGGGCCGGGTTGTCTCACAATGACCCGAATCTGCTCCTGATTGGTAGTACCATCGAACTGGCGAATAATCATTCGCGTCGGCTTCGGCGACTTTTCATGGCCCTGTCTGGCAAATAAGCGCTTAGCTTCAACCATCTGGCGTTGCTGCAAAACCCAAAACAACGCATCCCGCATCGTTTGGTTGAACTGCTGGCTTTTAAGCTGATACGTTGTCCAGAGCCAATACCCCTGAAACGCATTGATGCCGATGATGCAAAGCGTCATCAGCCAGAATATCGAACGGATGCGTCGGTTCATATACAAATCTACATCGTCCAGACGGGCTTTGGATGGGCGTTAACACTGTTTAACAAAACAAGGGCTTTAGCCAGACTAGAAGGGCACTTTTTCAAGAATGGGGTCACAGGTGGGGTCAAATCAAGACTTGATACGCTTCCAGGCGTCCCGCATCTGATCATCGATCAGCGAAGAGCTGACTTTGGAATTTTTTCGGTAGATATAATCGAACTATGCCCTAAAATCTCCTGCAAGGTCCTGGTCGGCATGCCTCCTTTATTCATCAGGGTCGCAAATGTGCGCCGGGCGATGTGGCTGCTCATCGTCTGGTACTTGGATATGCCGGTTATGGTCGACAAACCAATTGCCAGATTTACGCTGCAACTGGTAACAATGATGGGAAACATCAAGCGAATCAAGGCGTCTGTCTCGGTCGATATTCCAAACGACCGCGCATCGTTGCCCCATCAGCCGACTATGCGTGATGTTGTTTCGCTCGCCCTCAAGCGTCAGCATCCAGTGATTGAGTACGTCGTTGAACAGAAGGGAGTGCTGGTAACTGGTTATTATGAGCAATACACCTTTCAGCAGATGATGAGTTGCATTGAATACAGCTCGGATAGAGTATCAAAACGAATCATTCCGTAGTCAATGAACGAATTAACTCTCATCAAAGGCCGGGAAATGGTCACCGTATTTATTGAAGGTTTGAAGGCGGCAGGCTACCAGACGCTTGTGCATCCCTTATCTACCGATGCGACCAGAGCCGTGTTAGTCGATGGTACCTTGGTGTTGTCTCCGGCAATGGCCTAGTTACTGGAAGAACGCGACGAGGCATTTCTGGATAGTCTGGAGATCGAAATAATTTGGAGTCATCCGCCAAAACCTATTGAATGGTAAACCCCACAGCCCGGCCACCAGACGCCAGGCTGTGGGGTTTACCATTAAGTAATTCTACACATATATTTTGATGGCTACTTGCAGACTACTCTACTGGTAGAGTAGCTTTACAGGTGATTCAACTTCTTAACACTCAATCCAATTCTATTCGTATGAAACACCTGTTTACCTTTCTTCTCCTGCTAACCTGCTCAGTTAAATACTTATCTACGGCTCACGGCCAAAATCAACTCCCTATCCGTAGAGCGGACGGATCAAAAACGGTTATACCAAGTTCAACGAAACCCGACCCTGTCCAGCGAAGCCAGGTAAAACCAGCTCATAGCGTCGTCACTCAGTCGGCTAAGGGAGCACGTGTCGCTGCATCGAATTCAGAAACCTTTAATTATTCTGGCCAAATCGTTACCTGGACGGTGCCCACTGGCGTAACCTCCCTGACTATTGAAGCCCGGGGGGCCGAAGGAGCTGGCGGGAGCTTATACGAACCGGGCAAAGGAGCTATTATCACCGGTACGGTTTCCGTCACACCCGGTCAACAGCTTCGCATCCTGGTTGGAGAGGGACCTTCATCAATAGATAGGCCGGGAGCTGGGGGTGGTGGCTCGTTTGTCGTTACTGGTACTAATCCGGTCCAACCGCTGGTCATTGCCGGTGGGGGTGGTGGGGGTAGTGGGCCTAGTAACAATGCTCAGATTTTTGATGTGGTAAGCAAACAGGGGCAGGCGGGCACTAATGGGGGAGACGGTTCTGGCGGAGGTGGTGGGACTAACGGCAGCGGTGGCACCATTGATAATGAGGGAGGGGGAGCAGGGGGCGGTCTATACACCAACGGGGGAGACGGGTACTTTGCAAATGGAGGGGGGAAAGCCTTTGTTAACGGAGGGCAGGGTGGTTATGGTGGTATTGGTGGGTTTGGGGGAGGAGGCACATCCTATGGTTACTATGGGGCGGTAATTGCCGGTGGCGGAGGAGGATATTCTGGAGGGGGTGGCGGTAAGTTTACCGAAACCGTTGGCTATGGGGTGGGTGGCGGTGGTGGCTCGTTCAACATAGACCCCAATGGCACAGCTAAGACCGGAGCCCAGAACGGCAATGCAGGCAATGGTCTGGTCATCATCTCCTACGAATCGGCCTGCTCTAGCTTTGCTGCTACCCTCAATAGCAACAGCCCGCTGAACTGCGAGCGGACCAGTGTTCGACTCAGCGTGCCCTCGGCGGGTAACAACGCCACCTATGTCTTCAGTGGCCCCTTCCCCATCAGTCAGCCTACGGGTACCAGCAGCCGAACGGCCACCGTCACCAATCCTGGTGAGTATACAGTTCTGGTCACCAACGCTCAGGGCTGTACAGCCACGGCTACGACCCTGGTAGAGGCTAACACCGATCCGCCCCGCAACCTGAGCCTAAGTGTGAGCAACGTAATCACCTGCGCTCAGCCAACGGCGGTGCTGAATGCGTCTGCGAACAACAATCCCGGCTTTGTCATCACTGGGCCGGGTGGTCAGAGCTATTCGGCTAACACGGCCACCGTTAGTCAGCCCGGCGAGTACACCCTGACGGCCACCCGCAACAACGGCTGTAGTGCCACCAGGACAGTCACCGTAGAGACCAACACCACCCCTCCCCAGAACGTGAGCTTAACCAATAATGGTCCGTTGAGCTGTTCTCAAACCAGTGTCAATCTGAGCGCATCCAGCTCCACGACTGGAGTGGCGTATGGCATCACTGGACCGGAGGGTTTTAGCGCCAGTGGGGGTATGACGAGTGTCAACCGCCCCGGCACCTACACCCTGACGGCAACCGGCGCCAATGGGTGTACGGCCGTCCAGACCACTACGGTAGAAAGTAATACGATAACCCCCAGCGTCAGTCTGACTAACTCAGGCCCTTTGTCGTTTACCAATGCAAGCGTTACCTTAACGGCCACAGCTACGCCGGGTGATAACCTTAGCTACTCCTTTAGCTCAAACGCTGCTCAGCAGGGCAGCTCCAACCAGGCCCAGGTCACTACGGCGGGTGTCTACTCGGTGACGGTAACCCGGCAAGACAACGGCTGTTCAACCATAGCATCTACGACGGTGTTAGGTGGCAACAACCCCACCGTCTGCCGGGGAGGAACAGCGGTGATCAGCGTAGCGGTCGAGGGTGACCCAGTCAAGTATGAGTGGTACAAGAACACGCTGACCAGCCCCAAGCTCATGGAGACACCCCAACTCTTCCGAGGCACCGCTACGTCGAGTCTGACGCTGATCAACGCCCAAACCAACACCCAAGGCAACTTCTATCTGAAAGTCACCGACCGCTCCGGCACAGTTAGAGTTTACGGCCCTTACCGACTAACGGTAGACGCCAGTTGCCGGGCCAGAGAGATCGCTAGTCTGGAAACACCTTTGCAAGTAGAGCTGGCACCCAACCCCATCCAGCAGGACCGACTGCGGGCTGTAATTCGTGGTGCTGAGGGGCGTCCGTTGCAAGTTGAACTGGTTGATCTAAGTGGTAAGCCAGTCCGTCAGCACCACTGGCAGCAGGCCGACGGCCAGCATTTAATTGACTGGGATATGCAGGAACAGGCCAGTGGGTTGTACCTGTTACAGGTCGTCAGTGAAGGCAGTGCAGGTCTACCGACTCAGCGGCAGAGTGTTAAAGTTGTCAAGCCGTAAATACTCTGATTAACCTAAGCCGCATACCTTTGTCGGCTAAACAATGTTTCATTAAGCAGACTGAAGAAAAGCCCGGCCGCTATGCAGCCGGGCTTTTTTGTGTTCCCACCAAAACCCGTGACCCCTCTCTTTTAAAATGGGGTCAAAATTACCTCATCCAAACCCTACCACCCTTAAGGCTCACTACCCAAAATCCTAGAAAAGACCAGCAACAACCAAGTTTGGCGGGGTATGCCTGTAGTGAGCCAGAGTTTCAACTTAACACTGTTTAACACTATGTAGCAGTGCGTTACAAAACTCCAGCTGACCTTTGAGGGGTCAAACCAAACCAGCTTTTTTCATGAAAACACGCATTATCGCAGTTGCCAGCTTTATAGCCGCCTTGCTCACAACTCACCCAATTATCGCACAGACGGCCGCTGCTACATGGTCTGGCCAGATTACGTACGAAGGCGTTCACAAAATCGACCCGGCAAGTCTGAAATTCCTCGACAGTAATGGCGAGTTGATGAAACCCGGCGATCCCAATTTCCCAACTGACATTCCCGACGCGCGTATGTCTGAGCAGAAGGTACTGGTGAACGGTACGAACGCGAAAGTACTGCGCGAGGGGGAAGTCGTAGGACCAGGGAGTCAAAGCCAGGTTGGGCGTTTGATTGTCGAGCAGACGTTTGTCGACCTGAAGACCCTGAAAAAAGTAACGATCCTCACGGTCGGTAAAGATCCGGATGCTAAAACGTATCAGGCCGAATCACAAATTCAGCGTGTACAGGGCTGGCAGCTAACCGACCAGACCAGAAAGATTGCCGGGTACACCTGCCGTAAAGCTCTCGTCCCCTTTCAGAAGGAAACCTTCGCCGTCTGGTTCACCACCGAACTGCCCATCACCTACTCGCCCATTGAAGCGCTCACGCCCGACACCGGCACGGTCCTGCTGATTGAGGGTAGCAAAGTGCAGTTCAAAGCCACCAAAGTGGCTAAAACCGCGCCTAATCCGTCGTTGGCAGCCAAACCCAAAGTACAGGCGCAAAGCGTTACGCCGGAGCAATTAGTCGATCTACGCCAGAAAGCCATCGCCGATCTCATGCAAAAGTACGGCCACCCAGGAAACGGGGGTTAACCCTGTTTACCACTATATAGCAGTCTTTTTGAAAGCGCTGCCAGAAGTTTGTCCCATCAATTTCAATCAATTATCCTTATGAAAACGCACCCCATTTTAGTACTCCTTCTCTCACTGCTCGCAGCAGTCAGTCATCCAACGCTGGCCCAAACATCAGGGCAAATTAATTACGAAGTTGTCCGGAAGATTGACCCGAACAGTATGCGCATCATCATTAATGGCGAGCAGGTGAAACCGGGCGACCCGAACTTCCCGAGTGATATACCCGACACGCGTACCTTTGGGCAGAAGGTAGTTTTTACGAAGCAGTACGCCAAAGAAAGCCGTGATGAGCAGAACGCAGTCGTGCGCACATTCGTGGGTGGACCGGGCGGAGGTGGCGCACCACAGGTTACGAATATGGGACGCCCCTACGAAGAGGACGTATTTGTTGACCTCGCCAATCAAAAAACCATTATGCTGCTGACCGTCGGCAAGGGTGACGAAGCCAAATCGTACCGCGCCGAAGCCCCAATCAATCATACGGCAGGCTGGCAGTTAACCGACCAAACCAAGAAAATTGCCGGCTACACCTGCCGCAAAGCTACGGTGCCTTTCCAGAAAGAAACGTATACAGTCTGGTTCACCACTGAACTGCCCATCACCTACTCGCCCATCCGTGAACTGACACCAGAGACCGGAGCCGTGCTCCTGGTCGAAAGCAGCCGGGAGCAGTTTCGGGCGACGAAAGTGAATCTGTCAGGCGTCAGTGATAAAGACGTTCAGCCAGCCCGTAAAGCCGAGACGGTTTCGCCCGAAAAAATTGCCGACCTGCGGGAAAAGGCCAGAGCCGACTTCCGCCAGCAACTGATGATGGGTGAGCGAAACTGATTACACCCCGCATGAAAACCTTCCCTCTTGTTATCTTCCTACTGCTCAGTTGGACGGTCGGCCTTGCCCAAAAAAGCAAGGGCAAGGCCGAAATTCAGGGCGTAGCTATTGATTCGGTAAGCAGCAAGCCGTTACGTATGGCGTCGGTCTCGTTGCTGACGGCGCGGGATTCAGGCTATGTTGATGCGACGACCACGGATGGCGACGGCCGGTTTAGCTTTCGCAACGTAGCGGCTGGCAACTACCGGCTTCTTATCACCTTTCTGGGATATGGAAATGCGTCACGTTACGTAACGGTACCTGCTGATGCGCCAATCGTCGATGCCGGAACCATCCGCATGAACGAGCAGGCCAGCATGCTCAACGAGGTAGTCGTCAAGCAGGAACGCGCGCCCATCGACGTCAAAGGCGATACGTTGGAGTTCAACGCTAATTCGTTCAAGACGCAGCCCAACGCGCAGGTGGAAGAGCTTTTGCGGAAGCTGCCCGGTGTAGAGGTCGCTAGGGATGGCACTATCAAAGCGCAGGGCCAGGCAGTTAATCGTGTACTCGTAGATGGAAAACCGTTTTTTGGCAACGACCCCAAAATGGCGACCCGTAACCTGCCCGCCGACATCATTGATAAAGTACAGCTGTATGATCAATCGTCGGATCAATCGCAGTTCTCGGGTATTGACGACGGCAACCGCGAACGTACCATCAACCTGACCATCAAACGGGATAAACGGAAAGGATATTTCGGACAGAACTCGATTGGTGCCGGAACCCAGCAACGGTATCAGGGGCGGCTAAACCTGAACCGCTTTAACAACGGCCGACAAATTTCCTTGATTAGTCAGGCCAATAACCTCAACCAGCAGAACTTTACACTAGGTGATGGGAGCGCACCCGGACAAGGTGGTTCGGGGGGACCCGTTTTTGTCGGTGGACCGGGTAATACGGGGCCGGGAGGCAATCAGACGCCTACGAACATTATCGAGACAAAAGCGGCTGGTCTGAATTATCGGGATAAAGTAGGCAAACGGGCGGAGCTTGCGACCAGCTATTTCTGGAATCAGGCCATCACGACTACAGACCAGCAAAGTCGTCGCGAGAACATCCTGCCGGACCGGTCCTTCAACACCGATCAAAGCAACTATTCGCAGAACCGCCAGCATTCGCACCGATTCAACGCCCGACTCGACTGGCAGCTCGACTCGTTAACCAGCCTTCGGCTTACGCCCACCCTCTCGTGGCAGACCACCGGGTTCAACAGCCGAACTGACAGCCGTTCGTATCTATCCAATGGGGTATTGCTGAACACCGGGCAAACGCAGTACGGCTCAACGGGCGATGGCTTCAACGGGTACAACAACTTGCTGCTCATGCGGAAATTCAGGCGCGAAGGACGAAGCTTCTCCGCTAACCTGAATTCGGTTCTGGTGAATGGAGAGACCAACGCGTTAAACCAGTCGTTGAACACCTTTTTCGACTCGACGGGTGCCAATTCAACAAACACCTTCCGGCTCAACCAACGAAATCTCCAGAGTAGCTATTCGTTTCAAAATACGTTAACGCTGTCGTATACGGAACCCCTATCGTTGACCCGGAAATTAGAATTTCGCTATGCGTACGGAAGCATTCAGAACCGGGCCGAACGCGACGCCAGCGATGCGAACGAAATAACGGGTCTGTATGACCGGCCCAACCTGAGCCTGAGTAATCGCTTTGCCAACTCGTTCAGTACGCATCGGGCGGGCGCAACTGTGCAAACCCGTCGACTGCGCTATACGTACGCCCTCGGAGTTGAGGTGCAGCAGGCCGAACTTCGCGCAGACAACCGTTCGGCAGACACTAGCCGAACGAGCCGGTACCTGAACGTACTGCCCAACGCCCTGTTCAGCTATACGTTCTCGGGAAATCGCAGCCTGCGCATTCAGTACCGAACCCGCATCACGCCCCCCTCGGTGACGCAGTTACAACCCGTTGTCGACAATACAAATCCGCTGAACATTCGCCTGGGCAACCCG
This sequence comes from Spirosoma knui, assembly GCF_054780635.1. Classification (NCBI taxonomy): domain Bacteria; kingdom Pseudomonadati; phylum Bacteroidota; class Cytophagia; order Cytophagales; family Cytophagaceae; genus Spirosoma; species Spirosoma knui. Next base: position 842,382 of record NZ_BAAGVY010000002.1, on the reverse strand, counting down.
TCGCTACAGCCAGAATATTACAATACCGTTACGTTGACGGTCAATGGATCACGAAATATGGGAACGCGGAGTTTGTTTTTGTTTGCCAGCCTGAACCAGAGCAACAACCGCATCAGCACAGCCACTACGGTCAACAGTGCCGGTGCGCAAACGACTCAGCCGATAAATGCGGGTGGGTTCTGGTCGGCCAATGGTTTTCTATCGCTAAGTCGAACGTTCCAGCCGATCCGACATAGCCTCAATCTCACCACAAACGGCGGCCTTACCCGTGGCCTTAGCTTTGTCAACGACCAGACGAACGAATCCCGAACCGTTACGCTTGGGCAGGGTTTGCGAATACAATCGACTTACAACGGCAAGTTTGACTATGGCATCAGCGGCAACATCAGCTACCAGACAGCTACCTACTCGCTGCTTCCCCGGCAGAATACCGCCTTCTGGTCGCAGTATGCCACCGCCGATCTATACTGGGAATTACCGTTCCGTTTCGTTCTCACGAGCGACGTAACGTACACGGCAACCTCGGGCCGGTCGGCGGGATACAATCAGCGATTCACGCTTTGGAACGTAGCGCTGGCAAAACAATTCCTGAAAGGTAAGCAAGGCGAGGTACGCGTGCAGGTATTTGATCTACTGAACCAGAATCGCAGCCTGGTCCGCAATACAGCCGACTCGTACGTAGAGGATATACAAAGCCGTGTCCTGAAGCGCTACTTCATGGTCAGTCTGGTGTACAACCTCCGCCGGTTTGGCAGCTAACAACCGGTTTCTTTGAACAATCAGAGATTCACATTTAACACGGTTCATAATTAATTACGATACTTCACATTCAACTTACTAGTTAAGCATCGGCTAAAATCGGTTTCTCGGCTAACTTTTCCGGGTACATACGGTTAAGAAGTAGTGCACTTAAATCACTCGACGAACCATGGAAAATCAGGAACAAAAAAAGATAGCCATCTTACTGACAGAGGGTTTTGAGCAAGTTGAAATGACCGAACCCCGCAAAGCGCTCGAAGCAGAAGGATTTCTAACCGATTTGATTACGCCCGAAGGTGGCGACGTAAAGGCGTGGAACGAAACCGATTGGGGTGATACGTTCAAAGCCCATAAAGCACTCAATGAGGCAACGCCCGGTGATTACGACGCCCTGCTCCTGCCCGGCGGAGTTATGAATCCAGACAAATTGCGCATGAACAGCGACGCGGTATCGTTCGTGAGCGCTTTTTTCGAGGCTGAAAAACCGGTAGCGGCCATCTGCCACGCGCCCATGATGTTGATTGAAGCAGCGGTGGTTGACGGCAAGAAAGTAACCTCTTACCCTTCACTCCAGACCGACCTACGTAACGCGGGAGCCGAATGGGTAGATGAAGAAGTGGTTGTTGACGGCAACCTGGTTACCAGCCGTACGCCGGACGATATTCCGGCGTTTAACCAGGAGCTAATCAAGATCATTAAGGAAGGCATTCACGTCGGCCAGCAGGTCTAACAATCCTTAGCCGACTCCGGGTTATTTTTATTTTGACAGGAGTATAAAACTAAGACCTCCTTTTCCAGCCACGCATCACATCATGCAACGCCAGGAAGGAGGTCTTTTTCGTCAATTTGTAACCCATTTACGCGCTTTGCCGACTCAGATTCGTCTGCGCGATCAACAGCCCCGCCAGAACGCCGATGGTATAACAAAGCAAATCGCTCCAGACAAAGCTGAACCCAAGTACCAGCCCACCCAGCCGAGTCGCCCGCAGACTGTCTATCCAGGGGGCATGGTAGAGTTGACTAGCTTCAATGCCAAACGAGAAAAGCAGCGCGGCCACGGCTACCCGTCGAATCGGCAACTGATTCCAGACGCAGGCGATACCGAGAAACACCATCAGCGCCCAGAGTACATCGCCGACGTACGATCGTACAAACGGTACGTCGCCCCAGAAATGCCGGGACGCCAACCCCGCCAGCAGGACTAGCATGGTAAGCACTACGTAATTCAGCCGGTTGCGACGCATGATTTATTTCACCGCGTTCCAAACTTCAAGTGGCCGGTCGGTAGACATGATGTCGGCTCCGTTTTGGGCGAATGTCTTATACACCTGATCGCCCTTGGCCACGGCTTGCTTGTCCAGGTTGCCAAGTGTACCAAGAATACAGGCGATGCCTTTTTCATGCAAAAATTGATACAAGTCTTTTTCGGGTTCTTTCACCCCCACGAACGCCACCATCCGATTGTCGGGGACGCCTAACTCCCGTAGTCGATCGTATTCAGCCCGGTTGCGAATCGTAACCGAAATCATCAGATTCGGATCCAGTTGGTGGAGCTTAGCCGCATCCTGCGCGTTATACGTAATCACGGCCGCAATAGCGCCCGTGCCGGTTTTGTGAATCATATCCACCACCTTCGCGAATGATACGTTCCGTTTTACATCAAGGGTGAACGTAACCCTGTTTTTTCCCCACCGAAGTACCTCTTCGAGCGTCGGTATTTTATAGGGCGTCACATTGCCCAGGTTGTCTTCCAGCCGGTATTGGGCAAGCTCAGCGTAGGTTTTGTCGATCAGTTTACCCGTGCCGGTAGTCGTGCGGTCGAGCGTAGCGTCGTGCATCATCACCATCACACTGTCTTTGGTCAGGTCAATGTCGCACTCAATAATAATAGGTTGCGCTGAGCTGCCTATTCGCTTAGCCAGATAGTCGAACGACTCGATGCAGTTTTCAGGATAGCCTTTCAGATCGCCCCCACCCCGGTGAGCACTGATTCTGGCCGTCTGATTCGGCTTATACGAAAAATAATCATAGGCTTTGTCCGACGTGTTCTTTGAGCCGATTTTAGGCGAGCAGGCTCCTATTGATACGAGTACAAAACTAATTAGAATGCGGTTTTTCATACTGCAAAGGTAGGTCAACTCTGTATGCCGCCGAAATAAGTCCGTATATCGCTTTATGAAGTTTTAGTTTAGCACAACATAGTTACCCTCATCGTTCAAATCGACCAATTGAAAATAAATCAAGTAAACAGTTGCAAAAATAAACCGATCGGTCTAAATTTACAACATCATGTCAAAGTCAGAGCGAACCCGTCAGTTTATCATTGAAAAAGCGGCCCCCATTTTCAATCGGAAGGGAATGGCCGGTACGTCCATCAGTGATATTATGGAAGCCACTAAACTGGCTAAAGGGGGTGTTTACGGCAACTTTGAGAATAAAGATGAGATATGCCTTGAGGTATTCAACTATCTGTTGAAGAGGCTATCCACCGAAATTGATGGCTATGCCAGCGAAGAGGTTACCGCCAAGGGAAAATTATTTGCTTTATTGGACTATTACCGTGATAATCTGCTCCGTAGCGATTTTGGCGGTTGCCCTATCCTGAACTTTGGCGTGGAAGCTGATGACACAAATCCAGTGATTAAACAGCGTGTCAATCAGTCGATCAAAGCGATGCAGTCAAGAATATCGAACTTAATCATCCAGGGAATCGCGAACGGAGAATTTAACGACACGTTCGATGCTGAACTGTTTGCTATAAAGATGTTTACCATGTTAGAAGGCGCTATATTAATTGGCCGGATTCAGAACAGCAACCACCAGATGAGCTTGCTTGTGGACCTTCTCAAAACAGAAATTAACCAGTATTCACGTTAATTTTTTTACCCAATTACAGACCGATCGGTCTTTTTTTTTTAAACAAATCAATTTCACAACTATGAACACAACGAATAACACAGTCCTGATCACCGGTGGTGGATCGGGCATTGGATTAGCCATTGCCAACGTACTGGCCAAACAGGGAAACCGCATTATCATCACTGGTCGTAATGCCGAAAAGCTTCATACGGCCGCTGCTTCTTTACCCAACACAACCCCCATCGTTTCGGACGTTACGAATGCCGATGATGTTGACCGGTTAGTCGAGCAAATCAAACGTGATTTTGGTGGAATCGACATTCTGGTAAACAACGCTGGCACCGCTTATGCGTATCAGCTTTCGGCAACGGCGGATGCCTATGGTAAAGCCAAACAGGAAATGGAGGTTAACTACCTCTCGATCATTAGGCTTACCGAAAAATTTCTTCCTCTATTGGCCGAGCGACAAGAAGCCGCGATAGTCAATATTTCTTCGGTTGCCGCTTACGTACCTGTTCAGTTTATTGCTACGTATAGCGCGACTAAAGCCGCTCTTCACGCCTATACCCAATCGTTGCGGTTAACCCTGGAACAAACTACGCCTACGATTAAAGTTTTTGAAGTATTCCCTCCATTCGTGGCTACCGACATGACCAGTGCCTTAACCATTCCTATGCTGCCAACCTCTGTAGTAGCCGAAGATCTCTTAGAGGGTTTAGCTACGAATCAATACGAGATTCAGAATGGCGATACGAAGCATATGTATAAGCACTATCTCAGCTCGCCAGAAGCTGCTGTTCGAGCTTATAATGCGGCTGCCTAGTACGTTATTCGGTGTTTGCTGACGCGTATTCCCGGCACGGAGGGATACGTGTCAGCTTTTTTTCTGCAAGTCATATGTAAACGGAACAAGAACGAAAGCCATAAGCATTTCGTTATTTTACGAAATGACGATTAACTAACCCGATGCGCGACGTTTTCAAAGCTTTATCCAACGATGTCCGGCTGAAGATTTTAGAATGGTTGAAAGACCCGGACCTTCATTTTTCGGCCTTGGAAAAACAGCATGTCCATGAAGTTGGCATTTGCGTCGGCGCGATTCAAAAAAAGGCAGGTTTATCACCGTCAACGGCATCGACGCATTTGTCTATTCTGCAACGCGCCGGTTTGGTTGATGCGACCCGCCTTGGTCAATGGACTTATTATAAACGCAACGAAGCGGCCATTCGCGCATTAGCTCAACAGATAACGACTTCGCTATGATTCAGTTATCTGTCTCTCATTACGACTTTCGTTCAAATGCATCTCTGAAGCACCCAGATGCAAAAACCGTTTAAACAGATGATTCCCTTTTCAATTTTAGACCTCTCTCCCATTGTATCGGGAAGCTCAGCTTCGCAGGCCCTACGAAACTCCCTGGATCTTGCCCAACATGCCGAGCAGTGGGGGTATAACCGGTACTGGCTCGCTGAGCATCATAATATGCCGGGCATTGCCAGTGCTGCTACGTCGGTCGTTATTGGCTACGTGGCGGGAGGCACGAAAACCATTCGGGTAGGCTCTGGCGGCATTATGCTGCCGAATCACGCCCCACTGGTGATTGCCGAGCAGTTTGGTACGTTGGAATCCCTTTATCCGGGTCGTATTGACTTAGGTTTAGGCCGCGCCCCTGGTTCAGATCAGGCGACATCTCACGCCCTACGACGGGATGCGAACGTACATGATACGTTTCCGCACGATGTTGTGGAGTTACAGCAGTATTTCCAGCCCGACGATACGAATCAGTTTGTGCACGCCGTTCCTGGCGAAGGATTGAACGTCCCGATCTGGATCTTGGGATCTAGTCTGTACGGTGCCCAATTGGCAGCTATGCTGGGATTACCGTATGCCTTTGCTTCCCATTTTGCGCCGGGCGAATTGATGCGGGCCCTGCAAATTTACCGGACACGATTTAAGCCATCAGCTCAGTTAGCCGAACCCTATGCTATGGTAGCGGTTAACGTAGTAGCCGCGGATACGGATCAGGAAGCCGAACGTTTGTTTACCTCTGTGCAACAGCAGTTTCTGCACATCCGACGCGGTAAGTCGGTACAGATGCAGCCTCCCGTCGATGACTTAACCGCCGTTTGGCCGGACTATGAATTAGCCGGCATTGGGCAAGTCCTGGGCTGCTCAGCCGTGGGGTCACCCAAAACGGTGCAGCGCCAATTGGCCAGCCTCATTGCCCAAACGCAAGCCGATGAACTGATTCTAACCGCTCCCATCTACGACCATAAAGCGCGAGTCCATTCGATCGAGATTGCCGCACAGGTTCGCACAGCCCTGGCAAATCAGGAGGCAGTGGCCGAAGTGTAGATAGGAAAACGTATTGTTTCTAAAACTAGTAAGGCCACACCGCGCGATGTGGCCTTACTAGTTTTAGAAACAATACGTTTTCCTATTAACAAACAATTGAAACCGATGGAGTAATCTTTGAAGGGTTTATCACAGTCCAGATCGCAATCTGTGTGTCAACCAAATAAGCGCCTTCCATCACATATATTCGTTCAAATCATCTAGTGGGGCGTTGAAATCGTCAGGTATGCTATACTTACCTTTCAGACTTCCTAAACGTACGCCTTTCTTCGAATCAGATACGGATTCATCAAGAAACAATACCACAACTTTTGTCCGACGATTAGTTGGTGGCTGCTCAGTCAGCGTTAATTGACCGTTTTCGTAAATTCCATCTACAGCGGTATACATTGCCTTTTCGTCTATTCAACAAACTTACCTGATTCTCGTCAGTTTAAACGACTACGTTAACGATACGCTTCGGCACGACGACTACCTTTTTAGGCGCTTTACCTTCCAGCCATTTCTGAACAATTTCATCAGCTAATACTTCTTTCTCGATTTCCGTGGGTGCGCGGTCGATGGCAAAGCTAATAGTCGTACGTACTTTACCGTTGATCTGGATTGGGTACTCGAACGCGTCTTCAACTAGATAAGCCGGGTTGAATTTGGGAAATGATGCTTTTGAAACCGTGCCCGGCTCATTACCCAACGCGGCCCAAAGTTCTTCCGTGACATGCGGTGCGTACGGCGACAAGATCAAAACCAAATCCTGCAAGATGGCCCGTTTGTGGCAGTTCAGGCTCGTCAGCTCGTTCACGCATACCATGAAGGCCGATACCGATGTATTGAACGAATACGCTTCAATATCGCTCTCGGCTTTCTGGATGGCCCGATGTAGCACCTTCAACTCGGCAGGTGTTGGTTGCTCATCGGTTACAATCCAATGGCTTATTCCATCGGCATTGTCTTTATAAAACAACCGCCAGAACTTGCGAATAAAGCGGTACACGCCGTCGATGCCGTTGGTGTTCCAAGGTTTAGCTTGCTCAAGCGGACCCAAGAACATTTCGTATAGCCGCAGTACGTCAGCGCCATATTTCTCAGCCACGTCGTCTGGATTCTCAACGTTTGAGTACCGTTTCGACATTTTTTCAACCAGAAAGTCGCAAATGAATTCGCCGTTTTTACCAAGTAGAAAATATGCGTTCTCCATCAAATCAGGGCGCAATTCTCTTAACTTTTTTAAGTCAAGTACGTCGTTACTTACCGCTTGAATAGGCACTCTGATTGGTTCACTTACCAAAATATTGTCATGATTATCAACCAATTTATTAAAGACCCTTCCAGCAATAGCTTGTTCGACTTTTTCTGCAATATCAAATCCGAACTGTTCACGAGTAGCATTAACTAAAGCCTCATAACCATCCTTGTTAGCTAATTGTAATATATCATGACTGATGCACAGTTGCCCTACGACGGTAGATGATTCTTCATTAGCATTTTCTATCATTCCCTTATAAAATGATATTCTTCGATAAATGCTTGACCGTCCCTGAATCATGCCCTGGTTGATGAGCTTTTTGAACGGCTCCTCCTGCGGTACGTAGCCCCGGTCTTTCAGGAACTTGTTCCAGAAGCGGCTATATAACAGGTGACCCGTAGCGTGCTCCGTTCCGCCAATGTATAGGTCGACGTTCTGCCAATAGTTAATGGCCGCTTTCGACGCAAATTCACCGGTGTTGTGCGGGTCCATATACCGATACCAGTACCACGACGAACCAGCCCAGCCGGGCATAGTGCTTAGCTCATAGTCGTACTCGCCCTGATATTTCCAACCTTCGGCCCGGCCCAGTGGCGGCTCGCCGGTTTCAGTTGGCAGGTATTTGTCGACCGATGGCAACCCCAACGGCAAGTCCTTCTCATCAATCAGATAAGGTAGCGCCCGGCCGTTGCCGCCATCTTTAAAATAGACCGGTACGGGTTCGCCCCAGTAGCGCTGGCGGCTGAATACCGCATCACGCATCCGGTAGTTTACTTTACCCTTACCTAGTCCGCGCTCTTCCAGCCAGGCAATCAACGTAGCCGTTGCTTCCTGGTAGGTCATGCCGTTGATGATACCGGAGTTAATGTAATGCCCTTCTTTCGTGTTATCAGCCTGCTTGTCAATATCTTTCTGGGTATCCAGAATCGGAACAATCGGTAGGTTAAAATACGTAGCGAACGTCCAGTCACGCTGATCGCCCGACGGTACAGCCATGACCGCACCCGTGCCGTAACCGGCCAAGACGTAATCAGCTAACCAGATCGGCACCGGCTCACCGCTAAACGGATTCACGCAGTAACTTCCCGTAAATACGCCCGAAACGACCTTGGTTTCGGCCATACGGTCGCGCTCGGAACTAAGTTTAGCCGCGTTCACATACGCGTCGACAGCGGTACGCTGCTCGGGCGTAGTTAGTTGATCGACCAGTTCGTGTTCCGGAGCCAGCACCATGAACGTAACGCCATAAATAGTATCTACCCGCGTTGTAAAGACTTCAATGAACTGGTTTTCATTCACCGCTAGCGGAAACTTAACCGACGCGCCCACGGATTTACCAATCCAGTTACGTTGCTGTTCTTTGATCGATTCAGTCCAGTCTATGGTGTCCAGACCCGTCAGCAAACGATCAGCATAGGCCGTAATGCGCATCATCCACTGGCGCATCTTTTTCTGCTCAACAGGGTACCCGCCCCGCTCTGATACGCCGTCTTTGACCTCGTCATTGGCCAGTACGGTCCCTAACGCCGGACACCAGTTCACCACCGCATCAGCCAGGAAGGTTAACCGGTACTTTAAGGTAATCTCGTACGACTCCTGCTTCGACATGGCGTTCCACTCGGCAGCGGTGAACGTCGGCGCGTCTTCGTCGCACACGGCGTTGACATCCGTCGTACCATTGGTAGCGAATTTGTGCAATAACGTTTCGATGGGTTCGGCACGATCAGTGTCTTTGTTGTACCACGAGCGGAACAGCTCCATGAAAATCCACTGCGTCCACTTGTAATACGATGGATCGGACGTGCGGACCTCCCGGCTCCAGTCGTAGCTAAAGCCGATGTTTTTCAACTGCTCGATATAGCGGGTCAGGTTCTGTTCGGTCGTAACGGCCGGGTGCTGCCCCGTCTGAATGGCGTACTGTTCGGCGGGCAGACCGAACGAGTCGAAGCCCATCGGATGCAATACGTTGTAGCCTTTCAGCCGCTTGTAACGCGCAACGATATCCGACGCGATGTATCCCAGCGGGTGCCCGACGTGCAGGCCCGCTCCCGACGGATACGGAAACATATCGAGGACGTAGTATTTCGGCTTTTCGGAGTGATTCTCGGTGCGATAGGTCTGGTTTTCGTCCCAAAACCGTTGCCATTTCTGTTCGGTTTCGCGATGGTTATAATCGGCCATAATAGTATGGCGGCTGGAAAGCCGCTTAATCCGTATCTGAATGCGGCTTTCCAGCCGCGTTACGTGTTTTCTTGCAAAAATAGCCGTTTACCAAGACTTTTGCTTATTCAGGCTTCGCAGAAGACCCGCTAATACGGAATGAAGGTAACCCACCACGTCTCTCTAACCTCAGCTTCCAACACCGCCCGATCCGTTTTTGGGTTTAATTCCTGGTTCTGGCCATTGCTGTTAGGCATTCTGACAGCCGCGTTGAGTAGTTGGTTTATCGGCGACTTTCGACACCCACTTTCCGATGGCAAGGATACGGATGTGTATGAGTACGTGGGCTATTTTTTTGGTAAGAACCTGTCGCTTTTTCCTGTCCCGCATTTAGACCTGATTAATAATCAGACGTTTTATCCGTACGGGACGAATCAGGTTTTTCTGGACTGGGGCTTCGAGCGCGACTACTGGTATGCCACCTGTTATGCGCTGTTCAATGGTGCTGGCCCCTATCTTCAATTTTATTACGTCTTTAGTCTGATTGTTACCGCGGTCGGCTCGTTCTTATTGCTGCAACCTCGCTTTGGTGTGGCTAAAGCATTCCTTGTTGGGCTGATTGTATCGGTATTTAATTTCTACGCCATCTACAAATTCCCGGTCCACATGAACGTATGCACGGCGCACTGGACTACGCTGTGCATACTTGCTACGTATCGGCTCTTATTCGATTTAATCAGGAACAAGACAATCTCTCTGGCGTACGTACTGTTGTGGATGTGGCTGCACGTGCAGGTGCTCAGTCAGGAGTTAGCGTACGTAGCGGGCTTTGCGTTAACAGTTACAACGATTACGGCACCGTTTCTCCTATTTACTCTGTTCACTTCAAAGCCGCTTTCCTGGAAGAGCATCCAGTCTTACGTAGTCACAGAATACCATAAACAGCCGTATACAATCTGGGTTTTGGGTTTATTGCTTGTCTTAAGTATCTACCTGTACCTGCCTTTAACCCTACAGATCGCGTTCACGGCCTGGCAGTTTGATTTCGAGGCTGTACCTGAATTACGCGCCTGGTCGCACCCCCTTCGGCTTTTTATACCGTACTTACCTTCTGTCGATACGTTTGCAGTGCCCGGCTATCAACGCTGGCTACTCGATACGTATGAGAGTTACGGGCAAGGTAGTCCTGGCTTATACCTGACTATTCTGGCGGGTGTTGGCCTTTGGCAAACGCGCCAACGTATAACCCTATGGTTGCCCATTGTGCTGACGCTGGCGCTGTGCCTGTTGTATCACCCAACGGCGCTGCCGACGCTCAAATTATTTCCCTGGTTCAGCTTTAATCGGCACGGTGGTCGTGCCAGCCTGATCTATCCAGTCTTATTCTGTTTACTGGCGTTACCAATTCGCTGGCCAGCGACCCGGACCGGATGGACGGTGGCTTGCTTACTCAGTCTTTTGATGCTTTCCGAATGGACGCATGCGTTTCGTTTGCGGGTCAGTCTACCAGTCAATGTTGCGTCGGAAAGCCTTATGAACTACTGCGCTCTGGTTAAGCAACAGCCCGGTGTCGCCGTGCTCGACTGGCCGTTTTGCACGGTGGGTGCTGACGGCGTTGGCGCGCAGGAAGGGCTGTGCCCGTACTACGAGCGACAGAATTCCGTGTTTACGTATCGTCGCTTTCACGATAAGCACGTAGTCGGTCAGTATTTCGGTCGACTGCACCCTAATCAGATTCAACCGTTTTTGCGCGATGGCTGGCCACGACTCCTGGCACCGGGGCGGGTATTCACGAATCAAGACTGGCGATTCCTGGACAGGTTTCTCGCGAAAAATAACTTCGCTGGCATCAATCTATATACCGACCTGCTGACGCCCCAACAAGTCGCTGGCTTTCACACGCGTTATGGACTACCAATTGCTAAAACGAGCTTTCCGGAAGCCGGACGAGTGGAGTTTATATCGTTGAAAAATGGCATTAAAAAGTAGTGCATTCAGGACACCATATTTCGTTCATTTGCGTTATTTCTTCACAATAACTACCTGACTTCCAACAACGCATGAATTAATCTGTACGTTACTTATTTTTCGATTCTCCCCTGTTTTCGTACACATTCATGCAACGTTTCTTCACCCTGGCGACGCTCATTAACGTGGCTCTTTTAGGGTTAGGTATGCTTAGTTGTCATTCTGATCAGGATGTGCAACCGGCCAGTATCTCCCCCGATTGTCTGGTTAAAGCATCGGCCAACAACGGCCAGACTATAGCCGGTTCCTATATCGTTACGTATCAACCTACCCAGGCGCTACCGACGGCCCCAAACGCCCGGTCTAGCGCTGCCCAGACAGCCGTTGACCAGCTGCTAACCCGCCATCATATCGCCAACAAGCAGGCAACTTTATTAGCATCTGGTGAGCAGGCAAGTTTTCTGGCTCAACTGACCGACGAAGAATCGATGCAGCTCCGGCAAGATCCGGCCGTTGCCATGGTTGAGCCGGACCGCATTATGTCGATCTGCAATTGCGTTGATGTGACGGTGTCTTCAACCATTACGTGGAATATTCAACAAACGGGCTACGGCCGGGGCGACTTGCAAACCGATAAAACAGTCTGGATTATCGATACGGGCATTGACCTCGACCATCCTGATCTGAACGTCGATACGCAACGTAGTAAATCGTTTGTGAGTGGCCAAACGTCGGCCGATGACGAGAATGGGCACGGCACCCACGTAGCGGGCATCATAGGTGCTAAGAACAATACGGTCGGCATCACGGGTGTTGCGTCGGGGGCTCGACTAGTCGCCTTAAAAGTGCTGGACGACGAAGGCGAAGGACGCCTGTCGGGCATTATACAGGCCGTTAATTACGTGTCTAAGAATGGCAAAGCGGGTGATGTCGTCAACATGAGTTTAGGCGGTGAAGGTACATCGGCTACCCTCGACCGAGCCATTACGCAAGCGGCCAACGCCGGTATTTTATTCGCGATTGCGTCGGGTAATGAGGGCAAGAACGCCGATGAGTACTCGCCCGCCCGGGTCAATCACCAGAACGTATTTACCGTATCGGCCATGGACCGCGCGAATAAGTTTGCGTCGTTTTCTAACTACGGCAGCAGCGTTGATGTCTGCGCCTACGGCGTTCGCATCACCTCTACGTACAAAGACGGCAAATACGCTATCCTGAGCGGTACATCAATGGCCACACCGCACGTAGCGGGTTTGCTGCTCATTCGTGGCAACAAGCTTCCAACGCGTGGTTTTGTGCAGGGCGACCCTGACGGTAAGGCCGATCCAATGGCTGGGGAGTAGATTTAGCTTAGATCCGTATACAAAGGCGTCAGAACCAGGTTTTGACGCCTTTTTCATAGCACAGCCAGCATCATGCTTACTAACTTATTATTCTGCAAAATCCATAACTACCAAAACTTCATTTTGCATTTAATGACTTTATCTGATAGTTTACATGCTTAAGCACTTTTATTCATTATACACTTGCCTTCGTGTCAGACTCGGTCTTCATCCTGTTCGTTCTTTCGTTGAATGTTGTCATTTGCGAATGGCTAACCCGTAAGCCTGGCTTTAAACATATCGGAACTGCCCTTTTGGTCATTATTTTGACCGCCATCGAGGCTAATCTGCGGATTATACCCACCACTGACACGCTGGTTTATGATGGCATATTCAGTTATGTCGCTCCATTCGCGCTTTTCCTGCTCCTATTGAGTGTCAATCTAAAGGACCTCAAACAGGCTGGTTTGCCTATGCTTAGCATGTATCTGATTGGTTCCGCAAGCGTTGTTATCGGTGTTTTCACGGGTGTCTGGTTGTTTTCAGCGTCTACTACTGTTGGTTACCACTATTACGCACTGGCGGGTATGTTTACGGGGACCTACATTGGTGGCAGTATCAACTTTCATGCTGTTGCCCTGCATTATGGTGTTTCGAAGGCGGGCAATCTATTTGTTGCGGCAACGGCTGCCGACAACATTATGACAGCACTTTGGATGGCGGCCACCATCGTGTTACCCAAATTCTTTCAGCAACGGTATCCGCGCCATTTGTTAAAAACAGCCCCCGCCGGTTCTTCTGTGGTCGACGATTCCTTTTCGGACGCCGAGACAATGAATCCCAATGATCTGGGCTTACTGCTTGGCTTGGGGTTTGGCTCAATCTTCCTGGCTAAACAGATTTCTGCGGCTTTTCCCACTCTTCCTTTTGTGTTGGTCTTAACGTCCCTTGCGTTAATTCTGGCGCAATTTCGAAGGGTTAATAAGCTGCGTGGAGCAAGGCTACTAGGTCTGTTTGGTGTTTACGTATTCCTAGCTGTCATTGGCGCTTACTGCGACGTAGCGGCATTGATTAGTGATGGTCAACTAGCCATTGTCTTATTTGGCATGATTTTTCTACTGGTGTCTATTCATGCTGTACTCTTGTTTGGGATTGGCGCTTTATTCAAGCAAGACTGGGACATTCTGAGCATTGCGTCCCAGGCAAATATTGGAGGGGCTACTTCAGCTTCAGCACTCGCTAAAAGTCTGAATCGTCCTGACCTTCAACTACCGGGCGTGCTTGTTGGCACGTTGGGCAATGCAATCGGAACTTACCTGGGCATTCTAGTAGCCGAAATACTTCGAGCGGGCTAAGTACTTTACGCGGACTCTTGTGAGTTGGTTTCTTAATTCCTTACCTTTGCAGCAACTCCTTCATCTAACAACGCGGCACAGCTAAGTGCCGTTTTTCATAAAGGAATTAATCTATTTATTCTATAGAATACAAGCATTATGAATAATCAGGAGGAAACCGATTTAGATGCGACGGGTGATTCTACGATGGTCACAGCACCCGTTATCAATCTAAATGGCCTGAAAATTAGCCTCCAGGGTGACCCCGAGCGTGCTTCGGAGCAAGCTGATGCCTTACGTGCTGCGTTTCCTGATGCCAAAATCAGTACGCCAAATTCGGCCCCTAATCCGCTGCTGCGTCGACGTAATCGAACGGAGATTGCCATCTACGTCTTTTCGGCTTTGTCTCTGATGATTGTTGGTCATCTGCTCTTCAGTTACTTCACCTTAGACCGGCTGACGCTAATGGCCGGAGCGATTGACCTGACGCCCGATATTTTTTACTTCCTGATGGCCGGCTTCGTTGCCCAGATGATCGACGGTGCCCTGGGAATGGCGTATGGGGTTACCGCCACAACGTTTCTGACCAGCGTAGGCATCAGTCCGGTATTCGCTACGGCCAGCGTGCACAGTTCAGAGATCTTTACGAGTGGCGTATCGGGCTATATGCACCTGAAATTCGGCAACATCAACAGCCGCCTGTTCAAAGCCGTCCTGATTCCGGGGGTTATTGGCGCTGCATTGGGCGCATTTCTAATCACCAAACTAGCCGACCTAGAAGTCGTCGCCGATTACCTGTCACCGGCTATCTCGGTGTATACGGCTATTCTTGGTATTCTGATTATCCAGAAAGCCCTCACCAAACGGATCAAGAAAAAGCCGGTGAAGCGCATTGGCCTGTTAGCCTGGTTCGGCGGCTTTGTCGACGCCATTGGTGGAGGGGGCTGGGGGCCTATCGTTAACTCAACGCTGATTGCTGCAGGTCGGCATCCGCGCTATACGATCGGTTCGGTAAACCTGGCCGAGTTCTTTGTATCCTTTGCCTCTTCTGTAGTATTCGCCCTTTATGCTGGACTGGGCAACTACGGTATGGTTATTATTGGGTTGATTCTGGGCGGTATGATAGCGGCTCCGATCGCAGCCATGTTATCGCAACGCTTGCCCGTTAAAACCATGATGGTACTCGTCGGGATCGTGGTTATCCTCGTAAGTTTGCGGAAAATTATTATGTTCTTTTAGTCATTCACACTACGTCATTAACCCGTTCTTCAGTTTTTCGTAGCCGCAAGGCTACACCTTAAAGCAACGCAATGACCCAATGACAATCAACGACAACTGATTGATGAAAAAACAAACTAAAGCGATTCGTACACAGACAGCGAAGTCGCAAAATCGGGAGCACTCGGTTCCACTATACCTAACTTCCAGTTTCGCCTTTGAAAGTGCTGAACAAGGCAAAGCGCTCTTTGAAGAAACCGAAGCCGGTAACATCTATTCGCGCTTCTCCAACCCCAACGTAACGGAGTTTGTCGACAAGGTTTGCATGCTCGAAAATGCGGAAGAAGGAATCGCCACCGGAACCGGTATGGCCGCCGTGTTTGTCAGCATGGGGGGTTTGTTAAAATCGGGCGATCACCTGGTAGCTTGCCGCGCCCTTTTCGGGTCTGCTCACCAGATCATCACGCAGATTCTGAGCAAGTGGGGCATCACCCACACCTATGTGGATGCGACGGCTACTGAAGCGGAATGGGAAGCGGCTATGCAGCCCAATACACGCATGGTTTACCTGGAGACCCCTTCAAACCCCGGTCTCGAACTGGTTGACCTGGAAATGCTGGCTCGCCTGAAAGCTAAGTACGGCTTCATCCTGAACGTCGATAACTGCTTTGCTACGCCAATTCTGCAAACACCCATTGATTTAGGTGCCGACCTTTCTGTACATTCCGCTACGAAGTTCATGGATGGTCAGGGTCGTGTATTAGGGGGTATTGTCGTGGGGCGTGCCGATTTGATTCAGCCGATTCGATTCTTTGCTCGCCATACTGGCCCCTCCTTGTCACCTTTCAATGCCTGGGTACTGTCGAAAAGTCTGGAGACGCTAGACCTACGCATGGAGCGCCACTGCCGGAATGCATTACAACTGGCCGAAGCGCTGGAAGCGCATAGCGATGTTGATCGTGTCTTGTATCCGTTCCTGTCTTCGCACCCACAGTACGAATTGGCTAAACGGCAGATGAGCGCGGGTGGAGCGGTTGTTACGATCGAACTAGCCGGGGGCTTTGAACGGGTAAAAGCTTTTTTCGACGCCCTGCAAATCCCGACCCTCTCCTCAAACCTGGGTGATTCACGGACGATTGTTACGAATCCGAACACGACCACGCACGCGAAACTGAAGCCTGAAGAGAAAGCAGCCCTGGGAATTACGCCGGGACTGATCCGGATATCAGTAGGTTTAGAGGCTATTGATGATTTAATAGAAGATTTTACCCAAGCCGTTGAAAAGTCGGCGGAGGTCGTCAAAGAAAACGTCCACTAATGGGTTAGTCCGAAACTCTAACCGATTGTTAATCATGCGTATTACTCTCCTGCTAGTGATGGCTCTCATAAGCTACGTCACCTCGGCTCAAACATCTAAAAAACCGCTACGGGTTGGCGTAGTCGGTTTAGTACATACGCATGTACATGGCATTTTTTCGAAAGCGTATCGTCAGCAGAATCAGACCGACATCGAGATTGTCGGCATTGCCGAGCCGAACCGACAACTGGCCGAACGGTACGCCAAACAGTACGGGTTTCCAATCAGCCTGGTTTACCCGAGTATTGCCGAAATGCTCGAAAAGACCAAGCCTGAAGCGGTTACTGACTTTGGCCGGATTGTCGATCACCTGCAAACGGTAAAAATCTGTGCTCCGCTGGGCGTTCACGTCATGGTTGAAAAGCCACTGGCAGTGAGCCTCGATCACGCGAAGCAAATGCAGGCGCTGGCCCAGAAGCATAAGATTCAGCTACTGACGAATTACGAAACAACCTGGTACAGCAGCAACCACAAAGCCTACGCGCTCGTCAATACCGACAAGGCTATTGGTGACCTGCGCAAGATCGTTGTCCACGACGGTCACCAGGGTCCAAAAGAAATCGGCGTAACCAGCGAGTTTCTGGATTGGCTAACCGACCCGGTTACCAACGGCGCGGGCGCTTTGTTCGACTTCGGCTGTTACGGAGCCAATCTGTCGACCTGGCTCATGCATAATCAGCGGCCAATGTCCGTATTTGCCGTTACGCAGCAGATCAAACCCGACATCTATCCTAAGGTAGACGATGAAGCCACGATTATCCTGACGTATCCGAAAACGCAAACCATCATTCAGGCGTCGTGGAACTGGCCGTTCGCCCGGAAAGATATGGAAGTGTATGGCCAAACTGGTTACGTTCTTACGCTCGACGGTACGCGAATGCGGGTCCGGTTGAAAGATGAAAAAGCGGAACGACCCACCGAAGCGGCCAAGGCGGATGCGCCTGCTACTGACCCGTTTGCGTATCTGGCGCAATTGCTGCACGGTGAAACTAAATCCGACGAATTGACGTCCTTAGAGAACAACATGATCGTCATGGAAATCCTGGATGCTGCCCGTCAGTCAGCAAAAAGTGGCCGACCCGTGGCGTTGAAGTGACTATATTTTTTGAAAACAGACAGGTATAAAACCTGACACCAACTATGATTGCCGAACCAACTCCCACCCTCGCGTCGCTGACGGAGCAACTACGTGGCAAGAGCAACGTAGAGGCCTTGCGGACATTGGCCGAACTCTTCCCTGGTGAGGTTGTCTTTTCAACCAGTTTAGGGTACGAAGATCAGGTCATCACCGATCTCATTCTGGCAAACGACATTCCGATCAAGATCTTCACGCTGGACACGGGTCGCATGTTTTCGGAGACCTACTCCGTCTGGAAGAAAACGAACGACCGGTACGCTACCAAGATCGAAACGTATTTTCCGAAGCAGGAGATGGTCGAAAGCCTGATGACGGGTAAGGGACCATACAGCATGTATGAGTCGATTGAAAATCGGAAGGAGTGCTGCTTTATTCGTAAGGTGGAACCTCTGAATCGGGCGCTGGCCGGGCAAAAAGTATGGATTACCGGTATCCGTTCTGAACAGTCAACCAATCGGCAAACCATGACTCAGCTTGAATGGGATGACTCGCACAATCTGTTCAAGTTCCACCCGCTGTTGAGCTGGTCTTTCGACGAGGTTAAGCAATACATCAAAGATCACCACGTACCGTACAACCCTCTTCACGATCGGGGCTTTGTCAGTATAGGTTGTCAGCCTTGCACACGTGCCATCCAAGAGGGCGAAGACTTCCGCGCTGGTCGCTGGTGGTGGGAAGACAATTCGAAGAAGGAATGCGGACTACACACGCACGAAGAGGCATTTAAACCGTAAAGAAAAGAGAGTAAAGCTGAGAGAGTTCAGTAAACGCGTATGCACCGCTCCGGCGGCCCGGTCTCTCGCTCATGCACTCATTCACTCGTTCACTTTATGAAACTGGATTATTTAGATCAGCTCGAGTCCGAAGCTATTCACATTATGCGGGAAGTAGCCGGGCAGTTTGAGCGCCCTGCGTTGCTTTTCTCGGGTGGCAAAGATTCCATTACCCTGGTGCATCTGGCGCTGAAAGCGTTTCGCCCCGGCAAATTCCCTTTTCCGCTGGTTCACATCGACACGGGGCATAACTTCCAGGAGGCTCTCGACTTTCGCGATGATCTGGCCAACCGAATTGGCGAGAAGCTTATTGTCCGTTACGTAGAAGACACCATTCGGGAAAAGAAGCTAAAAGAGCCTACCGGACGTAATGCTACGCGCAACGGCCTCCAGACGTTCACGCTACTCGACGCCATCGAAGAGTTTGAATTCGACGCCTGCATCGGCGGGGCCCGGCGGGACGAAGAGAAAGCCCGTGCCAAAGAGCGCGTCTTCTCCGTACGTGACGAATTCGGCTCTTGGGACCCCAAACGCCAACGGCCTGAATTGTGGAACCTGTATAACGGCCGAATCCATAAAGGGGAAAACGTCCGTGTCTTCCCAATCTCGAACTGGACTGAACTCGACGTCTGGAACTACATCCGGCGCGAAAAAATAGACTTACCGAGCATTTACTTTGCCCACGAGCGCGAGTTGATCGTTCGCGATGGCAAATTGATGGCAACGGCTGGTGGGGTCATCAAATCAGAACCCGATGATCAGATCGTTAACCGCCGGGTTCGTTTCCGCACCGTGGGTGACATTTCCTGCACAGCAGCCTCCGAATCGCAGGCCGATACATTAGATGCTGTTATCGACGAGATTCAGGCTACCCGCATCTCCGAACGGGGCGAAACGCGTATGGACGACCAGCTCTCCGAAGCCGCTATGGAAGACCGCAAAAAAGGCGGGTATTTTTGATTGAGCGAAGAGTACAGTCAAAAGCAAGTAGCACCACTCATTAGCTCACTCACTCCGCTTCGGCGACGGTCCGCCGTTGCGGTCCGATTTCACTCATTACAAAAATGGATCTTCTTCGATTTATAACCGCCGGTTCCGTTGACGACGGCAAAAGCACGCTCATCGGGCGATTACTATACGATTCAAAATCTATTCTGGCTGATCAGCTGGAAGCCATCGAACGCGCCAGTAAAAGTCGTGACGACGGCGAAATTGACCTCGCCTTACTGACCGACGGTCTGCGTTCTGAACGCGAACAAGGCATTACCATCGACGTAGCCTACCGCTATTTCCAGACGCCTAAGCGTAAATTTATTATCGTCGATGCACCGGGACATATTCAGTATACCCGAAACATGGTAACGGGCGCGTCAAACTGCCAGTTAGCTATTGTGCTGGTCGATGCAAGGCATGGCGTGGTCGAGCAGACGCGTCGTCACTCGCTCATTGCCTCATTGTTAGGCATTCCGCACATCGTGGTAGCCGTCAACAAAATGGATTTGGTCAACTACTCACAGGATGTCTTCTCCAACATTTGCATTCAATATGCTGAGCTGGCGAAAAAGCTGAACGTTAATGAAGTGACTTATATTCCGCTTAGCGCGTTGAACGGTGATAACGTCGTTGATAAATCCAGCGCTATGTCCTGGTATGAAGGGCCAGCCCTATTAGAACACCTCGAGACAGTCGAGATCAATGACGAAGTAAACACCGAACAGGGACGTTTCCCGGTTCAGTACGTCATTCGGCCACAAACCGCTGAGTTGCACGATTACCGGGGTTATGCTGGTAAAATCACTAGCGGTCACTTCCGTAAAGGCGACTCGATCACCGTGCTTCCATCGGGGGAAACGTCAACCATCGACGCCATCGAGATCGCCGAGAATCATTACGAAGAAGCGTTCGCGCCGATGTCGGTGGTGATGCACCTCGCCAACGACGTAGATATCAGCCGGGGTGACCTCATCGTTCGCACAGATAATCAACCTATCGTGAGTCAGACGGTCGAAGCGATGCTTTGCTGGATGGACACGAAAGAGTTTAAAGTTGGCAACAAATACGTCTTACAGGTAGGTACGGCGCGTACGCGCTGCTCCGTGCGGGAAATCGTGTATCAGTTGAACGTCAATACCTACGAAGAAACGGAGGGCGTCGACAGCCTTAAACTGAACGATCTGGCTAAAGTTGTACTACGTACTGCTCAGCCGATCAGCTTTGATACGTATCAGCAAAACCGGGCTACGGGGGGCGCTATTCTGATCGATGAGACCAGCAACGTAACAGTTGGAGCACTTATGCTCGTTGGCGAAGCTTAGCAGTAAACTTTATTATAAGCAAAACGGGCTCGGCGAATTGCCGAGCCCGTTTTGCTTTACTTAATGTACAACCATTTGTTATATAACGTTCGTTGCGCTGGCGTCGGACTTGACACCGGCTCTAGGCGATAGCTAACTAACGGATTTTGAGTAAGCGTGACCGGAATCTCGCGCAGCAGCCCCGCCCGGTTGACCAGAATGGTAAGCTTGTCGCCCACGCGACGCCCGCCGATAAATCGTAGGAGATCATCCCCAACGCGGACACCATCCACCGAAATCACTTCATCACCGACGTTCAATCCATCCGTGTAAGCCGCGGAACCGCGCCGAACACTCGTTATTACGGCTTTCCCATTTTGTACACTTGTTCCCACGCCCAGAAATCCATCCTGCACTCTGGCGGCTACATTGGTGAGTTTTAAGCCAACCGGTGCGAAATAGGCGTTGTAATCAATAGGATTGGTACTGTTAACGGCTACGTTGAAGAAATCGTCCAGACTCCGTCCGGCAATCTGTTCGGCCGCCCGACGGAATTCTTCATCGGTAAATCCGCGCTTCTGCTTTTTGTAATACTCATTGTACAGTAAGCGCATGAGGTCGTCCATGCTCCGTTCGCCGTTGCTTCCCGCCAGAATAGCCAGGTTAAGCAAGGTGCCCAGTACGCTGCCTTTGCTGTAATACGAAATCGTACTGTTCGCCGAGTTTTCATTGGGCCGGTACCCTTTGATCCACGCGTCGAAACTTGATTCTGAAGCTGACTGCACACGGCTACCTGGCTGATTTTCAATTCCGTTAATGTCGTTGGCAACGATATTCAGATAAGCCTCCGGCGTATGGAAACCGGCCCGACGAAGGATGTAATCTTCATAAAACGACGTGCAGCCCTCCGACAGCCAAAGCATGTGCGTGTAATTCTCGTTTTCGTAGTCGAACGGCCCTAACGCAATGGGGCGAATCCGCTTTACATTCCAGAGGTGGAAGTATTCGTGCGCTACCAGCGTAAAAAAACCTTTATAATTGGATTCTGTAGCGTAGGCATAGCGGGTGGTTTCTAACGTAGTCGAGTTCAGGTGTTCCAGGCCACCCCCACCCTGAGGAATGTGGTGTACAATAAACGTGTAATCCTGGCATGGATGCTCACCCACTACCGTAGCAGCCTCCTCACAAACCCGTTTGTAATCGGCGGCTAAACGCTGCTCGTTATAATCAACTTCACCGAACATAGCCACCCGGTGCGGAATGTTGGAGGCTGTAAAGGTGAATATGCGCTGATTACCGATCTCAAAAGGCGAGTCAACCAGCAGGTCGTAATCTGGTGCTTCGAAGGTATTAGCCTCACCAGAAACAGACTTCAACGACGTTGTTACGGTTTTCCAATCTTTAT
Organism: Spirosoma knui; assembly: GCF_054780635.1. Lineage (NCBI taxonomy): Bacteria > Pseudomonadati > Bacteroidota > Cytophagia > Cytophagales > Cytophagaceae > Spirosoma > Spirosoma knui. The sequence goes on along the minus strand of NZ_BAAGVY010000002.1, from coordinate 820,197 downwards.
ACGGCTGAACAACCACACGTAACGGCTGACTCTTCAGCGCGTCGTGGTACATGAACATGCTGGCGGGCGTTACGTAGCCGTGGTCAATATCCACGTAGCTGGTGCGCACGGTCAGTTCATTGGCGTAAACCCGGTACCGAATCGTTAGGTTGTCGTCGCCGGAATAGACGCGCCAGGTGTTCTTCCGAATTTTCTCACTACGCACCGGTTTACCCGATGCCGCGTCGCGACCCGAAAACGCCGTAAACCCTTCGACGTTTTTGGCGTACTCCCGAATCAGGTAAGAGCCGGGTGTCCAGACGGGCATCTTGATGTCGACATACCCGTTTTTCTTCGCGTTTGTTGCAGTGGCGGCATTAGCGAGCTGCATCTCCACTTCAAAATAATGGGTTTGCGGCTCGGGCATTGACAGTCTGTACGTTATAGCCGGAGCGGGTGCTACTGGCGTTTCATCATTGATTAATCGTGGTTTAGCAGACGTTTGTTGAGGAGCAGAAAGTGTCCAGACAGTAAGTAAATAAAATAGCCAGGCGTTTTTTTTCATACGGAAACGGGAATACCTTCGTTTTTTGTCCAGATTTGAGTTGAAATTTGCCAATTTGTCGGCGAAACTACGACGCATTCCAAGTATTCACAACCGTTGATTTCGTTTATGCCCCATCCTCAACCCCAACCAGGTCAGTTCCAGCCAATCCGTATGCATTCTCATCGATTGCTGTTGTTAGTGACCTTTGGGCTGCTTACTACGCTAACTACGCTCGCTCAGCGCACCCAGAGTTACTCAGAACCCGATTACCACTACCGGAATGGCCTTGAGCTGTTCGAAAAAAACAACTACGCAGCGGCCCGTTATGAATTTCGTCAGTACCTCGAACCGCGCCGGGGCGATGGCTCGAACACGCTGCTCAACACAAACGATCAGAACGCCGTTGATGCGGAATATTATATAGCGCTGACGAGCCTGTACATCGACGAGCCCGGTGCCGAACTGCTGGTCGACCGCTTCGTTAAAAACCACAGCCAACACCCAAAAGCCGGGCAGTTGTACGGCGATTTAGGCACGTACTACTATACCCGTCAGGATTATACCAAAGCCATCGACTTCCTCGAGAAGGCCGTAGCGCAGGGAGGTAGCAGCACTCAGCAAACCGCCTACAAGTATCAGTTGGCCATTTCCTATTTCAACACGCAGGACTTGCAGCGTGCGCTACCCCTCTTAAACGAGGTTAAAGTAGATCCTAATTCGCCGGATGCTCCGGCCGCATCGTATTACGCGGGGGTCATCAACTTCCGAAACCAGAACTTCAATGAAGCCGTTGCCGATTTCCGGCGCGTAGAGAACAATCCAACGTATCAGAACCAGGTTCCGAACTGGATTGCCCAGGCCTTGTACCGGCAGCGTCGCTTTGACGATCTTCTTACGTATACTGAGCCTTTGTTACGTCGGAACAACGGATCGGGATTGAGCGAGGTGGCTTTGTTCACGGCTGAGGTGTTCTATCAGCAGAACCAGTTTGCCCGAGCGATTCCTTACTACAAGCAGTACCTGAATGGGGTTGGAGCTAAAGCGCCGGGCGCGATTCGGTTCCGGTACGGTCAGTCGCTGTTTCGCACCGGTCAGTATCAGGATGCGATCACGCAGTTGAAACCGCTGGCCGCTGGCAAAGACACCACGGCGCAGTACGCGGCTTATACGCTTGGCGTTAGCTATCTACAGACGCAAAATCCGTCGTACGCACTGAATGCCTTTGATCAGGCCGGGCGTTTGTCGTTCAACAAGGCCATTCAGGAAGAAGCCCGTTTTAACCACGGGAAGCTTCAACTCGATCAGAACAACGGGGCCGACGCGGTAAAGGAGCTTACTGCTTTTCTGAAACAGTACCCCGACAGTAAGTTTGAGAACGAAGCGAATGAACTGGTTGGCGAAGCATATTTTGCGTCGAATAATTACCCAGCTGCTATCGCTTACATTGAAGGCTTGAAACGGCGTACGCCAAAAATTAACGCTACGTATCAGCGACTAACGTATAATCAGGGCGTTAACGATTTTAACTCCGAACGCTATCCCCAGGCGGTCGCTAATCTCGATAAATCGTTACGTTACCCGGTCGACAACGAATTGCAGCAAGCCGCTCAGTTCTGGAAAGCGGAAGCCTATTCGGCGGGTAAACAATACGATACAGCAATTCCGTTGTACGCGAGCGTATCGAAAGGTAGCGGAGAGTACGCAACGCGAAGCTTATACGCCCTTGGCTATGCCTACTATAACAAGAAAGACTACAACCGCGCCTTAACCTACTTCCGGGACTTTGTTAGTCGCGGAGCTAACGCGGGTGACCGGGCTCAGGTTCTGGACGCGACGATACGCCTGGCCGATACGTATTTTGCCAGCAAGCAATACGAAAACGCAATGCGCTACTACGACCAGGCTATCGCTCAGAATTCACCGGATAAAGATTATGCATCCTATCAGAAAGCAGTAATCCTGAGCTACGTCGGCCGCGATGCCGAAGCCAAAGCGCAATTTGATCAGGTCCAGCGGCAATACCCAAACTCGCGCTTTGTCGATGAATCGTTGCTTCAGGCGGCCAATGTCGATTTCGAAAAAGGATCCTATCAGGCCGCCATTCGTGGCTTCTCCCGGCTAATCCAGGAAAAACCAAACAGTGCGCTTGTCCCGGCCGCTTTATTAAAACGAGCGATCGCTTACGGCAACCTGCAACAGTACGATCCGGCCGTTGCCGATTACAAACGCATCCTGGACAACTACGGCGACTCTGAACAGGCGCAAAGTGCCTTGTTAGGGATTCAAAATACCTTAAATGATGCTGGTCGGCCCGAAGAGTTTTCACAGGTGCTGGGTCAGTATAAGAAAAGCAATCCGGGTAGTACGGAGGTAGAGCGGGTGCAGTTCGAGAACGCCAAGAACATCTACTTCAACGAGAAATATCAGCAGGCCATTCAGTCGTTGCTTTCGTTCCTACAGGAGTACCCATCAAGCCCGAACACCAACGAAGCCCGTTTTTACCTGGGTGAGTCGTATCGGCAAACCAACGATCCGGCGAATGCGCTGCGGTATTACAACCAGGTCATTGCCGACAACCGCTCCGACTTCCTGGTACGGTCGGCCACCCGTGCAGCCGACCTGGAAGCAAAACAGAAGAACTACCCACGTGCCATTCGGAACTATCAGATTATCCTGAACCGGGCCAATGGTAAAGCGGAGCAGGTGACGGCACAACTCGGGTTAATGGATACATACTTCATTTACCCCAAGCTTGATTCAGCGGCCACAATTGCGCGCGATATTGTCGCAACGGGTAACGTAGTACCGGGCGCTCAAAACCGGGCGCAGCTGATGTTAGGGAAAGTCGCTTTCAGCAAGGGAGATTATAAGGCAGCCCAGACTGAATTTGAACGTACAATCGCTTTGGCGAAAGACGTAAACGGTGCCGAAGCCCAGTTCAATCTCGGTGACATCCTGTTCCGCCAGAAAAAGTACAAGGAGTCCGTTGCTCTTCTGTTAAAGTTCAACGAACAGTTCAGCGAATTTGAATACTGGAAAGGCAAAGCGTTCATTCTGGTGGCTGATAACAATATTGCGTTGGAAGAATTCGCCCAGGCCAAAGCAGTATTGAACTCTATTATTGAGAACTCGACTAACGAAACCATCATTGCCGAGGCCAGGCAGAAGCTGGCCGGAATTGAAAGCAAAAATTAATGTACGGTAGGCAAACTAGCTGGCGTAAAAACTAGCTAGTCTCTTCCAGTATTACTTATAAATCATCATTCATTAATGTCTGCACGTTCCCTACTCACCATAAGCCTTCTTTCGGTATCGGCCACGCTGTTTGCCCAGCAGCAACCGCGACCAACGCGTCCGACAAAGGAAGGCGAAGTTGATAACCAGGAAATAACCGTTGAAAAAAGCCGGAAGATTGAGCTTCCTCCGGCGAATCGGATCTTTAACAAGATTCCCTCCGTCAAACCATCGGCCGAGCAGCGCAAGCTTACCTATGAGTTCGAAGACCGTAAGCTTACGGTGGGTGATCCGCGCATAACACCCGGTGTGTTGTCACCAGCCACTACCGAACCGAATCAAACGTCGGCTTATAACAACTACGTAAAAGTTGGCGCGGGGAACTACAGCTCGTTTTTAGGCGAAGGCTTTGTCGGTCTTAACAATCTATCAAATCTTTCACTTGAAGCTTCTGCTCGTCACCTTTCTTCAGCCCTTGGCCCGGTTGATGGTAAAAATTCCGCTCAAAGTGATACACGTGTTCGTGTAACGGGAAAATACCTGACGGATGCGTTTAAGGTACAGGCTGACCTGGGTTTCGACCGCAACGCGTATCATTTCTACGGGTACAGTCGGGAGTTTGCCCAACAGGAAGGCTTCAATCGGGAAGCCATTCGGCAGCGACTCAACACGATTAATTTTCGCGTCGGTATCGAGAATGCCAACAGCGAAAACGCCATCGACTACTCCCTTCGAACTGGTATCACGAGTCTTCGGGATTTATACAATGCTTCCGAAACGGATTGGGCCACTAATTTTACCGGCTCGCTCGGCATCACGGACAATGTGTTCGCTCTGGTAGCCGCCGATGCCTACGTAACGCAACGCTCCGACGGCTCAATCGTCGACAACCGAAACTTATTTCGGGTTAAACCTACGTTCAAATACAGTTCGCCCTTATTTACGCTAACGGCGGGTATAAACGCCGTCAACCAGACGGATCAGCGACAGTCGATCAATGATACCAGAGCGTTCCCAGTAGTCGATATTGACGTAGTACCGGTAGGAAACATTCACTTTTTTGCCGGAGTCGACGGTGACATCAATCGAAATACGTTACGTTCCTTGTTGACTGAAAACAAATGGCTTGCTCCACAAGTACTTTTAGTTAACACTGTTAAGTCGTTGGATATCTACGGTGGATCGAAAGGAAATTTGGGTGGAGGTTTCTCGTATGAAGCAAAAGTGTCCTACGCCAGCTACCGGAATTTCTCGACGTTTAACAATACAATACCCGATACAACAAAATTCTTTGTTCTCTACGACGGTGGCGTATCGCGGGTGCTGACTATATCTGGTCAGTTGGGCTACGCCCAGAAAGACAAGTTTCGTTCGACCCTTAAAGGCGAATTTTTCCGCTACGGTCTCGACCGGCTGGAAGAGGCCTGGGGCCGTCCGCGTTTAGCCGGTACCTGGACGAATTCTTATATCCTGAACAAAAAATTATTCGTCACGGCTGATTTGTATTTTTACAAGGGGATCAAAAACAAAAACTTCGTATCAAACACCACCTACACCCTAAAACCGATTTACGACGCGAACGTTAAAATTGACTATTTCTTAGGCAAGCAGCTATCAGCGTTTGTCTCGTTGAATAATATCTTCAGCCAGAATTACCAGCGGTATTTGTATTATCAAGTTCAAGGACTTAACTTTCTTGGAGGAATTAGTTATTCATTCTAATCATCCACCACTCGCGTCATGGCTTCCGTAAACGAATACTTGAAAAAATTGCTGTATCAGTACGATTGTGTGGTCGTACCCGAGTTAGGCGCATTTCTGACGCACTATCAGTCAGCAACGTTTACAGAAGCGAGTGGTTTGTATTTACCGCCCCGCAAACGCGTTGCGTTTAATGAAGCCTTACGGCTCGACGATGGAATTTTAGCGAATTACATCATGCTCCACGAGCCTCTTACACGCGACGGTGCTCAACGCCATATCAGCGCCTTTGTGTATGAGCTTCGGCAGCAGGTTTCCAGCACCGGCCGCTTCGAACTCGATGGTATTGGCACGTTTACTCATAATGACGAAGGCCGGCTGCAGTTTGATCCTAGTTTACGGCACAATTTTTTCGGCGAAGCGTATGGCATGAATGCCATACCAGCCCAATCGGTTGTGTCTAAAGCCGTAGAAGCGGTTGTGGTTGAGCCATCTGAAACGGCACTTGGTCCGGTTTTAGTGCAGGAGGACACGGCAACTCTGGTGCCCCTACGTCGTTCGCAGCCTTACTGGCGGGTAGCGGCAGCGGCTCTTCTGGTTGGTTCATTAGGGCTGGTCAGTTATTTCTCGGTCATCAAGCCTGGTCAACCATTCCAAAGTAGTTTAGACCCAGGCTCTTTACTACGTTTCCCAACTGAACTGTTCGCTAACCAAAACTCGGCTGAAACACCCAAGGCGGCAAAAATTGCGGTTCCTCAGCAATCGGCACCTGAGCCGGCACCTGTAGCAGTTGTTGAGCCCCAACCAGCAACACCAATATCCACTGGCGAAACGAAACCAGTTACTCAACCCCATAGCGAGTCCGTTGACGTAACCGCAACGGGTGTTGCGGCTGTAGCTCCAGCAACAGCACAGGCAGACGTAAAACTTTCACGGACAACACCTTATTTTACGGTTATCGCCGGGAGTTTCTCTAATAAGGCGAATGCCCTGCGTTTCCGTCGTAAACTGCGGAAAGTCGGTTATGCGGATGCGTACGTGATTATCCCGGCCGAAAAAGGCCAGTTGTATAAAGTAGCTGCGATAGGATCAGCCGATCGCTCTGAAGCCGTTGCGAGTATGTCAGCCATCAGTGAACTGGCTGGTACGGAAGCCTGGATTTACAAAAACTAAACGATTTCATTCTTTCGTAACTAAAAAAGGGGCATCATCACGATGCCCCTTTTTTTGGTTGCAGGTGATCTGCACAAAACATAAGATCATTAAAAATAAAAAACTCCCGCTTTCGCAGGAGCCTTTTATCAAACGCAAACAGGATCTTTTATCCTAAGTATGTCTTCAACGCTTTTGAACGCGACGTATGACGTAGACGACGTATAGCTTTTTCCTTAATCTGGCGAACCCGTTCACGGGTTAAGTTGAACTTTTCACCGATTTCTTCCAGCGTCATGGCATGTTCGCCATTCAAGCCAAAATAGAGCGTAATTACGTCAGCTTCGCGCTGTGTTAAGGTCGAAAGCGCCCGTTGTACTTCTTTACGTAACGAATCGTTGATCAAACCGGAATCAGGTTTGTCTTCGCCATCGTTTTCGAGTACGTCGAGAAGGCTGTTCTCTTCACCCTGCACGAACGGAGCATCCATTGATACGTGACGACCCGAAATTTTCAGGGTGTCAACAACTTCCGCAGCCGAAATTTCAAGCACCGCAGCCAACTCTTCGGGCGACGGTTCGCGCTCAAATTTTTGCTCAAGATCAGAGAACGTCTTCGAGATTTTGTTCAGCGACCCAACCCGGTTCAGTGGAAGACGTACAATCCGTGACTGTTCAGCCAACGCCTGCAGGATAGACTGACGAATCCACCAAACGGCGTAGGAGATGAACTTAAACCCACGTGTTTCGTCGAAACGCTGCGCAGCTTTGATCAGACCCAGGTTTCCTTCATTAATTAGGTCACCAAGAGAAAGTCCTTGGTTTTGGTATTGCTTAGCTACGGATACCACAAAGCGGAGGTTCGCTTTGGTGAGCCGCTCCAGCGAAAGTTGGTCGCCTTCGCGAATTTTTTGGGCCAGCGTTACCTCCTCGTCAGGCGTAAGCAAGTCCACTTTACCAATCTCCTGCAAGTACTTGTCTAACGACTGGCTCTCGCGGTTGGTAATCTGTTTTGAAATTTTTAGCTGTCTCATGATACGTTGCCCCGGTCTGGGTGGCTATATAACGCTAACTTTGGACGTTGCATTACACAAAAAAGTAACAATACCCTATGCATTTTTGTTCTCAGGCTTCGGCAAAAGAACTTTTCGTGATAGGCGATACTTTCCAGTCTTTTTATCAATATCAATCAATTTTACCGTTATTTCTTCACCTACCTGCAGGACACCTTCCATGCTCTCAAGCCGTTCCCACTTGATCTCGGAAATATGCAATAATCCGTCTTTCCCCGGCATAAATTCGATAAAGGCGCCAAACGGCTGAATCGTTTTTACTTTGCCGACATAGACTTCGCCAACTTCAGGAACAGCCACAATACCTTTAACGCGTGAGACAGCTTTGTCCATGCTTTCTTTGTTGGTCGCAAAAATGCTCACCCAACCGGCATTGTCATGCTCATCAATATTGACAACTGCACCCGAGTCTTTCTGAATATCCTGAACGACTTTACCGCCCGGTCCGATAACTGCACCAATCTGGTTTGTGTCGATCTTGATAACGATAGCACGCGGAGCATGAGGTTTCAGATCTGATCGTACTTCAGCGATTCCTTTCCGCATCTCACCCAGAATATGCAGGCGCCCCTGGCGGGCTTGCTCCAGCGCTTGGGCAAGTACTTCATACGATAAGCCTTCTACTTTCAAGTCCATCTGGCAGGCTACTATGCCTTTTTCAGTGCCCGTCACCTTGAAGTCCATATCCCCCAGGTGATCTTCATCACCAAGGATGTCGGACAGAACCGCGTATTTCTCGCCGTCAGAGATCAAGCCCATGGCAATACCTGCTACGGGTGCTTTGATCTTGATACCCGCATCCATTAGCGCCATCGTTCCGGCGCAGACTGTTGCCATGGACGATGAACCGTTCGATTCCAGAATGTCAGATACGATCCGGATCGTGTATGGATTTTCGTTTTCGGGCGGCAATACCTTCTTCAACGAGCGGTGTGCCAGGTTGCCGTGACCAATTTCCCGGCGACCTGCTCCACGATTGGGTTTTACCTCACCCGTCGAGAAGCCCGGGAAGTTGTAGTGCAATAAGAATTTGCTGTATCCCTGGAACATAGCCTGATCAACAATTTGCTCATCAACCTTTGTACCAAGTGTTGCGGTTGTCAACGACTGGGTCTCGCCCCGCGTAAATAATGCAGAGCCATGAGGACCGGGCAAATAGCCAGCCTCAGCCGAAATAGGACGTATTTCGTCTAATCTCCGACCATCTAACCGGGTACGCTCGTCAAGTACTAATCGACGTGACGCTTCCCACTCCAAATCGTGAAGATAGGTCTTAATCAGGCCTACGTTTACTTCAGCACCTTCGGGAAAGGTAGCTAGATACTCTTCCCGGATCGAACGAAACCCTTCAGCACGCCCTTTCTTGCTGGGGTTCTGCCGACGGGCTACTTCGTATATTTTATCGTAGGCATACGCCCGAACGGCCGCCCGAAGTTCTTCGTCGTGCGTCTCGTGGTTATATACCCGCTTTTCAGTCTTACCGACTTTCGCTTCTAATTCTTTCTGAGCCTGGCACTGCACCTTGATGGCTTCGTGGGCGGTTTTTAAAGCCTCCACAACTTCGGCTTCTGAACATTCGTCCATTTCGCCTTCAACCATACAAATGTCTTTCTCGGTAGCGGCTACGATTAGATCAAGCGTAGCCCGATCCAAATCGGCAGTTTTTGGATTGATTCGATACTCACCGTCAATCTTCGCAACGCGAACTTCTGAAATTGGTCCGTTGAAGGGAATATCAGATACGGCAAGGGCCGACGAAGCAGCTAAGGCAGCTAACGCATCCGGCTGTACTTCAGGATCGGCCGAAATCAACGTAATGATAACTTGGGTGTCGGCGTGATAGTTGTCCGGAAAAATAGGACGTAACGCCCGGTCAACCAGACGGCTGATAAGAATTTCGTGGTCGCCTAAACGACCTTCACGCCGTTGAAAGCTACCGGGAATTCGGCCAGCGGATGCAAATTTTTCTTGATAATCAACCGATAAAGGCAAAAAATCAACACCTTCTTTAGCGTCCTTGCTCGATACAACAGTAGCTAACAGCATGGTGTCGCCTAACCTCACGACCACCGCTCCGTCGGCCTGTCTGGCCAGTTTGCCGGTTTCGATGGTAATTTCCCGCCCGTCGGGCAGCGCAACGGATTGCGTGGTGATTTGAAACATACAACAGTTTTTAAATACGCCCTCTTACAGCTTTTTTGTTGATTGTGGTTTACTTCCGTAGCGGTCGCTGGCTTTCAATTGGGGATTTCTACCAGCTAAACGCACAATCAACGAACATCAATCAATACGCTTTCCTCAACCGCTTTCACCGCAGCAATCACCGCTTCAGTAAGGAAACTACAAAAATGAGGGAATCTACTGTTAGTAGATTCCCTTTTTGTACGTGGTACCTGCCTTATTTACGCAGGCCTAAGGCGGCCAAAATCGCCCGGTATCGGGTAATGTCTTTCTTTTGCAGGTAGTTTAGCAAACGACGACGTTTACCTACTAGTTTTAAAAGTCCCAGTTGAGTGCCGTAATCGTGCTTGTGAACCTTCAGGTGATCGGTCAAATGACTGATCCGGTACGTGAAAAGCGCGATCTGGGATTCGGCCGACCCGGTGTCCGTAGCACTTTTGCCATAACCCGAGGTGGAGAAAATCTCCTGTTTCTTTTCGGTCGTTAAATACATCTTCAGACAGCTTATTAAATAAACAAAAATAAATTCGGGTGCAAAGATAGGTAAAAATAAAGAGTTTACGCCCCTCGGGCGACCGTTTTATAGAAAGTATCTACTTATTGCAAACTCGCACTGGCAGACTGCTGGCGACGAGCGGCCCACTTCTGTTTTAGTCGCTCCCACGCGATTACATACACATCTTTGTCGAACAGCCGAGAATCATGGCGGGCACGCTGCATTAAGAACAAGCCGACCGGAAACAAAACCAGATTCGCCATCCAGGCCCCAAGCGGCACCCAAAGCAAGCCATCCTTCGCGTACTTGTCGCCGGTCAGCGTTAGAACATACAGGACGATGAAAAAAACAATCGACACAAGAACGGGCAATCCAAAACCGCCCTTCTTGATGATTGCCCCCATCGACGCGCCGATCAGGAACATCACGAAGATGGATATGGACTGGGTAAACTTATGATGGCTTTCCAGCTGATACTTCCAGACGTTCTTTTCTTTTTCGGTCAGATACGTAACGTTTGAGGTAGAGTACGACAGAATGTTCTGAGCCTGACTTAGGGCCGCCTGGGCCAGTTCAAATGGGCTGATTTTTTGCTTCTTCAGTAACGAGTCCACCCACTTGCCATACGTAAGCTTCTTTTGCAGTACCGTCGCATCAGCCCGGAACTGATAGTTATAATATTGGCGCGAGGTGCTGGCAACACTCAGGCTGGTGCTTGTGTATTCCTTACGTAATGAATCCGTCAGGGCCGACAACTCACTGAGGTTTTTCATGTACTCATGATACTCAAACTGATTTTCGTCGGTACGTTTAATCCCGAATGATTCAAGGCTGATCACGAGTCGGTAATCCTTGAATCCGTTCCGAACAAACTGTCCACCTTTACCCGACGGTCCGCTGCTGGCATACGATACGGAGCTGTTGTCTGAATACTCCTGATAGTCGTTACCATTAAATAGCTCAAAAACCAGATAGGTTCGGTCCTTATCCGTATACATTCGCCCCGAGTCGGCCAGAATAATCTCCCGGTTCCCCGTCTCTGTACCGCTGTTTGAGTGTTTATAAATAACCAGTCCTTTAAGCAGATCGCCGGTTGTGCTGCCCTTAGGCGCTTTGATCTTCTGATCGACTTTGATACTATAGCCAGGTAGGTCGTTATAGAAGATACCTTCTTTTAAATTAAGCGCAGCCTTTGCCGTTTTGATATCATACAGCAGGCTATAGCCTTTCAGGTTAGCCCAGGGTGATACGGTATTATTGAACCAGAACGAAAACAGGCTGATGCCGATTGCCACAATCAGCAGTGGCCGCATGGCTCTGGTGAGCGAGATGCCCGCACTCTTCAACGCGGTTAGCTCAAAGAATTCGCCTAAATTTCCGAACGTCATCAACGATGACAGCAGCACCGCGAGCGGAAGGGCTGTCGGAATTGTCAATAAAGCAAAGTAGAAAAGCAGTCGGCCGAAGGTGGCGATATCAAGATCTTTGGAAACGAACTCCTCGATGTAAAACATCAATAGCCGCATCAGGAAGATAAAAATGACGACGGCGAGTGTTAGAAAAAACGGCCCCCAGAACGAGCCGAGTATTAACTTATCTATCTTCTTCATTCAGGATTTATGATAGATGATCTTTTATTACTAACACCTAAACGGTGATAAATCATCGATCAACAATCATAAATAATGTTAACTACCGACAATTTCTTTTAACTTATCCATTAAACCATCCCAGAGGTCTTTGAGTTCGTCCTCGTCAGTGGTCGATGAGTAGTCGGTTATGCGCAAAAAAGTAGATTGGGTCAGTTCACTCTGATCCACCCGAAAGTCAACGTAGTTATTGTCGGAGCCATTTAAAGCGGTATCTAGAAACTCAAATCGAACGCCTTTATTTTGTCGCATCGACACTTGGCGGGCAATATGACTTTCATTGTCCCATTGAAAATCAAACCGTTGTTCTGGTAACGTATTGACCTTGCTAGCGAACCATTGCGACAAGCCCGATGCGGTGCTGATGTAAGGAAACAGCATTTTTGGGGATGCCCGGAGTTCGTATTCAGCAACAAATTTGAGTTTCTCCATAACAGCTACTGGGGTAAAGGGGACGTGAGCAAAGGTAAACGATTTTTTTTGCGAAAGTCAACGCTGTTCATTGCACTACGCCAATTTTTGTTTAGTTTTGTGGCATCAAATCGGCGGGGTAGCTCAGATGGTTAGAGCGTAGGATTCATAACCCTAAGGTCGGCAGTTCGATCCTGCTCCCCGCTACTCTGAAACGCTTAGCAACTGGAAAATCAGCTTGTTAAGCGTTTTTTATTTGTTACGTCTACACTGGTTCTTACTTCTTACGGATACAGCCTATCTAATACGTTCGCGCAGGAGCCATAGCTACAACCCACCTATGTACTACGTTACGTGGTGCGTACGGTCAATTCACAAAAAAGACCGGCTGCAGAGCGACCGGCCTTTCGCACACATAACTTTTTTACTCAATAGGGTGGCAATTTACGAAAAAATAAGGTGCGTACTAGACTAGTCATTACGCGCCTTATTTTTTGGTTACCCTATACCGCTCCTACCCTTATTTTCATAACGGCAGCTTACGTCTATGTCTTCACTTGTCCGTATATAGTCAACTAACTGAGTAACGGCTAAGACATTTGCCAGTCCATTTATTGCTGGAAAAACCTTCGGGCATTGTAAAGTGCTTCGGCTCCCTACAGTCAGTGAATTGGATGATCAATCTTCTCTTCCTCCAGATCAATTCGGGCTTCTTCCTTCCGGATCACATCGTCGTCGAACTCCTGTTTAGTACGTAGTTTATGAAGTTCCCGGCGTTTGACGGCCGAAATCTCCACAAGGATTTGGTTATACTCCCTCACCTGCTCCTCGTTACATGCTAACGAATCCAGATGTTGCGTGGTCAAATATACTTCGCTTTCGATTCGATTTTTTAGATTACCGACCAGCTCGTTGTTAAGCGCATGCAACGAGTATTTTTCGTTTAACTGATTTAAGGCGGCCTGCATGAGTTTCAAACGAATGATCGACTCCTGTTCATCTTCTGGAATACGCTGTTCGAGGTCCTGATACTTAATCCATCGGATCAGCAGCGGCAACGTCAGCCCCTGGAACACCAGCGTAACCAGAATAACAACGAATGTGATAAACAGGATCAGGTTCCGGTGGGGAAACGGTTCACCATTCTGTAGGGTTAGCGGAACCGACAGAGCCGAAGCCAACGAAACTACCCCGCGCATACCCGCCCAGCCAAGTATAATCGGGCCCCGCAAGCCGGGATTACGTTGGGCAACAGTAATGTATCGACCAATGAATCGGGTGAAAATCGACGCACATACGGCAAATACTAATCGGGTGACAATAACGACCAATGTAATCAGGAGCGCGTAGCCAACAGCTTCTGTCTTTGAATAATCGCCCAGACCATTGATGATTACGGGTAGCTCAAGCCCGATTAGGATGAAAACTAACCCATTCAAGGCGAAAACAACGGTAGACCACATGCCCAACCCCTGAATTCGCGAACTATGGTTTAGAATGACATGGCTTTGATTAGACAAAAATAGTCCTCCGCTGACAACCGCCATCACGCCCGAATAGTCAAACTCCTCAGCCGCCAGGTACATGATGTATGGTGCCAGAAAAGTCAGCAGGATACTGATGCGCGTAGACGTTGGTAGCCATCGGTGAATACAGTAGAATACACCCGCCACGAGCAGACCAACAACTATACCCATGAACGTAACCATCACAAAATCAGTAGCGGCCTTTTGCCAAACAAAGGAACCAGACAACACAGCCGCCAGGGCAAATCGAAACACTACTAAGCTCGACGCGTCGTTTACTAAGCTTTCGCCTTCCAGAATACTGGTCGTAGCTTTGGAAATCTTGACATTTTTCAGGACGGACGTAGCCGCGACGGCATCGGGTGGCGAGATAATACCGCCCAGCAAAAAACCAAGCGCCAAGGTAAAGCCAGGGATATACGTACTCGACATATACGCTACAGCAAAGGCGGTAATTATGACCAAGCCGAAAGCCAGCACGATGATAATACGTCGCCAGCGCCAGAATTCTTTCCACGATGTATACCAGGCGGCTTCATATAGCAAGGGCGGGAGAAAAATCAAGAAAATAAGGTCTGGATCAACTTTAATCAACGGAATACCCGGAATGAAGCTGAGAACCAATCCGCCGATTACTAAAAAAATAGGTACTGGGATACGTAATCGTTGCCCGATCATGACGAATAATGATACAGCCAGCAACAATGATAAGCACAGAAATAGTGTTTGGTGCATACGATTACAAAGGGATGTTGGAGACGTAGCTCAAATCGGGCCAACAGCGCGTGTGGACAATTAATCTATACACGCTAGTGCATAGCAACCTGAAAATTAAGAACCAGCCGCTTAAAATACGAAAAGCCCCGATTCAATATGACCGAGGCTTTCCCTTTTCTATCTATCAGCTATCAACCGTGAAAGAAGTCTTTCATCTTGTCGAAGAATCCTTTTTCATTCTTGTTTGGCTTGGGCTGGAAGTTAGGTGAGTTGCGCAGCTTCTCGAGTATTGAACGCTCCTCAGCCGACAAGACCTTCGGTGTCCATACGTTGACGTGAACCAACTCGTCGCCCCGGCCATAGCCATTTAACTCTTTAATACCTTTTCCCTTTAGCCGCAAAATTTTTCCGCTCTGCGTACCTGGTTCAAGAGTGATACGTGCCTTTCCGTCAATCGTTGGCACTTCTACACTCGTACCGATAGCCGCATCGACAAAGTTTACGTACAGATCAAATACGACGTTGTTGCCATCGCGCTTGAGATCGGCATCTTCTTCCTCTTCAACGACAATGAGCAGGTCGCCGGCTACACCACCGCGGGGCGGTACGTTTCCTTTACCGCCGACCGACAGTTGGATACCTTCGGCTACACCCGCGGGAATCTTGATTGGGATAACGTCTTCCTGTAGAACACGTCCCTCACCAAAACATACCTCGCACCGATCCGTTACCAGCTTACCTTCTCCATTACAGGTCGGGCACGTACTGGTCGACACCATCTGCCCCAGCATCGTATTGACCACTTTTCGGGTCTGGCCGGTGCCACTGCAGGTCGAACACGTCTGTACGGACGTACCGTTCTTAGAGCCGTTGCCGCCACAGGTAGTACAGGCAACGTGCCGTTTCACTTTTATTTTCTTCTCAACGCCGTTGGCAACCTCCTGTAGGTTCAGTTTCAGTTTGATGCGCAGGTCAGAGCCGCGCCGTACGCGCTGACGTTGTCCACCACCGTTGGCCCCGCGGAAGAAACTCCCGAACGGAGAGTCGTCGCCGAAGACATCGCCGAACTGGCTGAAAATGTCTTCCATACTCGGACCACCTGGCCCGTAGCCACCGCTGGCTGCTCCTCCCATACCGGCATGACCGAACTGATCGTAACGCGCCTTTTTCTGCGGGTCGTTCAGGACATCATAAGCCTCGGCCGCTTCCTTAAATTTTTCTTCGGCGGTCGGGTCGTCAGGGTTTTTATCCGGGTGGTACTTGATGGCCATCTTGCGGTAGGCCTTTTTCAAGTCATCCGGCGAGACGTTTTTATCAACGCCCAGTATTTCGTAATAATCGCGCTTGGTTGCCATATTTTTGAATGAGTGAATGAGTGAATGACCGGGCCGCCGGTGCGGTGATTCACTCATTCACTCATTGTTTTAACTGCCTACAATAACTTTTGCAAACCGGATCACCTTGTCATTGAGGTAGTATCCTTTTTCGACTTCATCAATAACCTTGCCCTTCAGATCGTCGCTCGGCGCGGGGAACTGCGTAACGGATTCGTGCAGATCAGCGTCAAACGGCTCTCCTTTCGACGTCATCGGCTTCAAGCCTTTGCCTTCGAGGGTTTTAAACAATTTGGTATAAATCAACGTAACCCCTTCTTTGAGGGCCGCTACGTCCTCTGCCTGTTCCATTGACTGCATGGCCCGCTCGAAGTCATCGACAACCGGAATAAGTGCCTGAAGCAACCCTTCGTTAGCGTTGCTGATCAATTCAAGCTTTTCCTTGGCTGTGCGCCGACGGAAATTCTCGAAATCAGCGTACAGACGCAGGTACTTATCTTTTAATTCGGCAAGTTCGCGATTGGCAGGGGTTTCGGTAGGCGTGGGTTCTGCTTCGACTGATACGTCGTTGTCGGTAATTTGTGCAGTTGCGTCGTCCGATGTGCCGCCATTGACGGGGCTGGCTTCCTCGCGGTCCGTCGTTTCGTTGGTCAGGTTGTCAGGTTGTTGGGTATCCGTAGACGATTGATCGTCCAAAATGTCTTTATTTTCCATTGATGAGTTCCTATTTCTCTTCCAGAAATTCATAAGCAAAGATGGGCAAAAGCTCGGCCAAAACCGCATTTTCTGCCAAGTTGACACATTTTCTGTAGTTGAATTAATTGCATTCGTACCGAGTACAGGATTTAAAAGGCAGGTAAAATCGTTCTTAGCTAGACAAACTGACTACTCTGTATTTCAATTTTAGTTTATGCACGCGTCAGCCAGCCGATACGCCCAGCTCATCAAATCCAAAGCCACTGAATTAGGCTTCGACTTCTGCGGCATTGCGAAGGCCGACTTTCTGGACGAAGAAGCGCCCCGGCTGGAAACCTGGCTCAAAAACGGCATGCACGGCCAGATGAATTATATGGCCAATCATTTCGATAAGCGGCTCGATCCGCGTCTGTTGGTCGACGATGCCAAATCCGTGGTGACGATGCTGCTCAACTACTACCCTACTCAGCCGTTGCCCGAAGGCGATGCTGACTATAAGCTGTCAAAATACGCGTACGGCGAAGATTATCATTTTGTCATAAAAGATAAGCTGAAAGAGCTGCTGGCTTATATCCACGAAGCAATTGGTGAGGTTGGTGGCCGGGCGTTTGTCGATTCGGCTCCGGTTATGGACAAAGCCTGGGCCAAACGAGCCGGTTTAGGCTGGGTTGGTAAGCATACCAACTTAATCAACCGGCAGATTGGCTCCTTTTTCTTCATTGGCGAGCTGATTCTGGATCTGGAACTAGAGCCGGACGGTCCTATCACTGACTACTGCGGTACTTGCACGCGCTGTATTGATGCCTGCCCAACAGAAGCTATAGTAGGGCCTTACGTAGTGGATGGCAGTAAATGCATCTCGTATTATACCATCGAGTTAAAGGAGGCTATTCCCGAAGAAGTACAAGGCAAATTCGAGAACTGGATTTTCGGCTGCGACATCTGCCAGAATGTATGTCCATGGAATCGGTTCGCCCGCCCTCACCAAACACCTGCATTTGAACCTCACCCCGACCTAGCTTCGTTTACGCAGAACGACTGGCAGGAAATTACGCAGGACGTGTTTAACGAGGTGTTTCGGCGCTCAGCCGTAAAGCGAACAAAACTGGAGGGATTGAAACGTAATGTATCATTTTTACTAATTGGTGAATCGCATTAAGATACAGACACTTGATTGCTTTTTTGCCCGTTACTACGTTGGCAATACGTATCTGTCAGCAATTTATTTAGTCGGTAGGCTGTCATAAAGTTATGATTTTATGGTTACATATGAACTACTACACCTTATGAATTGTCGTTACCCAGTATGCAGCGAAACCGCGCCGAAACCGAACAGCGGCTCATTAGGGCCGTTGGCCAGATTATCTCAACAGAAGGGTATGATCAAATCGGAATCAACCGAATAGCCAGTCGATCGGGTGTTAACAAGATCCTGATCTACCGTTATTTTGGGGGTTTAGAAGGCCTGCTCGATGCGTATACCCGGCAGGTTAATCCCCCGACAGACGTTATTCCGATCGACATTGAACAGCTACGCACCGAACCGTTGGAGAAGGTTCTCGAAACGTGTTGTGAATACCTGCTGGCCGAATACAAACAGTTTCGCAACGACCCCCAGGCCCAGGAGTTTTTCAGGGCGGAGCTGTTGGGAATGAATGTGCCGACCAGCCCTTTTACGATTGAGAAAGGGCAGCAATTTCGCTTGCTGATCCGGCAGATCAGCGAACTGCTTCAAACTTCCTATGGGCTGGCTTATGTTACCTTTATCCATAGTGCCATGGTTATGCTCTCACTGTTGAGTCAGCAAAAGAAAGCTCCCATTGGGTTTGACCTGACCGATGACGAAAACTGGGCACAAATTGAAACCGTTGTCCGGCAGATTTTCCGCGGGGCTTATCTTCAGTTAAACGAGCGACAGAACCGTAGGAAGAAAACCAACCCTAAAGAAAAATCTATGCTGGCACTGGATGGACAGGCCTCAGACGGGCTGAGCAAAAAATGAGTGTATCGCCTGCCCCACTCGCCATACGTCTTCGAACGTATTATACAGGGGAGTGGGGGCCAGGCGGATGCAGTCGGGTTCGCGCCAATCGCCGATTATGCCCTGCTCAGTTAGGTACGTAAATAAGGCCTTCCCGTTTTTTCGGACCAGCAGTGACAGCTGACAGCCCCGTTGATTGGGGTCGTCGGGCGTCAGGATTTGTATCTCGCTGAATGGCGTCAGCAAAGACTCCAGGAATCCGGTTAGCTGCTCGCTTTTCTGCCGAAGTCTGTTTAATCCGGCTTCGGCCGTTATGGCGATGGCGGCCCGATGCACGGCCAACGCCATAATATTGGGTGTGCTCAACTGCCATCCATCGGCACCCGGAGCCGGGAGAAAGCCAGGTTGCATGGCAAAGCGTTTGTCTTCCCGATAGCCCCACCAGCCAGCCAGCCGGGGCAGATTCTGGTCATGATGTTTCTGGTGAACGAATACGCCGGAAACCGCGCCAGGCCCACTGTTCAGGTATTTATAGGAGCACCAGGTGGCGAAATCAACGCCCCAATCATGCAGCCGCAACGGTACGTTACCGATCGCGTGCGCCAGATCAAAGCCAATTGGGAGGCAATGCCGCTGAGCCGTTTCGGCAAGGGCCGCCATGTTATAAACCTGCCCGGTGTAATAATTCAACCCACTCATCCAGATAACAGCCAGCGAATCGGCGTGTTCGGCAATGGCAGCCTGAATATCCGTCGTATGAATAAGCCCGGAACCATCTGAACGAGGCCCAATCTCAATCAGTACGTCGGCAGGTGCTAGGTTGTGGTGTTTTACGTGGGTTTCCAAGGCATACTGATCGGAAGGGAAGTCGCCTTTTATGGTCAGTATTTTGTAGCGGGTAGCAGTAGGCCGGTAGAACGATGCGAGCAGCAGGTGCATATTTACCGTCAGGGCGTTCATGGGACAAACTTCGGCTGGGTCAGCACCTACAATCTGAGCCAAGGCATCTTTGCAAGTAGTATGGTAGCCTAACCAGGTATGCTCAGCACCTTCAGGCGCTTCAAACCAGCCTTCAACGCCTAGATTCTGCCAGGTAGCCAGCTCCTGCTCCATTGAGGTCTGGGCGGCTTTGGGCTGTAACCCAAGCGAGTTACCGCACAGGTAGATCAAGGGTTTACCAGCGCGGTGCGGAATGAAAAAGCGGTCGCGAAAGTGACGTAACGGATCGTCCTGATCAAGCTGCTGGGCGAAGACCAGTGAATTTTCGACTATCAT
This sequence comes from Spirosoma knui, assembly GCF_054780635.1. Lineage (NCBI taxonomy): Bacteria > Pseudomonadati > Bacteroidota > Cytophagia > Cytophagales > Cytophagaceae > Spirosoma > Spirosoma knui. The sequence goes on along the minus strand of NZ_BAAGVY010000002.1, from coordinate 800,246 downwards.
AGGCGTAAAGCTACTTATTCGGACATTTCCTCCCTACCCCTACGCTAATTCATTCGATCAATAAACCGCAGCACTCTTCCGTAAGATCAGCCTTAATCGGTTCGATAATTATTAAACCAAAAAGGCGATCCCGTACGGAATCGCCTTTCGGTATGTTAAGCAAGCTTATGGCTACTGGTTGTCCATACCGCCTTTTTTGCAGCAAGCTGGCAGTTTGGCATAACCAGCCGGGTCAGCGGTTACTTCTTCGGCGTCGTAACCCGTTTTGCTGATGTTTGCTTTTAACTTCGCTACGTCAGTTTTTGCGGGATTATATTTTATCGTAACTACTTTGCTTTTCACGTCGAGATCAGCCCCTTTCACGCCTTTCTCGAACGATAGATTCCGTTCAATCCGGGATTTGCACATACCGCAAACGGCGGATGTCTTAATCTTTACTTCCTTTTCTTTGTCGTCGCGGACAGAACCACCAGCAAAGGCATTTGCCAGGACAAGTAGTGAGGTAAGAGCCGTTAGAAATAGGTTTCGCAACATAGTTTGGTTGGACTTGCCTCTCCGGCAAGCAGGAGTATGGTGTATGAATAACGAGTTTTTAATGGGAATGGTGCCCGTTCATGCTTTTCTTCATGTCGCTCATCGTCATCAGCGAAGGAGACAGACGCAGGTAAATTTGGCCAGAAATTGGCATTTTCCCATAAAATGTCTGCAATGTTTTATCAGGCAAGCTGCCCGTAAGCTGCGCTCCCAGTACAAGATCGGTGTTACGTTGCTGGGCCAGCCGGTAGTTCATGCCAAGCGTCAGATTGTTTATGATCAGCACTTTACCTTCTGGCTCAATCTGATTCTGCAAAGCCAGTTCCTCAGCCGACTTCCCCAGGTTCTCGTAGCGGCCGTAGACAGCCACCCGGTTCATCTGCACGCTGCTTTCGGCTAAGATCGAGCCTTCGTTCTCGCCGTGGTGACTGTTTTGGCCCCATACTAGCGCCGATGTTACGTAACTCCCTGGGCCTATACCTTTGCTATGCAAAATGGATGCCGTTGTGCGCGTAACATTCTCATCCGGATGCGCTTCTTCGGGGCTGTGCAGGAATCCCTGCGAAAATTGAAGCGCCAGCGAAGGCGACGGATTAACGGATACCCGATAGGAGTAACTGTCGAACTTAGGGGCATCGAAGTTATACCGATTTTCGTCCGGCTCACGGCCCTTGAACATAGAGCCTTCGAGTCTCACCCATTTATACCGAACACCAACCGTAGCCACGCCGAACAGTATATGTGTAGCGTCCTGCCAGTGATGCCCTAAAGGCGCATCGGGGTTGTTGAACGCCGAAATCCGATGCATAAAGGCGGGTGGCCCTAAAGCGGGTTCGCCGGGGTAACCTACGTAACCGAATAGATCAACGTCTTTGCTGACCGCGTGGCTGTAGCTGACCGACAGTTCAGAGACCAGATCATGCGGGTGTTGTTTGTCGATGAGCGGTTGTCCTTTGTAGGTTTCGCCGGTCTGGAACAGCAGCGGATACCCGCCGTTACTCACGGTCAGCGGATCGAGCGAGATCATGGCCCGCACCTGGAAAAGGCCCCTTCGCCCAACCTTACGCTGGGCCATACCCATAAACCAGTTTGGGGCTCCAAACTGCTGAGCCCGGCCACGTCCTGACGCATTCAGCGCATTCTGGCTGGTATATCGCAAATAAATAGCGTAGTGCAGCATATAGCTCCACCCTTTCGCCGATGGATGACTCATATACGCGTACATGGGCGTATTGTCGGGGTGCCATGACGTACCAGACCCGTTTCGGTTCATGGGTAAATACCGCGAAAGCGAATGCGTCATGCCCATAGCCGTGTCCATGGTTAGTCCGTAATTGGGCGTACGATCCATACCGGCCGTCTGGTTTGTATCCATCTGGTGGCCCGCATGGTTCATTGGTTTCGTACTATCAGCCTGCGAATGGTTAGTCGACGGGTTGTGTTGAGGCATCGTCATGCCTTCGTGATGCTGGTGCTGACCAGATACGGTCGTACTCAGACTGCTCAGCAGAATAAAGATAAACTTATTCATTAGGTGTTGTTTTAAAAAACGGGATGATTTGCCGTACGGTAAATCATCCCGGCCCTGCATCAGGCGTTGGCAGACATGTGCCGACATTCTTCCGCGCATTTGCGGCAGGCTTCGGCGCAGGCTTTACAATGAGCGTGGTGATCGGCGTGTTTCGCACACTCTTCGGCGCAGGCCTCGCATACTTCGGCACAGAGCGCCATAAAATCCCGCATAAACTCGGATCCACGGGCTTCTAATCGGCCACAGAGCGTACAAATGTCGGCGCAGTCGCGGCACAGCCGGATGCACTCGGTCATGTCATGGTGTCGACTATCTTCGTCGTGCATCATGATACAGGCGGTAGCACAGCGTTCGCACGCTTCGGCGCATTCAAAACACGTATCTGTGTGTGAGGTTGAGTTTTCCATGAACGTAAATCGGTTAGTGTTTTTCAGACCACTATTAGTCTGACAAAATAACCGACTACGGCGTATTGGGTTTTTATATAATTCTGGACTGGCTGTGTAACATCTCCGTCAGCGCAGCTTATTACGTCCATAAAAGCTGCACCAGCAGCTGCCCAACGTATCTTTTTTACGTAACAGCATACCTTAGTAGCTATCCACTTTTACGCAATACTTTCCAAATGTGACTCCACAACTCGATCTGCTCGCTTTTTATGATTTACCAAACATCGCTTTGAGTTTATCAATCAAACCCGAAGATCCCTTCTGTTCGTCTTGCCCGATTAAATATCCGTAAGGTTTCAGCGGCTCTACGTGATCACAGATGATTTTGACGACGCCTAACGCCGGTAAAGCCAGAATCATACCAGGGATACCCCAGACGGCCTCGCCTATCACAATTACCAGTATTGTAAACAATGGATTAACACTCACTTGTGATCCCACAATCAGTGGTTCAAGTATGTAGGTCTGCGTAAATTGAACGATTCCGTAGACAATGACGATACCCAGAATCAACTGGGTATCGCCCCCCTGAGCCAGAGAGATCAGTATGGTGAACAAAGAGCCGGATAGATTGCCCACGAAGGGGATCAGTTCGAGCAACCCACACAGAATCGCTAAGAAAATGGCGTGCTTTACCCCAACAATGCTGAACCCGATCCCGTATAAAACCCATAACATACCCGTCATCGTAAATGTCCCGATCAAGTAGCGCTGCGTAACCTGACTGCTTTCATCGATTACTTTACGTGTTTCGCCTTGTTGATTGGCCGGAACCAGACGTAGCAGAAAGTTTTTTATTCGTCTGCGGAGGAACAGAAATAGGAATGTGTAGACAAGAACCAGCACGAGATCGACCGTTATGCCCAGTAACGAATCCATTACGCTCAACACAATCTTAGGCAGTTGAGCCGCACTGGACGACTGTTTTTGCATAAGGGCCTTTTGTTGCTCTGCCTCAATGCCAAATTTCTGGCTAATGAACTGCCGGGTCTGATCGATAAACGTCGTCACTCGCTGCTCAATACCAGCCAGATCACGAGTAAGTTCAGCGGATTGCCATGCCAGCAACGATATGATTCCGCCAACGGCCAAAACGAAGCAGCATACACAGATAAAAGAGGCCAGCGGTCGGCTTACGCCCCTTCTTTCAAGACGAGCGCTTAACGGCAAAAACAGCGTGGCCAGCAAGCCAGCGATGGCTAGTGGAACCAGCACAACTTTGGCAAAATAAAGGCCACCGAACAGAAGAAATAGAAAAATAAAAAAACGAGTCGGTTTTGTAAGTGCCTGCATGAGACGAGTGTATGATGGTGAGTAACTGCACACCCAGCGACATAATCAAGATGCTGACTAAGCCATTGCCAGGTGTACCTTCATACACTCAACTTTAATTTTAGGAAATTGATAGTGGATGGGCATTAGTTTGACCGGAAGAATCAGTAACCAAAGCCGCTCTTAGCGCGAATGATAATTAGAAAGGCTCACAGCGTGGGCTATCCACAACGTGAGCCTTTTCCCCTATTAACGCATTGTATTAGAGACACTCCACATTCACACTACCTACTGGTTAAAGTTTAAACCAGCACTTTATCAACGGTAATGGGCAGTTCGCGGTGGCGCTTGCCGGTGGAGTGGTAGATGGCGTTCGCAATAGCCGACACGGTGCCGACAATACCGATTTCGCCGATGCCTTTTACCCCCGCCGGATTCACGATATCGTCATCTTCCTCAATGAAAAAGCCGTCGACCGCACGGATGTCAGCGTTGACGGGTACGTGATATTCGGCCAGGTTGGGATTCATGACCCGGTTGGTACGTGGGTCAATCAGCGCTTTTTCGTGCAGGGCCATGCTCAGTGCCCAGATCATACCGCCCCGCACCTGACTTAGGGCCGTTTTAAGATTGATTATCCGCCCAGCCGCGTACGTACCCTGTAGTCGGGTCACCCGCACTTCGCCCAGCGTTTCGTCGACCCGCACTTCGGCGAATACCGCCCCGAACGCAAACATCGAGTACTTCTCTTTTTCATCGCCCTGCTTCGACTGGGCCGTCGCTTCGATTGGTTTTGAGCCGTTTCGCTTTAGCAAACTCGCGAAGGTTTCGCCTATTTTCGGGTTTGTTCGCTGTTGAAGCCGCCCGTTTTCAGCAACGATCTCGGCTTCAGCCAGGTTGTAAAGCGGGGATTTTTTGTCTTTAAAAGCCATTTCCCGCGCCTTGTTGAGTACCTCACGTGCGGCCTGGGTCACGGCAGAACCTGTGCTGGCCGTACTACGTGACCCACCCGACACACTCGCTTCGGGGAAACGGCTGTCGCCCGCGCTAAGCGTGACTAAATCCGGCGAGAGACCCAGCACTTCGGCCGCAATCTGATTCACAATAGTATATGTACCGGTACCAATGTCCTGCGTGCCGGTTTCAACCTGCACCTTTCCATCGGGCAGCAGCCGCACCGTGGCCGACGCATCCCCACGGTTCATGGGGTACGTAGTGGTCGCCATTCCCATACCAATCAGATGATTGCCGTCGCGCATACTCCGGGGCTGGGCCGCACGTTTCGACCAGCCAAAGCGTTCAGCGCCCTGCTGATAACAGGCACGCAGGCTTTTACTCGAAAACGGCAGATTCTTGTTAGGGTCAATTTCGGCGTAGTTCTTTAACCGAAATTCAAGCGGGTCCATTTTCGCCTGTTCAGCCAATTCGTCGATCGCACACTCCAGCGCAAACACGCCGGGTGCTTCGCCGGGCGCGCGCATGGGTGATGGCGTACCAATATTGGCTTTGATGAAGCGGTGCGTCGTCTCCTGATTAGGGCAGGCATACAGCATTCGGGTAACTGTGCCCGCTGGTTCGGCAAACTCATCGAAATCCGAAGTTTGTGAAACAGTATCGTGACGCGATGCGGTCAGTTTGCCCGCCCCGTCAGCGGCAAAGGTCAGCTTCTGGATTGTAGCCGACCGCGACCCAACCATGCCGAACATGTGTTCGCGTTTCAGCACCAGTTTCACGGGTCGGTTCACCAGCCGAGCCGCCATTGGTGCCAGCATCACCTGCGACCACGTAGCGCCCTTACTGCCAAATCCGCCCCCCAGATATTGCGTAATCACCCGAACATTCTCTTTGGGCATTCCGAATAACCCGGCAATACGTTTTTGACAGCCCGAAATGCCCTGGGTTGCGTTGTACAGCGTCAGTTTACCGTCGGTTTCCCACTGAGCCACCAGCGCATGCGGCTCCAGCGCGTTATGAAACTGGGTCGGCGTTACGTACGTCTGCTCCAGACGACTGGTAGCGGAGGCTAGTCCGCTTTTGTAATCACCTCGTATTGTATCTACCTGATCATCAACGCGGGGAAGTCGTTCCGGACGGTCTATTTTGTCCTGATTAGCGGGCAGTGGTGGCTTCACCGTCTGCGTATCGTAGGTTACCTTGATCCGCTCCGCGCCTTCTACGGCTCCCTCGTAGGTTTCGGCCAGCACCATAGCAATGGGCTGGTTGTTGTAATGCACAACGTTATCCTGAAACAAGTTCATCACCCGGTCCGTGGCCGTTTCCGAGGGTTTGTTTTTATCGAGTCCGCCCGGTTTCGGCGCATTTTCGTGCGACATGACCGCCACTACGCCGGGCACTTTCATGGTTTCGGAAGTATCCAGTTTACGGATGCGACCGTTGGCGATGGTACTCATTACCAGTACTCCATGTACCAGTTTATCTTTTTTAAAATCAGCCGAGTAACGCGCCTGACCTGTTACTTTCTGCTTCCCTTCAATGCGATCGAGGGGCTCACCAATCAGTTTTTTTGCCATTACGTAAAGTTGCTTAATGTCCCTGGCGGTACGTACCGGCTCAGGCCGGTTTACTAACCGTTTGCAAAGCCCGAACTATGGTATTCTCGGCCAGCTTGATTTTGAACGCGTTGTGTTCATGGGGTTTAGCACCCGCTATAAGTTGCTGGGCAGCCGCCCGGAAGGTGGTTTCGTTGGCCGGTTTACCAACCAGCTGCTTTTCTACATCAGGTACCCGCCACGGTTTATGAGCTACCCCGCCGAGCGCAATGCGAGCGTCGCGGATGGTACCGTTTTCAACCGCCAGCCGCGTCGCTACCGACACCAGCGCAAAGGCGTAGGAAGCGCGATCACGAACTTTTAGGTAGTGCGATTTACCGGCCTGTTTCGGCGTTGGCAAGTCAATGGCAACAATCAGCTCAGTAGGCTCCAGCACCGTATCCCGCTGGGGCGCATCGCCCGGCAGTCTATGAAAGTCAATGAGCGGAATCGAGCGCGTGCCATTGGGGCCAATAATCTGCACCACCGCATCGAGCGCACTTAAGGCGACGTTCATATCGCTGGGATTGGTGGCGATGCACTGCTCACTAGCCCCCAGAATGGCATGGATTCGGTTTTGTCCACCGATGGCTCCGCAGCCCGATCCCGGCTGGCGTTTGTTGCAGGGCTGGCTGGTATCGTAAAAATAATAACAGCGGGTTCGCTGCATCAGGTTTCCGCCCATCGTCGCTACGTTGCGGAGTTGCTGCGACGCTCCCGCCAGCAACGCCTGTGATAAAAGCGGAAACTGCTTCTGAACGAGCGCGTTGGCCGCTACGTCGCTGTTACGCGCCAGAGCGCCGATGCGCAGTCCGGTAGTTGTTGTCTCGATCTGAGCCATTTGCAGACGACTGATATCGACCAGCGTATCCGGACTTTCAACGCCGTATTTCATCAGGTCCACCAGGTTAGTACCACCTGCGATAAAGCGTGAGCCCGGTTTTTCGCCGATCAGTCGGAGTGCGTCGGCCGGTTGGGTTGTTTGCACGTAGTCGAATGATTTCATCCTGGCGTCCCTCCTTTCTGCACGGTTTCAATGGCATCCACAATGCCTTCGTAGGCTCCGCAGCGGCAGATATTTCCACTCATCCACTCCCGAATTTCCTCCGGCGAATTGGCGTGGCCTTCCTTGATGATGGCGACGCCTGACATGATCTGGCCGGACGTACAGAAACCACACTGAAAGCCGTCGTGCTTTATAAAAGCGGTTTGTAAGGGGTGCAAATTATCGTCTTGCGCTAATCCCTCAATGGTAGTTATCTCCTGCCCCTGGTGCATGATGGCCAGGAGCAAACAGGCGTTTGCCGTCCGGCCGTCAACATGGACGGTACACGCTCCGCACTGGCCGTGATCGCAGCCTTTCTTGGATCCGGTCAGGTCAAGTCGTTCACGCAGTACGTCGAGGAGCGTTTCGCGGGGCTCCACATCCAGCTTGTACATTTTGCGATTAATCCGCAGCGTTATCGATCGTTTACTAACCATTTGCGTATCGGATGGAATTGCGGCACTCGAAGCCGCAGGGGCAGCCAGGGGCGGCATGAAGAGCAGACCAGCCAATGCGGATGACTGCTTGATAAACCAACGCCGATTTGAGCCGTCTATCAGGTAAACCTCTTTTTCTGTCATAGGAAACGGAGTCTGCTACATGTAACTAACTCTACAGAAAAAGGTGTTTAAATTTCGATTGAATGTGATTGAATGCGTAGTCAAATTCAACAAATCATTCTCGTAAACTAATCGTACCAATTCGCTTTGCGCAGTAAACTATGGGCATTTAAAATGACTACGGCGCTGACTACAACCTTCCCAAAAAGAAGAATTGTAGCCAACGCCGTAGTCATCGAGCCAATCCGAAAACGTAGTAACGGAGAAAGGGTTGCTTTACGTTATTTGAAAAGCAGGGGCGCAAACTCGTGTAAACACCGGCGCCAGGTATGCCATTCGTGATACGTACCGGGTGATTCGTAATACATGGACGTAATGCCTAGATCAGCCAGCTTTTTGCGCGTATCGGCTGCCATTGTAACGAATGGTTTCTCTTCGCTGCCCGCCCCGAACCAGAGGAGTTTAACCTTTTTATTGAACGTACCGGCATCCGCGAAAATTCCGTTAAAGGCGGTTTCGGGCTCGGCCAGAATGTTGCCAAAGATAGCCCCGCTGAAAAACCCATAGTGCGAGAACAGATCCAGGTGGTTCATTCCGATCAGCATGGTCTGTAGCCCGCCCATCGACAGACCCGCCATCGCCCGATTCTCCCGCCCCGCCAGCGTCCGGTACGCTGATTCCATAGTCGGAATAATTTCTTTCAGGTAGACCTGTTCGAGCGTAGCCGCCCGTTTCGTCATATCGCCTGGGCTGTTGGTGGTAGGCGAAGTTTCTCCTTTAGCCTGCGCATAGCCGTTATCCATCACGACAATCATCGGCCTGGCTTTCTTCTCCGCAATCAGGTTATCGAGAATGGCGCTCATGTGTCCCTGCAACGACCAGCCCCGTTCGTTTTCGCCCGCGCCGTGCAAAAGATAAAGAATCGGATACCTTTTTTTAGGATTAGCGTCGTACCCAGGCGGGGTATACACATACGCCCGACGCCATTTGTCGGTAATCGCCGAGTGATACCAGTGTTCCCGTACCGAACCGTGCGGCACATCTTTGAGTCCGAAAAAGTCTTCGTTGGGAACGGGGATCTCAATGCCGCTGGTAGGTCGGCCATATCCAAAATAAGCTTCGCTGCCCGGATCGTTGACTCGAACGCCGTCAACCGTAAACCAGTAGTAATGAAAACCGGGCTCAGCCGAAGTGATGATGCTATTCCAGTTACCTTCTGCATCTTTCACCAGGTTTAGGGGCTCCTTCTGAAACCCATCACCGCCCTGCACCTGAACCTTGTTTGCGTCGGGTGCTTTCAGGCGAACGCTCACCCGCCTATCACCGGCAAGTTTAGGGTACTCAGCTCCCGGTATATTGGAATCTGCCGGGCGAAAGTCGCTGCTGGATGACTGCGCCCAACTTTGTGCAGCCATTATACAAACGAAGAGCAGATGGAGCGCAAAGATGCCTTTTCTCATAGAGTAGCTACGTTACGTTGGCGAGCGAGTGGTTGTTAAGCGCGACAAACCTAAGGTGGTCAATCGCGCTTAACAAAGTGACGGTAACGAGCCATTTACTCAGCCCTGCTTATCCTGAGGTCAGCTATAAGGAATCTAAAGGCTTCCGGTCAACATGGGTGGCTTTGCGGAACTGGCCCGGCGTCTGTCCCGTCACCTGCCGAAACTGATTCGATAAGTGCTGCACACTACTGTAGCCTAACCGCCAGGCGATCTCACTCAGAGTCTGCTCATCATAGCGCAGCCATTCTTTAACCTTCTCGATTTTGAGGGCGATACTGTATTTTTCAACGGTCTGGCCTTCGTTGGCAGAGAATAAACTACTTAGATACGAGTATTCGTAGCCAAGCTTACGCTCCAGAAAAGTCGAACAATTTTCGGTTGGTAACCGCTCGCCTTTGAGGTGCTGAATTTCGTTGATGAGGAGAATTTTCATGTGCTCGACCAGCGACCGTTTCCGTTCTTCAACCAGCTCAAAGCCATTGGCCTGTAACCGCTGCCGAACCTCATCCAGATTTATATCGGAAGGCAAATTGGCTACTTCAACCTCCCCCAGCTCCACCCGGCCGACGGTTAATCCGAGCGCGTTCAGTTCCTCACGAACGACCCGCCTGCAGCGGTCGCAAACCATGTTCCGAATTGTTAGCGTTGTCATCAGTTCAGCGGTTTAAATCGAAAGCCTGCATACACCATCCGCCCTGTAATTGGTCCCCACACCCGAGAACCCGCATCGAAGCTCGCGCTGAACGGGTCGTTCGCGGAAACGATCGGATTCAACTGGCGAAAGCCCGTCAGGTTTTCACCACCCAGGTAAATCTCAAATCCGCTCCGGAAGGCACGGCTCACCTGCGCGTTGAGGTTATAAAAGCCGGGGGCGTACTCAGTCGGCAGGTTCTGGTAGCTAGTGTGCACGTAGCCCGACTGCTGGTACGGAATCCGTCGGGGACCATTCCATTGCAACGTAGCGTCGAACTTCCACTTGTCGAACGGCAGCGCATACCCGGCGTTGAGCAGTACCCGATCGCGGCTAACCATCATCTTAGGCAGGAGTCGTTCCTCTTGAAAGGGGCCGCCCATGCTCTGCTGTACATCATACAATCGATACGCAGCTTTTACCTCAACCCGCTTAGCTGGCTGCAGGTTAAATTCGGCCTGGAAACTATTCGCGTACGATTGCCCCTTCAGGTTATAGAAATTGAGTTCCTGCGGGTGTTCAAGGTCAACGATCAATTGGTTCTTGAAGTAAGTTCTGTGGTAATCCAGTACAAGCGATGCTTTCTTTCCGAGCACAGTAAAATCATTGGTCAGGCTTACGCCATAGTTCCAGGAGATTTCAGGACGTAACGACTCGCGCAAGACGACACTTCGGGAGCTGACCAGATAGCCAAAATTCTCAGCGAACGGATTCGGCACCCGGAAGCCGCGACCGGCCGACGCCCGCAGGGCTACGTTTGGACTCAGGTTGTATTTGGCGTGCAGCCGCGGTGTAAACTGCGTACCGTAGAGGTTATGAAAATCCACCCGTCCGCCCGCCACCAGCGTCAGCTTGTCGGGATACATGTAGGTGTATTCAGCAAAAACACCCGGCACGGATTCGGTTCTATTCGTTCGTATAGCCCGGTACCGCTCCCGATAATCGTCCAGCAGGTAACTCAGCCCGGTTTTGAACGTATGGTTCGTATTGTCGATAATACTCTGGTAAATCAGGTTGGCGTACAGCGTCTGCTGCTGGCCTTCGTAAGGCGCGAAGCCAAAGCGGGCATCCTGCTGGTGATGTACCCCATTGATGATCAGCCCTAATCCTTTGTAAGGCTTTTCGGGATACAGCTTTGCCGTTTTTGAGAAGAACTCCAGCCGCTTTGTCGTATTGAGAAAGGCGTAGCGTGCATCGCCGAAGCGCGACAGTTGTCCACCATCTCGGTCTTCGTATAAGGCTTTGATGCCAAACTGCGCCATGAATCGGTCGCTGCTGTATTTGTAGCGATTAACGGCATTCACCTGCGTATACAGGGGTAAGTCGCGGAACCCATCGCTGTTCTGGTCAATTTCCGAACGTAACGTACTGGCGTGGCCCAGCACGCCCATACTCCATTTCTTGCTGAGGGTTTTCGACCAGTTAGCGTTGCCTTCTACCCGCCCGAAACTATTTACGTAGCCATTCAGAAACAACTTCGTAGCATCGTCCGGCTTTTGCAGTTCGACATTCATCTGCCCGCTCATACCTTCGTAGCCGTTCACAACCGACCCGGCTCCTTTGCCGATATCAATGCTCGTGATCCAGGTGCCGGGAATGTAATTCAGGCCGAAAGCCGAAGCCAGCCCACGAACGGTTGGGATATTCTCGACGTTGGTTTGCACGTACTGGCCGCCTAGGCCTAGAAACTGAATCTGCCGGGCGCCAGTAACCGCATCGCTGTACGATACGCTGACCGATGCGTTCGTCTCAAAACTCTCCGATAAGTTGCAGCAGGCCGCTTTCGCCAGCGTTCGCTGCGTAATAAATTCGGTCTGGATTGGATTAATCCGGTCGATTTGACCCGGTGCGCCGGATACCGTAACTTCCTGGAGCGTCTGCTCGGCGCGTAGCGTAATCGTTAACGGCCCTGCGTTAGTGACCGCCAACGTATCGGTCCGGTAGCCGACGTAGCTAACGACCAGGTGTGTCGCCCTTGCCTGGCGCTGAAGTTGAAAATGCCCGACAGAGTCCGTAACCGTACCGGCAGACGTACCTGCCCACTGTACCGTTGCGCCGACCAGCGGAATGCGCTGACCATTGGCTATTTCACCGACGGTCCCGTGAATATAGGTTGAATCGGATTGAGCCATCCCCGAAACGCTCATACCTGCCGTAACGGTTAAGATGACAATCCATTGAAAGATAGATTGCATACGATCAAAGATTGATGAAAAACAGAGAACAGGCCGGTATCTCAAGACACCAGCTTTCTGACATCAATCCATGAATCAAATAAGCAGGCTACAATCGAGCGTAATGATATCACGCCCAGTTTGGGAAGGAGGAGACGGAGCAGCCGTCAACGTAGAGGATTGCCTGTCGAACACCCAGCCGACGAGCCAGGTCAGCATCGAGACGGCACTGGTGATAACCGCTTCAGTAACGGTTTTAACGAACTTGGCAACCAGCTGACTCAGCGACGAAGAAACGTCGACATTTTCAAACTGGTGATCGTCCTGGCAGCACTCGGTCTTCTTGAAAACGATGCGCTCATCCAAATGAGATTGCTGATCAGCGGAACAACCTTTGGGCGATTTAACCTCGCTAAAGGCCACAATCATCGTTTTCTTCTTGCCGCGCATGTGGCACGAGTGTTCAACCAGCCCAAACCCCGTACTGCTGAGCAGCACGATGCAGGCCATAAAGAGGTTGAACAAACGAAAAAGTGCGCGTTTCATAATGATGCAAATATCCGGATCAGGTGCCTGGAATACAAACCTGATTTAGTAAAAGGCAATAATTGTGTAAAAAATGAGTGCCATTTTGCAAAATGGCACTCGGCATACTTAAACAGATTCGGGCTCAGGGCTCACAACCTCATGTAAAGGCCGCAGGTTGCGCTGTTCTTCCTCATTAAACGGGAAAATGTCCAGAATTTTGGTTGTATTCACATCGGTAATCTCGAACGGATCGAGCGCGGACTTCAGGCTGATCTCCACGCGCTCATAGGCTTGCTTGGGCGTTTCGGCATTCACCAGCATAACGCTCGGTGTTTTCTTTTGCTTACCCGTTTTTTCGTCGTCCATAATAAACATCGCCTTCACTTTGAACCAGGTCTCCCCCCCGTCTTCGTTGAAGAAAACGTCGGCCAGTTTCATGCGCGAAATGTTGGTGATCTCAAAATCGGGCGTATTAGCCGCAATTTCCTGATAAAGCCGGGCTTCGGCATCCGTGTACGAAACAGCGTCCACCAGATAAGCCTCCGTAACGGTTTTCTGCTTGATAAACTCTTCGTTACGTGTACCGACGTTGCTGTCGTCTATAGGTTGTTGATAGCGGATTTTTCCGAGAAACCAGTTGGGCATGAGTCTGTTTTTTATCGATTCGTGTATCTAAGATAGAACAATAGTCGGTCGGCAAAAGTGTCGTTTTCCTGGCTAAAATCCCATATCCAGCCAACTTTATCTCAATTATTTTTACTGACACGCAACCCGATACGTAACGAGATTAAAACCTGTTTCTGAATTTTTTTCACAGCCCGTAAACTTTTTTTAAAAATTACATGTATATACACTAAATACCTATACATTTAATTTTTAACAAGACAAACGTAGTCCAAATGGAAGCTCCAGCTCTTACCTCCACAACCTGGGTGATTGACCCTACCCACTCTGAAGTTCAATTTAAAGTGAAGCACCTGATGGTGTCAACCGTAACGGGTCTCTTCACCCAATACGAAGGCCAGCTAGAAATGGCAGGCGACGACTTTGAAGATGCCAAGATTACCTTCTCGGCCGATATTAGCAGCATCACCACCGGCAACGAGCAGCGCGACGGCCACTTGAAATCGGCTGATTTCTTCGACGCAGAGCAGTTCCCCAAACTGACCTTTGTATCTACTCAGATGAAAAAGACGGGTGATGATACGTACGAACTCGTCGGTGATCTGACCATGCGTGGCGTCACGAAACCCGTTACGCTGAAAGCCGAATACGGCGGTCAGATGCAGGATTTTTACGGCCAGACTAAAGCCGGTTTTGAATTAGCGGGCACGGTGAAACGTAAGGAATTTGGTCTGAGCTGGGATGGTATTACCGAAGCCGGTGGCGTAGTTGTAAGCGACGACGTACGATTGGTACTGAACATTCAGGTTACCAAGCAGGCTTAATCCATATAGATTTATTCACAAAAAAGCCGTCCCGCAAACATTTGCGGGACGGCTTTTTTATGGGAATGTCGATGTGATCTTACAAAATCAGACCGCTCCGACGTAACATCGCTTTGGGAGACGGTTCGCGGCCCCGGAATTTTTTGTACAACTCCATTGGCTTCTCGCTACCGCCTTTTTCGAGTACGTTCTTGCGGAAGCTATCCGCAGCGGCTTTGTTGTCCAGTCCGCCTTTTTCCTTGAAAAACTCGAAGGCATCAGCGTCCAGCACTTCGCTCCACTTGTAGCTGTAGTAACCCGCCGAGTAACCACCCGCGAAGATGTGCGAGAAAGCCGGGCTCACAGCCACACCTTGTACGCGGGGGAACAGATTCGCCACCGAATCAACTTTGCTCTCTACTTCAGCAATACTCTCGCCGGTTGGTTTCTGACCGTGGTAATACATATCAGTCAGACCCAGGCGCAGCTGACGCAGGTTAGCCAGACCGGCCAGGAAGTTCTGGCTGGCGCGGATCTTCTCGATCAGCTCGTTCGGGATCACTTCGCCGGTTTGGTAATGCTTAGCGAACAGTTTCAGTGCTTCGGGATCGTAGCACCAGTTTTCCATCACCTGCGAAGGCAGCTCAACGAAATCGCGGGGTACGCTCGTACCGCTCAGGCTTTCGTACTTGCCGTTGGCCAGCATGCCGTGCAATCCGTGACCGAACTCGTGGAACAGGGTGGTTACTTCGTAAAAAGTCAGCAGTGACGGTTTGGTATCCGTTGGGCGGGTGAAGTTGCAGACGTTGACAATATGTGGCCGAATGTTCTCACCGTTCTCTACTTTCTGTCCTTGTACGTCGTTCATCCACGCACCACTCCGCTTACCGGCACGGGGGAAGTAATCGCCGTAAAAAACGGCCAGAAACTTACCGTCCTTATCAAATACGTCAAACGTTTTAACCTCTGGGTTGTAAACCGGAATATCTTTCCGCTCTTTGAACGTAATGCCGTATAGCTTGTTGGCCACGGTGAACGCACCATTCAGGACGTTCTCCAACTTGAAGTACGGCTTGAGTGTTTCGTCGTCGAGGTCGTACTTTTCTTTCTTCAGTTTCTCAGCGTAATAGCTGTTGTCCCAGGCCTGCAATTTGTCTTCAGTGAAGCCGTGTGCTTTGGCGTAGGTGGTTAACTCGCCGAGCTGACGTTCAGCGGCCGGACGAGCGTAGGTTACCAGTTCATTCAGGAAGCTTTGTACTTTGTCTTTCGAACCGGCCATGCTTTCTTCCAGCACGAAATCAGCGTGGGTCTTGTAGCCCAGCAAATTTGCCCGTTCGTAGCGAAGGTTTACGATCTTCTGGATGATGGCCGAGTTGTCGTTCTTGTCGCCGTGGAAACCCCGTCCGTTATACGCCATGTACAGCTTTTTCCGGAGTTCGCGGTTGTCGGCATACTGCATGAACGGACCGTAGCTTGGTGCCTGTAACGTAAACACCCAACCTTCTTTGCCTTTCTGCTTGGCGGTCGATTTGGCTAACTCACGCACGAAATCCGGTAAGCCTGCGAGGTCTTTCTCGTTGGTGACTTCCATTACGTATTCGTTAGTTTCGTTCAGGACGTTCTCACCGAACTGCAACGATAACTGCGACATTTCTTTATCGATGGCCCGCAACCGCTCCTTGCCCTTGGCATCCAGATTAGCTCCGTTACGTGCGAAACGCTTGTAGGCCTTCTCCAACAGCATAGCGCTTTCCGGATCGAGCTTCAGGCTGGCGCGCTGATCGTAAACGGCCTTCACGCGGGCGAACAACTTTTCGTTCAACGTAATGTCGTTGCCGTACTCGCTCAGCATGGGCGACGCCTGCTTCACGATTTTTTGCAGGTCGGGGGTGGTTTCGGCGCTGTTCAGATTGAACAGAACCGACGTTACCTTACCCAGCAGATCGCCACTACGTTCCAGGGCAACAATGGTATTCTCGAAGGTAGGTTTCGCCGAGTTGTTAACGATGGCGTCCACATCCTTACGTCCCTGCGCTAATCCTTCGGTCAGGGCGGGCAGGTAATCTTCATTCCTGATTTTGTCAAACGGCGCCGTTTGGTGGGGGGTTACGTACGGCGCTAAAAACGGATTCTGCGTCATTTTGGGTTGTTGGGGCGACGGCTGGGCGAAGGTTGCCGTAGCAACGACCGCCAGTAACGCCCCTGTCTGAATGATTCGTTGATGTCTTAACATACTGTTTTGTGGTATGAGTTTCCTCGAAAAATACGAAAAAAAGACGGCTTCGTCAATCATTCGTTGCATGTACGGTTACATTTTACGCTGAGCGGTCAGTGTGGTTTCGGGCAGTCTCTTCCGAGGTATTTTTCCAAAACAAAAAACAGCCAATCAAGCGATCGGCTGTTTTCTTCACCTCCTTCTTCCACTTCTAACTAATATCGATACGGGTCATTGCCTGGTCCCCGCCCATACCCACGGCTTCGTCCGGCGGTACGTTCATAGGGACGCATCCGATCAATGACCCGATCCCGCTGCTGCGGAGTAAGCACGGCCATCATATCGAAAAACTCACGCTGCCGCATCTGCCGGAACAGGTCACGCTGGCGAGGGTCACGGGGATTAATGTTCCGGGTTTGCTGCTCGAACCGGTCGCGCACCCGCCGAATGTCCCGCTCCTGCCGACGCGACAGGTTCAGTTCCCGATCCCACCAATCCAGGTGGCGGTCGAACTGGTAGTCGTCGTAATCGTAGTTGTAATTAGGCTGATTGTAACTGGGCCGTCCATATCCCTGGTTGTAGTCGGGTTGTTGTGGATAGCCGTAACGTTGCGCCATAGCGCCGGTAGTGAGCAGGGCAACCAGCGTAGCGGTCGCCATCAATGCTTTTTTCATGGTGGTTTTTTGTATCAGGTTGTATTCGATACTTGGAACAACCAGCCACGAAATGGTTTAATTTAATCTTGAAATAAATCCAAATTATTCAAAATAGCCTGAATACTAAACAAACAATATGTCATTCCATCCACTAATTAGGAATTTATATGCCTAGGAATTATCCTTTACTAATAGCTCCATAGCTTCAAACTTTCTTTCAATCATCCATTCTGGAATGTAGGCTGATTGGATGTTCGTCAATTTTAAACCTCGATCATATGCATAAGCGCAGGCTGATACAATAGGTAAAGACAAATAACCTTCAGGCAAAGTGCTATGATCCTGTTCTTCACCGTTTTCATCTTTATAGCGCAACGTATAATACGCTTTCCATTTCAGGAGTGCCTGTTCAACGGCCACCTCATAGCCAGCCTGGTTGTTGTGAAGAATTTGATGGTAGAGATTCAATAAAGGCAAAAAAACGTATTCAGCCGTCTGCTTCCGCATTTCAAAAATGATTTTCCAGACCCATTCTTGATTAAAGTCTTCAATGGTGATAAATCGCTTGTACTCCTCCCAATTTAGCACCTTATTAAGGTGATGATATGTAGCCTGCGCTTCATTTTGAGTACCATTTCCGTTGATTAGTACCTGATAGAATAGCAATATCGTATCGTAGATTATATCTTCTTGATTGGCCTGCTCCGTGAAAGCCAATGGAATATCAGCGTAGAACGAAAGCGCTTGATTATCACGCAAAACCAGTGCCATTTGAATACCGCTTATAACATTGACCGCTCCAATGTTCTCATTTTTAAATTGACCAATCGTATCAATCAATTTATCAGCAATCTTCAAGGTGACGGGTTTTTCATCATTAATTGTATATTGAAACCAACTATGATTAAGTTGATTCGCGTAATACAGATAATTATAGGTAACATTCGGAATACTATAAATATTTGCGTAACATAAATTGGAAAATACCCTTCTAACTATTCTTCCAAAAGTTGGTACAAAATTATTTTTAATTTTATTGACTATTGAAAGTCCTTCCTTGATCTCAGTTAATCTATCATATACAAAAATTTCTTTGGAATGAAAGTAGATAGGTTCATGAGGTGCGATTGTTTTTGCAAAATTCATATTACTTATTGATTCGTGAGTAAGTCTGTAAAGAGTGTAGCGCGGTTATGGCTTTCACCAAGGATAGGCAACTTCTGTAAGCTAACGACTTTACGGATTAATTCACGGGTCAATAAGGGCCCCTGCTTCATCAAATTGTTGAGGGTTAATATGAGAGGCTACCTGATCCGCATCTAAAGCTGCCTGAAGTTGATTAAGGTATGAAAGCTTTTCGCCGGTAAGACCTGGCCTTTGATTAGCAATATACTTTCTATATAATCCCGTTGGGCATAGTTTGAACTGTGCTCAACAATGCTATCTGCAACAGATTCAATCAATACTTGTAATCAGCCAGCGCGTCTTCTTCCTCACGCTTCACCACCCGCAGATATTTGGCCCGGTCAAATTCACCTTCGTTGTTGGCGATGAAAATCGTAGCGACGGCATTACCAATGATATTGGTGATCGAACGGGCTTCGGACATGAACCGATCAACACCCAGCAGCAAGGCCAGCCCTTCGACCGGAATCACCTGGACCGCCGTTAACGTACTGGCCAGCACAATAAAACCGCTGCCCGTTACGCCCGCAGCCCCTTTTGAGGTGACCATCAGGATACCGATAATCGTCAGCTCCTGCCCGAGCGTTAACTCAATACCGAATACCTGAGCCAGAAATATCGTGGCCATCACCAGGTAAATCGTGGTTCCGTCCAGGTTAAACGAGTAGCCTGCGGGAATCACCAGCCCTACTACGGAGCGAGAGCAACCAAGACTTTCCAGCTTGTCCATCACCTGCGGCAAAGCCGATTCCGACGATGAGGTGCCCAAGACAATCAGAAGTTCTTCTTTGATGAACTTCAACACGGCCCACAAGCTGACTTTGTAATAGCGCAGGATCAGATTCAGCACGACAAATACGAACAGGAACATGGTCGCGTACACCGTTCCCATCAGTTTGGCTAGGGGGAGTAACGTACTCAGCCCGTACTTACCGATCGTAAACGCCATCCCGCCAAAGGCTCCCAGCGGAGCCAGCACCATCACGACGTTCAGGATGTTGAAAAATACCTTCGATAGTCGTTCAAACGTTTGGATAAGCGGTTTCCCCGTATCGCCCATGCGTGTAAGCCCCACACCGAACAGGATAGAAAACACAAGGACCTGCAAAATATCGCCTTCCGCAAAGGCCTTCACCGCGTTGTTCGGTACGATGTGCAGAAAGAATTCAGTCCAGTTCATCCCGGCTCCCTGCTCGGCATATTTACTAACATCTCCCCCAGCGGAGGCTGCGCCCTTTACGGCCGTCGCCTGAACGCCTTCACCGGGCCGGATGAGGTTCGCCAGTATCAGGCCGATGGCTAATGCGCCCGTGGTGACAACCTCGAAGTAAAGCAACGCCTTTCCCCCTACCCGGCCCACCTTTTTCAGATCGCCCATATTGCTGATGCCCAGGACGATCGTCAGAAAAATAATGGGCGCAATAACCATTTTGATCAGACTGATGAACAGGTCACCCAGGGGCTTTAGGCTGGCGGCCGTTTCAGGAAAAAAGTACCCCGTAAGGATGCCTAACGTAATGGCAATCAGAACGCGGAAGGTAAGGTTGTTTAGGAGCTTCATGCTGTAAATGTAGGGTGATTAGGGCGTAATGACCCGTTACGGGTTGTTCAGAGACACAATATGATGCTTGATGGACCGGATTCGATCGTTGAAGTTGAGATTCGGAAAATCAATATTCGGAACGAGCGTCGCTTCCAGATAGCCCATCACCAGTTCGTCGTGCGGAATGCGTTTGCCGGTCGCTACGCTGATGTATTTCGACGTAACCCAGAGCACATTTTTCAGGTGTGTTTTCCCGTCGTCGGTCATGTAATACTCAGTCACCGTGGTGTCTTCGTCGAAATAAATCAGGCGCGACATAATCCGTATCCACTCGCTGACCTGAGCCGGCCGAACATAGGCAATCTGGTGCTGATATACGACCCAGCTGGTGCGCAATTCCCGAAACAGTTGCCCCGGATTGAAGTCGTAGATTTTGGCCACCTGATCTTCGCGAGCGTTGAAGTAATAATCGAAATACTTGGCGTTATTGAGGTGCTGCAGCGGATCGCAATCCTGAAAACGGATGATTGTTCGGGATTCGGTTTCGGTTGGATAGCTGCGGTTCGGATCGCGTTTAAACATACGTAGCAGAGTAGGCGGTTAAAATGATCAGGGAAAACGTAACGGATTATGGCCAGGTCGATTACTTAACAAATAAGTGACGGGCCATATTGAAAGCAAGCAAATCATTTCGGGTCAATAAATCCAGCCCGGTTGCCGGGGCCGTTCAGACTTTTTAGCGCATATTTGCGTTAGTACAACAAAATCACCGTTTTATTCCAATTCCGTATCGGTTATGAAACCCATTCGTTATTTACTGGCTTTGCTCTCCTTGTTCGTTACGTTAACGGCGTTCGCCCCCAAAGATAGTCCGGATGCGGTGGTGGGCACCTGGCTCAATGGAACCAAGAAAGGACACGTTCAGATCTACAAGCAGGGCGGTACGTATTTCGGTAAGCTCATCTGGCTGAAAGAACCCAACGATCCGGATACGGGTAAACCGAAAACCGACATCAAAAACGCTGACCCTGCCAAGCGGTCACGCCCGCTGCTCAACCTGCCGCTGATGTATAACTTCAAGCACGACGGCGATAATGTCTGGAGTGATGGCAAGATCTACAACCCCGAAGACGGCAAAGAGTACAACTGCAAAATGACCCTGAAAGACGCCAATACGCTGGACGTTCGGGGTTACGTCGGCATTTCGCTGCTTGGCAAAACGCAAACCTGGACGCGCGTAAAATGAGTTGTAAAGTCGTAAAGTTGCATAGTTGTCCAGTTCAGGCGGGCCCATTAGTAGCCGGTCTCCACAGCACGACGAGTTCTTTAACTTTACAACTATGCAACCTTACAACGCTGGAACTATAATCATCGGAGCCGGTCCGGCAGGGTTGGCAATGGCGGGCCAACTGGCGCATCGTAAGCTGCCCTTTACCGTGCTGGAAGCCAGTGACTACATCGGGTTTAGCTGGCGTAACCACTACGACCGGCTTCACCTGCATACCGTCAAGCAGTATTCGGCCTTACCTCACCTTCCCTATCCGGCGGAGTACCCCACCTACGTATCGCGGTTGCAGGTAGTCGAATACCTCGAACGCTACGCCGAGCATTTTGGCATAAAGCCGCTTTTTAACCAGAAAGTCGTCAGCCTCGAACGTATCGGCAATACCTGGCGGGTGCAGACCGAAACCGATACGTTCACCGCCGAACGCGTGGTGGTGTCGACCGGCTATAACCGCGTTCCGAACAAACCGGAGCTGCCCGGCCAGCGTAATTTTCGGGGTATTATCTGGCACAGCCACGAGTACCGGAATGGCGCACCGTTCCGAAATGAAAATGTGCTGGTGGTGGGCATGGGCAACACGGGAGCCGAACTGGCGCTGGACCTCCTGGAGCATGGTGCTCGCCCGGTTATTTCGGTTCGGGGCCCGGTCAACATTATCCGGCGAGACATGTTCGGCCGACCCGCCCAACCCACGGCAATTTTCTTCAACAAGTTCCCCAATTGGTTTTACGATTTCGTAGCCGGGCTATCGCAGAAACTGACCGTTGGCGATTTGTCAGAGTACGGCCTGGGCAAACCTGCGCATCCGCCGTCTTATGATACCCGACGCGGGAAAATTCCGGTCATTGACCTCGGCACCATCGACCAGATCAAAGCGGGTGCGATTACGGTTGTCCCCGCCATTGAGCAGATAAACGCCCGAACGGTGACCTTCACCGACGGGCGCGAACTGCCCTTTGATGCCATTGTGCTGGCTACGGGTTACCGGCCGGGCTTAGCCCCCATTCTTGGCGATCAATTAAGTACTCAAGTTCTTAATGAGCGAGGCTATCCCAAACACCTTTGGTTCGATAATCCGCAGTTGAGCGGCCTGTATTTTCTGGGCTTTGCAACTCCGCTGACGGGCATCATCCACAACCTGAATCTCGACTCTGATCGGATCGCCCAGCACATCTCAGCAAACAATCTGGCGGCTACTTAGTTTTAATTACGTAACCACGAGGGTTATACTATTTACTCAACATTAAACACTACGACCATGAACGAGACAACCCTGAAAGGTGGCTGGAACGAATTAAAAGGCAAAATCAAGCAAGCCTACGGCGACCTCACTGACGATGACCTCGCTTACGAAGAAGGTCAGGCCGATGAAATGTACGGCAAGATTCAGCAGAAGACAGGTAAGACCAAAGACGAGATTACCAAAGCGATTGCTGATCTGTAACGGATTACTCAGTAGATAAATACGAAGCCGGGGCCAACGCTCCGGCTTTTTGTTTTACCGCTCATCCGGCATTTCCTTGTATACCTCTAAAATCCTTTGATATTTCAGTGTTTTATAGCTAATTATACAGCTGTTTTTTCCAAACTACCCAATCTTCTCCTCTATGCGTATGACTACGCTCAATAAGCTTTTTCGATCTGGATGGGCCGGATCAGGCTGGAAACCGTCTACCCTGCTGGCCGCTTCAGTGCTGGTCGGCAGCGTTACGCTCGCAACTGCGCAGGACAAGTTGCCCGAGGGAATCACCAAAGGTGCTTCCGTAGAAGGCATTACGGAGTATCAGCTTAAAAATGGGCTGAAGGTGCTGCTCTTTCCCGATCCGTCGAAACCCACAATTACGGTCAACATTACGTATCTGGTTGGCTCCCGGCACGAAGGGCTGGGCGAAACCGGGATGGCGCACTTGCTGGAACACATGGTCTTTAAAGGCTCGACCAAGCATAAAAACATTCCGCAGGAGCTGACCGAACACGGTGCCCGGCCGAATGGAACTACCTGGCTCGACCGCACGAACTACTTTGAAACGTTTGCCGCTACCGACGAGAATCTGAAGTGGGCGCTCGATCTGGAATCGGATCGAATGATCAACTCGTTTATCAAGAAGGAAGATCTGGCCACCGAGTTTTCGGTTGTACGCAACGAGTTCGAAATGGGCGAAAACTCTCCCCAGAACGTACTCAACGAACGGGTTGTCTCGTCGGCGTTCCTTTGGCATACCTACGGCAACTCAACCATTGGCAACCGCTCCGACATTGAGAAGGTGCCCATCGAAAACCTACAGGCATTCTACAAAAAGTTTTACCAACCCGACAACGCAGTTTTGGTGGTAGCCGGTAAAATCGACGAGCCCAAAACGCTGGCCATGGTGAACCAGTATTTCGGCAGCATTCCGAAGCCAACGCGGGTACTGCAACCCACCTACAGCATCGAACCCGTGCAGGATGGCGAACGCTCGGTAACGCTCCGACGTGTGGGCGATACGAAAGTAGTGTCGGCTCTGTACCACATCATGCCCGGTTCGCATCCCGATTACCCAACGATGGACGTCGTGATTGAACTGCTGACGAACGAACCAAGTGGTCGACTGTACAAAGCGCTGGTCGAAACCAAGAAAGCCTCTCAGCAGTACGGCTATTCCTTTACGACCAAAGATCCGGGTTACGTGTATTTCGCGGCTGAACTGCTGAAAGAAAAACCGCTGGATGACGCCAAAGCGGCCTTGCTGGGCGCGCTGGACTCGGTAGCCATTAAAGCCCCTTCGAAAGAAGAGGTTGAGCGGGCGAAGGCGAAGCTGCTTAAAGATGTTGAACTGAGCTTCAAGAATGCCGAACGAGTAGGTCTGGCTATGAGCGAATACATTGCTACGGGCGACTGGCGGTTAGGATTTCTTTACCGCGACGCGCTCGAAAAGGTAACCTCGGCCGACGTGCAGCGCGTAGCCAGCTACTACTTCAAGCCCTCGAACCGGACAATCGGTACGTTCATTCCCGAACAAAGCCCCGACCGTGTGGAGGTACCCAATGCACCCGATATTGCTGCACTCGTAAAGAACTACAAAGGCCGGGCGCTGGTGGCCCAGGGCGAAGCTTTCGACCCGTCGCCTGCTAATATCGACGGCCGGACCCGCCGTTCGGAGCAACCCAATACCATTGAACTCGCCCTGCTATCTAAATCAACCCGCGGCAACGAAGTAAACGCCCGCCTGACGTTACGCTATGGCGATCAGAAAAGCCTGATGAACATGGCGACCATCTCCGAGTTCACAGCAGCCATGCTGGATAAAGGTACGACCACACGTAGCCGTCAGCAGATCAAAGATGAACTCGACAAGCTGAAAGCGCAGATGAGCGTTTCGGGGGGAGGCAATCAGGTCAACGTATCGATCAAGACGACTAAAGAAAACCTGCCTGCGGTAGTTGCCCTGATGACCGATGTACTGAAAAACCCGGTGTTCGATGCCAACGAGTTCGAGAAGCTGAAGCAGGAACAGCTGGCGGCTATTGAGTCGCAACGCTCGGAGCCGCAGGCACTAGCGTCGATGGCGTTCCAGCGCACGATGAATCCATATCCGAAGGAAGACGTTCGTTACGTCAAAACGCCTGACGAAGAGGTAGCAGCCATCAACGCGACTAAACTCGATGACCTCAAGAAGTTCCACAAGGATTTCTACGGAGCCCAGTCAGCTACCATGTCGGTTGTGGGTGATTTTGAAGAAGCGGCCGTCAAGAAAGTGATCAACAGCGAGCTGGGTACCTGGAAAGCAGCCAAACCGTTTAGCCGCATCGTATCGGTTTACCAGGACATCAAGCCAACCCCACTGGCGATCGAAACGCCCGACAAGGCTAACGCGCTGATGCTGGCCGGTGTGAACCTGCCGCTGCGCGACGACGATCCGGATTATCCGGCGCTGGTGCTGGGCAACTATATGCTCGGTGGGGGCTTCCTGAACTCGCGGCTGGCTACCCGGATTCGCCAGAAAGAAGGCATCAGCTACGGGGTTGGTTCGCAGGTGTCGGCAAACCCATTCGATAAAACGGGGATGTTCACGACTTATGCCATCTACAATCCGGAGAATGCCGATCGCCTGGAAAAAGCGTTCCGGGAAGAATTGGAGAAGGTAGCGAAAGAAGGCTTTACTGCCGATGAGATCAAGGCCGCCCGCTCGGGTTTGCTACAATCTCGGATGGTGGCGCGGGCGCAGGACCCTTCGCTGGCGGCTACCCTCAACAGCTACCTGTACCTGAACCGGACGATGGCCTGGGATGCTGACTTCGAAAAGAAAATGGAAAGTCTAACCCCAGAGCAGGTCAATGCCGCAATGAAAAAACACATCGACCCAGCTAAAATCTCGATCGTTAAAGCGGGTGATTTTGCCAAGTCGCTGAAGAAGGTTGCCGAAAAACAACCAACCAGTCAGGCCCCTTCCGCAGCGGGTGGTGGCAGCAAGAAAAATTAAACAATAGTGCCGAAAAACGACCGGAGCCTAAAAACTCCGGTTTTTTTATGCGTACAAACTATAAATGTCGTTACTTACCTAAAAATCGAGTTGACGATGAAAAAACTGCTTTTACTAACTGCTCTGTGTTTGTTTGCCTTACCCCTTAGTGCCCAAGTTAAGGTGCAGGCAATGAACGATTCGATTAATTATAAGAAGTTACGTAGCGAGTATCCGGCCGCCATATCGCCACCCGAACAGGCAACTAGCCGGGACCTGGCCTTTCAAAAACTATCGGCTGACTACTGGGCTGATTTCCACCGGTTTCTAAAGAAAAAGGGATTCCGTCCGGATACCTCACTTGTCTTGTTTTTAGAAGGCTATTTTCAACCTACTGGTAAAGCCGACATTCTGCTCTATCAATATACATTCAATAATTTACGTCCATCGGCTAAAACAGAGCAGCAGTTTGTAAGCCTGCTGACAGAGTACCTGAATGAACGACCCTTACCCGTCAATTCTAGCTTAGTGTGGACCACGTTTCGTTTAGGGAGTCAATTTTCACTAGTCAAAAATTCAACCCGCAGAGTGCCTAAAGGTCCTGGTGTTATAGGTGATCTGACCACGGCCGCTCAAACGACCCGACCGGATACGGTCAAGAAGATCTGGTTCGGGGGGCTTGACCTGGAGCAGGTACCGGAAGTGATTTATCGGTTTACCAACGTAGAAGAGATTTCGCTCAGCAACAACTACCTGACATCGTTACCCGCCCGGCTTACGTCTTTACCTCACCTGCAACGGCTTGATGTAGTGTCAAATCGACTCCAGGAAGACAGCGTGTTTTTCGCCCGCAACAAGCGTTTAAAATCAATAAACATCCAGAAGAACGCCCTGACCAATGTACCAGCTACGATTGGTCGGAACCGCCGACTGGAAAGCTTATGGCTGGGTAATAACGACCTGAACGCAATTGACAAGAAAGCACTCCGTCGATTGCATCGGCTCAACGACCTGAATCTGTACAACGCCGGGCTCACGGAATTACCCAAGAGTGTGGGGCGTCTAAAACGCCTGAAAGTACTGGATCTATACTATAACAAACTGTCTCAACTTCCTCGCCAGATCAGTCGAATGAAACGGTTAGAGCAGCTGGCCCTTGCTTACAATACGTTTAATACCCTTCCTGCTTCATTAGCTAAAGTACGTCGCCTTCAAGTTTTGTACGCTCATCACAACCGGCTTAGTCAGTTACCAACCGCATTCGGGCAATTAAACCAACTGCGCATTCTCGATATTAGTCACAATGGGTTTACTACCATCCCGGCGGTACTTGGTACGTTGCCTAATCTGGAAGAGATAAGCCTGAATAACAACAACATTCAGGAGTTTCCAACTGTGCTTACGACCATCAGGGCTTAAAAAAAGGTATACATGAGCGCCAACCCGCTATGGGGTCGGGAAGCGATGAAAAGCCCCTATGCCAAGTACGTACAGCAATTGCAGGCGAATCAGACGGAGGTATTTTATTAACCCGCAGTTGATCGTTTTCACTCGGAGAACACCAGCCATCCAAAACGGTTAGTAGTCGGTTAGTGAGCAACCGACTTCCGATCAAAAAACACCATGTGCAGTTCATCCCGATTTTTTGTCAGTTGAGCCGTAATGGCAAGGTGAGTCAAAGAGCAATGAGCTACTTTGACGGCCATTCTCTTACGTATTCAACCCGGTTCTACACATGCGTCGATGTCTATATGCTTTTGTTTGCCTGCTGCTCTCTTCTCGTCTAACCGCCCAAGTGCCCAACTCGGCTACCGTTACGGGGATTGTGCAGGATGCCGCCGGTAAACCCATCGAATCCGTTACGGTACTGCTGGTTCAGGCCACTGATTCAACCGAAGTCCCAGGCCCAAAGACGACGGAGCACGTAGTAAAAGGCGCGCTTAGCTCTGCTCTTGGACAGTACCGGTTCGAAGGCGTTCAGTCGGGACGGTACCGCGTAGCGACTTCCCTGCTTGGCTATCAGAAAGTTTATAGCGTTCCGTTCACAATCGATCACCAACAAAAGCAGGATCTTTCACCGCTCGTGATTCGGGAAGAAGCCCAGCAATTAACGAACATAACGGTAAAGGCGCAAAAGCCGTTTATCGAGCAGCACATCGACAAAACCGTCCTGAACGTTGAGAACAGTATTGTGTCCACTGGCGGCACGGCCCTGGACGTACTGGAGAAAGCGCCGGGTGTGGTCGTGGACCTACAAGCAGAACGCATCAATCTGAACGGACGCGAAAACGTTTTAGTAATGCTCGACGGCAAACCGACGTATCTCTCAACCGCCCAGGTGCTCGACTTACTACGTAACACCCCCAGCAACACCATCGAGACCATCGAACTGATTACAAACCCATCCGCCCGGTACGATGCTGCGGGGTCGGCGGGCATCATCAACATTCGGCTGAAGCGTAACAAGTCTACGCAGCCAATGAATGGCAACCTGACGCTGGGAGCGGGTTATGGCCGATTTGCCAAATACAATTCAGCGTTGACTCTGACCGCCCGACCCGGTAAATGGAGCTTGTTTGGTAACTATGGTCTCGATCAGCGCGACTACTGGGCAGCCTCCTCCATCGACCGACGGCTGGCAACCACCAATCCCCCCAGTCTGATTCAGCAAACCAATTATCGCCCGATTCAGAACACAACCCATACGTATCGACTCGGTGCCGATTACGCGTTCAGCAAAAAAACGACGCTGGGGCTCTTGCTCAACGGCCTGAACACCATCGGTAAAACGCAGGGAGGAACATCCAGCAACATCTACCAGTCGAACGTCCTGACCGCAGCGCAGCGAACCGAAAACGACAACCGGCGATCGATTGACCGGCTGGCCGGAAACCTGAACGTTCGGCACCGGTTCGATTCGACCCGGCGGGGTGGTCAGGGACGCGAACTGCTGGTTGACATCGACTATTCGAACGCTACGTTCCACCCAATTGATCTGTTTGAAACGCGCTATCTGAATCTGCAACATCAGGAAACAGCGCCCCGCTCCTATCAACGGCTAAACACCCTATCCAAGGCGCTGATCCGGGCCGCCAAGGCCGATTACGTTCATCCGTTCGACAAACGAACGACGCTGGAAGCAGGCTGGAAAAGCAGCTACGTAACCCTCAACAACGATCTATTGGCCGAAACCAAACTCGCCGAAGAAGGCCAGAACGCCCCTTGGCAGCGAGACAACAGCCGAACCAATCAGTTCGAATACCAGGAGATCATTCACGCGGCTTACTTGACTGGGCGACGTAACTGGTCGAACTGGACGCTGCAGGCAGGCCTGCGAGCAGAGCATACCCATACCGAAGCCCATTCAGTCACCAACAACAGCACGGTGAGCCGTTCTTACATCAACCTGTTTCCCAGTGTGTTTTTAACCCGAAATGTGGGGGAGAACCATCAGTTTCAATATTCGTTCAGCCGACGTATCGACCGCCCCAACTACCAGTATCTAAACCCGTTCATCCGCGTGTTTGACCCGTATGCGTATCAGCAGGGCAACCCCTATCTGAACCCGCAATACACCGACGCGTTTCAGGTTGCTTACAGCTATAAAGACGAAACGACCATCAGCTTCGGGTACAACCGAACGCATGATGTCATTGTCGATATCAACGAGCAAAACGACCAGACCGGGGTCACCCGCATTACGTTCATCAATCTGGCTCAGCAGCACAACATCAGCTTAAATCTGAGCGCTCCGCTGCGGTTCACCCGCTGGTGGTCGTCGCGCAACTCGGCCAGTATTTTCAACAACGCTTACCGGGCGGAAGTA
The DNA here is from genome assembly GCF_054780635.1 of Spirosoma knui. Taxonomy (NCBI): domain Bacteria; kingdom Pseudomonadati; phylum Bacteroidota; class Cytophagia; order Cytophagales; family Cytophagaceae; genus Spirosoma; species Spirosoma knui. The sequence goes on along the minus strand of NZ_BAAGVY010000002.1, from coordinate 770,835 downwards.
GCCGGAACACTCTTAAATTACAGCCAGTTGTCGGCGAATCTGACCAGCAACCACACATTCGGCTTTGGCCACGGCTTAACGGCCGAACTGAACGCGTCCTACAATTCGCCCTACGTATACAGCCAGAATCAGATGAAGGCGTTTGGGCAGGTAAGCATCGGCGTCCAGAAAAGTCTCTGGCAGAAGAAAGCCGTGTTACGGTTCAACTGGAACGATCTGTTGCAGACCCAGCGCTTCTACGGTAAGGTTCAGTTTCAGAACATGGATTTTAACTTCTCTACCTACAGCGAAACGCGCGTGGCCCGGCTAACCTTCACCTATAATTTTGGCAACCGCGACCTGAAAGGCGCGGGCAATCGCCGAACGGTATCGGAAGAGGAACAGCGCCGAATGAATTAACAAAGCCACAAAAGCTAGCGCACCTAATTTCGGACCCTTTTTCAGTTGCAAATCTGCTTACCGAGTCCGTATTTGCTTACCGGAACGTAACGCAGCCGTCATGAATTTTTACAACCTTCAGGTAGCCAAACGACAGGCAGAGCTTCAGGAGAAAGCGCATGTCATCCAACAGGTTATACGCTCAAAAGCCTTTATGGATCGATATTTTGCGAATGATATTACGCTTGACGACATCGCCCAGGAAGCCTGCCTGTCGAAGTTTCACTTTTTGCGGCTGTTCAAATCGTTTTACGGAGTAACACCCTACCAATACCTAAAATCTGTCAGGATCAGCCAGGCTAAACAGCGCTTAAAAGCCGACGAATCCGTTACTGATGTTTGCCTGGCGGTCGGTTTTGACAGCGTAACCTCGTTTGCCGGATTGTTTAAAAGCATTACGGGTTCAACTCCGGTGAGTTATCGTAAAAAAGCAATTTTGAAGAAGTAAAGTCGGTAGTTGATCGAGACCTTTGTGATGGACTATTTAGAGATGATCTCCCATGCGAATCAAAACGACCAGTGTGCTGGTTGATGACCAGCCAAAAGCGTTAGCGTTTTATACCGACATTCTGGGCTTTGTAAAAAAGACTGATATCCCGCTGGGCGATCATAGCTGGCTGACCGTTGTGGCAAAGGATGAGCAGGATGGCGTTGAGCTTCTACTCGAACCAATAGCCTTTGAACCCGCCAGAACGTACCAGAAAGCCTTATTCGACGCGGGCATTCCAGCCGCATCGTTTCAGGTTGACGACGTTGATAAAGAATATGAACGGTTAAAGGATCTGGGCGTCGTATTTACGATGTCGCCAACGCAGATGGGCGTTGTTAAACTTGCCGTACTTCAGGATACCTGCGGCAATACTATTCAGATCGCTCAAATGCTATAGAATCCCGCTTTTTGCGTCAGCCCTCCCCAGAAAGCTGCCGTTTACAGGGCGATAAATGTGTCAAATACGACTAACGGAAAACAGTAAATGGACTGACTGGTAAGACCTCAAAAAGCCCGACGTTAGAAACGTCGGGCTTTTTGAGGTGCTGATAGCCTTTTTGTAAAGAGAACGCGCTACAGTGTCACTCTGCTTGGCTGGTAATATGGCTTTTGTTAGTCTACAATCTATACCCTTTACGACCAGCTGAGAAATTCTCCCGAGGGTTTTGTACGTTGATGGCAGGTACGTTGTTCAGGTGATCAAAATACAGGAACATGATTGTTTCGGGCGCATTCTTCAACCTGAATGCCGACGATGTCAGGGGTATCAATTCGCTTTCGGTATATCCGGGAATTGCAATCAGCAGGGTGGTTCCATTCCGTTTTACCGTTATTTCCGGCCCTGTGTTGTACTTGAGATAAATGCCCACCATCTTGTTCAGGTACGTAGTATCTGTAAGCTTAAGCAGCCTGTCTGCTTTCGATTCATAACCCAGCACGGACCTCCCCATCGTTTTGATTGTGTCTTCAGAACCCACAATGATAGAAACCGGAATTTTCCGCTCAATCGTATAGCTACTATCCTGGCAGACTGCCCAATAGCCACTGTGGATAAGAATGGCTAGTATTATCAGACGTTTCATAAACACATAATTAAGTAAACCAACCGAATATAGTAGTTATTTAAGTCTACTGTATTCGCTTTACTCAAAATCGTACTGTGGCTCGATAGTATCTGCTAACATTAGACCGCTGGACCCTTGGTTTATCTTGTATGAATCCCGCCTGCGGGGGCATAGTGGGCATAATCCTCACGCTGCCGAAACCTCAAAAACTGGCCTTCCAGTCTGTAGCGATCAACTGCTTCTCTTTTTTATAACACCTTTGCAATCAGGACTAGTAAAACTTGGCTTTACTACCCTTTTCAAACCAGATTATAAACTAAGCGCGATTACGCCCTTTCGCGGGGCATTCCGTTTTCTTCAACCTTTAGCATACATCTGCGATGAAACCATCAAGACGTAATTTTTTACAATCACTAGGTGTTGGCGTGGCTAGTTTGAGCGTAGCCCAGGAAACTACGGCCGCCCCTTCATTTCCGCCAAAAGCCGTAAAGCCAGCCGGCGACGAGCAGGTTTTGTTTGTGGGCGACAATATCGCCATCGCCAACACGGAATACGGAAAAGTCAGAGGTTTTATCCTGCGCGGCATCCATCAGTTCATGGGTATCCCCTACGGGGCCGATACGTCCGGAAAGAACCGGTTCATGCCACCCCAAAAGCCAGCTTCGTGGACCGACGTGCGGCCTGCGCTCTGGTGGGGCAACTCGGCTCCGCAGATTATGGAAAAACGTTACGCTAACCCTTACGCTTCATTTGTCGATCACTGGAACTACGACGACGTATCGGAGGACTGCCTGAAGCTGAACGTGTGGACACCCGCGCTGGACTCCCAAAAACGGCCGGTAGTCGTCTGGCTGCACGGGGGCGGTTTCGTCAACGGCAACGGAATCGAGCAGGACGGGTATCATGGCGAAAACATTTCCCGCTTAGGAAATATCGTTTTCTGCTCACTCAATCACCGACTCGGTGCGCTGGGCTATACGCACCTGAAAGCGGCTGGGGGCCATGCGGCCTCGGGTAACGTAGGGAATCTGGATATGGTAGCGGCCCTCGAATGGGTCAAAAACAATATTGCCAACTTTGGTGGAGACCCCAACAACGTAACGATCATCGGGCAGTCGGGCGGTGGCGCTAAAGTGACGACGCTCATGAATATGCCCTCTGCCAAGGGCCTGTTTCATAAGGCAGTTGCCCTGAGTGGCAGTTCACTGGCTGGCGTCAATAAAGAGTACGCCGAAAAATTAGGACTTAAGGTCATGGAGGAAGCGGGTTTGAAGCCCGGCGAAGTCGAAAAACTCCAGCAGATTCCGTGGCGCGAATACATTGACATCGCCAACCGGGCGGCCGAGAAAATGGCCGACGAAGCCAAACGGATGAACCTCATGCGGGGTGGCTTCTCTCCCGTTGCCGATGGAACAGCCCTGAGCGACAAGCCATTTTTTAGCAGTGCCCAGGATTTCTCCGCCGATATTCCGCTGCTGATCTGCTCAACCTTCCATGAGCAAAGCCCCAGCCGAACCGATGCCAAGCTGGAAGCCATTACGTTGGCCGAAGTGAAAGAAAAAGTCAAACCGCGCTTTGGCGATAAAGCGGGTGACATTGTTGATGCTTACGCGAAGAACTTCCCGAAGGCTCGCCCGATTGAAATCTGGGCACTAGTGATGTCCAATCGTAAGAACGCCATTGCCACCGCCGATGCTAAAGTATCGCAGCAAAAAGCTCCCGTGTACGTAGCGTGGTTTGGCTGGCAACCGCCCCTGTTCGACGGTCGGATGCGGGCCTTCCACTGCGATGATATCTGCTTCTGGTTCTACAACACCGACCTGATGCTCACGCATACGGGCGGAGGCAAGCGGCCCCGAGCATTATCGGAAAAGATGGCCAAATCGTTCCTGAGCTTCGTCAAAACAGGCAATCCAAACGGGGGTGGTTTACCCACCTGGAAGCCGTATTCGAGCCAGAACGGCGAAACGATGATCCTGGACGACGCGCCCGCAATGGTCAATGATCCAGACCGCGAAGCCCGGAAAACACTGGCGTAATCAGCGAATAAACCGGTACAATACCGCCCGACTGCTGCTAGACTGACTGGATAGAGCCAACGGTTTAGCAGCAGTCGCGGCTTTTATTCAACAGATCAGCAAAATCCGTTACATTTAGGAAAACGCATTACAAACTACCATGGACCCAATCAGAAAAGAAGACGTCAAACAGGAGGTATTTGATCTGTACGACGACTACGCCCACAACCGCATCGACCGGCGCGAGTTTGCCCAAAAGCTATCGGTATACGCCGTGGGCGGCCTGACATTAACGTCGTTGATGAGTTTTCTCATGCCCGATTACAAAGGCGGTGTTCAGATCAAAGCAGATGATCCTCGCTTGAAATCGGAGTATATTACGTATAAGTCACCCAAGGGTGGAGGGTCTATCAAAGCCCTGCTGTCGAAACCGGCCGATGCAAAAAAGCCGCTCGGGGGTATTATTGTTGTCCACGAAAACCGGGGGCTGAACCCGCATATTGAAGATGTAGCCCGGCGAGCGGCTCTGGCGGGCTTCGTTTCGATTGCGCCCGACGCGCTAACTCCACTCGGTGGTTATCCGGGTAATGACGACGCCGGTCGGGAACTACAAAGCAAACGAAACCGGGATGAGATGCTCCAGGATTTTATAGCGGCTGCTGATTACCTCAAAACCAATAAGGATTGTAACGGCAAAATTGGAGTTGTTGGTTTTTGCTTCGGGGGATGGATTGCCAATATGATGGCGGTACAGGTTCCCGATCTAGCAGCCTCCGTTCCGTTTTACGGAGGGCAGCCAGCCGTCGAAGATGTTCCCAAGATTAAAGCGCCCCTGCAGCTGCATTACGCAGCGTTAGACACCCGCGTAAATGAGGGCTGGCCCGCGTATGAAGCGGCTCTTAAAGCCAATAACAAGTCGTACGAAGCCCACATGTATCCAAACGCCAACCACGGCTTTCATAACGACACTACCCCTCGCTACGACAAAGCAGCCGCCGAATTGGCCTGGAAACGTACTGTTGACTTTTTCAAAGCGAAACTAGCTTAGCTCTGTAAACCCGTTTAGTGACCTGATTCATAAACACAAACTACCGGAATTCTCTACGGATAAAGTATGTGTTTATGAATCAGCGTAACGTTCCATAACGCTACGAGTAGTGCCCGCTTTCGTGGTCATGCCCATTCAAAGCGTACCTGTTCATGCGTTACGTTAAAATAGCCTACCCAGTCTTTGGCTCGCAGCAGCGCTTGATCATGGGGTAAGTCGGGGAACAGAATCATTAGATTGAGCGCAGTTTTGATCAGATCCGTAGCACGCTCATCGGTTCGATTCGTTTGGGGAGCTGTAGTCATGGCAGGTTCAGAATATATCTACAATGACCCCGTCCACGAGAAAAGGGTTGGCAGGCAACTAACAAAATATTTGCCCTCGGCTTACTGAATCACGACGTTAAAATCGGTATCCAAATCCGATGTACCTGGTGTTGCCATTCCGTTTTTGACGTCTGGCTGATGGCGAAGCACTACCTTCAATTTACCTGATCCAGCAGCCCCCGTTTTTAGTTCGGTTTGCAATCCGAGTGGGTACGGGCCAGGGGCTGGGTTCGTATCTTTATCCGTGATCGTCACGGCCAATGCTAAACCCGAACTGGGTGTATAAACAAACAGGTGTTCATTAGCCTCCGTTCTGATTCCGGCCGTTACGTCGAGTACGGGTGTTTTTGTTTTGTCGAGCAACGTAATCGAACCGGTGTAGGTTGTGTTCGCCTTCAGCGTTAGCGTAGCCTTGCTAAGATCAGCCTGTGTAGTGAGGTTATCGATCGTAGCGGTCACGGTTTCGGTTGGCACTGCCTGGTTGGTGAGGTTAAGCGTAACCGTCGTAATCGCTTCGTTATCCTGGGTTGGCGCTACATTTTCTTCGTCGTTCGTACAGGCCTGGGTTAAAACTAGGAGTGAAACAACAAAAAGCAGCCGTGTTTTAAGCGTGTTCATACGTAACAGGTTATATGTGTAAATTTAATTGTAATGCGGCATCAAGCCCTTCTCCCGAAGGCTAAGGGCGCTTTCACTTTCAGCATGATGTTGCGGCCGGGTTCGTCGGCGAAATAGCGAAAGCGGTCGAGGTAATCGCGGTACGATTGATTGAGCAGGTTTGCGCCGGTCAGAATAATCTGTACGGGCTGGGTCCGCAATCGCCATGAGAAGCCCAATTCAGCCCCTAGCAGCGTATAGGCCGGTGGTGGAGGAGCAAAATCGCCCGTAAAAATGATTTGTCCGTTCTCCTGTCGCTGGGTGGTGGCGGGTACCCGGTTCTGCCGGGCCACGTATAGCGCATTCATACTCACATAAAAACCGGATATACGTCTCTGGTCAGAACCGGTCTGATCACCCAATTGATAGCGCAGCCCGTTATCGGTTCGGTTGGCCGGAATGTAAACCAGATAGTTCTGGTTCGTGTGATCGTAGGCATATAACAGCGATGTTTTTGAGGTAAATGTCAGTCGATCGCTGAGTTTATACTGAATAGTTGCATCAACACCCCGAAAGGTAGCCTGAACCTGGTCGTATGAATAGGCCGGAAACGCACCCCGCTGGCGAACGATGGGTACGGAGTCCGGTTTTAGATAGATGTAATTGTCTATTCTATTGTTGTAAAGGCTAAGCTCAACAGACAGCCGTTTACCGGTGTAATCAATCGACAGCGTTGCGTTATAGGCCTGCTCCGGCTTTAAGTTCGGGTTACCCCGCTCGTAGGCTACGGCACTTTGGTGCAGCCCATCCGAATACAAATCACTGACCGTAGGTGCCCGCCAGGCCGTGCCAAGATTAGCCGAAAGAGTAATTTGTGAGGTTAGCTGATACGTAGCGCCAAGCGAGCCCGTAACATTACGCCAGTTGTGCGTCCGATTCGTTGTTTGGTTGGTGGTCTCATCGAGGAAATAGGCGCGCAACCACCGATAATCATAGCGCAATCCGCCTTCTAGGGTCCAGCGGTCGCGGGCGTAGCGCTCAATGGCAAACAAGCCAGCCCCGTAGTTCCGGTAATTCGGGATGAGGAATAGGTACCGGCGCACATTGCCCTGCGTGATACCATTGATTCCGGCGGTTCCTGAAATCTGGCCGCCATTCACCATTCTAATGGGGCGATGCGCCCATACCAGATCAGCGGTCTGAGTCACTAACTTGAGGTAAAGCTCGGGGTCAGTTAGGCGACTGAACGATTGGCGATCATACTCCTGGCGAACATTCTGCTGCTGAGCTACGGTAGCCGTTAACGTTCCCCATCGGTCAGACCGAACGAAGGCTTTGACTTTCAGCAGATCATGTTGAACCTGCTGATATGGCCGGCCAAGAGCATAGGAAAAACCAGGCTGGCTAATGGGCTCTGAGCGCGCAATGGCCGCGTAGAAATCGGCTAGACTGCCAACCTGGGCCCCTGTGAACAACCCCACTTTCGTCGAGAACTGGCTGTAAAACACCTCGACGCCAGCGTTCCGTCGGGTATAGATCAGGGCACCCGACATATTGTTTTCGTGGTAGCTGCTGTTTTCCAGGTAGTAGTTCGGCGTTTTTGTGTAGCCCACCCGCTTCAGGGTCCCCTGCAATCGCCAGCTTAAACCAGCGAGCTTATTGCCAAAAGCCTGTTCGACCATCGCCGATACGGTACCCTGTCCGCCATTGGTACCACCAACCAGATTCAACTCACCGGAAAGACCCGGTACAGTCGGCATCGCTTTGGGTTCGACCAGGATCACTCCTCCAATGGCATCCGACCCATACCGAATGCTGGCTGCCCCTTTAATGACCGTGAGTTGAGACGCCACAAATTGATCGATCTGCGGAGCGTGCTCACTCCCCCACTGCTGATCTTCCTGCCGCACGCCGTTGTTGAGCGTAATAATCCGGTTGCTGTATAGCCCGTGAATAACCGGCTTTGAGATGGATGGTCCCGTCTGAATGGAATATAGACCGGGCAACGTTTTTAGGCTTTCCCCTAACGATTGCCCCCGAGTGGCCTCCAGCGCGTTACCGCCTAACGTGCTGCGGGTCTGGAGTAGTTGATTCGCTTCGGAGCGGTGTTCACTCACAACGACCTCCTGCAAGGTTCGCGCATTGTCAATCAGCTCGACCGGAGCCAGTCTGATAACCGAGTCTCCACTGACAGTTACCACAGTCGTAATGCTCGTATAGCCAACGTATTGGTAGACGAGCGTATAGGAACCGGAACAAAGTGCCTTTATCTGGAAGGAGCCGCTGCTATCGGTTACTGTCCCTGTGTTTAGCTCACGAATAAATACGTTTGCACCGGCCAATGGCTGATGCGTGCTGTGGGCCAGCAAACTCCCCGTTAATCCAGCCAGACAGGCGGTTTGCGCCAAGCCCGGTTGTACGGCCACTAGTCCCATCAGTATAGTCAATACCCACCTAATTCGTTTTACCCAGTCCATTCGTTCGTGTGCCTGCTAGCAACAACGCAAAGTATTATTGCAACAACGTTGCAAATATAACGAACAACGAGATGAATTGTTAATGGAGCACCTCAAAAACTAATTCGCGCAGAATATCGCTCTCGTTCATCGTTGGCGCATCGATTCCTTTGCTACGGGCGTCGGCGATACGTATAGCGTGGATGATGTCGGCCACTTTTAGGAGCGGAAAGGTGCGGGCCGCCGACAGATAATCCTTGACAAAAAACGGGCTAATGCCCAGCAAAGAGGCTAAGCCTTTTTCAGATTGGTCTTTGGACGCCTGCACCAGTAACACTTTGCTGAAGTATCCGAACAACTGCGCCAAAATGACCACAAGGGGATTGTCTTTGGGATTACGGCCGAAATAATCGACGATCCGGTTCGCCTTTACTACGTCCCGCTGAACGAGCGCCTTTTGCAACTCAAATACATTGTACTCTTTGCTGATGCCGACCAGTCGCTCAACCGTATCCGCGGTGATTTCCTCACCCACGTGCAGGTTGATCAGGATTTTATCGATCTCCCCCGCTAATCGTTTGAGGTCGTTACCGATATGGTCGGCCAGCAGCTGACAGGCTTTCGGGCTGACTTTGCTGCCCTGTTCGCGGCAATACTCCCCTACCCAATCCGGTATTTTGTTATCGTAGAGCTTTTTAACGCCCAGCAACTTGCCTTTGGCACCGAATGCTTTTACCCAGGACTTTCGCTCGTCCAGGCCCGGCTTGCCATCTTCCTTTACGTAGCAGAGCATCAAAATCGTGCTCGCCAGCGGATTCAGGGCGTAATCTTCCAGCAGCGTCTGCGCCGACTTGTCATTAATTCCGGTTAGTTGCTGCGCTTCTTTCACCAACACCAACTGCCGTTCGGCCATAAATGGGTAGCGACGAGCGTAGTTGATCACCGCCCCTACGTCCGCATCTTTTCCGAAGAGAACAAACTGATTGAAACCCCGTTCAGCCACCGGAACGGCTACTTTTTCGAGTTCGTCGGCAATGCGGTCCAGGTAATACGGCTCATCGCCATGAATCAGATATACGGGAGCGATCCGCTTGTTGCGGATGTCTTTCAGCAGAGTATCAACGGCAGCAATCAACGTAAAAAGAGAATCGTTTTAATCACAAAATTAACCGACATCGGTTAAGCGAACCAGCGTTTGGTCAACGTGAGCAACCAGTTGAGGCCAAAATCGCCGGAAATGGTCGTCAATCTGGTTATAGTACCGCTCCAGATCAACAATCGCGGTATCCAGTCCTGATGGGAAAGCGGTCCGGCGCGACAGCCCTTTCAGGGAGCGATCGATCCCGTCCAGCGTCTGGTAGTTCGTCAGCCAGTCGTAGCGTACCATTGCATCAAGCATCCGAACGGCGGGGGTCGGCAGACGTGCTACGTTCCGTTGCAGCGTTTCGTAGAAGTAGCCCGTAAAGTCGGACAGCGATTCGCCAGTCAGCTGTTGAAAGTTAACCGCCAGAAAATAGTCGAAGAAAATGTCGACCCCTGCCCCGGCGTATTTATGGCAGCGCGGACGCAGAAGCTCACGTACCGCTTCCACCTCAGCATGCGCATCGGTGAACGTATCAATGGACCGATGCACCCGAACGCCCAGCCCTTCATCAGGCGCTAACGCGTGACGCGGATGCAGTGGATCGCCTTTGATGAAATCGCCGATAAAATTACCGATGAGAATACCTTCGTTTCGATTGGACAGATAGCCATGTGCCAGGATGTTCATCGCTGGGCCGGTTCAAGATCCGATGATGCCGCGCTTTTCTTAGAGATAGGTGGTTCCGCCAGTAACGTAACGCCCTCACCCGGTACGTACCGTTCGACAACTACGCCGAACCGACGCAGGAAATCAACGCCTTCGTCGGACGTAATGCCTTTGTATTCGGCGTACGAGTGGAGGTAAATCACGCGAGCTATCTTCATACTGTAGATGATGCGGGCGCAGGCAATGCAGGGCGATAGGGTAACGTAAATGGTAGCGCCTTCGATCTCCGACCCGTTTTTTGCTGCATACAGGATAGCATTTTCCTCAGCGTGCAAGGCTAACGAACACGAGCCTTTCGAGTCGCGGGGGCAGCCCACACCCGCGTATTCTTCATCGCAGTTGTGCGTACCGGCGGGCGGGCCGTTGTAGCCAATGGAGATAATGCGGGTATCGCGGGTTAACACGGCCCCAACCTGCGCCTTGATGCAATGAGAACGTTTGGCCAGGTTAACGGCCAGTTCCATAAATATGTCGTCGAATCGGGGCTTAGCGTGGTTTACGGCGGTATCGGAGGTAAGTAGCATACGGTAAAGATAAACACATTCGCCCGTTTTACGGTCTGAGTCAAGATATAACAAACGACAGGACACGGATAGATCCGAGTTCATTATCAGCCGCAAGTGCGGAATGGACAAGCGCCCTATCGACGCGGCTACCTAGGTTGTCAGGTTGGTAACCGGCTGCTATTCAGCAGAAAATGCGCGTACAAAAACGACGGATCGATGCAGCAGAAACGCCGTATCAACCCGTCGACAATGTAACATTTAAATAGATCAGGCCGTAACCGCCTTCTTCGAACGTAGCCACTCGGGCTTCGTCGTACGGACGCGGGCTTTCAATTCATTTAGCATGGCGTATAGGCCGTAATACGTACGATTTACGTATAACCCATCCTGCGAGCCCCGAACGACTTTCGACGAGCGGAGTTCTTCCAGTTTGGATAGTTCATCGGCAAACGCATAGACTTTATTGAAATACTCATCGTCGCCGAAATCGAATTCGTCCACGGCAAACGGTGCCCCCAGCATTTCAATCATCTGAAGGAACAACGCCGAGAAGAACTTGCGGTCTTTAGGCGAATCCTGCTCTACCAAAAACTCAAGATTGGTGAAAATCTGCTGCGTAAGCGCTTCGTCCTGAATCGTGTCCGGATTAATCAGCCGGAAGTAGTTGTCGTAATAAAAATCCGGGATGACCTTTACGCAGCCGAAATCAATGACCCCCATCGTCCCGTCGGGACGCATCAGGAAATTGCCGGGATGCGGATCAGCGTGTACCTGACGAAGCGTGTGAATCTGGTAATCATAAAAGTCCCAAAGCAACTGCCCAATCCGATCGCGTGCCTCCTGCGAAGGATTTGTCGCCAGAAACTCTTTCAGGTGCAGCCCGTCGAGCCAGTCCATCGTCAGGATGCGCTTGCTCGAATACTCAGGATAGTATTTTGGAAAAACCAGTCCGTCGATGTGCGCGCAGGCTTGCGAGATCTCGATGCTGCGTCGCAGTTCCAGTTCGTAATCGGTTTCTTCGAGCAGTTTACTCTCGACCTCGCCCATGTACCGATCAATCTGCCGCTCGTCGAGATTCAGCAGGCGAATGGCCAGCGGTTTGGCGATCTTAAGATCGGAACTTACGGCATCCGCTACGCCGGGATACTGTACCTTAACGGCGAGTTTCTTACCGTCTTTCCAGGCCTGATGCACCTGGCCAATACTGGCCGCATTAACCGAGTTGATATCAAATTTATCGAACAACTCATTAGGCGATTTGCCGAAATACGTCCGAAAGGTCTTCACGACCAATGGCCCCGACAAGGGTGGTGCGGAGTACTGAGCCATCGTAAACTTATCCGAATACGCCACCGGCAGCAAGCCCCGGTCCATGCTCAGCATCTGCGCCATCTTCAGGGCGGACCCTTTCAGTTCACTCAGCGCATCGTAAATGTCAGCCGCATTATCCTTGTGCAGTTCTTCTTTCGAACGCTCAGGATCCAGTAGCTTTTTGCTGTAATGCTTAATATAATTACCACCGACCTTCACTCCGGCCTTCACAAACTGGCTGGCACGGGCAACTTTAGTCGTTGGAACGGAGTTTTGGGTTTTCATATGCTTAAAGAGCGAAAGAATGGAAGAGCGAAAGAATGAAACCCATCTGGCAACACTCGTTCACTCTTTCATTCTTTCGCTCATTTATTTTGATAGATGAATTTAGCAAAGTCGAACAGCGTATCTAAAGGTGAACGACCGATGAGATCAAAGGCTGTGTTGACCGCTTTTTCGATTGCAGTATCGGTTTTCTCGAAGTTCTTACTCACGTCACGCACCCAGAAATCTAATAGAAACAAGGTCTGATTCCACAGTGCATTGGGATAGCGATCGGTGATGAACGGGCGGGGTTCTACTTCCTTACTTTCGCGGCCCTCAGCCAGCAGATCGCGGGCGTAATCGTAAAACGAATCTTTGAATGGATACAGCACCCGGCTCGTACCGACCTGGCGACTCGACGGCATCCCAATGGGCCGCTGTCCCATCCGCTCGGTTTGCAACCGCCCGTAGCTATAGACCACGAAACTGCGTTGCGCTTTCAGGAGCTCAATCCAGGTGTAGTAGAAAGCAAGCAGTTTTTCCCGTACCGAATAGCCCTGATACGTAGTGTCGGCTTCGACCGTAGCTCTGGCATCCTGGAAGAACGCTAACCAGATGTCCGCTTCAATGGCATCGAATGAGGTGTAGTAATTGTAAAAGTCAGCTTCCGAAAGCTTCAATTTTTTCGCAAACTGAAAGACGGAGGTGGGTTGTTTGCCGTTTTCAAGAACGTAATCGGTGTACGCCTTGCGGATTTTTTCGAGCGTTTCCATACGTATTGACAACGGCTGGTTTGGCGAAAAAGTTTAGCGTTTCTTTACCGATCCAATGCGTGATTCGTTTGTATTTTTTGCCTTATTTCGTTGTTTAATTTCAGTTCTTCTTTTTAAATCTGACAAGTACCGATGCGTTATAAAACAGTACGGTTAGGCATACTAAGCCTATTCATTCTGATCAGTCTACAAAGTTTCGGGCAATACCCCTACGGTGGCGGCATGGGTAGAGGCATGGGCGGTATCGGCCGCATGGGTGGCCAGGACATGGGCGGAGGCCCTCGCTCATCGATCCCGAACATTGCTGGCGAAATGGCCAATAAAGAAACGAAGTGGCTAAAAGAAAATCTGGCACTCGACAAAGACCAGGCCAAGGCCGTTAAGAAACTCAACAACGAGTACGCACAGCAGCAACAGGACGCCATTAAAGATATTGTCGGTAAAGATGGCAAACCCGGTCCTGATACGCGGAAACAGATTCAGGACATGATGATCATGCTGAACGAAGAAAAGGAAGACCAGTTGAAAACGCTGCTCACGGCGGATCAGTGGAAGCTCTATCAATCTAAAAAGCCTGACATGCAGAAAGAGATTGGCGGATTCCGACCACCAGCCAAGGGTATGCAGGCTCAGGCCGATTCTTCGGCTCAGTCAGCGGTTCCCAAGCAGTAACCGGCAAGTCGTTACGTCACAGCCATGCTCTATCAAGTCCATGCTACGTTGCTTATTCACCTACAGGACGAAGACCTTCGGGTCCGGCAACAACTGGCGGAGCTTGGCCTGCTGACGGACGGTTACAATCCGCAGATGGAGGCCGTGCACCTTGCCAATGCGGATCAGCTAAAAACGATTATCGCCGAGATTGGCTGGCCGACCCGTGTCAAAGTGGGTGAAGAGGCCAGTCAGGCGGCCTGGCTGATTGTGCAGCACTCCATTAGCCTGCCTGCGTTTATGCGGTTTTGTTTGAGATTAATTGAGCAGGAAATCCCGCTTGGTACAGTCGATCCGGTTAACCACGCCTTTCTGTACGACCGGATCGCTATGTACGAAGGACGTCCTCAGCGGTTTGGTACGCAGTTTATCAGCGATGAGATGGGGAATCTGGTTTCTTACCAGCTTGATGCGTCAATGGATGTAGTCAATGAACGGCGCCAGGCTTTGGGCTTAAACTCCGTTCAGGAACGGCTCAGCGAGTTATCCGAAGGCCTGGCTGCTAAACCCCCAGCCGATTTTCAGGAGCAGCAGAAAACGTACGATGCCTGGCGCCGGAACGTCGGCTGGATATAGAAAGCTCTTTAGCAACTAGCCCAAACTTCCCTACCTGCGCATTAACGCATTAATAGCCGCAGGTCGAACGTAAAGCCAGGCAGCACATTCTCTCCCGACAAGGCTTCTTCGAAGTTAGTATGCTTGCTGATTGTGCCATCGGCCCGGTATATGAGGACTTCTTGTTGCTTTACGTTGATTAGCCAGCCCAGCAACACTCCGTTCGTGATGTATTCCTGCATTTTCTCTTTGGCGACGGGTAACGAATCCGTTTTAGACATAAGCTCAACAACAAAGTCGGGAGCCACTGGCGGAAATTTCTCCTGCTGATCATCGGTCAGTTGGTTCCAGCGTTCACTACTTACCCAGGCGGCATCCGGTGATCGCGTTGCTCCGTTAGATAGCTTAAATGCCGTTGAGGAGTCGAACACTAGCCCTCCAAATGATTCAGCCCATAAATCGAGCCGGGAAATTATCTTCGTATTTCGATTGCCGGTTTTTCCGCCTGTATTTGGCATAGCTACGATGGTTCCGTCTGCATTTCGTTCAAACTTCAAATGATTGTTCTGACGGCAGAACTCATAGAATCCATCGTCATCCATCTGATAGTTTGCAAACTCAACGGTTGTCCGCTGTTCGTCCGGCAGATTCGCAATGCTGAGTGTCATAGCTTCTCGGGTTTGTTGTAAAAATAAACCAAAATCAGTTTAGCTCCGCTACGTAAGCGCCCATCTGCCGGACGGAGTAGCAGGTGATGTTACGTTGTGCGGCCTCGGCCAGCAGCTTATCGGTCAACGGCGTTTTATTGGAATCATCGAAGATAATGTGCCGGGCCACCACCCGACCATTGAGCTGATCCCAGTCACGTAATGCGTTCCGACGGATGATCAGGTAATCAACCACCGCGGGCAATCGCCAGTGAGTACGCCCGGTCAGCTTATTTACGATCAACAGTGATTTTTCCTTCCAAACCCACAGCGCGTAGTCACGGGTTTTGTAATAATTTGGTATTGTCGTCAGCGAGTCGGCGCCAGCGTTGGCCTGTATTACGTTCTTAACGCCCCACTGCCCGAACGTGTTTTTCAGGTAGAAATCATACGAACGCGCATCAGCCGTGTCCAGATCCGTCAGCAATAGACTCGTGTATCCATTCGTTACGCTGATCGCCGTACGGTGAGGTAGGAAATGAACCGCCAGCCGCTGCTGATGGCGTTGGCTGTAATCATCCCAAAGAATCAGATTGGCCAGCACCAGGGCGGATATACAGGTCGCCCAGAGGTAGGCTCGATTCCTCGTCAGCAGCAAAGCGGCTCCGCAACCGATCAGGAGATACGTAATGGCCATAGCCTCCGGTGATAGCCACAGGCCATCCCAGGCTGCGCCCGGCAGTTGCCCGGTTTGGGAAACAACCCAATTCAGTAGCCAAGCCACTTTCTGTAAGAGCCACCCCAGCCCTTCGTTTACGTACGGTATCCAGCACAAACCCAGCGTCAGCATCGCCAGCGGCAGCAGAATAAAGGACAGGATCATTACGGCCGGGTTGGCCAGCAGGAAATACGTTGGAAACTGGTGAAAATAAAATACGCCCAATGGGAACGTAATGAGTTGAGCAACCAGCGCCAGCGCCGTTACTTCCCACAACTTATTCAACAAGCGATTGCGAAACGTAAACGTCTGATAGAGCGACGATTGCCAGGCACCGATACCCGCTACGGCCAGATTCGACAATTGGAAACCAGCCGAGAACAAAGCGTAAGGATCGAAGCACAAGATAAAAAAGGCAGAGGCCCCGAGCGTATTGGTCAACTGCTGTTGACGACCGAACGCTTTGGCAATAGTCAGCATGGTAAACATGGCCGCCGACCGGAGTACGGGTGGCGACATACCCGTCACAAGCGCGTAGAACCATAAGATCACCAGTTGTAGGGCGGCCATTACCAACTTTCCACCCGGCCGCTTGATGAGGAAGCTTAAGAGAAACGTTAATACCCAGAATAAGATGCCGACATGCAGCCCCGATACGGACAGAATATGCACGGCACCAGCCGCCGAATAAGCCCGGTACAGTTCGGTGTCCAGATCATCACGGACGCCTAAGATCATGGCGTTTACGATGCCATACTCAGCGCGGGTGCCAACCTGCCGAACGAATACGCTATCAGCCCACCGGTTTACGGTCGTAGCTAATTGCGTTATCGAATTTGGAGGGTCGTAGCCTACAATCTGGCGTTGGTAGGGCCGTACGTACTGCTGATGATAGATATTGCGGTAGCTTAAGTACCGCTTGTAATTAAACTCGCCAGGATTCAGGGGCGGATCAATCGGCCGGGGTGGGCCGGACACCAGCCATACCTCGCCATAACGGGGCATAGCGACATCGGATTTGTCCAGGTATACAATGACCCGCCCGCTGAGCGGCTGCCAGAATGCAGAACGACCGGAAGTATGATCAGCCAAAAATCCAGCAAACCTCCCCCGCCGGACGGCCAGTTCAACCCGGTACGTCTTGGCGCGTTCTTCGGGCTGCGCAGTTACCACGCCCTCATACGCCTGCAACGTATCGGCAACATGCAGCAGATTATTAGGAAGGTTGCTAGCCGTATGCACGTACGTAGCAGCCCACCCCAAGGCAGCCAGCACAAGCAGAACGCCAAGCCCCTGCCCGATCTGAATTGGTTTTACAGTGTTGTTTGAGGTCGCAAAGACCCCGCGACTAAACAATACGCTGCCGACCAACAGGATAACCAGCGGAATCAACCATAGATCAGGCAACCAGGCATAAAGGATGATGCCGACGCTTAGCCCGGCAACGTACCGCACAAACGGGTGCCCCTTCATTGCTTGGAGTAAGCCGAACCGGGTAACACCATTTTATAGTGCTGAATACCAGCCTCCTCGAACATTGAGCCTACCGTAACAAAGCCAAAACTGGTGTACAGCGGTATGGCCGTAACCTGCGCGTGCAGATAAATGCTTTCGATTGGCTCGGGTTGCTGGCCAAAAATATCGTCAAGCACTGCCCGAACCAGTGCTTTGCCGACACCTTGACCACGGTACGCTTTCAGAACGGCAAACCGCTCCATTTTAATGCCGTTAGACGTACGACGCCAGCGAGCTGTCCCGCAGGGAGTCCCATCGGCGCGGGCCAGAAAATGCTGGCTGCTCACTTCAAATTCATCGTACTCCTCTTCGGCACTGACCTTTTGCTCATCGACAAATACCTGCCGCCGGATGGCAAACGCCTTATCAAGATCCTCGGGTGAAGAAATGGGTAATACCTCAATCATAAGGTGGGTTCAATTAGGGTAATGAATGCACGATGGTCGATTGGACTGACCGACCATCGGGGCAAATTTACTGCACAAGTAAGCGCTTACTGACCCGTTCATTGGCGGTGCTGACCCGAACGATATACAGGCCCGTTGCCAGCCCATCGCGGGAAAACGAAACCCGGGTACTGGACTGATTCACATACTGCTGCGAACGTACCTGTCGTCCGGTCAGATCGAGCACATCCACCGTAAACGATTGAGCACCTTTCAGTCGCACCTCTACAGTAGGATCGGACTGTGCCGGGTTCGGATAAACGTCAATTGCCAGGTTGTCGGATTCCGGCACCGGGCCCATCGCCGACAGCACCAGACGCGCCCGCCGGGGACTCAGCGCCAAGACCGTACGCATACGAGCTACCTGCCCTTTCGTGAACAGGTTCATACAGGCATCCGGCGAGTAATCCATATAATCCTCGGTCAGGTCCCGGGTCTGCGGACCTCCATTGCAGGTTGAGTACGTCTCGCGACATTGCCGCGTCTGGTTCGGTGCCTTTGTCGGGGGCGTATCGGCAACGTAGTCCTCAGCACATCCGTCGCCATCGCCCCAGGTATGAAGCAAACCCAGCCAGTGGCCAATTTCGTGCGTGGCCGTGCGGCCCTGCCGATACGACGGATCACGTACCGTACCGATGTCCCGGCCGAAATACCGGTAATCAATAATCGACCCATCGACCCGTTCATTGGCGCTGTCGGGCAATCCGCTCAGGGTGTCTGCCATGGTCGGAAACTGCGTGTAGCCCAAATATTCATCAATCTGCGTAACCCAGATATTTAAATACCGATCGCTGGGCCAGTACGCGATTGCAGACAGCAGGCTATCATCCTGAAACACATTGAACGTCGTTTTCTGCGGATAATAATGCCGGGTTATTCCGTTTGTCGGTTGTCCATTCGGGTCGGTTTTTGCCAAAAAAAACTCAATGCCCGCATCCGCGCCTATTGGACTTGTATTGAAGCCATTCGTCCCGGCCTGGCGTCGGTAATCTTCGTTAAGAACCTGAATCTGGGAGATGACCTGCTCGTCCGAAATGTTGCGGTTTGTGGGCCCACCCGTCTCGCCCGAAGCGGTATTGTGAACGACGTGCACCACAACGGGTATCCGGAAAACGACCTCGTCGGCCTGCTGCCGCAACTGCCCTTCGTTTCGCTCAGCTTGCTGAAGAAGCCGATTCAATTGATTAAGCTGCCGAAGGCGGTTCGGATCGCGCTTTTGCAAAATTTGCTCGTACTCAGCCGTTCCGCACCGCTTCGGAGCCGGGTCGTTTTCGGTTTGTGCCTGAGCCATTACCGGTAAAGCACAGACAAAAGAACCGGCCAGCCAACGCCAACCGGTTCGTTTACAGTGCATGAGCCAGTTACTGACCTGCTTTGTCATAAGCTGTAATGATTTCTCGAACAAGTCGGTGACGAACCACATCACGTCCATCCAGCTCTACAAATGCTATGCCTTTAACGTTCTTGAGAATGTCGACCGACTCAATTAAACCTGATTTCTGCTTATTGGGCAGGTCAATTTGCGAACGGTCACCGGTTATAATTGCTTTCGACGTTGGCCCCATCCGGGTCAGGAACATCTTCATCTGCATCGACGTCGTATTCTGCGCTTCATCGAGCAGAATAAACGCGTTGTTCAGCGTTCGGCCCCGCATGTACGCCAGCGGAGCGATCTCAATAATCCGGTTCTCTTCGTAGGATTTGAGTTTCTCGGCTGGAATCATATCGTCGAGCGCGTCGTAGATTGGCCGCAGGTACGGATCTATCTTTTCTTTCAGGTCGCCGGGCAGAAAGCCCAGGTTTTCACCGGCCTCTACGGCTGGACGCGTAATGATAATCTTCTTTACTTCCTTGTTCTTCAGCGCCCGAACAGCAATAGCCACCGCCGTGTAGGTCTTACCCGTTCCGGCCGGTCCGATGGCAAACACCAGATCGTGCTTGTCAGCGGCTTCAACCAACCGTTTCTGATTATCTGTTTTAGCCCGAACAACCACCCCCCGGTTTCCGTACACGAGCACTTCCTCGTCGGGCACTACGGGCGGAGCACTCCCCGCAGCGTTGGCTGGGTGACCGCTGTGACTGATGTAGTTCTGCACGTTTTCGTGGGTGATCTTACCGTACTTCTGGTAATGCTCCATCAATGAATCCATGATGTCACTGATGCGGGAGATTTCAGGCGTTGTGCCTTTAATCCGTATTTCGTTGCCGCGCGAGATGATTTTGCTCATCGGAAATGCAGCAGCAACTTCCCGAATAGTATTGTTCTCTACGCCCAGAAAGTCAATGAGCGAGATATTGTCGAGGGTGATGACTTTTTCGACCAAATGATGAATAGCGTTAAAGTGTGATTCCGAAAAGTAAGCGATTTCTTTGCTTCTACAACATTTTTTTAGGGAAAATTATTCGTTTTAGCCCGATTCTTATTCACTGATTCGCTTTATAAATAAACGAGTTTTTTGTTGCAGGAATTTGGTATATTGCTGACGTACAGGCCACTGTTTGCTTCACCATGATGTACGCCCGAACCCATCCCCACCATTGCTTAAATTTTCGAAAATTTTTTGGGAGCGATAGCGCTAACATTACCAGAATGTTACGTCTCCTACTGCCCCTATCAGCTACCTATGCCGGTCAGACGGGGCTTGCCTTATGCGGGGATGAATGCGTAAACTTGCAGTAAGACATGGAAAACAACACGCGCCCGAACCAACACCTTCGTAAACCATCTGCCTTCGCTGGCGGCCGTCAGCAGGCGGGTAACCACTGGCTCGATACCGGTCTTGGTAAGCTTCCTCCTCAGGCGCTGGACCTCGAAGAGGCCGTGCTGGGTGCGCTGATGATCGAGAAAGATGCCTTGTCGTCGGTTGTTGACATTCTTAAGCCCGAAACATTTTATAAAGAAGCCCACCAGCGGATCTATAACGCCATCCTGACTTTGTTTGGCAACTCCGATCCAATTGATCTGCTGACCGTTACGCAGCAATTACGCAAAACCGGTGAGCTTGAACTGGTGGGCGGTGGCGGCTACGTATCAGAACTAACGTTCCGGGTAAATTCGGCCGCCAACATTGAGTACCACGCCCGTGTCATCTCTGAGCAGGCCCTGAAGCGCGCCCTTATCACGATGTCGTCGTCAATTCTGCGGGATGCGTACGAAGACACGACCGACGTATTTGAACTCCTCGATCGGACGGAACAGTCGCTCTTCAAGATTTCGGAATCGAACATCAAGAAGAATTACGCCGACATGAGCACCATCGTTCGGATGGCGCTGAACGAACTGGAGACGAAAAAGAATCAGGAAGGACTGACGGGCGTTCCATCCGGCTTCACCAACCTCGACCGCGTTACCTCCGGCTGGCAACCCACCGAACTAATCATTCTGGCTGCGCGGCCAGCCATGGGGAAAACTGCTTTTGTCGTTAGCGCCCTCCGGAACGCGGCTGTCGACCATGGTAAACCGGTGGCTATCTTCTCGTTAGAGATGTCGTCGGTGCAGTTGGTGAATCGTCTTATCTCGGCAGAAGCTGAAATTGATTCCGAAAAAATCAGAAAAGGCACGCTGGCTCCGCACGAGTGGACGCAGCTTCATCACAAGATTCAGCGGCTGACCGAAGCGCCCATTTTCATCGACGATACACCCGCCTTGTCGATTCTGGAGTTACGGGCCAAATGCCGACGCTTAAAAGCGCAGCACGATATTCAAATGGTCGTGATCGATTACCTTCAGCTGATGTCCGGCGATACGTCGGGCCGTGGAGGTGGTAACCGTGAACAGGAGATTGCGTCGATTTCGCGGGCCTTGAAGAACCTGGCGAAAGAGCTGAACGTACCGGTGATTGCCCTTTCGCAGTTGAGTCGGGCCGTTGAAACCCGCGGTGGCGATAAGAAACCCCAGCTCTCTGACCTTCGGGAATCGGGATCCATCGAGCAAGATGCCGATATGGTATGCTTCCTGTACCGGCCGGAGTATTATAACATTACGCAGGATGAAAACGGTAACTCAACAGCGGGCATTGGTGAGGTCATTATCGCGAAAAACCGAAGCGGCTCGCTCGATACGATCCAACTCCGGTTCATCAACAAATTCACGAAATTCTGCGACCTCGACTCGTATTTTGAGCCGGTTCAAACCCAGGGCTTTGCTCCCGACGTAAATGGACTGAGCAGCTTCGATGCTCCGCCAACGGGTGGCAGCGTGTTCAAGAGCAAAGCGAACAACCTCTCTAACTTCGGCAACGCTGACCCAAGTCAGGAAACACCGTTTTAGGATGTCTGTCTGTTTCGTTGTTTAGCTGTTTGCCTGTCATTAATGTAACAAACAGCTAAACAAGGAAACAGTCGAACTATTAGAAATTCGGTTTCAACAAGTACTTGCTGTAGAACTCGTCGATGACACTCACAGCTTCGGTTGGTGTATCAACGATGCTGATCAGCTTCATATCTTCGGGGTTGATGTTATGCTCCTGCCCCAGCATTACGTCCGTGATCCAATCGATCAGGCCCTGCCAATACGACCGCCCAACGAGTACGATTGGGAAGCGCGCAATCTTGCGGGTCTGAATGAGGGTTATAGCCTCAAACAGTTCATCGAGGGTGCCCATACCACCGGGCATAACCACAAAGCCCTGCGCGTATTTCACGAACATCACCTTCCGGACGAAAAAGAAATCGAAGTTGATGCTTTTATCAGGATCAATGTATATGTTGCTATGCTGCTCGAAGGGGAGTTTGATGTTTAGACCGACCGATTTACCGCCTTGTTCGAAAGCCCCTTTATTGCCAGCTTCCATAATACCAGGTCCGCCACCCGTGATAACGCCGTAGCCATGCCGAACGAGTTTAGCGGCAATCTCTTCGGTCATTTTATAATACGGACTGTCAGGCTTGGTGCGGGCAGATCCAAAAATAGAGACGCAGGGTCCAATCTTGGCCAATTTGTCAAAACCTTCCACAAACTCGGCCATGACCTTGAAAATAACCCAGGAATCGGCCGTCTTTATTTCATTCCAGTTATGGTCCTGAAAGGCTTCTTTAATACGTTGCTCGTCGGGCGTAAGGAGTAACTCGTCGCGCTTTGGTAAATCTTGTGCAATGCGTTCGGTGCTCTGCGTTTCAGAGCGTTGAACATTTTCTTTTGTTGCTTCCATTTGACTACTAAAAAAAGGCAGTGGGCGCGAAACGTACTCACTAGTGTTGATAAAATCCTGTCCGCCCACCTGTTAAAAAAACGAGCTGTCAGCCATCTCAGCAAGCTTTTTTCCTAAGGGCGGATTTCGATAACGTCAAGTTCAACAAAAACGTTTACAGATTAATGATTTGGCTTACCTCCAACCTTAATCAAGGTACCGTTTTTCTTCCAGAATCGTTTCTCTGCCTTCTTTGATTTGCACCCAACGTGTTAATCGTCCTTTTGTATCGTAATACGTCACTTGCCGGGAACCGTCCTTATCATAATCAATCCGATATACAATTTGAGGTATGGGTTCCTCATGTGGTTTTACTTCAGTACGCGTTACAATTAGGAAGTTTACGTTACCCTGCTTATCGTACGCAGTTCGGCATTCAACGCCCGTTTCCGGAACGCCAACCGTTTCGTCCGTCAATCGTCCATACCAATCGTAGTTTCGACTGCTCAGCAATCGCCCCTGCCGGTCCGCAATTGTAACCCGTTGCAAATGAGACTGACTGTAAAACAATAAAATCGAGTCACGCTCATGTGAAGTCACGGTGGCCGTTGTCAGGTAGAAGGTAGAATCTACGTCGGTTCTGTACCAGTACCGGCTGGTATCAACGGCAATGCCTGCCACGAACGTTTCGGTTGAGAGAAGCGTACCGTTGGCATTCCACCAGGTCGCTGGACCGTTCTTCAGCCCCTTTTTATAGAACTCCCTACCCCAAAGTCGGCCGTTCTTGTGCCAAACAGTTCGTTCCTCCCGTCCGCCCCGTATGTACGTAGTGAGCAAGGCCCGCCTGCCACTTAAATAGAATTTTTCAATACGGCCATTTGTCGCTTTAATGGGCCTTCCGCTCAGCTGTCGAACCGTGTTAAGCAATTCTTCACCCGCCTGGCTTCGCAGGTTTTCAGAATCGCTGATTTCTTGTTTTTCAGCGTATTGAATTGAATAATCACAGGCAAAGACGGTGGCCTGCCCGTTCAGAACCTTAGCGAAGATGACCCACGTCTGGCCCGGTCGTAAGCCAATGTCACAGGAGGTGCGGTAGCCTTGCAGAACAAACGTATCGGGTAACGCCTTTCCGAAGTTTTCGATAACATCAACGGTAAATTTCCCCTCACGTCCTAGCCGCTTGCGGTTCCCTACTGGCCTTAGCAGATCATGCATGGTTCTGATCTTCACCAGAGCCACGTAAGGATACCGGCTTAGGATTTCTTTCGTTAGTGGTGGCGGGGTACCACAGTAACATGCCCAGCATTTGCCTACTAGCAGCAGGGCACCCATCAACAAGCCGATGTGTTTCATCGACTGTTAACGGTAGACTAGCTTCAAAATTACATCCGTCGGCTCTCCAGAAAGGCTTCGATACGATCCATCGCTACGTTCAGTTCATCGACGGTGGGCAAACAAACGATGCGAAAATGGCTTTTGTCGACGTAGTTGAAGCCCGTACCTGCTACCACCAGGACCTTCTGCTCGATCAGCAGGTTATACACAAAATCGTCATCGTCGACCAAGTTGAACTGGCCGAAGTCAATTTTGGGGAAGATGTACAGCGCGCCTTTGGGCTTCTCGCACGTTACGCCCGGAATGGCCGTCATCCGCTTGTAAGCCAGCATCATCTGTTTGTAAAGCCGCCCCGTTGGCATAACCAGATCGTTTATACTCTGGTAACCACCCAGCGCCGTCTGGATTGCGTATTGCGTAGGTACGTTCGCGCACAGGCGCATACTAGCCAGCAGCGTTAAGCCTTCAATGTAGGATTTAGCCCGTTGCCGTGCCCCACTCAGCACCAGCCACCCGCCCCGAAAGCCCGCAGCCCGGTAATTCTTCGATAACCCGCCCATGGTAATGCAGAGGGTTTCGTTCACCATTTTGGCGATGGGGTAATGAACGGCTCCATCATACAGAATACGGTCGTAGATCTCGTCCGAAAACACGATCAGCTTATGCCGCTCGGCAATGCGGGCAATGCCTTCCAGCACCGATTTATCGTAAACAGCTCCGGTCGGATTGTTGGGATTGATGACGACGATTGCCCGTGTCCGGGGGGTTATTTTTTTTTCCAGATCCGCCAGATCAGGATTCCAGCCGGTGGCTTCGTCGCATACGTAGTGAACCGGCTTACCGCCACAGAAGGCTACCGAAGCGGTCCAGAGTGGATAGTCGGGGGATGGAATCAGGACTTCATCGCCTTCGTTGAGTAGCGCCTGCATCGACAGCATGATCAGTTCACTAACGCCATTGCCAATGTAAATGTCGTTGATGGTGATGCCCGGCAAGCCGATGTTCTGAGTATAGTGCATGACGGCCTTACGTGCCGCGAACAAGCCACGCGAGTCGGCATACCCCTGGGCGTTACGTATGTTCAGGATGATGTCGTGGACAATTTCGTCGGGCGCGTCGAAGCCAAAGGTGGCCGGGTTGCCAATGTTCAGGCTGATGATCTTGTAGCCCTGGCTTTCGAGTTCGAGGGCTTTTTCGTATACGGGGCCCCGTATGTCGTATTTAAGGTGTGTAAGGCGGTCGCTTTTTAAAATATCCATACCCGGTGATTCCATCCCGCAAAAGTACGGAACCCGAATGGATTACTGCTAACAATAGCCCGGTAGCGCTTTTACGTATTTATCCGCAGGCAGCGCGACAACGATGCGTTGCAAGAAATGCCCTTACCCTCTATTTTCTGGCCCCTATCCTATTTTTAATAAACCTCTGCTGCGTTCGTCAGTTTTGTAAGGGATAATTCGTAAAAAAAAGCCAAACAGCTATGAACAAGGTAAGATGGTATTCACCAGGAGGTGAAGGAGATCAGGGCGGAAGCAGTGCCAATGACCAAGAGTCTACTCTGAGTCAGGAAGGAACCCACGAACCAGGCGACACACCGCTGGAGGACCAGGAAGAACTGCCCGGCGGATACGTTCATGGGCATGTCGACCAGGGCGAAGACAAATAAGCCATTACAAGCAAAGAAAGAACAAAGACAGCCTGATCTGCTTCGGTAGACCAGGCTGTCTTTGTTTAGGAGCGGGTTGGTCAGATTGGCGAACCAATTGGTTCCGGCCTGAAAGCCCAGACCCTTACCTCATCCTTACCGCCCTCCTCCGGTAGGCAATCCTATCGACTCAACTTGAATGTAGGCCAGAATCGCTTTGATATCAGCATCTGTCAGGTTGGGGAAGCTCGACATCTGAATTTTGTTGAATCGGGTATACACCTGAACGGCGTACGGGTCACCCGACGCGACAACGGCCTGCGAGTTTCGTATCCACTTGATCAACCAGGCTTGCCCCGGAGTACGTGTCTCGACACCGGCTAATCCAGGCCCGACAACGACTTCATCGGTGGCCGCGTGGCATTGTGCGCAGTTATTGGTGAACAGCCTTTTACCGTGCAGTTGCTCTTCGGTGAGCTGAGCCGGTTTACTGACACTGGCCGTTGGTGTAGCGCCTTTTCCGGCATTACTCGTTGTAGCCTCTGTCGGCAAGAGGAATGCCGACATAAACAGTAAAAAAACGCTAAGAATGACCAGGCCAATCAGTCCGGTTAGGGCAGAAATCAGGGAGCGGGTTTGGTCTGGCGTAAGCATAGGCGTAGTAGCTTTGTTGATCCCTGAAGATACATGTCCATGCTTGTCTCTGCAACACTATTTTCTTCTTAGATAACACGAGTTGAATTGATGTTTAACAGCGAAAAGTCGCTGACACGCAGTCCTCTGCTACACCGAATTTACGTTACTTAAACGTCATGGCTTTTCCTTCTTGGGGTACCAGAAACTGCTGTTCTGGAATATTCTTTGCCTTTAACGCCTTCCGCAGATCGTCAGCGGGTTCCGACAAGCCGTCGTCACCCTGCTGGAACGTACCGAAATGGATTCCGATGGCTTGAGCTGCCTTCAGGTCGACAAATGCCTGCACGGCCCCAGCGGGTGATACGTGCACCGGGGCCATAAACCACTCGGGGCGATACGAACCAATGGGCAGCAACGCAACTTTAATGGGACCTGTTGGACTACGGGTAGCCTGATCGGCTATGCGTTTGAAGTGAGGACCGTAGCCACTATCGCCACAGAAATACGTGGTACCGAAACTCGTGTGGAGCAAATACCCACACCAGAGGGTCTCGTCGCGATCACCCATTCCCCGATTGCTGAAATGCTGGGCCTGCGTGCAGGTAAGCGTCAGTTTGTCGTTCACCCGTAACGTATCGTTCCAGTCGAGTTCGCGAAGGGTTCGTCCGCCTACCGACTTTGGCAGATACGATACGCCCAGTGGCGTAACAAATACCGGATTATGGGCTTCAACTAGTTTCTTAAGGGTGGGCAGATCGAGGTGATCGTAATGGTTATGGCTCAACAGCACGACGTCGATTGGTGGCAGTTCGTCGAAACGTAGTCCCGGTGGGCGCTTCCGCTTCACACCCAACCAGGAGGTAGGCCCGACGCGCTTCGACCAAACGGGGTCGGTCAGAATATTCAGGCCGTTGGTTTGCAGTAGAAACGTCGAGTGATTCACGAACGTAACAACCAGACTATCTCCCAAAATGCGGGTGGCAGGTTTCGGGCCTACGAACGCGTCGGGTTGCTCCGGCCAGGGACCTTTGTCGCGGTTAAGCAGCCATTTCAACAGCCCTCCCCCTTCTCGTTCGGGCATACCGGGATTGAAAAACTTCTCACCGTCGAAATGATCCGTTACCGGACCTCGATAATGGGGGGCGCAGGAATAAGTAAACACGAGTAAACACAGGCATAGCAACGAACGAAGCGAGACGAACATGGATGTAGTACAGGCAAGATTGACAACGTAACGGCTTTCGCGCACGCTTAGTTTTAGATCACCCACCTGTCCTCCGCCCCCATTTAAAGAATTTGGCCGGTTCTGTTTCCATTTATTGGCCCGCAGCGACTAAGTGAGCAGTTCCGTTCAACTGTTCGCTACCGAAAGTAGTGATGCAGAAGGCAGTTTCCGATACGGGCAACATTAATCAGCATCGCATAACAAACCATGAAAAAACAACTGCACACTTTATTCCTTTCCCTTTTCCTGCTGACGATCACCGCTGGCCTTCAATCTTGTGACAAAACCGTAGAGGTTGGCCCCAACGGCGCTACGCTGAATACCGATGATCTGGCGAAAGCCATTGCTAAACGACTCGATGGCAAAGCGGTGGGTTACCAACTGGTGATTTCGGTGAAGGGATCGCAAAAAAGCATTTACGCCAATGGCGACGCTCGTTTATCGCAAGACGGAAATGCCCGGAAGATGTTCGTCAACGACAAATTCAACATTGCCAGTTGCAGCAAGACCGTTACCGCAGCCGCTTTGCTACGTGCCCTGAATGTTAAGCAAAAAAGCGTGGATGATCTGATCCATACGTACCTGCCTTCGCACTGGTCGCTGGGCACTGGCATCAAAACCATTACGTTCAAGCAACTATTGACGCACAATTCGGGCTTCGCTGACAGATCGTACGGTTCAGACTATGCCGGATTGAAGAAATTAGTCAGTGAAGGGCTGGTCGACGCGAAAAAGCCCGAAACGTACAACAACGCAAACTACGCGCTGATGCGCTTCCTCATTGCGAACCTGGCAGGTTACTCCATTACTCCTATGCCTTCGAATGCCAATAACACCGTTGTGGCAAATACCGAGAGTAAACAAGCGCAACAGTATGCAGATGCCTATATAGACTACTGCCAGAAAAACGTACTGGGCGTATCAGGCAGCAATATGGATGCGATCGTCTGCAAACCGACCGACGCCAGTCCGGGGCTTTGCTACCAATTTCCGAAAGATGGCGGTAAAGGCACTAACTTCGGTGATATGACGCTGACAAATGCCGAACGTGGCTGGAACATGACAACCGTACAGATGGCGGCTTTTCTCAGCGCGCTCCACTTCACGGAGAAAATTATACCGAAGAACCTGTCGGATATGATGCGCAACGACCGGGCCGGTTACGACATTCGTAGCTCTACGCCGGGCGGCATGAGTTACTACGCGAAGAATGGCGGCTACCCTGGGAAATTCGCCGACAAAGTAAAAGACGGCGCAAACTTCGGCAAGAACTACAATTCCGGCCAGCTTGAATCGTGGCTGATTGGTTTTGGCAACGACGTTCAGATTGCCTTCATCGCCAACTCGCAGGTGTTCATCAACGCCAACAGCAAAGAGTCGCCAAACGGGGAATATGCGCTCAATTCCATCTTGGCCGCTTTCGACGAATGGTACAAAACCGGCTCTAAATAGCTGACCGATGTAACGTAACAAGCCAACCTGCGCAGGTTGGCTTGTTTGGCTTTAGTAGGATTTACCCAGTCTTTCGTTACGTAGAAGATGAAAATAGCATTGCCAGCGATGCATCCCGACGGAATATTACGCGAAGGCTATTTTGAAAGGTGTGGACGATCCATTAATGAAGTCGTAAAAGGTATGCCCTACTTTGTCGAAAACGCTAAATAAGAAAGCAGGTATCAGTCCAGGAATAGCGGTTAAACTGTGAGAAGCGTCCAGCAATAGCACGCAACCTGGGGTCGACCTGTAATGAAATTATGACGTTTGACATACTGAGCAAAAAGTGATTCGCTCTGTCATACGGCCTTTCGGATAAGGCGGACAAGGGTTGCAGCCTGGGTATTGGCAAAAAATTATTCATCGTAATATTACAATAAACAATTTTTCTACTACTTTTGTGGCATGGGAATTACCAAAACCGAAATATTTACTGAACAGCAAAACCGTATTGCGGAGCTGGCAAAAGCTTTTGCTCATCCGGCGCGAGTTGCCATCCTACAGTTACTGATCGAGCGAAAAGCTTGTGTATGTGGTGACCTGGTAGACGAACTGGAATTAGCCCAGGCGACCGTTTCACAACATCTGAAAGAACTGAAACGCATCGGCATTATACAGGGTGAGATTAAACCGCCCCGTGTGTGCTACTGTATAAATCCCCCCGTTTGGGAAGAAGCCCGTCAAGTTTTTGGCGCACTGCTCGACCCAACTGTTGGACTTGTTTGCTGTTAATCAGCTAACTTTTTTACCCTCTTCCATCGTAATATTACAATATAACAATAAGAAAAAATATGCCGACAACTGATCAAATTAAAGAAGTCGTTCGCCAGAAATATAGCGCGATTGCCGAACAGCCCCAAACCGGAAGCTGCTGCGGTCCAACATCTTGCTGTGGCCCCGACATAGTCGCCAATGTACCTATTGTCATGGCGCAGGAGTACGACGCATTAAAGGGCTATGTAGCCGAAGCTGATCTGGGTCTGGGGTGTGGTTTACCGACACAGTTCGCCCAAATTAAAGTTGGTGACGTGGTGGTAGATCTTGGTTCCGGCGCTGGCAATGATTGCTTTGTGGCCCGTGCTGAAACAGGCGAAACAGGCCGCGTGATCGGTTTGGACATGACCCCCGCCATGATCGACCGGGCTCGTCAGAACGCCAGAGCTTTGGGCTATACCAATGTCGAGTTCGTTTATGGTGACATTGAAGACATGCCTTTGCCTGAAAATTTGGCCGATGTAGTGGTGAGTAATTGTGTGATGAACCTTGTTCCTGACAAGCGCAAAGCTTTTGCAGAGACACACCGCATCTTGAAATCAGGTGGTCATTTCAGCATTTCCGACATCGTTCTAAAAGGCGACCTGCCGGAAGACTTGCAGCGTGACGCAGAAATGTACGTTGGCTGCGTATCGGGAGCCATCCAAAAAGATGCCTATCTGCAATTGGTGCAGGAAGCCGGATTTAAAAACATTACCATTCAAAAAGAACGGGCAATCACTTTGCCGGACGATGTGCTGCTAAGCTATCTGACAGCCGCCGAAATTGCTGATTATCGCCAGCAAGACAAAGGCGTTTATAGCATCACCGTTTACGCCGAGAAATAGCTATGAAACAAACTCAAATTCTGGTGCTTTGTACTGGCAATTCCGCCCGTTCTCAATTAGCCGAGGGCTATTTACAGCACTTTGCCGGTGACCGCGCCCAAGTTTATAGTGCCGGCATTGACCCTAAAGGTATTAATCCGTTGGCCGTGCAAGTGATGGCCGAAGATGGTATCGACATTTTACATCACACATCAAACCATGCCAACGAGTACAGCGCTATTGCGTTTGATTATCTGATAACGGTTTGTGACAACGCCCGTGAACAGTGTCCGATTTTTTCATCATCGGCGCAAAAGATTCACTACAGCTTCACCGACCCAGGACACCAGCCCGGCGTTGACGCTGTAGCCTCTTTCCGTCAGGTGCGCGACGAAATTAAAGACTTTAGCCGAAAATTTGTCGAAGAGCACCTTTGAGGCCGCCTATTGATGAGGTGCCAGTGCTAGTTTTACCTGTTCGTTTCGCCTTGAAGCAGCAACGAAAGTTTGGTCCAATCTTTAAGTTGTTTGTTCTACTATAAACGTCTACTACACTAAAACAACCGCATTTGCTTGAAGCAGCCTTCGTGTTCAAGCAGCCACTGCTTGCGCCATAAGCCACCGGCGTACCCCGTGAGTGAGCCATCGGAGCCGATGATGCGGTGGCAGGGGACGACAATCCACAGCGGGTTTTTACCGTTCGCAGCCGCCACCGCCCGAATCGCCTTTTCATCGCCAATTTGCCGGGTTAGAGCCAGATACGACAGTGTGGTCCCGAACGGTACGTTGAGCAGGGCCCGCCAGACCTGTTGCTGGAAGGATGTACCCGCCGGATTGATCGGAAAATCGAAGGTCTGACGCGCCCCGGCAAAGTATTCCTGCAACTGGCTTACCGCCTGCTGAACGGGTGCGGCTATCGGCAATTCTAAATTGGGCGCATCAGCCACGACATCAGTACAAGATATGCGGCTAACCCCCTCGCCGTTGCCGGTGATACAGACCAGCCCAAGGGGCGATTCAAAATAAGCGATGCTTTTGTCCATCCTTCCTGCAGAGTCTGAGAAATATTCAGTAGTGTCAGCCAGCACGCCTTAAAAATACCTGATCTGGTTCTTTTTCTATCTAACCTCACACCTAGTACTCGACTGAATATAAATCAACATCGTTGAAAAAATTCGTCCAGCTTGTACACAAGCTGGACGAAAAACTTCATAATCGCTCACCCCATCCTATCTTAATTGGCGTTTTGGGTAACGACCTGGGTGTTGTTGTCGCCAATCTGGGTGTAGCGGTAGAGCTGACCCGGACCGCTGCCCGCGTTCTGGATCAATGTCAGCCGGTTGTTGTTGCCCTGCTGGGTGGCAAAACTACCCGCCGTGCCCAAGGCATCCACTAACCGGTTGTTATTGCCGTTCTGGGTGATGTCCGCGTAGTTGTTGTTGCCGACCTGAGCCATGCGGGCCTGGTTGGCGTTGCCACTCTGACTGATGCGCAGGTAATTGCCACTTGAGACGGTGCCGCCCCCCGGCACGCCCTGTTGGATGAGAGCGATGTTGTCCGAGCCCATCAGTTGACTGATCAGGGCGGTGTTACCGGCACCTAGCCCCTCCCCATCCACATTGGCGAACTGATAGATGATGGCCGTGTTCCGTTCTCCTGAGGAGGTCTGGGTAAGCAGAGCCTGGTTGCCCCGAGTCTTCTCGGCCTGCACAATCAGGGCCTGCGAAATGTTGCCCCCTAGCTGAGTCACCTGAGCCGAGTTGGCTACTCCTCCCTGAGAGACGTTGGCACTATGGGTGTTGCCCCCAGCCTGGGTGATGCTGGCTGAGTTATCGGTAGCCACTGCTCCCAACGCCAGGATATAACTGTTCCCTCCGAAGGGGATGGCATTAACCCCCACGCTACCGCCCTGAGTAACCGAAGCGCGCAGGTTGTCGCCAGCCAATTGGTTGATGGAGGCCAGGTTACCGTTGACTTGCAGCACCTCGCCTGCGACAGAAGCCCTACCCTGACCGATATTAGCCTGGCTGTTACTTACCCCAACGGCCTGTAAAATAGTGGCTGTATTATCCCGGCCTGTGCTATTACCTACGCTAGGGGGTGGGGTGGGATTAGTGTAAATATTCGCGCCGGAGCTATTTTGCGATGTAACGGCTATATTATCCTGTCCATTCTGAACGATACTGGCTTTGTCATTAATGGATGAAAAGCCAACTCCGCCCCCCTGAATTGCCTGAGAAACATTTTCCCCTGTATTCTGAATAGTTACCTGACTGCCCTCGGTCCTTCCCTGAAAGCCCTGAAAAATAGAACTGCCTTTATTGGAGGTTGAAGAGCCTGATGAAATTATACTAGCAGTACTCCCATAATCTGAGCCAGTCGTTCCATATCCTTGATAAATATCATCAACAATGCGTGGACCTTGCGTTTGCACAATGTTAGCCCGGCTACCGACCGACTTTCCTCCATCCGCACCCTGACTAATATTGGCAACCGTCCCATCCGATTGTTGAAGGATCGTGGCTACGCTACCATCTGAACTACCCGCCCGTAGGTTAAATATCGATCTGGTACCGCCCTGTACAATGTTGGCCAGATTGTTATTGGCTAGCTGAGTGATGGTCGCGTAGTTGTTGGCCGACTCGGCTGTTATGGGCTCTAGGTAAGTGTAAGTACGCCCCTGGTAGATGTATGCCTGGTTGTTGGTGACGGCCATACTCGCTACGTTCTGAGCCGAGTATCCCTGGAAGATGAAGGCATCGTTGTTGCGGGAGTTGTTAGACTGGATCACCACCGCCGTGTTGGTGAGCCCCCCAATATCCAGCCCGTTCTGGTAGATCTCTGATCCGTTCTGGCGGCTGTTGTTGCGCTGGCTCAGCACGGCGATGTTGTTGACTCCCTGCTGAAGGATGCCCCCGAAGTTGCCATCGCCCCCAGCCGCCCCAATCGTAGCTGACACAGAGGTAGTTCCTCCACTCAACCCATCAGGACCACCGTTCTGCTCGATCAAGGCGTTGTTGTTGCCGCCAATCTGAGCGATGCCCGCCCGGTTGCCCTGTGCCCCATCGTTCTGGTTGATGTTGGCCGTGTTGGTGCTGGCTCCGGCGGGTCCACTCTGAAAGGTGATGGCATAGTTGCCGTAATTCGTGCCCGAAGTGCCTTGCACCTGGTTGATGACGCCGGTCTGCTGGGCATTGGCCCGGTTTTGCTCGGCAAACTGCTGGTCGCCTGCCTGGTTGACTTGGGCATGGGCGACAATGGCAAGCCCAAATAGAGCTGCACTGGTGAGGATAAGTTTTTTCATTAAATGAGTTGGTTTATGGAAGAAATACGAACAGCGACTACCCAATTACTGAGAAGCTGCATCGGGTAGTCGCCTTTGATCTTAGTTGGCATTCTGGTTCACGACCTGGGTGTTGTTGTCGCCGATCTGGGTATACTTGTAGGTCTGACCCGGACCGCTGCCCGCGTTCTGGATCAGCGTCAGCCGGTTGTTGTTGCCCTGCTGGGTGGCAAAACTACCCGCCGTGCCCAAGGCATCCACTAACCGGTTGTTATTGCCGTTCTGGGTGATGTCCGCGTAGTTGTTGTTGCCGACCTGAGCCATGCGGGCCTGGTTGGCGTTGCCACTCTGACTGATGCGCAGGTAATTGCCACTTGAGACGGTGCCGCCCCCCGGCACGCCCTGTTGGATGAGAGCGATGTTATCCGAACCTGTCAACTGACTGATCAGGGCGGTGTTGCCTGCTCCCATACCTTCCCCATCCACGTTAGCAAACTGGTAGATGATGGCCGTGTTCCGTTCACCTGATGAGGTCTGGGTGAGCAGAGCCTGGTTGCCCCGAGTCTTCTCGGCCTGCACGATCAGGGCCTGTGAGGAGTTGCCTCCTAGCTGAGTCACCTGAGCCGAGTTGGCTACTCCCCCCTGATAGACGTTGGCACTGTGATTGTCGCCCCCGGCCTGGGTGATGCTAGCCGAGTTGTTGGTAGCCACTCCTCCCAGCTGCACGATAGTACCATTCCCCCCAAAGGGTACGGGTGGGGTGAAGGCCGTAGCGGAGGGTATTCCTCGGCCAGCGTTGCCGCCCTGGGTGACTGAAGCCCTCAGGTTATTGCCAGTTAGTTGGTTGATGGCGGCTAGGTTGCCGTTGACTTGTAGCACCTCTGTTGCGCTAAAGGCTGTACCCTGATCGACAACAGCCTGACTGTTACTTACCCCAATGGCTTGTAGAATGGAAGCGGTGTTGTCACGACCAATGCTCTGACCAATACTGACGCCTGGTGTGGGACTAGGAAATATGTTTGAGCCGGTACTATTCTGGTATACATTCACTATGCTACCTATTCCGTTCTGGATGATGGTGACCCGATCATTGATTGAGGACGAGCCTACACCACTCCCCTGAACGACACTAGCACTACTCCTATCTGTCTGCTGGATAGTAACCTGATTGCCTTGGGTTGTACCCCGATAGCCTTGGTATATGTTAGAAAAACCATTGGCCGAAGCAGAACTTATACTGACAGTGCTGCCCTGATCAGAACCGGTTTCGCCATACCCCTGGTAAATGTTAATCCATGGCCTTGGTCCCCCCGTTTGTATGATGCTCGCCCGGCTACCAACCGACCGTCCTCTATCAGCACCCTGGTTAATGCTGGCGACAGATACATCTGCCTGTTGAAGAATCGTGGCTACACTGCCATACGAACTACCCGCTCCTCGGTTTACTGTACCGCCCTGTACAATGCTGGCCTGGCTGGCGTTGGCTAGTTGGGTGATGGTCGCGTAGTTGTCGACTGACTCTGCCGTTATGGGCTCGCTATACGTATACGTACGTCCCTGGTAGATGTAAGCCTGGTTGCCTGATACGGCCATGCTTGCTACGTTCTGAGCCGAGTATCCCTGGAAGATGAAGGCATCGTTGTTGCGGGAGTTGTTAGACTGGATCACCACCGCCGTGTTAGTGTAACCACTAATATCCAAGCCGTTCTGGTAGATCTCTGATCCGTTCTGACGGCTGTTGTTACGCTGGCTCAGCACGGCGATGTTGTTGACTCCCTGCTGGAGGATGCCCCCGAAGTTGCCATCGCCCCCAGCCGCCCCAATCGTGGCCGAAGCAGAGGTAGTTCCTCCACTCAACCCATCAGGACCACCGTTCTGTTCGATCAACGCACTGTTGTTGCCTCCACCCTGGGCGATGCCCGCCCGATTGCCCTGTGACCCGTCGTTCTGGTTGATGGTAGCGGTGTTAGGACCGGTGTTGTTAGGAATTCCTTGGAAGGTGATGGCATAGTTGCCGTAGTTGGTCCGATTTGGGTCGTTGGGACTTTGAACCTGGTTGATGGTGCCAGTCTGATCGTTGCCGGTTTGTTCCTGCAGAGCCACCTGCTGGTTGCCTACCTGATTAACAAATTGGGCATGGGCGACAATGGCAAGCCCGAACAGGGCTGTACTGGTGAGGATAAGTTTTTTCATTGAAGGAACAGGTTTATATAAGGAGTAACTTAATATACAATGATGTAACTCGGTGCGCGCCTAAATACCTGAAAAGCGGGCGCACAAGCAAACCGTCATGCATTTATTTATTCGGCGGGGTATATACGTAACGATTTGGTCGTTTTCAGGCTCGGTTATACACTTTTAGCACCGGTTCACGCAGCACCTGGCCCTTGTCGAATAAAACAAACGTAATGATGTCGGCTAAATCATCCGGGGTTACCCAGCTTGTGAAGTCAGCCTGCGGCATCGCTTCCCGGTTTGCCGACGTATCGATTGTACTTGGCACCAGTACCGTCGAAACAATATCCTGCGCCTGCCCCGAAGCATTGATAAGCGCCGATAACTCCAGCAGCAGCGATTTCGACAAGGCATAGGCGACCATGTTCTTACCAGCTTTTGCATCCAGCGCCGGTCGGCCACCCACCAGCAAAAACCGACCACTCTGCTGCTGTTCGGTCATGTACGCAAACAACGGCTGTACGACATGATACGCTGTTTTGAAGTTCAGCGTCAGCATCTGGTCGAGCTGTGTACTATTTGTTTCGGCCAGCGAACCCATCGCGAACCCTCCGGCCAGCAGCACCGCGCAGTCGACAGGCCCCTTCTCAGCAATGGCCTGTTTGATCATGGATTCAGTTTGTCCAGCATCTGTCAGGTCGACCTGATACGTAATCAACTCGCCCGGCCCCTGATCGGCAAGACGATGGGGGTCGCTACCCGGCTGAGTCGTGGCAATTACCCGATGTCCTAAACTAAGCAGCTTTCGCGTGACAACCCGGCCTAAACCACCCGCGGCACCCGTTACTAATACTGTGGCCATAACGATAAATAACGTTTTGTTTGGCTGGCAAGATAGTGAGGCAACCGATACATTCCTGGCTGGTTGCGGACCAATGCCGTTTAACGGACAAAGTCACTCTGACCGTCAACGAAGATCGCCTAACCAGATGGTTCAGTAAACGGTTAAGACCGGATATGGCGTCGACGAAAACCGCAATCTACACCGCCCTGGGGGCTAATCTGATTATTGCCATTACCAAGTTCATTGCCGCTGGCCTGACCGGCAGTTCGGCTATGGTGTCCGAAGGCATCCACTCGCTGGTTGATACGCTCAATGAACTCCTACTGCTGTTGGGATTGAAGCAAAGTCAGCGGCCCGCCGATGCGAAACGGCCATTTGGGTACGGGCGAGAGCTGTATTTTTGGTCATACATAGTTTCGCTCCTGATCTTCGCCGTGGGTGGTGGCGTTTCTTTCTACGAAGGCGTTACCCATATACAACACCCGACGCTCATTAAAGACCCGCACTGGAACTACATCATTCTGGGCGTTTCGATCGTGCTGGATGGTACCTCCCTCGTGACGGCTCTACGGGCGTTTAACGCCCAGCGGGGAAATCAGCCGTTCTGGTCGGCGGTGAAAGCCAGCAAAGACCCCGCTACGTTTGTTGTGCTGTTCGAGGATGCCTCCGACGTATTAGGGCTGATTATCGCCTTTCTGGGCGTGTTCCTGGGGTATGAGCTGCAGAATCCGTACCTCGATGGGATTGCTTCGATTTTGATCGGCTGTCTGTTAACGGCTGTCTCTATTTTGCTGGTACGCGAAAGTCGCAGTTTGCTGATGGGCGAAGGAGCCGATCCGCGCATCGTTCGCCAAACCATTACGCTTACCGAAGCTGATCCTATTGTTGTCCGATGCGTGCGTACCCTTACGTTTCAAATGGGGCCCGACGACATTGTGCTTATTCAGGAGGTAGCTTTTAAACCAGATCTCAGCACGAAAGACCTCACGCGGGGTATCAACCGAATCCGGCAAACCATTCAGGCGGCTCAGCCCGCCATCCGGCAGGTTTTCATCGAACCCGTCTCGCTGCCAACGTAATAAAAAAAGCTGAGCGTCAGCCAAGCACTTCCCAGTAGTTAGTATAGATAAGCTATAAATTAGAGGTTACTCGCTCAGATTTGCCATTGACTGGTCAAACGAGCGCCGGGGCCGATCGTCGACAACCAGCGTCCCCGCCAGTCGATCGTGCATACCGACGGGAGTTGACCGAATAAACGTGAGGGCATCGAGCGGAATGACCCTGGCCAGGTTCCGGCCAATCAGTTGCGTTAACGTAGGCGTCTCGCCTTCGGTAGTAACCACTTTCGTTCGGGTAATGAGCTTACCCGGCGTTTTCCCAAGCAACCCTTCAAACAGGATGTAATAGGTGACCAGCAGAAGCGTAACGACCAACCGCTCCACCAGGGGATTGATATTCGCCATCACATCGATAATCGTCGGGTTGATCAGCGCGAGAATAAAGAAAGTAGGCAAGACAATGATGTAGAAGAAGAATAGGTCGATGAACATAATGGCCAACCGTTTTGTCCACCGGGTGGGCATGAGCGGTTCAGCCAATAGTTCATCCGCATTCAACAGGTCGCGGGACGTAACGTCCATTAGCGAGAACAGAGTTTAGGTTAAGAATTGGTCGTAACATACTGGGGCTATTTATTAAATCCAAATTTTTACCAGAAAAAGTAAAGCCCGACTTGAGTAAGCCGGGCTTTACCAAAAGAGCGATGTCAGTTTAATTTGTGGTCAGCTTCAGGATTTGCCCTGACGAGTAATCGCACAAGTACAGTTCGTTTTTCTGATCTTCGCCAAAGGCCGATATAGTACCCGCCCGTGAGATAATCTCCTGGTTGTTGGTGGCTTTGTTGCCTGATGCCGTCAAGGCCCAGACACGACCGCTGGCGTAATCAGCGTAGATGTATTTACCTTTTAACGAGGGATTCTGCTGCCCCCGGTACACTACGCCCCCCGTAATTGATACGTCGCCGTTGTCGTGGGTATATTGCCAGATGGGGTCAATTGAATTGCTGCCGTCGCCTTTGGTGCTGGATTTGAAGTTCGACCGGCCTTCTTTGACCCGCCAGCCGTAGTTCCCGCCTTTCGTAACTATATCAACTTCCTCGATGGCTCCCTGCCCAACGTCCCCGACCCATAACTGGCCCTGCTCGTCGAAACTCATGCGCCAGGGATTACGTAGTCCATAAGCGTATATTTCCTCCAGCGCTCCTTCTTTATTGCCTTTGAATGGGTTATCAGGCGGAATACCGTATTGACCTTTTTCGGTACTGTTTACGTCAACCCGCAAGATCTTACCGAGCCAGGCTTTGCGATCCTGGCCGTTATCCTGGGGGTCGCCCCCGCTACCGCCATCGCCGGTCGAAACGTACAAATACCCGTCGGGACCAAACACGAGCTTACCGCCGTTGTGATTGGAATAGGGCTGGGCAAATCGGAACAAAACAACTTCCGATGCGGGATCGGCCTGACCGGCCTCCGCCGACGACGCCTTGAACCGGCTCACGATCGTTTCGCGTGGATTGTCTTTGGTGTAGTTGACGTAGAAAAAGCCGTTCTGCTTAAAGTTCGGGTGAAAAGCCAGACCCAGCAACCCCATTTCGCCCCCGTAGGCGACCTTGTTGCGGATGTCGAGGTACGTACCAGCCGATGCCGTTCCTTCTGCGTTATCGAACACGCGAATTCGCCCGGCCTGCTCCACCACAAATACACGGTTGGTGCCGTCGTTAGCGTAGGTGTACTCCACCGGCGACTGAAAGCTTAGCTTGGGATAGGCATTGACCGCGCGGGCAGCCAACGGTCTCGCTACGCCTACGACCCCGCCCGTCGAATCGACTGCTGCGGTCTGAGGTTCTTTTGTACGCTGACAAGCCGCCGATAGCATCCAGGATACCCCCGAAGTTGCCACCAGCGAGATCATAAACGTAGATATAGCTTTACTGAACATGATGATGCGCTCCATTTGTTTCTTATTTTGCACTACAAATCGGGTTCCAATTGTTTACGCCGAACTTTGTGGTCTGCTTTTTGTTTCAAAATCAGCGATCTGCACGGTTTGCGAACGGCAACCAGCCTTTAAACGAAGCAGTCAGTGATGTAGTGTTTCCTCATAACGGGGACTGGATTCCACTACGTCGGTTATCGCTCATAAAACAGCTTTCTTCCTATCGGTTCTTACGTCAAACGCCTTGTCATGACCACCGCTACGAGTACGTTTCTCGATCATCTGCTAACTCAACGAGCTCAGTATCGCTACAAATTACCGTCCCGCCCCGACGCGGGTCGATTCATCGATCAGTTGATGCGGTTGCTTTTTCCCGTTACCCAAGACTGTCAGTCAGCCTCGCAAAACGTCGACGAAACGTACCAGAAATTACAGGATCAGTTGATCTGTCTATTTCGTCCGCTGGAAAGCAACATGGCCGAAAGTCCGGTTGTTGTCGCCGAACGGTTCTTTGAGCAATTGCCGGGGATCTATGATAACCTGCTGCTCGATGCACACTCCATTGCCGACAACGACCCGGC
Organism: Spirosoma knui; assembly: GCF_054780635.1. Classification (NCBI taxonomy): domain Bacteria; kingdom Pseudomonadati; phylum Bacteroidota; class Cytophagia; order Cytophagales; family Cytophagaceae; genus Spirosoma; species Spirosoma knui. The sequence goes on along the minus strand of NZ_BAAGVY010000002.1, from coordinate 730,222 downwards.
CGCTATCGGCATCGAGGAAGTGGTTGCGGTGTATCCGGGATTTTACGCCATCGCCGTCTACCGCATCGCGCATGAGTTGCTCCAGTTGAACGTACCGCTACTGCCCCGTATGCTGACGGAATACGCCCACGGGCAAACCGGCATCGACATTCACCCCGGCGCTCAGATCGGCGGGTCGTTCTTTATTGATCACGGTACGGGCGTTGTCATTGGCGAAACGACGGTTATCGGTGAGAACGTTAAGATTTATCAGGGCGTAACGCTGGGAGCCACGCATGTTGCCAAGTCAATGGCGCAGAAAAAACGGCATCCAACCATCGAAAACAACGTAGTGATTTACGCGAACGCCACCATACTGGGCGGGCATACCGTTGTGGGGCATGATTCAGTGATTGGGGGTAACGTCTGGCTTACCCAAAGCGTTGAACCGTACTCATTGGTCTATAACCAACACAAGACCGATGTCCGGCTCAAGTCTCTGGAATCGAACGAGCCCATCAATTTCGTCATATAATTCAGTCAACTAAAGCGAGTGCACTGTGCGGGAAGTACGTACTGCGGCCCGTTCTTTACTCTTTTTCTATACGCTCTCCAACAACCCATGAAAGCCAATTCGATATTAGAGACTATTGGTCAAACTCCCCACGTCCGCCTGAGCAGGCTCTACCCTGATCACGAGGTATGGATAAAACTAGAACGGGCCAATCCCGGTGCCAGTATTAAAGACCGGATTGCCCTGGCCATGATCGAAGACGCAGAAGCAAAGGGGCAGCTCACCACCGGCAGTACGATTATTGAACCAACGTCGGGCAACACCGGTATCGGGCTGGCTATGGTGGCTGCGGTGAAAGGCTATAAGTTGATTCTGGTCATGCCGGAGTCGATGAGTATCGAACGGCGTAAGATCATGGGCGCCTATGGAGCCCAGTTTGACCTGACCCCGCGGGAGAAAGGGATGCGCGGAGCCATCGAACGGGCGCATGAACTGGTCGCCGAAACACCCGGAGCCTGGATGCCCCAGCAGTTCGAAAATCCGGCGAATATCGAGGTGCATAAGCGCACCACCGCGCAGGAGATCTTAACGGATTTTCCCGATGGGTTCGATGCACTCATCACAGGTGTTGGCACGGGCGGCCACATTACGGGCGTGGCGGAAGTTTTGAAAGAACACTTCCCGGACCTGAAAGCCTATGCCGTCGAACCCGAGCTGTCGCCGGTCATCAGCGGGGGCGCGCCGGGACCTCACCCCATTCAGGGCATCGGAGCCGGATTTATTCCCCAGAATCTGCACACTACGTCAATTGACGGCTCCATTCAGGTCAGCAAAGACGATGCGTTCGCCTGGGCGCATCGGGCGGCCAAAGAAGAAGGTTTATTCATTGGCATCTCATCGGGAGCCTCACTGGCCGCGGTCGCCCAAAAACTGTCCGACCTGCCGCCGGGCAGCCGGATTCTGACATTCTGCTACGATACCGGTGAACGTTATCTGTCCATCGAAGGCTTATACTAGCAGACGATGGCTAACCGCGCTACCCTATTCCGGCAGATTAAAGATATCCTGTTTATCGTGGCTGGAGTTCTCAGCGCGGGGATGGGTCTGAAAGGGTTTCTCTTGTCAAGCCATTTTATCGACGGGGGCGTAACGGGTATATCCATGCTGCTGGCTACCCTGCTCAACATTCCGCTGGCCATCTGGCTGCTTGTTCTCAACGTACCGTTTATTGGCTTGGGCTACCGTCAGTTCGGCCGGGCCTTTGCCATTAAAAGTATTGCCGCCATTGCGGGTCTCTCGCTCAGCCTAACCGTAATTCCTTATCCCGACGTTACGCAAGATCTATTGCTCACCGCTATTTTCGGGGGGTTCTTTATTGGCGCAGGCATTGGGCTGGCCATACGGGGTGGCGCTGTACTCGACGGCACCGAAATTGCGGCCTTACTGATCAGCCGGAGTAGCGCCACGCTGAAAGTGAGCGACGTTATTCTGCTGCTCAACGTAATCATTTTTGGCGCTGCGGCTTTTTTCCTGAGCATCAACCTGGCTCTGTACTCCATGATTACGTATTTCGCGGCCTCCAAAACAGTCGACTTTATTGTCCACGGAATTGAAGAATATACTGCCGTGCTCATTATTTCCAAGCACAATCTGGCCATACGCGATCGGATTGTTGAGTTAGGCTGGGGCGTAACGATTCTAAAAGGCGAAGAAGGTTTCGGGAAACACGGCCGTCACCAGGACGTTGACACTATGCTGTACATGGTGATTACCCGGCTGGAGCTAAGTCGAATGCGCCGAATTGTGGGCGAGATCGACGCCAACGCGTTTATCATCCAGCACGGTGTCGATGATGTGATGGGGGGCAAGGTAAAGAACCTACCGATGCACTGACGAACTTTCCGCACTAATTTGACTCACGCTTATTCAGGTCAGGCCTGTTGCTTTGCCCGGTTTATGTTGGTCTCCAGTTGTTCGTAGGGTATATACCCTCTGGCAACCTGAAACAGGTTGCTTCCCGTATCGAATAGAACGGAGGGAAAGCCATTGATGCCGTACTGCGATACGAGATTGAATTCAGCCCAGGTCTGTTCTTTAATGGCCGGGTCGTTCAGGTGCGCGACAAACTCGTCGGGATCAATCCCGAACGCATCAACGAGGGGACCGTACTGGCTATCGACGTTGAGATCAATTCCATCCCGGTGCAGAGCGGTCTGTAACGTACCAGCAAAGTCAACCGCCCGATCCGGCATTATCGCTTTGAAGAGCGTCAGCGCCATCCCCGGCTTCTCCGAGTCAGCAATGTAGGTGTCCGATTGGAGCAGTTGGGTGAGGTACGGCTCGCCAAACTGAACACCCGTTCGCTCTTCCACAACTTTATGGGCCTGTTCGATAAACGAGCGTAGCGCGGCTATGGGTTTCGCCCGCGAACCGGTCATCATCCCCCCGCTCAGGACGTCGAAATCATACGCATCGGCGTGGGTAGCCTGAAAACGACGCATGACCGGACTGAAGCCATAGCACCAGCCGCACAGGGCATCGTACACATAAATAATTCGGGGGCGGGGCATATTGTAAAGACGTAGCACGAGCAGACTATACACCTGAATAGCCGCTCATTCATTAACTAAGAATCAGGTTAACGGAGACCGCGCACAAACCGGCGCATCGTTTCGCGGTATACCTGCTCAGACTGCTCAAGGGGTTGTTGATTCTTCAGCAGCATCGCCAGTGTAATCATGCCGTGCGACATAGACCACCACTCAAAATACAACCGCTTTATGCTTTCTTTCGATTTGGGAATAAACGAGAAGATGATTTCGCAAACAATGGAACTGACCGACTGCATGGCATCTGACTGGTACACGGGCATTGTGCAGTACGCGCCGTCCAGATTATACATGACCTGATAAATTTCGGGCTGCTGGCTGGCAAACTCCCACTGAATCAGTGAAATCTCGTACAGGCGCTTTTCCGGATCGCGGTACAGTTTCAGGATGCGGTCATATTCCTGATAGAGGTGGCGAAAGCCCTCATTGCGAATTTCGTCCAACAAAACATCCTTGCTGTCGAAGTATTCATAAACAATAGGGGCACTATATTCAATGGCATCCGCAATTTTCCGAATCGACACAGCCTGCCAGCCCTCCCGGCGGGCAATGGCTTTGGCCGTTCCCACAATGCCGGAGCGGGTCTGCTCACGACTGCGCGGCTTACGCTCGATGATCTCCATAAAACTAGGTTATCGTTTCTCAGTTAACGGTGTTAAACTGTCTGAAAACTACAGATTTATGGTGAATTTGTCAGACTTAAATGCAACTTTTCTAAATAAATTTATAATCCCTCTTCTTTACGTATTATAAACACCTGATTTATAGACGGTTATTTTTTTCATATAATCCGTTAACCAACTGAGCAGTTGCCAACTACCACTCCTCACGTTTTTTCGGCCAGTAGCCAAACCGCTTCGTCGCCCAGCGCGTACGGCTCTCCATCGACGGTTCCGTAGTAGTCGAGTATCAACAAGCCCGCTTCGGTAAACAGCCGACTTAGTTCAGCCAATGTATACACGTAATGCTGCGCTAGGCGGGTATGCTGATCGCCATTGCTGATGTACGTCAGATGCGAGTCGATGCGGCTTTCGATGGGATCATACTCATTATCAACCAAAAACAGAATGTCTCCTACGGGCTGCCAGCTTCGGTGCTGATAATCCGGTAACACTGACTCGGCAATCATTTCAGTATGCGCCAGAAATCGCCCGCCCGGTTTTAACGAATCAGCGATCTGTTTTAGAAACTGTTTCATCTCGGCATGGGCGAAAAAGCTGAAGCTGTTTCCCAGGCAATAAGCCGCATCGAAAAGGCCATTGGCCGTTAATTCGGCGAGCGGGACGGTCATAAAATCAGCGGCAACGGAATTAACCATAAGTTTTTCGGCTGCCGCCAACTGCCGTAATTCTTCAACATATTCGGTCGATATATCCACGCCGGTTACATGCGTCCCCAGGCGGGCAAGCGGCAGAGCATGACGACCGTAGCCGCAGAAGATATCCAGCAGCCGGTCGCCAGGGCCAAACTCCAGGGTTTCGACGAGCAGTTCGAGGTCGAGCTGCGTTTGGGCTTCGGTCTGTGCCGCCTTCCAGGCTTGCTGGGGTAATCCATGAAAGAAATTGTGATACCAGGCCATTGAATGCGCGATACATAGCCAGCGCGGTAATAACCCACTGCCAGCAGTTGAAAAAAGACTCCGACAAATATTAATTCAGCCTCGCCAGCGTTTCCTGAATAGCGTTGAAATCAGGCACCTCGCCAGCGTTCTCCAACACTTCGACGTACTGAAGCAGCCCGTTGCGGTCAACAACAAAAGCCGAGCGCTTGCTGACGCCTTTCAGATTCATGGTGAATGTCTCGTAATACGTATCGTAGGCCTGCGACACCTCTTTGTTGAAGTCAGAGAGCAACGTAAATGGCAACTGCTGGTCTTGTTTGTATTTGGCCAGCGTATAGGGCGAGTCTACGGAAATAGCGATAATCTCGGCCTGTAAATCGGCGTAGGTACTGATGTTGTCCCGTAGTTCGCAAAGCTCGGCGGTGCATACGCTCGAAAAAGCCATCGGGAAAAACAGAATGATTACATGTTTCCCGTTAAAGCTATGAAGCGAGACTTCGCGCTTCTCGGTATTGTATAAGGTAAAATCAGGGGCCTTCTGTCCGGGAGTTAACATTTCTGTTTTTGATTTCGGATTTATGGGTGTTGTTTTGACTACAAATTGTGTTGTGAGGGCGAAATTCCGAAAAAGCCCGCTCAATACAAGGTTTATTCCATTCCATCAGACTTCGCACTAGTAAGAATGCAAACGTATTGGGGTATCGACTTAGGGGGCACTAAAATCGAGGGAGTTGTCTTGAGCGCACCCTCACCCGACGCTGTTCTCATCCGAAAACGTATTGATACAGAAGCTCACCAGGGCTATGATCACATCCTTCATCAGATTGTCAAACTTATTGACATGCTGAAAGCCGAGACGGATCAGGTTCCGGAACGGATTGGCTTTGGCACCCCCGGCACCTTCGATCCGGCCCGGCAGACCATGAAAAACTGCAACACCACAGTCCTGAATGGAAAGCCGATGAAGCAGGATCTGGCCCGGCTGCTTAGTTTACCCATCGAAGTCGCCAATGATGCCAACTGCTTTGCCCTGGCCGAAGCTACGCTGGGCATTGTGCCCGACGTAGTGCCTGATTATAAATCAGTGTTTGGCGTTATTATGGGGACCGGCGTCGGGGGTGGCTTTGTTGTCCGGGGCCGGGATGGCCAGCCCTTCGTGCTGAATGGCTTTCAGGGAATCGGCGGAGAATGGGGCCACAATATTCTGGAAGAGAACGGCTATCCCTGCTACTGCGGCAAACACGGCTGTACCGAACAGGTTATTTCAGGACCCGCTTTGCAACAATATTACCAGCAGTTAAGCGGGGAAGAGCGAACCATGCCCGACATTATGGATCGTTACCATTCGGGCACTGACTTGTATGCCAGTCAGACCGTAAACCGGCTACTGGAATATTTCGGAAGAGGTATTTCAACCATCATCAACGTACTCGACCCCGATGTGATTGTGCTGGGGGGCGGTGTGGGCAACGTCGATCTGCTGTATACGGAAGGCATCGAACGGGCCAAAAAATACGTGTTCAACTCCGGCGAGATCAATACGCGCTTCCTGAAACCCAAGCTTGGCGACAGTGCGGGTGTGTTTGGCGCGGCCATGCTATAAGCGTCTTTACGTAACAGGCCCATCATCAATGAACCGTTCATCGATGATGGGCCTGTTACGTTTGTTCCCTTTTGCGGTTTCCGGGTTTAGCGGGTAGCTAACCGTTTCCGCGAGCTTTTCGAATCCCGCGAAAAGAGGGCCACCAGAGCCGTTGTTACCACCGCGCTAATCACCACGGTTTGTATAAGCCCTTTGGGATTGTGCTTCCATCCCGCTTTCCAACCTTTTTCGGCAAAGATATTAGGCACCTTACCATGAGCAAAGTCTTCGATGAGGCCTTCGATCTCATTGACCCGATCGGCCACCACCAGCGGAATCCAGTGCATTAGCCGCGATTCACTATGGGTGAAGGCGTATCGGCGTATGGCACCGCTCAGGCCCGTCGGGGGCGAGGCCGTTCCGAAAACGGCGCTCACGTTTGGACGTTCGTTCGAGTGCAGTATTTCTATGGTTGTAGACTGCTGCGTGGGCCGCTCCCAGGTATACCCCAGCTGCTCGACATCCGTGCGTGGGTCTTTTATAGGATAGGTCGGGTCGTTTTTCGGGTTGATGTCAACGCCCCAGCCTTTGATGTGCGCGAATCGGGCCGCCAGCTCTTCGCGCGTAGGCATTTGAGTTTTAGCGGCTGATGTATCCTGTGTTTCTAAATTTTCCATTAGTGTTCAGGGTTATAAACCGGCTTTAGGTGGAATCAGCACCGGCTTGATGCAGTTATCTAATTTCTCTGAGAAAATATGGTAGCCCTCGGCCACTTCTTCCAGCGGCAGACGGTGCGTAATCATGGCTTTGGGGTCGATCACTCCATTCTGCACGTGTTCGATCAGACGCGGCAGCAGCCGTTTCACCGAAGCCTGGTTGGCGCGGATGGTGATGCCTTTGTTCACGACGTTGCCGATGGGTACCATGTTGCCGGTTGGACCGTATACACCCACGATAGACAGAATTCCGCCTTTTTTCACCGAATTGATGGCCCAGTGCAGCGCCGTGGCCGAACCAGCCTGCATCAGCAGCTTGCGACCCGTCAGCGACTGAAGTTTACTGCCCGTAGCCTCGGCCCCAACGGCATCAATGCAGACGTCGGCCCCCAGCCAGTCGGTGGCTTTTTTGAGGAACAACACGACGTCGCCAATTTCTTCGAAGTTATAGACCTCGGCGGGCGCGTAGTTTTTAGCGAACTCAAGCCGGTAATCGATATTATCGATAACGATAACCCGCCCGGCACCGAAGAGCCACGAGCAGCGGGCAGCCATGATCCCTACTGGGCCAGCCCCGAACACTACGACCGTATCGCCGGGCTGAATACCGCCCATTTCGGCGGCCTGGTAGCCTGTCGGTACTACGTCGCACAGCATCACGGCATCGTCGGGGTCCATGCCTTCCGGAATCACCGTTGGGCCGAAATTAGCGTAGGGAACCCGGACGTATTCGGCCTGCCCACCGTCGAAACCGCCTGCCGTGTGCGAATACCCGAAGATCCCGCCTACGGCTGTAGCCATTGGATTTGATTCATGGCAGTTGCCATAAAGCCCCTGCTGGCAGAAACTGCACTTACCACAGGCAATGTTGAACGGCACCAGGACATGATCACCAACTTTGAGTTTGTGCACCTCCGACCCGACTTCTTCGACAATGCCGGTGAACTCGTGCCCGAACGTAGAACCCACGCGGGTGTCCGGCACATTGCCGTTATACAGGTGCAAATCCGACCCGCATATGCAGGATCGAGTAACCCGAACAATGGCATCCTCGGGATGCAAAATTTCGGGCATCGGCTTGTGGTCAATGCGGACCCGCTGGGTTCCGCGGTAATTCATAGCTAGCATACGAAACCGTTTATACCGTCTAATAATTGAACGATGTGTAAGTCAGCCCAGCGCCCGATTGAATCAAGGGCCTGTACGCGGTTTTCGATCTGTCACCTGACGGGCTCCTTACCAACAACCGAGAGCTGTTCTGCTCCACTTCATACGATACGTAACTAATCCAAACTGTCAAGGTTAGTATATCTATAGGTTATCTATCCAAAGGGTACGTTATACTCGATATCGACTGAACAAAATGATTGGGAGATTGGAAAGACGCACTGGCTTACATAGCGCCAAGTGTGGATTCAAAACGGTACGTCGTGGCGGAACTTAGCGTCAGCCTATTACCTGTATTTTACGTCAATGCCTATGCGCTTATCCTAGTAACTCTTACCAGGTACAGACTGCTTATAAACTAATAAAGCGGTACCGGGATGGCCGGTACCGCTTTATTAACTTCTTACTGCTCTATACGTAGTAACTGTACAGACTTTAGGCTTGTTTATCTGGGCCGTCCGCCACCGCGGTTCCCTCCCGCCGGGGCCGCTCCGCCCGCGGGTGCGGCTGGCTGTCCACCGCCGTTGTCGCTTCCTTCGTCTTTCAGATCGTCGTTGCCACCCTGTCCGCGACGGCGCTGGGGCTGGTCAAAGCTAAGTTTACCCAGTTTGTAGCTGAAGTTCACCCGAATGCCAGCGTTATAAAGACTGGTCAGGCTGTTCTGCGAGAAGATCGGCGAACTGGATTCGGACCGGACCGTGAACGGATGGTTAAAGAAGTTTTCGCCGGCAATACCGAAGCTTCCGCGCTTGTCTTTCATATCTTTCTTCAGCCCTATGCTATAGAAGGCAAAGCCACCCTGATACCCTTGAAGCTGAATCTGTTTGCCCCGGATGAATCCGAAACCCTGGAGTCCCCAACCATTTTTCAACGTTAAACTTGAGAAGAAACGGCCTGTTACTACCCAGCCTGAGTTCGTAGCGCGGTAGATGAACGTAGAGCTGTTGTTGGTCAGATACGCGTAGTAGGCATCAACTCCGCCCCCAACCTGCCACTTTGAAAACAAGGTCGCATTCCCAAATAGGTTTACGCCATAGGCTGATTCGCGGCCAATATTCAAGTAGGTTGTCCGAATGGGAATCGGCAGTGTCGGGTTCAGCACTTCGCCAACGCTGGTTCTGACCGTATCCCGAACGCTGGTGATCGAGTTGTTGGTTAACCGGGCAAACAACGTCGCGTTGATGTACACCGATTTGATGTACGCACTCGAACTGAATTCCAGGTTGTCGGTCAACTCGGGCGATAGCAGTGGGTTCCCCTGCGTGATATTGGTGGGGTTAGCCGCATTTACGTTCGGATTCAGGAACTGAATACCGGGCCGCTGCAAGCGCCGGTTATAGGCCAGTTTAATCGTTTTCCCACCTTTTAGCGCCTTCGAAATGTTTACACTCGGCACCAGATTGCTGTAGGCAGGAATGCCTAAATCCTGACCAGCCTGACCGCCCTGCTCACCAGGCTGCGTCCGGCTGTAGTTGGCGTTGATCGTCGTATGCTCGTAACGCGCACCGGCTTTCAGCGTATATTTGTTCTTGGTAGTCAGCGTATACGATACGTAACCGGCGGCAATATTTTGATCGTAGTTCAACGTATTGGCCGGGCGGCTCTGGTCAAGCTGAAACGGGCCGTTGCCATTGGCAAAGTTATAGCTGAAGCTGCTCTCCACCTGCCGGAAGATCCCTTTCCCCCCGAATTCGAGCAGTTGGTTGGTGCTGATAGGCGTCTGATAATCGGCCCGGAGGGTAGTCTCCTGGTTGTAACTGTCGTTCAGGTTTTGCTGGCGGGCCGCCACCGTCGCGAAATCGGCTGAGTTCAGAATGTCGGCCGTGAAATCATTGTTGCGGTTGTTGCGGCTGTACTGCGCCGATACGCTGAACTCCTGCTGCGGTTTGTAAGTGCGGGTGTAATCAATATTAGCATCTACCGTTCCGGAAAGATCTTTCGTCTGTACGTTCCGGGCGTTGTAAACCGGGAAATACGGACCCGTCGTTTTGGTGATGAAGTTGTCCTGATACTGAATGTTGTTCCGGGCTCCGTAGCGCAGGCTGGCGGTGATGGCGCTGTTTTTATTGATGTCATAATCCCAGCCCAGCGTGTACTGACCAAATATGCCTTCGTTACGCGTATTGGCTGTCTGCTCAGTGGTGGTGGTCGTTCCCCCGTTACCAAACGTCCGCTGGGTGTTCGCGAACCGGCCAATTACGTTGTAATTCGCCCGGCCGAAGCCGCTCAGACTAAAGCCCATTTTACCCGTACGGAGGTTGCCGTTCAGGCCCAGGTTACTGCCCCGGTTGCCCACGCCTGAATCGAGGTTCAAGGTGAATCCCTGCAGGGTTGCTTTCTTGGTAATGATGTTGATAATCCCGGCTGAACCTTCAGCGTCATACTTGGCCGAGGGCGAAGTAATCACTTCCACCGTCTTGATCATGTCGGCCGGAATCTGCTTGAGGGCATCGGCCACGCTGCTGGCGACAATGGTCGAGGGTTTGTTGTTAATCAGCACGCGAACGTTGCTGCTCCCCCGCAAACTGACGTTACCATCGAGGTCAACCGACAGCAACGGTACCTTCCGCATGACGTCGGTGGCGTCTCCGCCTTTCGACGTTACGTCTTTCTCAGCATTATACACCAGCCGGTCTACCTTTTCTTCAACCAGCGCGGCCTGTCCTACTACGTTTACCTCTTTCAGCGTACGAACATCGGGCGATAGTCGGACCGACCCCAAGTTTACGTCGCCCCGCCGGTCGAGCTTAACACTCGAGATGGTCTTATTCCGATAGCCCACGAACGAGATCAGGACCTGAAAGTCGCCCTGCGGGAGTTTGTTCAATGTAAACCGTCCCTGGTCATCGGCAACGGTTCCGTCAATTGGTTTTTTGGTTTGGGGATTGATCAGCGCGATACTGGCAAACTCAACCGGTTTATTGCTCGTCGAATCGACTATAGTACCGGTAAGTTTCGCGTTGCCCCGCGGAGTATCGTCCGATGCGGTGCCGGGGATGGCCGTAGCGGGCCGTTGACCTCCTCCGCCAGGCATCGTCGGGAACTGCGCCAAAGCCGTTCCTGCGGAAAGCAGCGTCGTTAAGCCAACCGCTAACATGGGTAATGATTTTTTCATCTGTCAGGTTGTAATGCTATAATTCAAAATACAAAGTTGACTCAGTTTCTAAAAAAAAGACAACTGAGTTGACAAAATTTCCGTTCATGCAAAACTTTCTGCGTGAATACTACACGAGCGGTATAGGCCGTAGACGAGCGGAACCGATTACTTAAGTAAAAAGCGTTGAGTGATTTTGTAGTTCAGTGTAGGTCGAGGGCTCCAGCACTTCCGGTACGTCGCTGGGCTCGCTTCGCGATGTAATTCGTTTGCTGATGCTGTAGCTGTGCATCTGTTTGGCGGGGTATTGTTCGTTCAGAATGGCCAGCACATCCTGCTCGGTTAGGTTGTCGTGCAGCCACGCTCGTTCCAACTCCGGTGTCAATAGACAGGGCATGCGTTTTTTCGTGTTATGAATAGCCGCCAGCAGCGGGTTGGCTTCGGTGGTCAGCAAGGTATACGTCGGAATGAGTTCCCCGGTTTCGGGGTCCGGCCATTCATCCCACAATCCCGCAACCGACGCAATTGGCTGGTCTTTCGTGCTGATGTAAAACGGAAACTTCTTGCTGCCGATCGTGTGCCACTCGTAGAAACCGGTTACGGGAATCAGACACCGTTTACCCGCCTGCGCGGCTGACCGATAGGATGGCTTCTCGTAAATCGTCTCCGACCGGGCGTTGATCGTCCGGGCGCGAATGTCGGCGGCATCCTCGCGGCTCTTGGCCCAACGCGGAATCAAGCCCCAGTTCATCAGCTGAAAGCGTTTCGGCATAGACTTGTCGGTATCCGATCGGGCCAGAATGGGCCAGGCAGGAAACTGGTAGGCGTTGGCGTGGTACACCGGCTGGAAGTTAGCGTCCGGGGGCATAGGTGCCTCGTAGCGGGCTTCGATCTCGGCAGCGGTCGCATTGAGTGATTTATGGTAGCACATCGGTTTTTAGGGAGCCATAACATTCTTATCGGGCTATCTGATAAACAAATAAATTAGCCCTCCGGTTATGCCAATCACATCGGGTGCCGAATGCCTGTTTCTCCTTCATGAATCAATCCCCAGAACCAACCGTCACCATCGACGAATCAACGCAATCCCTTGCTAATCTCGAACGCGATACGTGGCAGCAATTAACTCAGGCTACGCAGGCAAAAACCGATGGGTTCAAGACAATGATGCTCGCCACCAGTACGGCTACCGGTGCCGATGCCCGAATGGTGGTGTTGCGGCAAGTCGATGAGGTTCATAAATACCTGTGGTTTCATACGGATGCACGGGCCGAAAAAGTAATTCAACTCGAAGCGCATCCGGTCGCTACGTTGCTGTTCTGGGACGAAGAGCGGCAGGTGCAGCTTCGGGCAAACATAGAAACCAGGCTGCATACCAACGATTACATTGCCGATGAACACTGGGCCGATCTATGGGTTGGTGGTCGCAAAAGTTATTTATCCGAACGGACGCCCGGCAGCGAACAGCCCGCACCCTACCCCGGCTTTCCGGAACACCTGGGCGAGGACCTACCTACGCCCGAGGAAAGCGAAGCAGGTCGCAAAAACTTCGCCGTTATCGAATGCCGCGTCCTGATTATGGAGTACCTGCACCTGAGCCGAAACGGCCAGACGCGTGCGCAATTTCAGTACGAACCGGTCGGGAAAATGGTCTGGCTTGCCCCTTGATTGGGCATCAGCATCTTCCAGCCCAGATAAGCAATGGGTATAAACAGCAGCAGGTCAGCCACGTGTGCAATACCATCGACCCGGGAAATGCGACTAACCGGAAAGACAATGGCTCCTACGCAAATCAGGGTACCAACCCACTTCGGCACGACTTCCTTTCGGGTAAGGTTGATGCCTAATACCAATAGACTGAGTGGGAAAAGTGGCCCTGATTGAAACATAGTTATGTTAAAGCTAACCGAGTGGGCAGCCGCTTCCCGCATCAATTCTTCTTTGGATATACCGAACACCTCGGCATAAATCCCTCGCATGCCGAAATTACTACCGCTTATACACCCGAATATCGCGACCAATAAACCCCATACGGCATATCTCGGCATCGTCATTTTCAGCTTCGTAAATAACCCAATAAAAGCAGGAATCCAGAAGGCCGTGGCAACAACCAGTAACGTGCCACCGGTGATTGTGTATTCGCCATTATGCCAAAAGAACGTAGATACTGCGAACAAAGACGGGGCTACGATCATGGATACTCCCCACAACTGGCGTTCTGGCGGTGTGGATACAGACAGGTTCATAACTACAATTTGTTTTGGGTACGCATAATCAGATAATACAGAAGAAAGCCAAGCGAAGCAGCTACCAAGATAATGCCATAAAACAGACTTGAATCGGGCGAAACACTCAGGTAATGAACCGTCAGCAGTCCCGAACCCGTAAACAATAGAATCAAGCCCCACTTCAACCCTTCGGTCGACGATTCGCTATCTCGCCCCAGCAATTCATGTACTTTTTCATTCCACTGCCCAAGTTCAAAAAGCCTCCGTCGCAGCAAATAGGTGGTGAGCGGCCGCATGGTCAGGTAGATACCAAAGGCGATGGCCAGAATGACGAAAGCGCCCTGTAACCCATACTGTTCTTCCATCGATTGATTTTGTTTTTGACCATGAGACTGCCCTGATTCAGACAATGTTGCAGTTGACCGAAATATTTTAGAAACTGCAACCTCTGGTCAGCATGTGCTGTCTCATAGGCCAATGGAAGATGAACAAACACTGGTGCGGCAAATCGTGCAGGGTAACGTCCGGGCTTATCAGGTGCTGGTCGAGCGTTACCAACGTCTGGTGCTGCACATGGTTAGTCGGATTGTTCATGAACCCACTGATCTGGACGATGCGTGTCAGGAGGTATTCATCAAAGTATATCAGCACCTGCCCGATTTTCACTTTGAATCGAAACTCTCTACCTGGATTGCCACCATCGCGTACCGAACCGGGATCAACTACGTAAAGAAGAACCGGCGAGGCAGCCCCCACGACCCGTTAGACCGACTGACTAACTCAGAAGCTGTGTCTACCCTGGCGACACCCGAAGATTTGATGATTCATCAGGATTGGCGCTCATTTTTACACGCCCAGATCGATAAATTACCGGTTCATTATCGCACCATTCTTACCCTCTATCATCTGGACGAACTGTCGTACGAAGAGATTGGACAGGTGACAGCATTACCGGAAGGCACCGTAAAGAACTATCTCTTTCGAGCCCGTAAACTATTGAAAGAAGCCTTACAGCAGCATAAAGAGCGGGAACAATGGCCACGAACAAATTAACGGATCAACAAATACAGGAGTTGCTTGACAGCCAGCGGCATGCTCCAACGTCAGTACGATCCCAAGCAGACGATGAGGCTGTGGATACATACCGGGCATTGTTCGATGAGCTATCCACCGAACCAGCCTATGACTTGAGTTACGCTTTTTCGGCGAATGTAGTGCGGCAGATACAGCAGCAGACTATAGCTCGAATCGAACGGAAGGCTATGGTCTTGTATGGGCTCTGCTCGCTCGGGCTGGTCGGCTGTGCCGCTAGCCTTGTTTTTTTTGTCGACCAGGAATCACTGGTTTTATTAAAACAGCTTCTGGTCAGGTTCTGGCTCCCGTTGCTGCTTACCGGTGGCGGTTTAAGCCTTATTCAGTGGCTTGATTACCGGTTTGTAAAAGCGAAACGTGGGTGACTGTATCCATTATTTTCGGCTCCTGCGACCCTTCCGCCAGGCCGAAAAGTCTTCGTAAAACCGATCCAAAAAAACGGCCGGGCTGATGGAGTAATACACGCCATTCAGGGTAGATGGGCCAAGCGGTACGTTCCGTTGCAGCGTGTAGCGGTAGCCGGTCATCAGGTTAACACCAAACCACCGCAACGGCCGCAGTCCCCGTAACGCCGGAAACTTAATCGAAGCTGAAACCCCTACACTCAGCGGAACGGCTATGCTTCGTCGGAGATCGGGCTGCTGCGTATCCGTGTTGGTGACCGCGTACCGGGCCGACCCGAGCCCCACCTCAATCGGCGAACTTAGCTCCCAGAATTTACGACGAAAGTAATACGGCTCGACGTATACCGTTGCGTACTGCAATCGTCGGTTCTGCACGTGAAACCCTTCCCACGACTCGTTCAGATGCTGGTTGGTGAAGTAATACCCTACGCCCACTTTCACGTTTGCCGGCAGCAGAAAGCCCACTCGCGCTCCCCAGACGTTTGTTGGATTACTCAGCAGCGGAGGAGTAGCATCTTTAAAATAGAAGAAGCGCTGATCGAGTTCAAAAATGAATTTAGGCTTATCCGGGCGCTCGTTTCGGTTACGACCCAGCGAATCGGCCTCATTCAGCGACTGTGCCAGGAGCCACTGGCCGGTTACTAGCCACAGAAAAATTGAGAGACGTACAGAAGTCATCATAATGCATAAGCTGCCCTGGCAGACAAAGCCCTACGTTCAATAACCCCCAAACTTGGTCCAGTGTTGTAGCAAAGGCATTTGCCCAGGCTCGTTAACGAACCGAATACATGCCGGGCGGGAGCCTAAGCCATTCCGCCGTTTTTGTGGTTATAGAAGTCAATACCACTCATCAACTGTTCGACGTATGGCCGAGAATGACGCAAAGCAACCTAACCGTGCCTTTAACTACGACCTGGATTACCGTACCCTGAACATCCGCGAGCATCCCGAACTATATCGGGTTGGCAAAGGGGAACAGGGTGTTTTACTCGTCCAGCCTTATAAATCAGAGATACTCCCCTACTGGAAATTCAAATCGCCGGAAATTGCCCGCGAATCATCCGAAAAAATATACCAGTTGTTTCTCGAATACAAGCGAAAAGACGATTTCATCGGCATGGACATGGCCCGTAAGTTTCTGCAAATGGGCTACACCCGATCGCGACGCTACGCCAACCACAAAACCGGTCAGAAATACGACGGGCCGGTTCCCGACGATCAGAAAGGCCGGTCGGGTGCCCACGGCCGCGACCAGCTCCCCCGCGAGGAAGACCCGGTGAAGGCGGAGTCGGCCCGGATTTTCTACGGCAAATACCTTCAGGCGCGGGAAGACCCGGAATACAAACGGCTCAAAAAAGCCTGGCAGGAGAAATACGGTTGATTTTCAGCCTGTAGTCTTCTTATCTTTGCCCGGCAAACGTATTGCTAACGCTTAAGTCACTGAATGCCATGTAATCGCGTACAGGTTCCGCTACTTGATTAGCCTTTATCACCCGGTAAAGTGCCTGTATTTCTAATGTTCATTCCAAACGCGATTATCATGATTTCCCGTAAATACGGCCGGACGTATCATTACCCCTTTTCACCGGGTACCACCAGCGACGACCGCATCAATCAGCAGTATCAGACCGACAGTTCCCGCATCCAGACCCTCGTGCATACCGAGAAACTGGACGGCGAAAACAACTGCCTCAACCGCTACGGTGTGTTTGCCCGATCACACGCGGCCCCAACGCAAACACCCTGGACGCGCCATTTGCGCGACCGATGGGCAGGTATTAAACACGACCTCGGCGACCTGGAGCTATTTGGCGAGAACCTATACGCCGTGCATTCCATCAGCTACCGTCAACTTGAGGCTTACTTCTACGTTTTTGCCATTCGCGAACACGATCAGTGGCTATCGTGGGAAGAAACCCAGTTTTACGCGCAGCTGCTTGATTTCCCGACGGTGCCGGTGTTGTCCGTGCAATCGCAACCGTTCCGCCCGGCTGAAGTCGAAAACGAGGTAAACTGTTTAGCGTCGCTGTCCAGCGTTTTTGATTCGTACGACGTGCAGACGGGCGAAGCCTGCACTCGCGAAGGGATTGTCACCCGCGATGCCGCCAGTTTTTCGGTAGCCGATCACCCGCATCGCGTGTTTAAATACGTGCGAAAAGGCCATGTCAAAACTGACGAGCACTGGACGCGAAACTGGCAGCGGGCCCGATTGCTGTACGAACAATGAAGTATAGCTGAGTAATACTGGCGAGTCTACCATCAGCCTTTTAATTTTTAGTCATTATTCGTCAGGTAAGCTTACCTGACGAAACCAATCCAATTTGCTATGTGGACATTCACATCCGATAAACAGTGGTCAGCACTTACGCGTCGTTTTCCGGAAGTACGGGATATGACCGGTGTGAGGCAGGACCCACGCCACCATGCCGAAGGCGACGTAGCCACGCATACCCAACTGGTTCTGGCGGCCCTCGAAGCCGACGTTCGGTATCAAACTTTACAACCAGAGCAGCAGGAGTTACTCTGGACGGCGGCTCTTTTACACGACGTAGAAAAACGCTCGACTACGGTGGTTGAAGCCGACGGCAGCATCACGGCACGCGGTCACGCCCGTAAAGGAGAACGTACCGTACGGGAATTACTGTACACCAACTACCGGGTAACGTCGCCACCGCCCTTCGCCCAGCGGGAGCAGGTTTGCAAACTAATCCGGCATCACGGCCTGCCCCTCTGGATTTTTGAGAAACCCGATCCACTGAAAACGTTACTGCGAACGAGTCTGGAGGTAAATACCGAATGGCTCACCATATTGGCCCGAGCGGACGTACTGGGACGGATCTGCGCCGACCAGGCGGATCTGTTATATCGAATCGATTTGTTCGAAGAGTTGTGTAAAGAGAACGGGTGTTGGGGGCAGCCGTATCCGTTCGTGAGCGAAGAGGCCCGGTATTATTATTTTACGCACGATACGGCTTATCCCAGCTACGAACCCTTTCCCGAAACCGGTTCGGAGGTTATTCTGCTGGCCGGCTTACCGGGGGCCGGAAAAGATACGTTTGTGAGTCAGCACTTGGCCGACTGGCCGGTGATCAGCCTGGACAATTACCGGCGGAAGTTTAAGATCAGCCCAACCGATAAACAGGGCACAAGCCGCGTGGTGCAAATGGCCAGGGAAGATGCCAAGTCCATGCTACGTAGTAAGACGTCGTTTGTCTGGAATGCCACGAACCTAACGTATCAGCTCCGCCAGCAGCTCGTTGGCCTGTTCACAACCTACAAGGCCCAGGTTCGGTTGGTGTACATCGAAGTACCGTATCAGCAGTTGGTCCAGCAGAACGAAACCCGCGAGTATGCGGTGCCTGCCGACGTACTGCACCGGATGTTTGAGCGGCTGGAGATTCCGGCGCTGTGGGAAGCGCATGATGTGCAGTATTTCGTGCCGGAGCGGTTAATGTAAACGAACCGGCAAAGCGGATTCTTTGTGTAGCTTTGTGCCTTGTTTATGGGTGTCTCTGGTTACTGAACAAGGCACAAAGACTTTAAAAACAGGTATGCAGCTTTTAGACGGTAAAGTTCTTTCTACGCAGATCAAGCAGGAAATCGCGGCTGAAGTCGCACAGATCAAAGAGCAGGGCGGCAAAATTCCGCACCTGGTTGCCATCCTGGTGGGTACCCTCGGCCGAAGCGAAACCTACGTAGCGAGCAAAATGAAAAGCTGCGAGGAAGTCGGCATGCACTCCACCCTTATCCGCTTCGATCCGTCGGTTTCGGAAGAAGAGTTGTTGGATAAGGTGCGGGAAGTCAATAATAACCCCGACATGGACGGGCTGATCGTTCAGTTGCCCCTCCCCGATCATATCTCGGCCGATAAAGTGATGGAAACCATCGATCCGGCTAAAGACGTAGATGGCTTTCACCCCATTAATATTGGCCGCATGGCAAAGGGTCTGCCTGCCTACGTATCGGCGACTCCGCAGGGGATTCTGGAGATGCTGAAACGGTACGAAATCGAAACGGTCGGCAAGCATTGCGTAGTCGTTGGGCGAAGCCAGATTGTTGGGTTACCGATGAGTATACTAATGCAGCGTAATACGTATCCCGGCAACTGCACTGTTACGTTAACCCACTCGAAAACGCAGAACCTGGCGGAAATCTGCCGGTCGGCCGACATCTTGATTGCCGCACTGGGCCGTCCCGAGTTTGTCACCGCCGACATGGTAAAAGAAGGGGCTGTTGTCATCGACGTTGGTCTGGAGCGCGTTCCCGACGCGAGCAAGAAAAGCGGCTTTGCCTTGAAAGGCGACGTAAAATTCGATGAAGTAGCCCCCAAAGCTAGCTTTATTACGCCCGTACCCGGTGGCGTCGGCCTGATGACCATCTGTTCGCTGATGCAGAACACCGTGAAGGCCGCCCGCAAAGAAGTGTATGCCTGAGCTATCAACCTGGTTAATAGCTACTTACGCAATCACCATGACGTACGACGACTACAACCAGCGGATTGCCGAACTGGAGCAGCGATTCCAGGCCGAAAAAGACGCGCTGGTCGTTGCGTGTGCGCTGGCGAACAACCCCTATAAAATTGGAGATGTGTTTACGGATTACAACGGCTCCATACGCATCGAGTCAATTCGTCCTTACCGCGCCCATCGGTTGCCGACCTGTTGCTTTTACGGCCTCGTACTAAACCAAGATGGAGTCCCCACTGAGGAACAAACCCGGCGCGAAGCTTACCAGATCAACGATATTGGCAATGAGCAATCCATCCTTTGAGTACTGGGACATTCCGCTCGTACCAATCGTGCTTGCAGTCGCAATTGTCATTATTGTTTGGTATCGAAGACGGAAGCGATGACGTAAGGCCCCAAAACGTAACGCCCGGCTATGTTTAGCTGGGCGTTACGTTTTGGGTTGGCAAGCTTTATTAAATTTTGGTTTCTGGCCGTATTACGAACCTAAAGGACGGCCCCGTTTCAGTGCCTATACGAATACAGCCGGCAAGTCGTCTACCTCAAATCGGGACGCTGAAGCGGTGGACGTACTGAATACGAATAGCTTTACCACATCATTTCTTATCGCCAGCCGCCCCCCAGCGACCGATACACGTTGACCATCGCGCCCAGTCGCTGTCGTTTGATGTCGGCTAAAGTTAACTCCGCCTGGAGAGCGTTACTTTGCGCCGTAATCACCTCCAGATACGTAGCCATCCCGCTTTTAAACAACAGTTTGGCATTGTTTATGGCACCTTGTAAGGTCTGAGCGCGCGTCATGGCAATCCGTTCCTGCTCCTGTAGTTTCTCGTTGCGGACCAACGCATTCGCTACTTCGACCACGGCATTGTTCAAGCTTTGCCGAAATTGAATTAGCGCGGCATCCCGCTGAATCTGACTCACTTCCAGTTGCGTTCTGAGCTGACGGCGCTGAAAAACGGGTTGTACCAAACCAGCCGCCAAATTGTAAAACAAGGAGTTTGGCAACGCAAACCAGTTAGCGGCTTGAAACGAATTCAAGCCACCACTCCCAGTAATGGTCAGGGCTGGATACAAACTGGCTTCGGCAACTCCGGCCCGGGCATTAGCCGCCACTAATTCCAACTCGCTCACCCGTACGTCGGGTCGATTGGCCAGCAGCTGAGCCGGTACGCCCGTCAGCAACGTATCGGCAAGGGGATAGGTAGTGAGTCGGCTGCTGCGAGCAATTGCGCCCGGCCAGTCCCCCAGCAGTTGGCGGATACCGTTTTGCTCAATAACCAGCGCCTGCTCTAGCTGCGACCGTAGCAGGTCGGCGGTTTGGCGTTGCGCTTCGGCCTGCTGTACGGCTAGTTCCGTTACGTCGCCCGACTTCTTCACTGGCGTTGCCGACCTGTTGCTGATAGGTACGTGTATCGATGCGAAATAACGGTTGACCTTTGCGAACGGCAGCACCTTCATCGACATAGATTTTCTCCAGATACCCTTCTACCTGCGGCCGAATGTCGACATTAACCCGGCCTTCCAGGGTGGCTGAAAACTCCTGATACGTATTGACAGATGCCGTTTGAACCTGCACGACGGGCAGCGTAGGAACTTCAGTAGGCGTTGTGGTCTCGTTGGTGGATGAGCCGCAACCAAACTGGCTCAGCGTGAGAGATAAGGCTAAAAAAAGCGGACCTGGCTTACGTGTGGTATTAACTAGGGACATCAGGCTGTAACAATTGTAGTTGAACAGGAACAGCAATTTTGGCTGAACTATTCCGGCTTCATTAAAAATTAATTAAACCGGATTCGAAGACTTGCTTACCGGTTACCCCTACCAACGCTACTACTATTAGCGACACCAACCGACGGGTTACTAATAGCAGCACAGTTCCGCGGATCTCTCCTGTTGATTAATAAGCTGTTACGAAAGCGGGTTGCTCAGCGCTTGTTCCAACTGGTAACAGCATACAGAAGGCAACGTAGTAAACTGTAAAGAATTTGATGAACGCATAGTTCCTTTCAAAAACTGGAGGAACGGTGCAAAGTACCATCCGGAGAGTCGTCGGTTTCGCAAAAGAATGACGAACAAGTTCTTTTTGATGACAAACCGAGTTGGTCATTTAAGTTTGTCAGGCTCGGGAGCGCAAGGTTGTTTTGTGGGCTGAATAAGTACAACTAACCGATTTCCGTAAACAGATATGATGCGCCTGCTTTTTCAGAAACTCACGTTTTCTTACCCTGATGTAGCCGCTCTGGTGTTACGTCTGGGCTTTGGTTTTATGATGAGTTTCAATCATGGATACGTTAAACTGATGCATTTCCATGAGTGGAAAACAGACTTCACCAGCTTTATGGGGTTAAGTGGCTCGCTATCGCTGTCGCTGGCTATCTTCGCTGAACTGGTCTGTTCGATCATGCTGATAGTAGGGTTATTTACCCGCCTGGCGCTTCTCCCCTTGCTGGTCACCATGGTCGTTATTTTCCAGTCGCATAACTGGGATTTCTTGGGCGAGGGCGAACTGGCAACGAGCTTTGGGATTGGCTACCTCGCTATTTTAGCCGTTGGGCCGGGCCGGTACAGTCTGGATTATATGATTGGTGAACAACCGAAAAACAACGTAACACTAAACCGTACCGCCTAGGGTTACGTACCTAAACCGCAGGATAACCGATGCGACTACCCGCCTTGCTCGACAATAGAAAAAGATGGCTACGGGAAAGCCTTTTCTTTCTGGTCCTCTTTGTACTCATGTCGCTCAGCGCCTGTAATCCCCTAACCACCTGGGGTGATGTTTGGCGGGCGGGCGTTAATTTTCTGATCCTATACAGTCAGGCTCAGTTCCACCGCTTTTTTCTTTTTCCACTACTGTTCCGCCAGCGGCTTAAAAGCTATGCTATCCTGACAAGCCTTAGCTTGGTAGTCGGCAGTTTGCTCGTTTACTGGGTTGATGTCTTACTGTATCCCACGTATTACGAGTCGCACGGTTTGCAGGATGTAGCGCTGTTTCACCTGGCTACCTGTACCATGAGTCTGATGGCTATTATGGCCTTTTTTCTGATCCAGCGCTTTTATCAGCAACAGGAAAAACGGAACGCCGATCAGTTGCTGCTTCAGGAAGTCCAGATGAATTTTTTGCACGCCCAGCTAAATCCGCATTTCTTTTTCAATACACTCAACAACCTGTATGGCATCAGTCTGCACCAGCCCACCCGGATGCCTGATTTGCTCATGCAACTCGCCAAGCTGATGCGTTATCAGGTTGACAGTAGTCGTCGGTCGTGGGTGTCGCTTCAGCAGGAGGTTGAATTTATCACCAGCTACATTACGCTGGAGCGGGAACGCGTTGGGAACCGCTGCCAGATCGAGTACCGCTACCCAACCGATACGTCTCTGCTGCAAGGCTACCAGCTAGCCCCCTTACTGTTGATTCCGCTGGTTGAGAATGCGTTCAAACACGGAACGGGCGATATTCACGGGTGCTTCGTCTCTATCTCACTGATACTGGATGACGACACGCTCACGCTTAGCATCGAAAACTCGGTGCCCACGCGAACGGTACCTGTTACATCGACGGGGCTGGGCTTGCAGAACACGCGCCAACGGCTCGAAATCCTGTACGCGGGTAAACATCAGCTACGGATTGAACAGCCGCCGGGCCGGTATAAAACCGATCTTGTCGTTCAGCTACTTCCTTTGTCTCATGCCCAATCCCTTGCAGTGCCTACTTATTGACGATGAAGTGGCGGCTCATTACGTCTTGCAGCACTACATTGAGCAGGTAGGCCGGCTGAAGCTGGTCGGCAGTTGCTACCATGCCCTGGAAGCCATCAATTTTCTGCATCGACAACCCGTCGATTTATTGTTTCTGGACATCAATATGCCACAGATGAACGGGCTGCAGATGCTGGAAACGCTGAGCCATCCGCCCAAAGTCATCCTGACAACCGCTCATTCGGAATTTGCGCTGGAAAGCTACAACTACAACGTGGTGGACTACCTACTCAAACCCATTGATTTCGCCCGGTTTCTGAAAGCAGTTGATAAAGTAGTTGCGGCAGAGGCTGAGGAAGAAACCCAACGCATAAGCTTTCCAACCCCGTTGGGTGCCTCGTTCGTTATTAAAGTCGATGGGGACTGGGTCCGGCTG
This sequence comes from Spirosoma knui, assembly GCF_054780635.1. Lineage (NCBI taxonomy): Bacteria > Pseudomonadati > Bacteroidota > Cytophagia > Cytophagales > Cytophagaceae > Spirosoma > Spirosoma knui. Next base: position 706,674 of record NZ_BAAGVY010000002.1, on the reverse strand, counting down.
GCTTACGATGATCTGCTGTACGGGCAAAGTTGGGGCAATTACGTTAAGTTGTTCACAACGAAACAAGTCTACGTAACGGCGCTGACCATGACCGAACTAGAGCAGCGTCTGCCTACCGATCAGTTTATACGTATCCACAAATCCTATCTGGTTTCTCTCCATAAAATTATGCGTTTGAGCGGCAACGAAGTGTTTATCGGCGAGACAGCACTGCCCGTTGGGCTTACCTACCGCCGTGAACTAGTGGACCGGCTGCGATAGAGAGGAACGTAGTGAATAGTACGAGAATAGTGGACAGTCATTAACATCGTTCAATAGCAACGCTCTCCCTCTCCGACAAAAGCGTCCACGAAAACGTCCCCAATCTTATCTGGAAAAGACATCAGCGTACATCGCCCAGCCTGGTTGACAAAATCATCAATTTTTACCCCATATACTGGGCAGAGTTGATACGTTGGAAAATAGGCTACTCTTGTAACTCAGCTGCTTTTGGAAATTAAATAGTTTTGGCTTTTCTGCGAGAAGTCACATACCGTGAGAGCCGAATGTTTGAGAGCGTAGAGTCGAATTTGGGAGACTCTCATAAAAAGTTCGTAGAGGAATGGAGGCAGTAGCCCTTTACCCATTTGACTTAGACAGAAAAACAGTAGTACGGGCAGATAACGTATCGTAACCGTTTAATTAAAAAGTAGACGAAAGTTTAGAGTAAAAACAGGTTCTTGCGGAAACATTCCCCATCAGGTTCCGTCTCTATGTTTACTATTGCCCTTGTCGATGATCATCAGGTTGTATTGGAAAGCTTTGCTAACCTACTGGCTACCTCCGACCATTTCCGGGTTGTCGGTACGGCTCAGCATAAACCGGAACTGTTTCGCATTTTGGAGCAAAGCCAGCTAAACGGCCAGGGAGTCGACGTACTGGTAACTGACCTTCTCATGCCCAACCTGAATGTAGTCGAACTAATTGCTTCGGTAAAAGTTCAATATAAGGACACAGCGATTCTGGTTCTGTCTGGCTCCGATGATGCGGGGATGATTCGGCAGGTGATGCAGGCCGGTGCAAGTGGGTACGTGACCAAGACGGCCGACAAAGCTGAACTCTTCGATGCAATACTGGCCGTTGCGGCCGGCCGTCGATACATGGATAGTCGTGTTTTTTCCATGCAGGAGCAACCATCGGCTTCGGCAATAGAGGAATTGTTAACGGATCGGGAAGCGCAGATTGCTAGTCTGATTTTAGACGAACTATCTAGTAATCAGATTGCCGAGCGGCTCTTCATTTCGTTTAATACGGTAGAGACCCACCGCAAGCGGATTTACCAAAAATTAGGCGTTAGTACATCGCTAGGCCTGATGAAACGATCGCTTAGCCGGGCATTTTTGAGATAGGGTACGGCCGCAGAATACAGGCGATTGTTCCTCCCCCCTGACCTGGTTTCATCCAAAATTGAGCACCAATGGCTTCAGCCCGCTCCTGAATGTTAGCCAATCCGATGCCTTTCCGCAGTGCATTACCCATACCAATACCATTATCCGACACCTGGATCACTAGGCCTGTCTCCTGCCATACTAACTCCAAATGAGCCTGCTGCGCCTGGGCATGACGAAGTACATTCGTACAGAGTTCTAAGCAGATTACGTACAGGTTAAACTTGGCTTCCTGCGTTAGAAGGCATTTGTCGGCTGATTCGCCAAGCAGCGTGAAAACGGTTTTTCCCGTCTGATTCAGCGTTTTGACTAGCCCTTTAAGCGACATGGCTAAATCCTGCTGGAGTAATGTATCGGGAATGAGGTTGTGCGATAACTCGCGCACCTGGTTGGCGGCATCGTTAAGCAGATTTAAACTATTTTCGTAGAGTTTCTTATCACGCGGAGGCAAACCGTCCGCGTCGATGGTCTGGAACGTCATTTTAGTGGCCCCCAGCAAATTACTCACCCGGTCATGAAGCTCGGTAGCCACGCGTTTACGCTCCAGTGTTTGCCCTTTTAGCAGAGCCAATTCAATCTCACGGTTTTTGGCAAGCAGAGCTACGTTCGTCCGGCGCAATTTGAGGCTGTAATACAGTAGCAGCAATCCCAGCACGCCACTCAGCGTTATCCCAACCAGTAGCAGGTTGCGTTCGGTGGCCTGCTGATCAATTTTTAACTGTTTGATGGTAGCCTGCTGATGCGCCTGTTTCTGGACCGCCCTGGCTTTCAGTTGCTGGCTTTCGATTTGATGTTTTAGCGTGTTATTTTGCGCCAATCGCTGCAATTCGTTTGTCTTGTAGGCATGATTGAGTCGATCAATTTCAGCCTGTTTAGCCAGCGTCTGGTAGCGCTGCTGTTGCAACAGCCGCTCCTGCTGGTACGCCGTCTCAAGCCGTTCACGATCGAACTTAGCCTTAGTGCGCAGGCTTTCAGTCTGGTTGATGATTTGCTGTTCTTCGGCCTTTTTCGCTTCGTAGAGCCGCTGATAGGTAAATGCGCTCTTCCAATCCTGCTGCTGCTCGTGAGCCCGGATAAGCACTGAATAGGCCGTTAGAATGGGGGTATGAACCTTTTGATTTTTCGCCAAAGCGTCCTTCGCAACTGCAATCGCTTCGGAATGTCGGCCTAAACCCAGATAAGCAACGGCCAAATCAGCCAATGCATCGGCCTGAGGTAAAGGCGCGTTGAGTTGCCCCCAATAGGCAACCGACTGGGTCAGATATGGAATCGCCTGAGTGAATTTCTGCTGGATGTTAAACACTTGTCCAATAGCATTCGTCAGAAACGCTTTGTTGGAAATCGGTACGCTACGCTGCTGGTTGAGCAATTCCCACGCTTTTAAGTAGTGGGTTTCGGCCTTATTTATCTGCTGTTGACCTTTATAGGCGCTGGCTAACGACCGGTGGAGGTCTGCTAAGTGAATTGGATCAATTTTTTTGTCCCGGTCAAACCAGATGATACTCTTCTGTAAATACGATACAGCCTCACCAGGTTCTCCGATCAGGCTGCTGATGTGGCCTAGGTTACGGTAAATCCGCCAGAAATAAAGAGCAAACTCAACCGGAGCCGTTTCAATAAGCGACAGCAAGCGGTGATTAAGCTGGATTGCCTGAGGGTAATTGCTATCGACCTCCCGGTAATAACGTTCGATCTGCAGCAACGCCTTTATCTGATATTTGATATTTTTTTTGCGCTGGGCGAACCGCAGTAGCCGGTTGGCGACGACGAGGGAACTGTCGCGATGAGCTTTGCCGCTGTAATGGACATATCCCAAGAAATGCAGGTACTCCATGCGGGCGGTGTCGACAGTGGACGACGGGGGCAGCTGGTTTAGACCCGCCAGTCGAGCGCGGGTAGACTGCAAAAGACTGTCCACATAGGTAACGTCTGTGCTGCGGTCGAAATTAAAAGGGGGCGTATCGTAGCTCTGAGCCTGTAGAGAGCTACTGACGGCCAGCCAACTCGAGAACAGTATCAGCGTAAGGGTGAGTTTCATAGAGCACACGAACTGGCAACGATAAGGCACTACTGGGCAGGAATCGTAAGGCAGGCTAATAGAACATCGAGACTGGTGATCGTTTCAATGCCGCGCAGTAAACCACCTATAAGATAACTCCCTGATTAACAACATAAAAATAGGTTGTTTTTCTCAACTATTGCCGACTACCGCTTATGGCTTACTGAACGGTCATGCCTATAAGAGTGGAGACTTGAATCTATAGTAAAACAGCCTACAACAACCCCGTTCTTAAGACTTCTACCAGCAACTATTTTATCACTGTGCTTGGGCTCATCCCCCTCTTCCCCCCATGATACTGGCCAGTTTAAAGGTCGATTAGCCCGAAAATCACCGAATTCAGTGACAAAAAACCACGGATTTCGGTGATTTTTTCGACGCAGCGCCTACGGAATTTTGCAGCGTCAAATAACTAATGTTCAACTCATAACAAGTTCTTTTTTACCATGAAACGAATCACATGGACATTCGCTTACCTTTCGGCAATCGGTTTACTGACTGCTGCCCCATTTCTGCCGACTCTGGCTGCTACTTCAACTAAAAGCCCGGTGATGGTTATGGATACGACCCCAACCTTCCGTCCGGTGCAGCCCGCCGAGGAGTTGGTTCTACTAAACAATGAGCCTTCCTTTCCGGGCGGACCAAAGGCGCTGAAAGCCTACATCGATAATGCCGAGCTATACCCTGAGACAGCGCAGCAAATTGGTCTGCAGGGAACCGTACAGGTGCTGTTCAAGGTACAGCCAACCGGCAAAATTACGAACATTATCGTATTGCAATCGAAGGGTAAAGTCCTGGACCAGGCCGCCTACGACCTGGTGGCGAATATGCCTGCCTGGTATCCGGCGCACCGCGCTGGGATGGCGGTTCCGGCTTACACGCAGCTACTCGTCACCTTTCGGCTTAACCAGCTTAATTACTAAGGTTCATCCCAAACCTGAGTGCTGGTCATACTAGATATAGTACTGCCTTATCTGCGCGACCGTCTAGGCACAGTATAATATCAGTAAAATCCTTAAAATCAATTAATTATCGAACAAATTAGTAGGATAGAATCCATTCTACACCGAAAAATCAGTACATACATTTAAACCTTATATTTTCAAAAAATGAATCCAAATCAAGCATTATGGGAAAAAGGCGACTTTACTCGCCTGGCTGAAACGATGCGGGAAAGCGGTGCCGCTTTGATCGCTAAACTTGGCATTACGAAAGGATTGAACGTCCTCGATCTGGGTTGTGGTGATGGTACCACAGCTATACCAGCAGCAAAATTAGGTGCCCATGTAACAGGAGTCGATATCGCCCGGAATCTGGTGGAAGCCGGTAACAAACGGGCCCAAAGCGAAGGGCTGACCAACTGTACGTTCCAGCATGGGGACGCTACCGATTTGAACCAGTTGGACGACCAAACGTTCAACCTGGTTGTCAGTATCTTCGGCGCCATGTTTGCTCCCAAACCAGTCGAAGTAGCCAAAGAACTGGTGCGGGTCACCCGACCCGGCGGCCGCATTGTAATGGGCAACTGGATTCCAGGCGACACTACGTTGGTGGCCCAGATCCTGCGCATTAGTTCGACCTATACCCCCGCTCCGCCGGAGGGCTTCATAAGCCCTATGTTATGGGGGGTGGAGAGTCACGTAATCGAACGGTTCGGTCAGGCCGGTATACCCAAAGAGAATATCTCCTTTGAGCGGGCTACGTATACCTTCCAGGCGCCATTTACGCCAGCTGAATTCCTTGCGCGGTTTAAAAACTATTACGGTCCTACCATGAACGCGTTCGAGGCTGCGGAAAAGAACGGAAAAGCTGAAGAACTGGAGCGTGAATTAAAGGACTTGTTTGCCAGTCAGAACCAAAGCGCTACCGGAGATACGACCTCTATTCCAGCTACTTACTTACAGGTAACAATAAAGCATTAAGTTGTGTAGACAGACTTTGCTGCCGCGAACTGAAACCCCCAATCCTTCAATGGCTTTACTACCGAACAAAGCCTCATGCAGAGGATTGGGGAGTTTCAAAACCTTCCTTATCCATCTTAAGACAGTACGAATATGATAGACAACAAATCATGTTGGGGTTTCTTCGGCGTGGCCATACTTCTGGCCGCTACAATGGCAGCCTGCGCAGACCATCTTGAACCTGGCAACCCTTCGCCTTCTCAATATATTATAGCCAGCGAACAAATTATCATTCCAGTTGAAATTGCCTTTCCGACTAATGGCGCTACTGGACACAGCCGGGTTGCCACCTATTTTGCAAAAGGGGTGCAAAAATACCAGTCTCGCCCAAAAACGGGTAGTAATCCTGTAACCTATGAATGGGCATTTGTGGCGCCCGAAGCCGACTTATATGATGCCTCCAACGCGAAGGTCGGCACCCACTTTGCTGGTCCTTCCTGGCAGTTAACGGCCACCAACAACCTAATTGTAGGGCAGGCCTATGCTCCATCTAAAACGGTCAGCAAAGACCCAGATAGTATTGATTGGTTGCTATTGATGACCAAACCGGGCACTGTACCTACCGGTATTTTTCAAGGTGTGAATCACATTCAACGCATAGCCACTACCGGTGGTAAAGCACCGGCCAACCTGCCCACTACAGCCACAGAAACCGTTGATGTACCTTACACAGCAGTGTACCGATTCTCCAGAATAAATCCTTGATACGCTAGCGATAAGGCAGTCGTACTTTTATCAGCTTAGACACTAAACTTACCTACTTGACCTTAGTCTTTGATGAAGACTAAGGTCAAGTAGCGAACGACATTCAAAACGTAATTTTGTTCACCAATGCTACTTAGAAACCCCTTCCTCCGCTCCATAATCAGTTCATAGGAGTCAGGACACCTTGACTAATATTTAGCACTGATAACCAACACGTTAATCTTAACTTAAGAAAATAGGAAAATGTATCCCATTATGGCAAACTTCAAACTGTTCACAATTCCGTTATTCACACTGCTGTTAGCCAGTTTCAACTCAATCTCAGTCACGTCTACTAATCTATCCACGAGGGGGCCGGTTAGACTTCACTATACAGCCAGGCAAAACGACTCCCTAAAGGCGGCTGTAGCATTTTTACTCGATGCATCTGCCAAGGATTTTCATCACTCTAAAACTCTGTCTCCTGTCAGCTTCCGTCAGGTAAGAATTGGGTATTTGATCACAGCTACTGTCAATAAGCAGTACATTCTGTGTGGCGAGTTTCGTTCAATCGATAAAAATGAGTGGATACCATTTGCTACTATCCAGACATCAAATTATGAACAATGGATTGGCAACCAAACGCTACCGTTTTGTCAAAATCCGAAAATAACATGGGCCAACTTAAAGGATTTATCTTCCACCTTGAAAAATCGGCTTGATGCTCTGCATTAATTTCGTGGCTGGGTAAACTGTTGTATGACTTAAGATCTGTGGTCTCGTTCCCACTGCTCGGTCTGATCAGTGAATAATTTAACTATACAGCCAGTTTGTCGTAGTTACCCGAAACGTTGAAGCACGCTACCACTTGTTTAAAGCTTATAATTCCACTCACAACAACGGGGGTGGTTTGATTACCCTTGAGCGAGACCTGTTAAATCATCACTTTCCGATAGTCCACTATGGTCACGTACTGCCGAATGACTTGATGCTGTTCGAGTCGTTTAATGCGTTCATGCGTGTATTATTGGTAAAAGTGTAGTTTTTGCCTTATTGACGTGCTCCTCCCCTCTGGAATCTTCTACGAATAAGTATAAGTAGGATGTTAGTAGTACGGGAAACGTTATCTATTCTATCCTTTTAATCGTCTTTTATTATCAGGTAGTAACGTCCATCTGCTGAGTCACCGTGCGTTTTTCTCCAACAGCCCTGCGCCAAAACATTTCAGCCTGGCTGGCTGGTTTAGCATGCTTGAACAATCCCCTAATAAGGCTTTACCCCCCTGATGAACAAAGGCTGAGTCAACAAATAGATGGTGAATGAAAGTATCAGGCTCAATCCGTGCAGCGATTCTCCGTATAGGTAAAAATTCCTTTGGGCGCGTTGAACAACTTCCACCAGCACCCATAGGGAACGTCTGTTGCGCCGAGCACATAGGTTTTGACCCTCCAAACGCCTTTTTGATGATACCATAACACACTAATCCCCTCATCAAAAATACCTTCCTTAACGGCTTCAGCATAGGGAGTATTGGTGTACTGAATGGGTTTCCCATCGTTTCGTTTAGGAATTAACTCGCCAAAGCTCCAATCGCCACCAGTTCTCAAGGTTTTCACCTCAAAAAGGATCACTTGTCCAAGCTCTTTTTCCAGGGGCATACGGATAGCATTCAGCAACTCTTTCCGTAGCGGTGTTCCAAGCGCGGGCACCGTCATACGCTGACCGAGTGTTACCGAAGGTTGTAAAAGCACGAACAGAGCGCCTATAATCCAAGCTAGTTTACTCGTTTGCAATTGGCGTGCTCCCTTAGTATATATCATTCGTTTTCAGCCATTTATAATAACATCCAGCTTGAAATCTAACAACTCCAACGTTTTAATTCAAGCATCGTATTCCTGATAGACGAATCGATGCTTGAATTAATCATTCGGTCGCCGACGGCAGTAGAGCATTTTACTCTTGCAAGGACTCCAGCGATAGCAGCAGGGCGGATGTTTCATAACTGATTGAGCGTAGCTTGTTCTGCTCTTCTTGGTTGTTCGACTCGTGTATCGTTTTAATTAAGTAATTGGCGAACTGATCCAGCCGATCAATTAAACCGGGTATGTCTTCTATAGTGAAATCGGGCATGCGTATTGGGAGCTACTAGATGGAAAAGTGAATTAGTTGAGTTTCCGAGTCTTTTTATTTACGCACTCGGGCTAACCAAGTAAGGCAGGGGGCTGTAGGGCTACAGTTCGTTTAGCCATCGTTTATCAATGAACAGCACGTAGACCAAGACAAGTAGCACAGTAACCAGTGGCAAACAGCCCACGCCCCCATCCACCCGGTCTATTGTAGACAGCACGGCCCACTTCCGATAGAGTACAAGCGTCAGCGCGCCAGAACAGATGGCCCCAATCAGGAACAGCAAACTACCACCAATGCCCGCACCACCCTCAAATTTAGACGCGAATTCGGCTACTAAAAGACCACCTATACTGAACAGAAGCGAGAGAGCAGACAGGCCATACAGGATAAAAAGCATACAAAGTAGCAAGTATATTAAACCTATAAATCCGTAAAACGTGCCTAAACTACGAAATGGGTCCAGGGGTACACCAGCCTCAATGAACACTGGGCAGGAATGAGCGACTAGCGGGTAATTTTTGATAAACAACTCTCACGTCATGGACTCAACTCATGGAGTACACCTTATCTATAGTCCACGTTACAGGACTGATGGATTAGGACCTAGGGCATTTACTGCCTTGAGGCAACGCTCGCGACAGAAGATATTGGCTTACAGCAATTTAATAAAGTTCAGTTATTACCCTGTACATCCGTCAGCAACTCCCCCAGGTCGATGTAACACTGACGCCAAGCCTGCTCAACCGATTGATTCCAGTCGCTACCTAACCCCTGCTCAATTGTCCACAGCATTGTCCGCCCTAAGGCCAGTACCTGCTGTGGCGTGAGCGCATCTGGTAGGTAATGTGTTACCAACGCTACTAACGAGCTATTTATACTCCGAGGCTGGTCCAGACGGGCAATAATTCGGCTGAATTCAAGAATTAGCGTAGCTGCTTCCGCCTGCGGCTGCCCTTGAGCGATGAGTTTCCAAGCTGGCGCTTCCATCTGCAAACGGGCCAGGAATACGCTACTCAGCAGAATAGGGTCAATGGGCCGCAACAATCGCCAGGTTCGTTGCACTATATGAATTTGCTCGTCAGTCATATCAAGGTTAGTCAATCGTAAGTCAAGTTGGGCCCGTCGGCATTCAATACCAAGTTTTTTCCCTTCACCTGTGTTAATTCAGGGTTGATGCGTTGACCTGGGTGGATAAGTCATCAATCAACCAGGGTAAATGGTGTAACGGTTTGATCGGAATATCCTACCATTTAACCGCTTCCTCTGACCATCCGATTCCGAAAAGTTGCTCCTGGTCGCATTTTTTTTAAGATTTGTCTATTTCCTAAGCTCGCAAATCGACCTGACGTCATGAACGCCATTCTGATTGAAGATGAAAAATTAGTTGCCCGCGAATTTGCTCATAAACTAGGTCAAGTGGACGCCGACATTCGCTTGATCGAAACGCTATCCAGCGTCAGAACGGCTCTGCATTGGTTCAATCAGCACGCCGAACCCGACCTGGTCTTTGCTGATATTCAGCTTGCCGATGGAGTGAGTTTCGACATTTTTGCCCAGTACAAACTCCAGTGCCCCATCATCTTTATTACCTCCTACAACGAATACGCTATTCAAGCTTTCAAAGTCAATGGCATTGATTACCTGCTCAAGCCAGTCGATATGGCCGACCTCAGCCGGGCCATTGCCAAAGCCCGGTCACTGATCCGCAGTCAGGTGGCTCCACCCGTTGACCTCCGGCAGCTTATAACCTTACTCCAGGAACCTACGGCGGGTGCCAAGGCGGTTTATAAAGAAACGTTTCTAGGCCAGGAACGTAATGGCTGGATTCCTATCGCTACCGAAGACATTGCGTTTTTTCAGTACGACGGTATCAACTTCCTAGTCACCAAATCCGGTGCTCGATACCCAGTGGATTACGAAACACTTGACCGCCTGGAAGAGCTGCTCGACCCCGTTCGCTTCTACCGAGCGAACCGCCAGTTTATTATTAATCATGATGCTATTCAACAGGTTCGAAATGGGCTGAATTTTAAACTTATGCTTAGGCTGCGGTCTCCTCACCAGTCTGTCGAAATTGATGTGAGCCGCCAGAAAGCGCCAGCGTTTAAACGCTGGCTTGACCGGTGATAACGTTACCTGGACGCTGTATAATGGTCTCGGCCTTGCTATTGGTAGGTCTGTTATGCTCTTCTGCGTCAGCTCAGCAGATCAATACGTTGCCGTTTGAATTCCGGCATATTGGCGAAGCTCAGGGGTTGTCGTTCAAACTGGTTACGTGCATGTTGCGCGACCGCGACGGTTTTTTGTGGGTGGGTACCGCTAACGGCCTGAACCGCTTCGACGGCGATCATTTTACGGCCTTTCGCCACGAACGCCGGAGATCCTGGAGCATTGGTAGTTCGTCGGTTAACGCCATCGGTCAGGATAAAAGCGGACGATTATGGGTGGCCACAGGGGTTGGCATCAGCCGGTACGACGCTCGGACGGGCCATTTTGAGAACATCCGGCAGGTTAATGGAATCACGCTGGGTCACTGTTCGACGTTGTTGGGCGACCGCCAGGGGCGTATCTGGTTTAGTAGCCAGGGGAAGGGGCTCTTTTGTTACGATCCCCGCACCAACCGCTACCGACAGTACACTCAGCAGGATGTTGATAAAACGTCGTTATCCGACAATAGCATCAACCGGCATGGCCTGATCGAAGACCCCAAACGACCGGGCTTGTGGGTGGCCACCTACAACGGAGGGATGAATTACTTCGATATGACGACCGGGCGGTTTGTCAATGTCAATAACGTGGGCGACCGGGCAAAGGCAGACTTGCTTTGGAGCAAGCATTCCATCTCCGCCCTCACCTTGCTCGGTTCCCACCGATTGGCCTGGGCCGACAATACGGTTGGTCAAATCGTGATATATGACCTGAATCAGCAGCGAATTGAGCGTACCATCCGGCCACCTAAGTCGGCCTCGGCTCCGCTGTTTCCTATCGCTACGCTCTTTGCCGACCACCAGCAGAACATATGGGTTAGCTCCTGGAATAACTTGCTTTACTGGGTGGAAGCGGGTAGTGATCGCCTGCAACCCTTTTACCATGATCCGGCTAACCCCAGCTCGGTAGCAGGGCCGTTTTTCTGGTGCGGCTGGCAACAGGACGACGGCACTATCTGGCTGGGTACGGTCAACGGCTTGTCGCTGACTAATCCGAGTCGAAGCTTTTACCGGGTTCACAATCTGGGCGGTCGGATACCGGGTCTGAACGCCAGCCGGGGTCTGAACTCAATTATCGAGGATCGGGACGGCTCGTGGTGGCTCAGCTCGGCCACCCACGAGCTGATTCACTATCATCCGGCTACGGGACGTAGTCACCTGTATCATATCCCATCTGCTTATGAACAAGAAAACGGTTTTGGACGTCCCTCGCTAACCTTCGCTCCAGACGGTCGAACGATCTACATTCATTTAGATCACGCCTTGCTTCAGTTTGATAAACAAACCGGCCGATTTGCGTCGTTCATAGCTACGGCCGTTGTTCGGGAGCAACTCAGCGAGGTGAGCACCCTACTGGTGCGGGGTGATACACTCTGGCTGTTTGGGTGGCACCGTAACCGGGCCATCAGGTACTCGGTTTCAACCGGGCGTTGGCAGTCGTACGCGCTGCCCTGCCCGCCCGGAGACGTCGGGCAGTTCTTCGTTCGGACAGCGGCCTACAACCGGCGGGGCGAGTTATGGCTCGACGTGTACCCTGGAGGATTCGTACGCTTCGATGAGCAGACCGGGCACTTCAGGCAGGTGCCGGTTCATCAACCGCCCGAACTGGAAACTACATTTTTCTATTTCAAGACCGATGCGGCTGGTCGAATCTGGCTCCCGGCTGCTGAGAACGGCTTGGTTCGCTACGATCCACGTCAGAACACGCTTCGGCAATGGACGCATGAGGACGGGCTGTCAGCGAATAAATGCATGGCGGTATGTCCTGATCGGAACGGGCGAATCTGGGTGGCATCATTGAACAACTTTTTTGTGTTCGACTCGACCTTACGTCATATCCAGCAATTTTCCCTACCAATCAACCAAACCGACGCCCACTACGAAAATTACATGGTTCCCCTTCGCAATGGACATATTCTGATGACCGTGAAGGGCTACGTGCTGGAACTGATGCCTGAGCGCTTTAACGCCCCTCGGCCACCATCCCGATTACTCATCAGCGACGTCCGCCTGCCCGACACGACCATGATGACCCCGACTCGCCATCCTACCGTTCAACTCAGGGTTGACCAGAACGACTTTGCGGTTCGCTATGGAATCCTTAACCAGGCCCAGCAGCCCTATTCTTTTTTCTACAAGCTAGAAGGCTATGACGAGGATTGGGTAGAAGCAGGCAGCCGAACGGTGGGCGTATACGCTAATGTTCCCGGTGGCCGTTACGTATTCCGTGTTCAGGCCAGGACCGACAATAACCGCGTTTTTCCGGCACAGTTGGTTATTACCATTGATACGGTGTTTTACAAAACGGGCTGGTTCCGGGTGCTACTCATTATGCTGATAGCCGGGCTGATGTTTGGCGTGTACCGCTATCGACTGTGGCAGGCGGCCCAATTGCACCAGCTTCACATGCAGGCCACCCAGCTCGAACGCGACAAAACCCGAATACAATACCAAAACTTAATAAACCACCTCAACCCTCACTTTCTGTTTAATAGCCTGACCTCGCTAAATAGCCTCATTATTACGGCTCCCGATATGGCGTCTGATTTTTTGCAGAAGCTGGCCACCATCTACCGCTATATCCTACAAAACAAAGAGCGCGAGACCGTTACGTTAGAGCACGAATTAAATTTTGTATCTAACTACGTCGATCTCCAACAAGCCCGCTTTGAGGAAGGGCTACAAATTGACGTAGACATCCCCTTGTCCAGTATGGCCTGCCGAATTGTACCCGTAACGCTACAGAATCTGTTCGAGAACGCCATCAAGCACAACGTTATCGAAGACGACCGCCCGCTAACCATTCGGGTCTATGTACAGGACGATTATCTATTCGTGGCCAACAACCTTCAGCGCAAGAACTTTGTCGAGACGTCTAATCAGCAAGGTCTCGACAGCCTCAAAACGCTGTACGGCTACCTAAGCGATCGACCCCTGCTGACGGGAGCGGACGACCACCATTTTGTGGTAAAAGTACCGCTGCTTTGAGCGTTATCTAAGAAGGTTGCCGATCGCAACGTAAATAGGTCAGGTTATCGCTTAAAGGCCGCTTTTGCGCGTTTTAATGGTTGGTCTGCATCACTGGCCGATCTATTTTACGACCTGCCCAACCCGCCAAAATACCTTTGTGTCGTAACTAACAAATACGCACAAAGAACCAATGAAAACCGTTCAAAAATCTATCTTATTGGCGCTGGTTTTACTCGGCGCTTATGGGGTGTTGCTCAGCTTGACCGCCCAGGCAGTTCAGGCTCGTCCGACTGATGAGTTAATCAACAAACCCACTCAAATTACCATCGTGAACACGGCTGATCCAACCGTACTTCAGGTGTTGGTGGAAGCGACTAGCACCGGGCCGCTGGTGCTTCAACTCAAAAACCGCGAAGGGTCTACAATCTGGGATTATCAGATTCCGCAAAAGCAGTCAACGTTCCGCTTCCGGCTGAATCTGACCGAAGTTCCCGACGGGCAGTATCAGGTAGTAATCCGTAGAGGCCGGACCCATAAGGTTTATTCGCTGACGCTGGCCACGACTTCTATCCAGACCGTGCGCAACGCGGTTATCTATTAAGCCGTAATGATCGCTGCCTCCGGTTCCTGGCTGCTTTAAGGACCTGCCTCGGCGCTTCGGCTGTTTTTCTTCACAATGCCTCTTTGAGTCAGTCTACGTTTGTCCCAGTCAAGCCAGTTGCCCCTTTAATGATTTTGATTAATCAATGCCTACGGCGGACGATTGCTTCCATCCTATAACAGGCTCATCTCTCGCCGAGCCGTATAGGCTGAAAATCCGATCAGGTTTAGGCCACTTCGCTACGGACAGGTACGCACCTGAACCACAGGAATGTCTAGTTCGCAGTTTGATCACGTAAAAGGTTGCCGGGCAGCTTAACGCAACGCACTCGATTCGGCCGCCAAAGGCAAGCCCTTGCCTCCGTGCAGAACGGTACCGAGGGAAACTGGGAACAGACCTGCGGATTGCGCATCCGCAGGTACCTACCTGATCAATGCCATAACCATACTGAAGGGAAATTACAATCAGATGGGCGTAGAACGTTTACGTCAACCTTAACGCGTGGGCGAAGTACCGACTACGCCACAACTAACCGGGCTAAAGCTGTCCACCATTCATTACAACAACAAATCTCTCTTTACCATGAAAATCAATGTATTACGCATGAGCCGTTACGTTCCAATGAGCTGTTTTGCCTTACTGTCGCTTGTCGATGTGAGCTGTAAGAAACAGGAGGTGGAGGTGACTCCCCAGCCGGATGCGGCTTACCTGATCTGGACCGCCAAGCCCGACGATCAATTTGACCAGATTACCGTGAAAGTAGACGGCAAGACGGTAGGCACCATCAACCGCCCTTTCATCGTCACCCCAAACAAGCCAAAGCCCGATTGCGATGATCGGGGTGGCGGCATCGTATACGTCGAACTAACGGCGGGCGATCACCAGATGGAAGCGACCGGACAGTTGAATGGGAAACCCGCCGGGCACTGGCAGGGTAACCTCCACGCAGAGGCCAATTACTGCAAATTGATGAAGCTTAATCACCAATAATTTTTAATCACCGACAGTCAATCAACCTGTCGACTGTCGGCATTTTCACCTCTCAATCCAAAACGAATTCATTTTATGAAACCAGTATTTATGTCGGCACTTTTGCTCGGCTCACTACTTTCAGGGGGGGCTCAAGCCCAGAACTCTGTTGAATCGTATCAGACCGGCACAACCAGCACGGGCGTCATTAACCAGATAGGTACCCAAAATAAGGCGTATACCTACCAGAACACCGACCAAAGTTCCATTGTGATTACCCAGGGCGTGGCCAATGACGCGGCTCATGGCAACGAAGTTTACGTGCGGCAACTGGGCGCTGGTCATTACAGTGAGGCAATCGTTTTCCAATCCGGCGATAAAAGCAAAGCTACTATTGAGCAACTGGGTCTGAAAGACAAGGGCGTCATCAATCAGACGGGAAACAATAACTACGGCTTAATTTATCAGGACTCCGGCGATGACCAGAATGAAGGCATAATCAACCAATCTGGCAATCTGAATCAGGCCACCATTCGGCAGGAAGGCAGCAACCAGAACAAAGGGTCAATTCTGCAATCTGGTAACAGCAATAAAGCTGGTATTGAACAAGAAAGCTACTTAAGCGAAGCCTACATCGTGCAGAGTGGCAACAGCAATCAGGCGTCTGTTTCCCAAAGGTTTTCGCCCGGAGCGGTGGTTAACATTACGCAGGGTGGCAACTCTAACCGGGCGGAAGCGTATCAAAGCGGTCCGGCAAGTGGCAGTCGGACCTCTATCACCCAGAACGGGAACAAGGGGCTGGTTGAGACTCGTCAGTTAGGTATGAATAACGTAATTACGGTGATGCAGGAATCAGGCTTTACCAACATCGCCAATGTGTTGCAAACGGGCATTGACAACCGGGCGACGATCACCCAGGCAGGAGACGGGAACCTAGTGAAGGTGGAGCAGTTGGGCAACGGCAATCAATTAACCATTAGCCAAAATCACCCTTAAAGTTCTGGATCATTAGGAGCCTTTTAGGTATACGACAACGTAAAGCAGGTAATCTACCTAAAAGGCCCTACCTATCCCACCCAGTTTTATCTGCTTTATTGCCCCACTCTGACGCTTCACCTACTTTTTTTGTTGGCTTCCATAAGGTCAGGCTAAGTTTGCCCTTGTCAAATGCTAAACTAACTCGAAATCGTCGGGACAGCCTTTCGATTTATGCTCACCCAGGTGGTCGTCAACATGCAGAGACGATTAGCGTTTGTCCGACCAGCCGACAACGCTGATTGAAACCAAACCCAAATACAAGAACCAACTACATCCATGCTTACTCTACACACCAACCGTTTACGTCTGATTCCCCTGAATGCAACGGAGTTGAAGGCACTGGCCGAGAGTCGCTCCGAACTGGAAGCTCGCCTGGGCTTAATCCCTTCCAACCTCACTCTGAACCCGGCCTATGACTTTATGGCTGAATTTACGGAGGCTATACAAGAGCACGTACTGCCCCAGGTCATGGCTCATCCCGATCAGTGGCTATGGTATACACACTGGCTACTGGTAGATAGTATGCTCAACCGGACCGTGGGCGGCATTGGCGCATCGGGGCCACCCGACCAGCAGGGTCAGACGATGATCGGCTACTTCACGGATCAGGCATTTGAAGGGCAGGGCTACATGAGTGAAGCCGTAGGGCGGTTTGTGGCGTGGTTGTCCGAGGAGCCAACGCTACGGGCTGTCATCGCCGATGTCCCCGTTGAGCACCGGGGTACCCAACGCGTGTTGGAGAAAAACGGTTTCGTCCGTACGAGTGAAGCCCAGGGCGAATACCGCTACTGCCGCGCCACCGACCATCCGTCATCAAATACATAGGCTTCCTGATACCCAATCAGCCTGTTGAAACCAGTAGTTGCTTGCTTACTCCCTCATTGGTAAGCTTGGCCACTTTTGCTCAGGCCCTATAACATTTCGCTTTACAAGGCGTGGCTCGTAACGGCTCCAGCCAGCCCATTGCCCAGCCCAGCGCGAGTGTTCGGCCCGCTATCCATCAAGGTTCTGTCTGTCAACGACGCTACCGTCTATGGTTGGCGGGACATTACGTATCTATGCCTGTTTATCCTGTTATTATCCAGCCATATAGTCCAGAATGGCCCAAATGGGCATACGAGAAGGCCCAACAACTTAAGGAAGGGCTAAACTCAAATCTGGCGGCCGTGGAACATGTTGGCTCAACAGCCATACCTGGCTTAGCCGCTAAGCCAATCATCGATTTGATGCCGGTTGTTTATCAGTTAGACACACTGGACCAACAGCGGCCTATCCTTGAGTCATTTGGGTATGAATGGTATGGAGAATATAGAATTGCCCAACGGCGATTTTGTGTCTTACCGGGGCCTACCGGAGATCCAGTCGTTCATCTTCACTTCTTTCCGCTTACGTCTGCCGATATAGATCGACACGTAGCGTTTCGTGATTATTTAAGGGCTCATCCAAACCTGGCACAGGCCTACCAGTCTGAGAAACTTCGGGCAGCTCGACTGCGTCCTTTCGATGCGCAGGCTTACCATTCAGAGAAAGCAGGCTGGATACAACAACATGAAATTCAGGAGCTTGACTGGTACACTAGAAATCATTATCACTAAAAGACAGACAGCTAAGGGCTTGCTCACTTCAGGATATCGTAGGCGGCCAACCACCAAACCACAAGGGTTGACGCGTGATCAGTCCTAATCAATTCTCAATAAAAGACCATTCACTATTATGAAATCATTCCTTCTTTTTCTCTGGCTGGGTCTGTTGTCCCTGTACGCTGGAGCCCAATCTCTGTCACCCGCTGGAAACGGCTCCGCAGGCAGAGGTTCACTCGGTTGGCTTGTGGGTAAGCTGGCGGTTATTCATTCGCTTAAGGCTACGACCAGTCCACCTACTCCAACGCTAAGCTTCAGCGTATCTTCGGTGGTGGGTTTGACTACCCTGAAGGGGTCACCATCAGAGGCCGTCATGTATGTGGTTAGTGGGCAGCACTTCAGTCAGCCATCCACGATTTTGCAGGTAACCGCACCTGCGGGTCTTGAAGTAAGCACTCAGGAGTCAGGTCCCTTTTCTGCTCAACTGAATGTCAATGTAGCCGTTAATCCTGACGGTACGCTTCAGCAATCACTCTATATTCGCCTGGCCGCGTCTCAACAACTTGGGGGAGTGTCTAAGGACATACAGCATTCGTTCAATCAGGGAACTACGTCAGCTAAGTTACACGTAATTGGCATCGTGAATCCAATCCCGGGGCCCTACACAGCTAAGCTGACCCCAAAGCCCCTCGCTCCGTTTTCGACCGTGTTGGGAACGCCCTCTGGCGTTCAATCCTACACATTTACCGGCGAGAACTTTGATTTAAGTACCGCGGGAGTTCACGTAAAGCCACCAGCAGGTTATGAAGTGAGCCAGCAGAGCGGAGGGCCGTTTACCAGCACCTTGAACGTATATACGAAGGTGGTTAATGGAAAATTCAGGTTTACGGCCTATGTTCGCTTAACCGGTGGGGCAACCGGGCCCTTTACCGGCTTTGTGGATAATATCCTATTGGATAAGTTCGGCAGCGCTACCCAACCCGTCGCAGGGGTGGTCCTGCCCCCAACGCACACGCTCACGGCGAATCCATCCAGCTTCATCAGTATGAGCGCTACAGTCGGGGCATCGCTGCCTGGTACGCCCTTCACCCTGTCGGGCACAGGCTTCAGTTCAATCCTTACCTACTCGGCCTCGGTAAAAGCCCCGTCGGGCTATGAGCTTAGCCAACACAGTAATGGTCCGTTTAGCCCGACGATGAATTTTTTCATGAAAGGTAATAACGCAGGTCAGGTTAACAAAACGCTCTACGTTCGACTCAAGACAACCTCGTTTGGCACCTACAGCGGCAACGTCATCGTGGAGCTTACGGCACTCAAACTGGCGGCTGTCCTACCCGTCAGTGGGCAGGTGTATCACCCAGGGCCGACGCCGACTGTTAACCAGACGAGCCCTCCGCCCGTCGAAACCTCTCAGGTCGGTTCTACATCCGTCCCGGCAGAGGCTGAGCTGTTTGCCGGGCTTCATGCGGGCGTGTACCCTAACCCAATTAACGACACGTTTATACTGAGCCTCGACGGAGTGGCCAACCAGTCCGTGCAACTGCTGCTGACCGACTTTAGGCGTCAGCCCATCCTGAACCGGATCGAACCAGTGCCCACGAACCACCATGAACTGCAACTGCGGCTCGGCGACCGTCCACCCGGTATATATATCCTGACGATTAGTACTCCTCAGCAGATGCAGAGTCTACGCCTGTTAAAACGCTAAATTCATGGCCTAGTCCAGCAAACTAACCGACTCACTCGGCGCCCCATCCTCTCGATTACCGTTCCAACGAACTGTGCCATCTTAGCACGAGCCGAATAGGGTCCAAATCACAATCCGCTAGCATAGACCCGCAATTAAAGATGCAGCGCTAAACCGTAGTGGAGTCGATCGAATGGTGATCGACTCCATTACGGTTTAGCGCTGCTAACCCAAACTGTTGCTGCTCAACGCACCTGCTTTCCTGTTTGTTCATTCTCATTGATGGAAATCCCACCAACCTGTTCATCCGACCCATTAACGGCCACACGATGGCTAATCTTTCGTAACTCAATCTGTTTGCACCGGATTGATGTAAACGATATTATGTACTGCGAGTCAAACAATCACGCCATTCACATCTATTGCTCGCAGCAGGACCACCTGCATGTACCAGGTGTCACCTTAGATGGCCTGTCAAAGCTGTTGCCGGTCGCTCAGTTCGTACGTATCGGCAAAAGCCATATTATCAATCGAGAGATCATTAGTTACCTCACCAGAACCCCCACGCCCCTATGCCGTCTGGTCCTAGGCGGGCGGCAGATCGACCTGCCCTTATACGCCAGTAACGTAGAGCGGTTAGAAAAAGCCCTTTAAGAAGTGTTACGTTGGTTGGGTTAAGGCAGTTAAATTAAAGACGCTCAGTTGTACGACTATAAAGACCCAATCAATCTAAAATTCCTACTGACTGATAGTTATATCTGAATTGAACACGCGAAAGCTTTATTCAGACATGTAACCTGCCTTCATCCGGCAACGTCTTAGCCATCGGACGTACCCATCAGGCCTACAGAGAACTGCTTGTCTTTTCCTTCCCGATTTCGCTCACTTTATTGGCTCAGCCTGACGTTTCACCTGCTTTTTTTCGTCGGCCCGGCTAGGTTGACGCTACGTTTGCCTTCGTAAATCAATCACTTCCTGCTGCGGATCACCCCATCTGCTTTGAGTAAACCTCCTCTGACTGGTGGAGCCGTGTTAACCAATTAAACCAATGAACAAAAGGAGTATTCGCGTAGTTGCCTGGGGCCTGCTCGCCCTGTCGTTGACCAATTGCCACCCCGACCCTGTTGATCCGGAAACCTGCGAAGCGGATGCGGCAGCCTTTTATATGCCCGCCGAGTTTGAACCGCTGGCTTCCATCTGGCTATCAGCGCCTACGGTTCGTTACAAACACGATCTATCCATGTGGGCAGTGCAGGCCACCATGTTGAAAGAGATTCTACCAACAACGACGAAAGTTGATTACGCCATCAACACGCAGGCCGACGTGGATTCACTGAAAACCGCTTTATCGAGTTTGGGGGTTTCTGCTGCCTCTATCGACGCAGCGATTCGATTCCACCCCGTTTCCCACGGCGATTTGTGGATTCGCGACACGGGCGGTACGTTCATGAAAAGCAAAAAAGGTGGCTATCAGGTGGTGGACTTCGACTTCGACGCTTACCGGATGAAGGACTACGTAACGGATGAAAGCTACGCCATTTACCAGCTCGACAACAACGTTTCCTATGGAACGGCGGCTGCCAAGGGTGCCAGTGTACGCAGTTCATCCCTGATAACAGAAGGGGGTAACCTGCACTTTAACGGTAAAGGAACCCTCATCACCATCAAGAAATCGCTGATGGCCAGCAATCCTACCATGAGCCTGCCTCAAATTGAAGCGGAACTCAAACGGGTCTTCAATCTCAAAAAGGTCATTTTCCTGAACGAAACCACCGGAACCGATGGGCACCCGGTACTGGAATCGCCCCGGTTGGTGAAGGGCCAGTATCAGTTCAACCTGGGCGTATGGCACGCCGATGAGATGGTATCCTGGGTCAATGCCAACACCGTGTTGCTGCCACAAATACCAGCCGCCGAACTAAGTGAGGGCAATCCGTTCACCCAGAAGAGCTATCAGGCGCTCGAAGATGCCTACGAGGTTCTGTCAAAGGCTACCGATCAGGACGGCAAGCCACTCACCGTGATTCGGGTACCTGAACCCAGCCCGATTGTAGTCGAACTGACGCCAAACGATGTAATGTATACTTTTCTGAAAAGCCTGAAGGGTATTCAGCACTTCTCGACCGATGGTGGCCCTATTCAATATGTGATGGCAGCCAGCTACATGAATTATGTGGTAACCAACGATGTGGTACTGATTCCTAAGTTTTACAAACCAGGCCGGGAATCGAGTTTGCAGCAGAAAGACGAAGCCTTTCGCCAGGTCATTATGAGCGTTTACCCGAACCGGCAGATCAAACAGATTTACGTAGACGCCCTAACGGTTAGTGGGGGTGGTATGCACTGCATCACCCAGCAGGTACCCGCCCCGGAGAAGAACTGAGTACAAAATGGATTAGATAAACATGCAAAAGGGACGCCACATTGAGCGTCCTTTTTTGCTTGTTCATCCTGGACAAAAGTCAAATACGTTTAACAACGGACAAACTGGTGCGCCTATCATCGTACGATCTAAAAGACCGGTTTGACGAGGTGACACGCCTATTTGTGCAGCTGGCTTTTTTTAGATGGTAATGCGTTTATTATTTAGTTCGTAGTTCCTGTATCAAATCCAACTTCACCCTATGAATTATTCCCAAGTAAGCCTGCTGCTGCTCGCTGGTGCTGCTTTTTGTTGCCAGACCGAGCCTTCTCAACCACCACATCCTGCCGGGGCTTCCCGCACGGCGGCCCCCTGCTCAGTCACCTTGGCGGATGTAGAACGAACACCTATTTTTCCGGTCAATAATCCCTGGAATACGGCCGTCAATACGGCTCCAGTCGACAGCCGCTCAAGCGCGATTATCAACCTGCTGGCGCAGAACAATCCGCGTTTGCTGGCAAACTTTGGCAGTGGCCTGTACGAAGGAGTACCGATTGGTATCCCTTACGTTCCCGTATGTGCAAGCCAGCCTAAAGTGCCGATAACGTTTCGCGCTGACGACTACGATGGCAACTATGGGTCGGAAAGTGACCCTGGCCCCTACCCCATTCCGCTGAATGCCCCCATTGAGAACAATGGAGAAGACGATAGCCACGTAATCGCCGTGGATGTAGACAATCGGAAAGTGTATGAGCTCTACAATGCCAGCCGGACGGCTAACGGGTGGGCCGCTTCCTCAGGGGCTATCTTCGACCTAGCAAGCAACGCCAGCCGCCCAGAAGGGTGGACCTCCGCCGATGCTTCGGGGTTGAGCATTTTGGCAGGGCTGGTCCGCTACGAAGAAGTAAAAACGGGCGTCATTGATCATGCGATTCGATTTACCCTGCGCCGGTCGAAGGTGAGCAACAACTATGTCTTTCCGGCTAGCCACAAGGTAAACGGCACTAACCGGAACACCAGTGCCCCTACCCCAATGGGCATGCGGCTCCGGCTCAAAGCCAATTTTGACGTAACGCCGTATTCAGCAACCAACCGCGTAATTTTAACCGCTATGAAGAAGTACGGTATTATCCTGACCGACATCGGTTCTGATTTTTTTATTAGCGGTGCTCCCGATGAGCGCTGGAATAATGACGACCTTAATAAACTACGTAACCTTAGGGCCACGAATTTCGAGGTGATTCAACTGGGGACTATTAAGTAAGCGGATTATATGAGCTATGGCCAAGTTTGACCGTAAGGTTGAACTTGGCCATAGTCTTTTCAGGTGGGTTGGTTTGCTCAGTAAGGCACTCGTATTCAGTCTGTAGCGCAGCGGTTAGCAGTTGGTACGCGCCTGCATAATTTCTATTTATAGTTTAACGTACACAAACGGGTTTAATCGAGCTATCCGTTACGTATGAACACAGGTAATCCCTGATGTAAAGTGACCGAGACTATTTCAGGTCTTTCAATTATTCCATGACCTGAATGAGCCATTGTCCGAGAAAGTTCCAGTATAAATTAGCGGCTGGCTATTACTCCAATTAGACAGTCATATCCTGCGTTACGGCGGGTATTATCAGGCTAGGCATTACGCAAAAATGATACCCGCGCCATTCACAGGTCTGATCATTGCTCCCTCGTTTTGCTTGCTTCAATTGCCCCGACTGACGCTTCGCCCGTTTTTATTCGTCATGCCCTGCCGACACGGGCTACGTTTGCCTCATCCATTCCGGATTCTCCTGTAAACCCTTGATTGTGTTACGTCTGTAAACAGCACTGCTTTTCCCGAGTGCTGCTTGTATCCTGCTCAAGCAGGCAGGTACGAGTTGAATCCGGTGCAACTCCGGAGCAGGACTGTTTAGCCATTAGTCAACTTAATATTCACTCCTCTTCATATCTCTTTCTAAATCAGACAATATGCTACATAATTATCTCAGTACTCGACTTCTCGTTTCGACCAGCTGTTGGTCTCGTTGGCTGGCTTTGAGCCTAATGCTCTTATTGTCAGCTCCTCTACTGGCTCAGACCTGGACGGGTGCCACAAACACCGACTGGTCTAATCCCAATAACTGGATTCCAAGCAACGTACCCACCGCTGACAGTGATGTTATCATTCCGGAAGTAGCCAATAGCCCCGTTATTGGATGGAACACGGCAGCCCTCGCCAACTCAGTACATATCGAATTTAAAGGAGCGCTGACAATCAGTAGCTCAGCTACGTTAACCATCAATGGGTCAATGCAGCTAGTCAATGGGTCAAAGGTTGCTTTCTACAGCAGGGGCACCGTGGTTAACAATGGCTTGTTGAGCATTGGCGCTACCACTTCCTCGGCAGATATTGGCCTTTATAACCGAGCCCTCTTCACGAATGGTTTAGGTAGTCAGCTCCAGATTAACGGGTTCAACTCAATGGGGTTGCTTAACGGCGAGGGCACCTTTACTAATGCAGCCCAAATTGTGATTGGGGATAAGGGTTCTATAGGAGATGTCGGTATTCAGAACATGGCCACGTTCAACACGACTCCAGATAGCCAGATCAGCCTGAATAATTGCTCCTCTGCCGGACTATTGAACCATATTGGTAGCTTTACCAATTCAGGTAGAATTACGATTGGCGCAATAGGATCTGTGAGCGTGGATGGCCTCTACAATAGTGGTTCCTTCAGCAACCTCACAGGCGGCTATATCCAGATTGATCGTTCCTCCTACATTGGGTTATGGAACACTGGCAACACTTTTATTAACTCAGGTAATATCATTATTGGTGCTAATGCTCCCGTGGGTGAGCACGGTCTTGTTAACGGATCGGTATTTTATAACATGCCAGGGGGACAGCTTCACATTGATAACGCTACCAAATACGGACTAGCCAATGGAGGTAAATTCAATAACTCGGATCGTGTTATCATTGGCGCTAAAGCGGCTGTTGGTCAGAATGCCCTTTTCAACTCAAATGTCTTCACCAATGTCACAAGCTGTGCTAGCCTGACGATGCATGCTAGTCTCAACAACTCGGGTACGTTGACTAATCAGGGATTAATGACTGTAAAGACGACTCAAGAGCACACCAACTCGTACCTGACTAACAACGGCACACTGGTTTACCCACAGGGTAACCCCATCCCTAATGTAAGTAATAACAAGCTCATAGCCCTTCCCCTTTCTACCGACTGTGGGCTTCTCACGGCTAGCCCAGCCTTGCAGATTGGAATCAATAATAATCTCCTTGTCGGCTCTAGCTGGTATAAAGATGCGGGCTTAACTACGGTGGCGGGCACTTATACGGCCAATACGTTTACAGCTACCAATCCCGTCTCGGCGGACGTATTCCCGGTCTATTTTACGGTCACCGATCCGGTTAATTACTGTCCGCAAACGGTATCCGTGCCTGTAACGGTCAACGTCTCTCCCCAAGCGGCATTAACCAACTCCGGTCCCCTATCCTTTACCAACACTCCTGTTACGCTGAGTACTCCGTCTAGTCCAGCCTACAGCTACAGCTTTAGTTTAGGGGCTACCCAGCAGGGAACCCCAAACACGGCTACCGTAACCACGCCTGGAGTGTATTCGGTGACGGTAACCAACGCAAATGGCTGCACGGCCATCGCTTCGACCACGGTGCTGGGCGGCAACAGCCCTACCGTATGCCGGGGTGGTACAGCGGTGATTAACGTCGTAGTGGCTGGCAGCCCCGTCAAGTATGAGTGGTACAAGAACAGTCTAACCACACCCAAGATCATGGAGTCGCCCCAGTTGTTCCGAGGTACGGCTACCTCAAGCTTAACGCTGATCAACGCCCAGAGCAACACTCAGGGTAACTTTTATCTTAAAGCAACGGATCAGTCAGGCACTGTAAGCATCTACGGCCCCTATCGCTTAACGGTCGATGGCAGCTGCCGAGCCCGAGAAGTGGCCCAACCGGAAACACCTTGGCAGGTGGAGCTAGCGCCTAACCCTATCCAGCAGGACCGACTGCGGGCAGTGGTACGTGGTGCTGAGGGACGTTCCTTGCAGGTCGAACTGATTGATTTAAGCGGTAAGCCCATCCGGCAGCAGCGTTGGCAGCAGGCAGAATCTCAACAGGTGATTGATTGGGATTTGCAAGCCCAAAGTTCGGGTCTATACTTGTTACAGGTGATCAGTGAAGCTGGCGCAAGTGTACCTGCTCAACGCCAGAGCCTGAAAGTGATAAAGCTCTGATGGATTCATGTATGTTTCCATACATATTATAGTGTATCAAGCCCGGTTAATCATGGCCGGGCTTTTTGTGCCCTTTACCTTCCGTCTAGTAACTATACATGGCTATTTAGGACGCGATTTATAACTAGCGCATATACCTTGTGTATCTTTACTGAGAATATGATTCTTTATTACTTAGTAGATCGATCGCTTATGAAGCACCTGTTTACTTTTCTGCTGGTATTTATGAGCTGGCCGAGTATCTCATTGGTTCAGGCACAACACAATTTTTCAGATAACAGTCGTCGGAATGTTCTCCGCACCAGATCAGTTACGATCACGAGCCAGCTTGGAACATCTACTTTACCAGCTAGAGCAACCATCACGCGCCCAGCCCCAAGTGGTCGACTGGCGGCTATCACAACGGCAACCTTTTCCTATACCGGTTCCATTGTAACCTGGATCGTGCCGACAGGCGTCACCTCATTGACTATAGAAGCCAGAGGAGCGGAAGGAGGTAATAACCCTAGTTCAGCGTTTCGGCCTGGTAAGGGAGCCATCATCACGGCTACGGTGCCTGTTACTCCTGGTCAATCGCTAAGTATTCTAGTGGGAGGGCGTCCTACATCAAACCTAAGCAGTGGCGGGGGCGGTACGTTTGTTGTCACTACAAATAATCAACCGCTAGTCATCGCCGGAGGGGGCGGTGGGAGTGGTTCTGTCAATGATTCGCAGCAAAAGCAGGGACAGGCAGGGCGGAATGGTGGAGCGGGTGCTGACGCTGACGGCAGTGGTGGTACAGGGGGAAATGGAGGAAGAACTCCCAGTATTTATGGAGCTGGTGGAGGTTTACTAACAGATGGCGAGGGTCTTAGCAACAGGGGCGGCAGAGCGTTTATCAACGGAGGCATCGGTGGTTACCAGGGCGGTGGTTTTGGTGGGGGCGGCACAGGCAGTGGCACTACTGTAGGAGGAGGGGGCGGTGGTTACTCGGGCGGTGGTGGCGCAGGGTTTAGCAGTGGCGTAGGTGGTGGTGGCGGCTCTTATTTCGAAGACCCGGCGGGCACCACCCGAACTGGACCCGATGATGGTAACTCGGGCAATGGCCAGGTCATCATTTCTTATGCCCCCCCCTGCTCAGCCTTCACAGCACAACTCAACAGCAGCGGGCCGTTGACCTGTGCCACTACCTCGGTTCAACTTTCGGCTACAAGTGGTCTGGAAGGGGCTAGCTACAAATTTATTGGGCAGGGCCTGTCGGGGGAACCAACCTCTTCATCGGCGATTTCAGTGACCGCATCGGGTAGTTATTCGGTGACAGTGACCAATCCCGGCGGCTGCTCAGCAACGGCAACCACAGCGGTACTTAGTAATCTGGCGACTCCTCAGAACGTAACTTTGAGTAGTAGTGGTACCCTCACCTGCGCTCAGACTAGTGTCAGTCTAACGGCGGGCAGCACTACGCAAGGGGTGGCATATAATGTTGTCGGCCCTGAAGGCTTTAGCGCCAGCGGACCAACAATTAGCGTGAACCGACCGGGAACTTACACCCTCACGGTAACAGGCGCTAACGGATGTACGGCCATCCAGACCACCACTGTGGAAAGCAATACGCTTGCTCCTACGATAAGCGACTTGAGTAACCAAGGGCCTCTGACCTGTCTCAACACCGACGCAACCGTTTCTGCCATAGGTACCGGCTTCGACTCATTTTCGGTAAGTGGACCGTCGGGGACTCGTGACTTTGTACAAACGGCTACTGGCTTAACCTTCAAAGCTACTCAATCCGGAGTCTACAGCGTTACCCTGACCAACACGGCCAACGGTTGTGCAGCCGTGGCCTCCACAACCGTTGGTAACAACACAACTCCTCCTCAGAATCTAACTCTAGTCCAGGATGGATCGATCACCTGCATTAAGACAACTGTGCTACTCACCGCGACTAGCAGTACTACGGGCTTGCTGAGTTACAACTTTGAGGGTCCTTATGCCATCACGCAAACCGGTACTGCTAGTGCTACGGTTAGCGGCCCCGGCACCTACACCGTAACCGTAACGGGGCCTAACGGTTGTACAGCTTCGGCCACGACTACCGTCGTGAGTAACACATTAGCCCCTGATGCTGAGTTAGTAAGTCCGGGTACGGTTACCTGCGCCAACCCCGTAGTGACGCTATTGGCTACGCCTGCCAACCAGAGCAGTTACGTCTTCTCCGGTCCTGGACTAGATCAGAATGGTACCAGTGCAACAGCCTCTGTAACAGCTGGCGGTCTCTACTCAGTTACCGTTACGGGTGCCAACGGCTGTTCAGCTGTAGCCACCACTACTGTAGAAAGTAACACCTCTGCCCCTGAGAACGTAAGCTTAACCAACAATGGTCCGCTAACCTGTGCACAAACCAGCGTTACCCTCAGTGCTACCAGTAGCTCAAGCGGTCTGCTCAGCTACACCTTTGCCGGACCGGGTCTAATCAGCCAGGACGGAGGTTCCATGGCTATGGCTACTGAAGACGGCCTCTATTCCGTCATCATTACAGGGGCTAATGGTTGTACGGCTTCAGCTACCACTACTGTGGAAAGTAATACGCTTTCCCCCCAGGCCACCTTGATCAACTCGGGCACGTTGACCTGTGCTAATCCCACAGTGACGTTAACCGCAACGCCTTCTGGTCAAAGCAATTACGTTTTTACAGGCCCGGGTTTCTCTCAGAGCGATACCAATCCGATGGTTATGGTCTCCGAAGGGGGCACCTATTCAGTGATAGTCACCGGGTCCAATGGCTGCACGGCTACAGCAACGACCACGGTCAGCAGCAACACGGCAGCTCCCGCTAACCTGAGTCTGATGGCTAGTAATACTCTCAGTTGCAGCCAGCCTACGGCTACCCTGACAGCTTCCGCTACGACCGACACCCCTCCCCTAACCTACCGATTCGCGGGACCTAGCGGCCCCCTTTCGGCCACGGCCAACTTAACGACGGTCAGCAGCGAAGGAACTTACTCAGTGACAGCGACAGCCGCCAACGGTTGTTCAGCAAGTGCTACGACCAATGTCAGCGGTAACAACGTAGCGCCCGGTGTCAACCTGAGCAACTCAGGTCCCTTGTCCTTTACCAACACCAACGTAACGCTAACGGCCACAACCAATCCAGGCGGTCTTTATAATTATAGCTTTAGTCAGGGTGCTACCCAGCAAGGCAGTAGTAATACGGCTACGGTCACCACAGCGGGTGTTTACTCGGTGACCGTTACCCGACAAGACAACGGCTGTTCATCAACCGCTTCTACCACCGTACTGGGAGGTAACAACCCAACGGTGTGTAGAGGAGGAACAGCCGTGATCAGTGTAGCGGTAGAAGGTGATCCGGTCAAATATGAGTGGTACAAGAACAGCCTGACTACCCCCAAGATCATGGAAACGCCCCAGCTCTTCCGCGGTACAGCAACCAGCAGCTTGACACTGATCAACGCCCAGACTAACACCCAGGGCAACTTCTTTTTGAAAGTCACAGACCGATCAGGTACGGTCAGGGTTTATGGACCGTATCGTTTGACAGTGGACGCCAGTTGCCGGGCTAGAGAAGTGGCTCAACTGGAAACACCTCTGCAAGTGGAACTAGCACCTAACCCCATCCAGCGGGATCGATTGCGGGCAGTGGTACGGGGTGCAGAGGGACGTTCGTTACAGGTCGAACTGATTGATTTAAGCGGGAAGCCCATCCGGCAGCAGCGTTGGCAGCAGGCAGAATCTCAACAGGTGATTGATTGGGATTTGCAAGCCCAAAGTTCGGGTCTATACTTGTTACAGGTGATCAGTGAAGCTGGCGCAAGTGTACCTGCTCAACGCCAGAGCCTGAAGGTGGTCAAGCCGTAAACCTTTAATATTTCAATAAAAAAGGTCCAGCGATTAATCGCCGGACCTTTTTTATTGCCTTCTGGTATGCCCATGAGGTTTCGAAGAACGATCTGGAGAGTGAATCCGCAGAATCTACATAATTTACCAGTAGTGTACAATTTACCTTTACCTTAAGGATTCATAAGGTCGAGCTTGGCGAAAAAATCGTCGAACATCAAATGGATATCCAGTTGAGTATAAACCCGAATGGGCCGACCCTTGTGGTTGGTGGTATATACTCCACTCGAATTAATGCGTGGTGCCTGCCGAATAACGTATTGGCTCGATGATGGGTCCGGCTCAAAAAACGATTGCAAGGCGGTAAGCAACACCAGCGGACTGTCACCCAGGATGTACGTTTCGCCGATGTTGATGAACCGCTGGATGCGCGCCATCAGGGTTTCGAGCGCCCCGCTTAGGTACGCTCCGGTTTTCCCCCTGGGCTTCACCTTTGTGAGCAATTGCGCGTACGATAACAGACACTGCCGGTACACGTTGCGGGGCACTTGCCAAAGCGGTAACGCTGACCTATTGAAGACGGCACGGGCAGCTGCCTGGTCAATGTTGAGGTTATATTCCACTTCCGAATAGCCCGGTGGCGGGGTGGCCAGCTCAGCGTATTCAGGACCACCAATCCAGATCAAAGTGAGTTTGTCAGCAATTTGCGGATTGGTCAGCACGGCCGACGCTATTTCAGTTAAGCCAGCCCCACACACTACGTACAGGGGCAATTTGGTGTCGGTACGCAGGGCTTCGCGAATGATGAAATTGACAGCCTCATTTCTGACGGGTGTGCTATCGTTGACCATTGCCGTATTTGACCCCGCCAGAACGGGAATGGTACTGCCCACGTTCATAACCTGCATTAACTCCCGTGCTTTTTTGGCGGCATTATCAGCCTGTGTTTTCGAATTATCAAATCCATCACTGGCGTTCAGGTGCGACCCAATTATGGCCCGTACTTCGACCGAAGGCGACAACAGCAGGTGAGCCAACTGAAACAGCCCGTCGGGATCACCACTGAAATCGTTATCGACGATAACGCGCATTCGGGGCGCTACCGTGGCCAGCCCCTTAGGCTGACCAAAGAGGTGAAGCGGGATAAACAGGCAGAGTACAAAGGCCAGCCCGTAGTACCGGTGCTGGTGTCTGATTTGTCGGAGCATTAGATAAGCACGTTTTGAATTGAGGTGTAAACTACGAGGAATGCCCCGATTTTTGTTCGTGATCGAATGGGCTCGTGGGCAAACGAAATATACTCCAGCATCTTGAACAGGTCGCCATTTTCGGCCAGAACCAGTCGCTGTAACGTAATGAGTTTGCCTTTGGCAAACGCTTCGGCCAGTTTTCCAGTAGCGTATTGTGAGTCATGGGGCCCTCAGCACTATTCTGTCCACGGTTATCGTAAACCCCTGCCCGATCAGGTCTTCGGTTACGCGGTTCCAGCGCTCAAACCCGCTTCCGTCTTTCGACAGATCCAAACACAGTTCGATCCGGCGATCTCGGACCGGAGCCAATTGTTCTGCATTGAGGTGAGACAGGAACCCCAACCGCCAGCCAGCCAAAACCAGAAAAATAAAGCGTGCGGATAACCGCCGTTTTCGGCGCTTCAACGATAGCCACTTTAACCCTATGGAGCGTATTGTCTAACGGCATGATCTGCAACTCGTCGATATACCAGAAGGCACAGGCTCCCGGCCATCAACTCGACGTACCGATGTTGAACTAGTTCAGCAGCAACAGGTATACCGACATGCCGACGTAACAAACGGGCGAACGGGTTACGTTCGTACTGACGTAACGGCTGCTCAATCACCTCCTGAGGTATGGTACAGATTGAAACCAGATTGGGTTTGAGTGGAGTTACGGCCGATCCTGTGGCCGGACTTTCGAACAGAAAATCGGCTACGCATTCCGCCTGCTCAAGGATAGCGCCTTCTTCCTGGATTAATCACGTAATGACGCGTTGTTTTGATTCGCCTTTATATGTCTACTTACGGCTGACTTAAACCAGATTTTTGGAATAGAGTCCAGACGGGCGATGGCTTTATTTTTTAGCACGATGTCTAGTAAAATTAGAATATATTTCAGCTTAAGTCTCCTTTTATTCTATATTTGTTTAGCCTTTAATAACTAATTCAGCTATAAAAGTTAAACAAAGAGATGGATTATGGACGGCCTTGCATCTTTTAACCAACCAGACGATCATCCGTTTCTTATCTTTGAAGAAGCGTTGGCAAACTGGGTAGACGCTGTTCGTGTGTTAACCCAGACCTATAACAACTTAACCCGGTATATCAACGACGTTGAGCAGTACCATTTCAATCAGCATAAAGCTTACCTGGGTCAGTGCCCCCTTGCTGAGCTCATACAACTGGCCCTGACCATACAAGCAGAACTCGAAAAATTAGTGGAGGATATAGACCTGTTACCCACGCCTAACTCTCGGAGCGGGTTAGCGTTAGGCAAAAAGCTTTGTGAACATACCCGGCATTTACATCGCTTAGCTCATAAAGCCCAGCTGCGTCTTGATTTAGTATCCTCTTCCGGCTGCTGATTACTCACGTACATGACAAACCTAAACCAGCCTTTTAACGACTTGTTGGAGGCTTATCTACTTAAAGTTGCGGATCAGGTCATCGAGCTAGCTTCTGAGCCGATGCAGGCGAAGCTGATTCAGCAGATTCTTCATGTTAATACCAGTTCAGCAGCAGTTAATCAGCTGCTGCCACAACCCATCAAAGAGTTGGCCAGCGAATGGCAGCAGCTACTGAGTGAACCGGTGGAATCAAGCTTAACTGACCAGCAACGATTAAAACGGGTTCTTATTCAACGCCTGCAATGGTATGATGAGTACCTGGCCGATCTGCTTAGCTCTTAGAATTTGTCCAGACCAGCAGCAAAGGCCTAACGGTACATCTGTCAGCAAGTCATCGAGACAAGCACTGCTGGAGTGAATCAAGCCTACGTTGATTGCACTCCAGCAGTGCTTGCCAACCAGTTTTGGTACAGGACAAGGCAGTTGACCAGCCAACTGACATAGCTAACCCGCGGGAGGCTCGACCAGTGGGCAATACAATACTTTTTAGTTTGGATATGGTCCCACCTCCAGCCCCTTTACAAAGCGGATTGTGACTGCGCTGGCGGACCAAAGTCTTCGGAGTCAGGCTCGCTGTTTTAACGCAGTTGAAGACGAAGCCGATTGAATAACAGAACTAATATAACTTGATTGCATAGACATTCAGGCTTGTAGGAACAGTTCGCCGTAGCGGTTGCCTTCACCAAGTTTATAGCAAAAAGCCCGACCCCAGACTTTCCAGACTGGTCGGGCTTTTTTCATGGATCACGAATCGAAATTTTGATTGAATATGCCGTCCAATTCAAAGGTAGCAAAACACATTAAGTAAAGTAAAACTTTAAGTCAGATAAGCCGTCAACTTGCCCTAAAATCCCCAGTCCCAGTGCAAAATGGAACATGTGTGCTAAAATTGGAACATGTGTGATAGACTTTGAGCTATCGGCCTGCCTAGATTTGCCCCATGACTTTTACCCATATAATGTCCATGAAACCAACTCTACTATCCAAGGCACGAAGGTGGCAAATTAGGCTGATAGCCCTGCTGTTTATGCCCCTGCTGTCTTCAATAGCCAGCGCCCAGTGTACTGATGTTACGTTAACCACCCAGGCGCAGGTTGATGCCTTTGCCCAATCCGGGTGTACAACCATCACCGGTGACTTAGTCATATCTGGCTCCAACATCACTAACCTGGACGGCTTGAGCAGTCTGACCCGTGTGACCGGTAACCTATACATTGAAGATAATCCCAACCTGACCAGCCTCGCGGGCTTACGTAAGCTCAAAGAAACGGGAAGCAGTATAAATATTTACCGCAATGAGGCACTGACTAGTCTGGACGGTTTGAGCGGACTAAGTAGCGTGGGTTATGAAGTATCAATCAGTTCAAATCCCGCCCTAACCAGTCTGACAGCCCTGAGCAGGCTCATCGAAATATCATTCAATTTAAACATCCGAAATAATGCCTCACTCACCAGTCTGGACGGCTTAGGTAAGGTTAATTCATTGCGGGGTAGCCTAAACATCAGCAGCAATGGGGCACTGACTAGTCTAGACGGCTTGAGCGGTCTGAGAACTGTGGGCACCGCTGTATCCATTCAAGACAACGCTGAACTCACTAACCTGGACGGCCTGAGCAATCTAGGTAGAGTGGACCGGGCTCTATCCATTGCCGACAATAACAAGCTTACCAGCATCGCTGGCTTAAGTGGGATTACTGGGGTTGACCGGGTCCTGGAAATCACCAACAATCCGGCTTTAAGTGTCTGTGCTATTACTTCTATCTGTAAGTTACTGACTAACCCACCAGAAGATATTACCATCTCCGGTAATGCATCTGGATGCAATTCCGTCTCAGAGATTCAAGCCAATTGCATAACCATTATTCAGCCACCGGCCAGTGCCTCGACGGTCTGCCAGGGCAGTTCAGTCACCACCTTTGTGGAGGCATCAGATAATGCACGCACCTACCAGTGGTATAAGGATAACGCCTTGCTGACCGCTCAGACCTCGGCTACCCTTACCCTGCCCAGCGCCCAGACCGCCGATGCAGGCACTTACTGGGTAGTCGTCAGCAACTTGACCACCAGTACCACCTCCCCTGTTTTCAACCTGAGCGTAAACCGCATCCCTCTCCTCAGCCTGAGTGCCAGTGGAACGCTGACCTGCGCCCAAACCAACGTAGAGCTTATCGCTTCGGGCGGGGACCAGGGAGCTAGCTACCGCTTTATTGGGCCGAACTTATCCGGTGAACCAACCTCCTCATCGGCCGTTTCTGTGTCCGCAACAGGTACCTACTCAGTCACGGTAACTAACCCAAGCGGATGCTCATCCATAGCAACGACTGAGGTTACTGACAACCTCGAAGCCGTAACGCTGTCCGTGGAACTGGGCAGTAGCTATCTGACCTGTAGCCAGCCCACGCTGCCCATCTCCTTTAGCTCAACGGGTACAATTACTATTGACGTACCACCCGGGGCTCCTAAAGTGATCTCAGGCAATCAGCTCATCGTCAGTGAGTCCGGCCTCTACAGCTTTACGGCTACCAACCCAGTTACGGGCTGCTACCAAAGTACGGGTGTGGAGATTCTTGCTGACAAAACGGCTCCCCAGAACCTGAGCCTGAGTGCCAGTGGTACGCTCACCTGCGCTGAACCCAACGTAACGCTGACGGCCACCGGCAATTCTACAGGTACACTTAGTTACAGTTTTGCGGGGCCAAGTTCATCGACCATTACCCAGCGTGGTAGTGCTTTGGCTAACGTCAACGGCCCTGGTACGTATACGGTGACGGTGAGTGGCACTAACGGTTGTTCAGCCACGGCCACAACCGAAGTGATAGGCAACACTGTACCACCCAGCGTCACACTGATCAACTCAGGTCCTTTGTCGTTCACCAACGCTAGTGTGACGCTCACGGCTACAGAAGGATCGGGTTACAGCTATACCTTTAGTCCAAACGCGGCTCAACAAGGCAGTAGCAATAGGGCTACGGTAAACACGGCGGGCGTCTACTCGGTGACGGTAACCCGGCAAGACAACGGATGTACGGTTATAGCGTCTACAACGGTAACAGGCGGCAACAACCCAACGGTGTGTAGAGGAGGTACAGCCGTGATCAACGTAGCGGTCGAAGGCGATCCGGTCAAGTATGAGTGGTACAAGAACAGTCTGACCAGCCCTAAGCTTATGGAGACGCCCCAACTCTTCCGGGGTACGGCTACCGCCAGCCTAACCTTGATCAACGCCCAGACCAACACGCAAGGCAACTTCTACCTGAAAGTCACCGACCGCTCAGGTACTGTCAGAATATACGGCCCGTATCGGTTAACCGTGGATGCTAACTGCCGGGCCAGAGAGATAGCACAGTTAGAAGTACCCTTGCAGGTGAAGTTAGCGCCCAATCCCATTCAGCAAGAGCGGCTGCGGGCGATTGTGCGGGGTGCTGAGGGACGTTCCTTGCAGGTCGAGTTAGTTGATTTAAGTGGTAAGCCGATACGTCAGCAGCGTTGGCAGCAGGCAGCTACTCAGCAGGTAATTGACTGGGATATGCAGAGCCAGAGTTCAGGTATGTATCTCTTACAGGTCGTGAGTGAAGGTAGCGCAGGTCTGCCCGCTCAGCGGCAGAGCCTGAAATTCGTGAAGCCGTAAATAAACTAGTTAGGCATATATACTAAAAGAGCCCGGACTTAACTGTTCGGGCTTTCTTTTTCAACTAGATCACAGAGTAGACCCGTTCACCTATTAATTGAAAAAATTCATCTTGTTAGTTGTGAAGCGCAGCCCAAAGACAGTGTAAATGACAAGGGCTAAGGTTTCATAAACCGCTTCAAAACGCTCCTGATGGTATACGCCTGTTCTATAGTCATGTATCCAGTCAGTAAGCGCATAACAATAACCGACAAAGCAGATAAAAGCCATTAGCCCTAAAAGAAATAGTAGTACTGGAGATTTCATGATTCTATTCTTCAACTGCTTAGACTACCAATACTCCAATCAAGCCGGAAAGGTTTATAAGTAGCTAGTTTCAGAGGAAAGTTGACTTTGATCTACGACGGGGATTTCCAATTTCTGTCCACACTATACGGAGCTATATCCAATAATGCAGTTAAGTCAGGATCGCTTCGAGCGGTTGTGTGCATTGGGGTTCCTTAAGAAACCCAGTCTGATCACTTTATTTTTTGAAGCGGGTCGCATTGACATTCGCGACGGGCCGACGTTTATCTCCCAATATACTAGCAACTGGACAGCTAAGCTAGCCAGCTTCTCAAACGTTGGGATAGTCCTTAACAGCCCATCGCTAACCATTACGACAGACCGACACTGGTGCTACTTGATAACAAGCGTACATGGTTGAATACGGCATTGTCGATATTCCGATGCGAATGCTCAAAGTGAAAGAACTCAAGCTAATTCAGGGCTTCCCGGCCAACTACGCGCTGTCAGGCACCCAGACGCACCAAAGGAAGTTTATCGGCAACTCAGTGGCGCCTGCTTACCCGAAAGCATGGATGCAGGCCATTGGCATGGCATTAACGAATTTATCTAATCCAGTACCTGTAGGATTCATCACTACCAACCACACGCCCCCTACTCGTATTTATAGCCGGTCTGAATTGCCTGCTAATTATTCAATTCATCCGTGGCCCGGTTACGTATCGACGAGCGGGGCCGGTGGCTGTCGCTGGCTCCTGTATCGGACTGCTGCTGATCATTAGTTTGCTAGTACGTAAATTACTCAGACAAGTATAAATTGACCCTTCGTAGCCCGACTCCTAGACCAGTCGGGCTTTTTCATGCCCTTACCCTCCGCTTAGTAACTATAAAAAGCTAATCATATTATATAACGTTAACCAATCTGATCTTTTAGTACATTTACATATTATATTATTTTCTGATTTTCAAATAACTGCGTTTCATGAAGCACCTGTTTACTCTTATCGTTTTGCTTACTGGCTTCTTGAGCGAATCAGTTCAGGCCCAGCGCTACACCCTGACGAATCAGGGAAACGGCAAACCGCCAATCATAACCACCGAAAATATCGATTCACCTTCCAGGTCAGGTGCCAGAGCGTTAGCCGATGAACAGTGCCTAACCATTACCTATAGTTTGCCGAGTCAAACTGTTTGTTCAGGATCTGGGCCCATTTTTAATAATATCATAGATTGGAGTAAAATCGGTGCATATTATGGCAGCGATCTCATAACGTTGGAACTCTCGGACGGGTCAGGGAATTTCAATAACGCCACACAGTTAGTAACGCCTGTATTAGATTTCATTTACCTATTGGAATACACAAATCTACCGGCTAATCTGCCTTATGGAACTAACTATAAATTTCGCCTTCGGGTCACTAACCGGTCCTGTGTGTCTAATGAAGTAGGGCCAATCACGATTGTCCCTGGAGTTTCGCAGGTTACATTGGCCAGCAGCGGCCCCTTAACCTGCGCCACTACCTCCGTTCAACTCCAGGCCAGAGGGGGGGTGGAAGGAGCCAGCTACCGGTTCACCGGACCGGGCTTATCAGGTCAACCTAGTTCTACGTCGGCGGTTTCGGTGACGGCATCAGGTGTCTATTCGGTGACCGTTACCAATTTGGGTGTCTGTTCATCCATAGCTACCACGGAGGTGAAAAGCCAAACTGCAGCCCCGCAGAACATAATACCTAACAGCAATAGCCCCCTGACCTGTAAGCAGACCAGCGTTCGGCTGACTGTACCTTCGGCGGGTAACAACGCCACCTATGCCTTCAGTGGTCCCTTCCCTGTCAGCCAGCCCACCGGTACCAGTAGCCACACGGCCACCGTCAGCAATCCCGGTGAGTATACCGTTCTAGTGACCAACGCTCAAGGCTGCACCGCCACAGCTACCACCTTGGTGGAGGTCAATACCGACCCACCACGCAACTTGAGCCTGAGTATGAGTAACGTACTCACCTGCGCTCAACCAACAGCGGTGCTGAATGCTTCTGCTAACGGCAGTCCCGAGTTTATCATCACCGGACCGAGTGGACAGAGCTATTCGGCTAATACGGCCACCATTAGTCAGCCCGGTGAGTACACCCTGACGGCTACCGGAGCCAATGGCTGTACAGCGGTCCAAACTACCACCGTGGAGAGCAACACAACCCCTCCTCAGAACGTGAGCTTAACCAACAATGGCCCCTTGACCTGCGCGCAGACCTCTGTTCAGCTGAGCGCATTCAGCAGCACCACTGGGGTTAGTTATGGCCTAGCCGGTCCAGAGGGCTATAGCGCCAGTGGACCAACGGTGAGTGCCAACCGTCCCGGTACCTACACCCTGACCGCAACTGGAGCCAATGGCTGCTCAGCGGTCCAAACTACCACTGTGGAGAGCAACACCTTAGCCCCTGCCGCTACGTTGAGCGTTTCGGGCACACTGACCTGCGCCAATCAGACGGTTCGCTTAAACTACACCTTCGGACCAGGTACGTTCGAGGTTCGCCGAGGTGACTTGCTACTGACTTCAGGTAGTGCAGCGACACCGGGTGGTGACAGTGAAGATATTTTTATTGGCGACCGAACGGGGGGGCAGATCATACTCACGGCTATTAACCCCATAAACGGCTGCTCAGCTACAGCTACCAGCACCATAGAGAGCAACACAACAGCCCCCCAAAATATCACTTTAACCAACAGCGGGCCTTTGTCCTTTACTAACGCCAGCGTTACCTTGACAGCAACGCCAGGAGCCAGTTACAGTTATAGCTTCAGTACTGGTGTTATCCAGCAGGGCAGTGGTAACACGGCTACCATAAACACGACGGGCGTTTACTCTGTGACTGTTACCCGACAAGACAACGGCTGTTCATCAATCGCTTCTACTACCGTATTCGGAGGTAACAACCCCACCGTGTGTAGAGGAGGAACAGCCGTGATCAGCGTTGCAGTGAGTGGCGCTCCGGTCAAATATGAGTGGTATAAGAACAGCCTGACCAGCCCCAAGCTCATGGAAACTCCGCAACTCTTTAGAGGCACGGCCACATCGAGCTTAGCTCTGATCAACACACAATCCAATACCCAGGGCAACTTCTATCTAAAAACGACCGATCAGGCGGGTGCTGTGACCATTTACGGCCCTTTCCGCTTGACAGTAGACGCGGGTTGCCGGGCCAGAGAGGTGGCTCAGCTGGAAACACCTTTGCAGGTTCAGCTAGCCCCAAACCCGATTCAGCAGGATCGACTACGGGCAGTGGTAAGTGGTGCTGAGGGACGTTCCTTGCAGGTAGAGCTGGTTGATCCAGGCGGAAAGCCAATACGTCAACAGCGTTGGCAGCAGGCAAATACTCAACAGGTAATTGACTGGGATTTGCAGTCGCAAAGCTCAGGTCTGTATCTCCTGCAGGTCGTCAGTGAAGCCGGTAACGGAGTACCTGCTCAGCGGCAGAGCGTTAAAGTTATCAAGCCGTAAAGAGTTAGTTTTTCGAGTAAAAAGCCCGGCTACAGACGTCGGGCTTTTTTGATATATTTAAGGTAAACAAGCAACGCGTTAAACATGGACAAGAAGCCCTACGTAGTATTAATGGGAGAAACAATTGGTGAAATTGAAGAGAAGGTGGCCCATGCACTCGACAACGGCTATATTCTGGCAGGTGGAATCGGCTTTAATCCGCATGAGATGGTATACATCCAGGCGGTTCATTTTATCAAGATCAAACAGGAAGAGGTAGCTGAGAGCGAATCGGTTGCTTACATCAAAGGAGATATGTTCGCCTAGCCGCAGGCGTTGAAAGCACTAAGAGCCCGGTTATAACCGGGCTCTTAGTGCTTTCAACGTGTATGAATACAGACGACTCAACGTATCAACCCCACCGGCTTCATCCCACCCGCGACCGGTACGAGCGGTTGCGTAAACTTGGCTTCGTGGAAGAACCTAGTTTGACCGACCTGTTTTTTTGGGGCTGGCCAGATCAGCTCGTTCGACCGGCCGACCCTTATAGCCGAATACAATGACAACTGGACAGCTTGGCTGGCCACCTCCCAGCCTGCCCTTCACGATGACCCATTTACCACGCAGGCGAATACGGCCCACAACGCGATGGCGGATCTCTTAATTCATCTACTGGAAGCGGCTCAGCAGCCAAGAGCGGTGCTGCCAAGCACCTAAATTCGTGGCCCTACTTTTTGAAAAGGGACGCCTGAATGACTCGTTTTAATTGGATGCTGACTAGGGGCAAACGATTGAGCAACCATTAAAAAAACCGCACCTGTCTATTCCGGAGTAAGTCGGGTATACTCTGCCCAGGTTAGACCTTAACAAACTTTAACAGCCTCCTCCCACCCGGTACGGGCTTTATTTTGCTAAATTTGGGCAGTGTTTACACAAAAAGTAGCTTTCGTTTAACTGTTTTATCTGTATGCAATCATTCCGACGCCTGAACACCATCACAGGCTGGGTTACGTTTGTCGTCGCGCTGTTCACCTACGCGATGACCGTTGAACGTACGGCCAGTTTCTGGGATTGTGGCGAGTTCATTGCGTGTTCGTTTAAACTTCAGGTGCCCCACCCACCCGGTGCGCCGTTCTTTCTGTTGCTGGGTCGGCTCTTTTCGATGCTGTCGTTTGGCGATCTGACCAGCGTAGCGTATTGGGTAAACATGGCCTCGGTGTTAGCCAGCGCCTTCACGATCCTGTTCCTGTTCTGGACCATCACCATGCTGGCGCAGAAGCTGCTGAACAAAGCCGAGCAGGATTATTCCACCGCCGATACGTTGCTCGTGATCGGTACCGGGCTGCTTGGAGCGCTCGCCTATACCTTTTCCGATACGTTCTGGTTTTCGGCCGTCGAAGCCGAAGTATACGGCATGTCGTCGTTCTTCACGGCGATCGTCGTGTGGGCCGCTTTCCGCTGGGAACGTATCAACGACGAAGCAGCCGCCAATCGCTGGCTGATCTTCATCGCTTACCTGACGGGGCTATCGATCGGTGTTCACTTGCTGAACCTGGTTACGCTGCCTGCTTTGGCCCTGATTTATTACTTCAAGAAAACAGCGAAACCGACCTTCTGGGGCGGTGCTGCGGCCTTTGGAGTTGGTCTGGTCATCCTCGGCATCATCAACTCGGGTATTATTCCGGGTCTGCCGGGTATGGCTTTCGTGGTAGAGCGGTTCTTCGTGAATACGCTTGGGCTACCTTTCAACTCGGGCATGATTTTCTTCGTGGTCGTGTTCCTGGGCTCTATTGTCTATGGTATTATCTGGTCGGTTCGCAAGCAGCGGGCTGTTCTGAACACCTCCCTGCTCGCGCTGGCGTTCGTTTTGATTGGCTACGCGTCGTATATGCAGGTGCTGGTACGGGCCGATTTCAATCCGCCGATTAATGAAAACGATCCCAGTGATGCGCTGAACTTCCTGTCGTACCTGCGTCGGGAGCAGTACGGTAGCCGCTCGCTGCTCTATGGTCCCGTCTTTACGTCCCGGCCAGTCGACCAGAAGCGTGGGGCCCCCATGTGGAAAAAAGAAGGCAACAAATACGTTATTTTCGATTACCAGCCCGAATACGTCTATTCACCGGGCGACGAGATGCTCTTTCCGCGCGTCTACAGCAGCCAGCAAAATCACCCGCAGTTATACCGCCAGATGCTGGGTCTTGCTGAAGGGCAGAAACCCACGATGGGCGACAACCTGAAGTTCCTGTTCAGCTACCAGCTGGGTCACATGTGGTGGCGCTATTTTATGTGGAATTTTGCGGGTCGGGAGAGCGACGAAGAAGGAGCTGGTTATCTGCTGCCCTGGTCGTCGGATCAAAACGTACCAGACCTGCTGAAGACCAACAAAGCCCGCGACAACTTTTACATGCTGCCGTTTATTCTGGGCTTGTTCGGCATCGTCTTCCAGTATTACCGGGGCCGTCGCGATTTCCTAATTGTTGGCCTGCTGTTCCTGTTCACGGGTATTGCCCTGCAGGTGTTCCTGAACTCCCCTCCTTCGGAGCCGCGCGAACGGGATTATATCTACGTCGGCTCGTTCTATTTCTTCGCGATCTGGCTGGGGCTGGGCGCAATGGCAATCGCCGAAGGATTACGGAATACGCTCAAATCCGATACGACCCGTAACGGCCTGGTCGTCGGCCTATCGTTGCTGGTACCGGTTATGATGGGAGCCAAAAGCTGGGACAATCACAACCGGGACAACCGCTACCAATCCGTCGACTTTGCCAAGAACTTATTGAATTCCTGCGCGCCGAACGCGGTTCTGTTTACGGGTGGTGATAACGATACGTTCCCACTCTGGTACGTCCAGGAGGTCGAAGGATTCCGGCGCGATGTGCGGGTGTGTAACCTCAGTTTGCTGGGTACCGAATGGTATATTCAGCAAATGAAACGCAAGACGTACGAATCCGACGCGCTGCCGATCTCGCTGGAGATGGAAAACTTCAACAAGGGCAAGAACGACATTGTGCCTTTCTACGAAGTGCCGGGCGTAAAAGATGGTATCGATCTGAAACAGTACATCAGCCTGATCAAGTCCAGCAGCCCCGCCGTTCAGGTACCGCTCACCAACGGTGACATGACGAGTGTGCTTCCGTCGTCGGTGCTGTTCCTGCCCATCGACAAGGGTGCCATCGATAAGGCGAAGTTTGTACCGGCCATGCTACGTCCGCTGATGAAGGATACGCTACAGTGGACGATCGGCAAGAAAGACCTGTACAAGCCTGACCTGATCATGCTCGACATCATCGCGACCAACAACTGGCAGCGTCCGATCTATTTCTCGAGCACCCTGGCCAGCGACAATTACCTGAATCTGAAAAACTACATGCAGCTGGAAGGCTACGCGTATCGGCTGATGCCGGTAGCGGTGCCAGGTGCCACCGACGGGTACGTCAATTCGGATATCATGTACACGAACATGACCAAGAAAACCTTCTGGCGTCAGTTTGACAACCCGGATGTGTATTACGACGAAACCTACAAAGGACCGCCGGTCATCTCAGCCCGCATTGCCTTCTTCCGGCTGGCCGATCAGTTCATCCGCGAAGGCAACATGGCTAAAGCCCGCGACGTACTGAACTACTCGCTGAAGGTGATCCCGGACAAGAGCATTCCGTTCGACCAGATTTCGTCGAACTACGTACGCTTCCTGTTCGAAGTTGGCGATGCCAAGAAAGCCCTCGAAATTGCGGATACCATGGCCGGGCGGGCCGACCAGAACCTGAGCTACGCGAAGAGTGGTCAGGGACGTTTTGGTAACCCCGATGCGGACCTGTACATCCTGCAAACCATCGTGGAAGCTTGTAAGGAAGCCAAGCAAACGGCAGCCGCCAATAAGTACGAGGCTATCTTCCAGAAGCACATCAACGCGTTCAGCTAGTGCTTTCTGACATAAGCAGCAACACAAAAGCCCGGCGAAACCGGGCTTTTGTGTTGCTGCTCAATTACCGGGAATCCCGAGTTTGTACCCTTTTGAGGTAGATGCTGTGTACTTCCTAGGCTTCCTTCCCCAAACGCTTAATTATCTACCCCTCCCAACCTCCCCTACAAGGGGAGGAGCAGAACTTGCCGGTTAAAACTCCTCTCCTTGTAGGGGAGGCTGGGAGGGGTACAACAGCGGCTTGCTGGGGTCGCCAGCTTTTATCCATAATTGACGTTATCTACGCTTCGCGCATGCCTAACTTTGTTAATAGCTGTGATGCGTCGCTCCAGGCTACTTCATGTGGGGGCTTATTGGTCTTAGCGGCAATCGACGCTACGGCTCCGGCGGCTTCGCCCATCGCTACAGCATTGCCGGTGACCCGGTAGCTCGCGTGCGCCACAAAATCACCGCTGATGCACCGCCCCGCCATCATCAGCCCATCGACGTCTTTGGCGATCAGGGCACGTAGCGGAATATCGTAAGGAATCATTTTGATGCCACCCCGGCTAATGGTTTCGACCTCATTACTTTTTCGGTCGGCGGCATGGATGTCAACACCAAATGTCGGACGAACCACTGCATCGTCGTGACGAATACCAACGACCAGATCTTCTTTTTTAACCGTGTACCGCCCCGCTATCCGACGGCCATCGCGAATACCAATCTGTTCGGGTGTAGCCACGATCTGCATGCCTTCCCAGGGGCCGCCTAACTTGTTCAGACCACGCACAATGTTGTAGACCTCGGCCCGCGCCCGAACGGTGGCTTCAGTCAACTCGTCGGCGTCGAAGGCTTTGATGTTGTATTCGTGGTTGACCATAATCATGACCAGATTATCCCGAATCAGGAACAGCGTGGGCATGCCGTACGAAGGCGTAATACCCGCCCTGGCAATCTCTTTCTTGAAGGCTTCGACCGCCGGAACGTGCCAGTTTTTCTTATCGCCGTCGTTGGTATAGAACGAGATGAACTGCTTCAGGGCCGCCGGGTCTTTCACGACCGCCAACGTATTGAGTGTCAGCGGCTGACAGGGACACGTATCCCCTCCCCTTCCAATTTCCCACGCGTTTCCTGCCTGTGCGCCCAGATCACCGTCGCCCGTCGCGTCGATAAACACTTTGGCTTTCCA
This sequence comes from Spirosoma knui, assembly GCF_054780635.1. Taxonomy (NCBI): domain Bacteria; kingdom Pseudomonadati; phylum Bacteroidota; class Cytophagia; order Cytophagales; family Cytophagaceae; genus Spirosoma; species Spirosoma knui. Next base: position 661,801 of record NZ_BAAGVY010000002.1, on the reverse strand, counting down.
GGCTTCGCGGCCCGACTTGGAATCGGTAACAACGGTAGTGAGTTGTTTTTTGTCTTTATAAGCGGCTGATACGCGCGTGTGGAGCCGGAATTTTACGCCTGCTTCGGCGCACATTTCCTCCAGCAGCAGCTTCATTTCGTCGGGGTGGTAGACAAACTGGTCGGCGATTTTGTTACGTCGGGCGTCGCGTTCGTCCAGCTTTGCTTTAATTTCCCGAGTCAGGCCGGGTTTGTTGAAGTCGAAAATATAGGTCAGTAATCCAGCCGTCCAGACGCCCCCCAGACAGCCGTGGATTTCAAGCAGCTGCGTTTTTGCCCCGGCACGAGCGGCCGTGATAGCCGCCGATACGCCCGCCGGACCCGCTCCGCACACCACGACGTCGAATTCGCCTTTTATGGGCACGTTACGGGCCGGTTCTTTAAACTCATCAGCCGCCCTCGTTGCCGCTTCGGCATCCGACGACAGGGGAGGTAACGTAGCGGCACCAGCTCCCGCCAGGGCCGAGTGAAGGAATTTCCGGCGGTTCAGGCTGAACATGGCCGATAGCTTATCTTGATTCTCAGATGACTCCATGGTCAAAATGGGTTGATACGTTATAAAAGATTAATAGCCGGGGTTTTGGTCTTTCACGGCGTCGATCGCGGTGTTGTAGCCTAATTCCGAAACCGGAAGCGGCCAGAGGAAGGCTTTATCGGCAATCGTAACATTTTTTACAGCCTTGATAATCTCTTTGGCTTTGCCCGTACGTTTCAGTTCTAGCCAGCGTTTGCCTTCGTACTGAAACTCGTAGCCGCGCTCTTTAATGACCAGATCCACGAACGTAGTGGCGTTGTAATCGGCCAGTTTAACATCGATATCGGAGGGAGCGACCGGGTTTTTGCCGTACGCCCGGCGACGCACCTGATTCAGGGCTTCAACTGCTTCGGCCGTGGGGCCATTGGCCGCCCGGCTGGCCGCTTCGGCGTATAGCAACAAGACATCGGAGTAACGGTACCAGGGGGCGTCGTTGGCTGATCCGGAGCCAATGGCTTCAGGGTCGATAAACTTCTTGCTCAGCAACGATGTACTGCCAATACCGATATTCCAGATGTACCAGAGTCCTTTCCGAAGGTCTTTATCGTCCCAGCTTTTATACACGGGATTATTCGTATCGCTATGGTGCCCGTAAACGCCCCCGCCCCCGTGCAGTTTCGTACCGGGGTGGTTGGTTAGCCAGGGCCACAGATTCCCCTGATTCGCCTGCCGTGAAAACTTCAGGTAGAAAACCTCTTCGGGCGTGGTGATAACGGCTGGCCCAAAAATCTTCTGAAAATCATCCGTAGTAGCGACGGGCACCAGCGAATACTTTTTCGATTTGATCACCTCGTCCGACTTATCCCGCGTTTCGGCGAACTGGCCCAATTGCAGATACACATCGGCCAGCATCGTTTTGGCCGCCCATTTGGTGGGGTGACCCGACTGGGCGACCTGGTCGGGGAGATTCACTTCGGCGTCTTTCAGGTCAGCCAGAATCAGCGCATACACCTCATCGACAGAACTTCGCTTGGCACCAATCTCCGTCATGTTAGCTTCGGTACGCAGCGGCACCGCACCCCAGTTCCGAACCAGGTGGAAATAACTGAACGCCCGCAGAAACTTCGCTTCCGCTACGTATTTCTTTAGGTCGGCCTGACTGACGGATTTGCCATTGGGTGCGTTTTTTATCACCAGATTCGCGTTCCGGATGCTTAGGTAAAAAGCCTCCCACGTACCTGACGTACGGCTAATGTTGACGTTGTCCAGCCCGGCAAAATTATTCAACACGCCATAACTGCCCCGGCCATAGGCATAGTCGATATGAGCTTCCATCACGGCAACGTAAACACCCATGCCGCTGGTATTGCTGCTACGTAAGGGCATATAAATCGCGTTCACGGCCGATTCAACCTCCGCCGACGTATTGTAAAACGTTTCGACAGCCAGGGATTTGGTTTCTTCTTCCAGCACATCCTCACAGGATGTCAACGCCAGAACTGAGAGTAGGAATAGTATCTTTTTCATGTTTCTAAAGAGTGAGAGAGTAAAAGAATGTTTGTGGAGATGAGCGGGGATGCCCCGAAAGGTATTCGCTCATTCACCGCCACGGTGGACCGTTCTTTCACTCATTAAAACCCCGCCCGGATGCCGAACGTAATGGCTTTAGAGGTTGGATAACTGAACTGATCGAAACCTTGTGAGGTGGAGTTTGCCCCGCCGTTTGAGTTTACTTCGGGGTCCCACCAGGAGTATTTGGTTAGTGTCAGCAGGTTTTGCCCACTGGCATATAGCTGTACCGTCCTCGCCCACGTAACGCCCCATTGCTGAAGCGGCAGATTGTACGCTAACTGAATGTTTTTCAGGCGCATGAACGAGCCGTCTTCCACAAATCGATCCGATACGTTGATGCGGTTTTTGTTGCTGATCAGCGGGTACTTCGCCGTTTTGTTGGTTGGCGTCCAGTGATCCAGGAATACCTCGCGAGGCATGTTCAGGCCGTTGTTGTAATCGACCGTATTGTTGATCGAGCTGGTGTTCAGGATGTCGTTGCCCTGGCTCCCCTGCAGGAAAATTGTCAGGCTCAGGCCTTTGTACGACACCGTCGAGTTAAAGCCGTAAATGAAGTTCGGGTTCGGGTCACCGATGTAGGTTTTGTCCAGGGTGTTCACGGCCCCATCGCCGTTAATGTCTTTGTATTTCACCAGCCCCTGCTCAGTATACCCATCCTCGATATACCCCCAGAAGCGGCCAATCGGCTGGCCTTCGCGCAGAATATTCCGGTAATCGGTAATGGTATTAATGTCGATGTACCCGCCCAGGATGTCCTGTCCGCCATATAGTTTCATTACTTTGTTGCGGTTGAAGGCAATGTTGGCGTTAATATCCCATTTCACCGCCCCTGTCGTTAGGTTCGAATTGACCCCAAACTCAAACCCTTTGTTCTGCACCTCGCCCACGTTCTGAATGGTATTCACGAACCCCAGCGATGAAGGCAGCGACACGGTATTCAGCAGATCGCGGGTGTTTTTGATGTAATAATCAGCCGTAATGAACAGGCGGTTCTGCAAAATGGCCAGGTCAACGCCAATGTCGGTTTGTTCGGTCGTTTCCCATTTCAGATTGCCGGGCAGCACGGTTCCGGGAGCGTAGGTCGTGTACAAGGCATCGTCGAAGATGGTTTTGCCCGAAAAAAGCTGGTTCAACGTAGCGTAGGCACCAATGGCCTGACTGCCCGTTTGCCCCCAGCTCGCCCGAAGTTTCAGGTCCGAAATAAAGGTGTTGTCTTTCAGAAAATCTTCGTTCGAAATCCGCCAGGCCAGAGCCGCCGACGGGAAATAGCCCCATTTGTTGCCCTTACTGTATTTCGACGAACCATCGACCCGGAAGCTGGCCGTGGCCAGGTATTTACTGGCGTAGGAATAATTCACCCGGCCCAGGTACGACAACAAGGTCGACTTGGAAAAGCCCGACGTGGGAATGCCGGGCGTAGCAGCGGCCGACAAATCAAAGGTTTCGCTGGTGTTGCTCAGATAGCCGACCCCACTGCCGTCCAGCGACGTCGTAACGAAGTCCTGATACGTGAATCCGGCAACGGCCGCAATCGAGTGTTTCTGGCGAAGGGTTTTGTTATAACTGACCGTATTCTCGCTCAACAAGCTTGTAAACTGCGACGTACTGACGCTGGCGCTACCCTGATTGTTGACGAACTGATTGGTGGTATAGGAATCGCTTCGGTCGTCCGAATTCTCCACACCCCCCGAAAATTTAAAGGTTAACTCAGGAGTCGGATTATACGAAACAGCCGCGTTGGTCAGTACCCGATTGGAGTTGGACAACGCCTGCTGTTCATTCAGAAAATTGATGGGATTGATAAGTTGGGCGTTGATAAACGCATAGGCCGTTCCGAAAACCCGGTATGTACCGTCGTCGTTATAGGGTGTCAGAATGGGCGGAGCCGAAATAGCCCCGGCAATGAGCGATCCGCCCCGGTTGCCGCCCTGACTATTGCGTGCGTTGCTTTTAATTTTAGACAACGTATTGTTCAGGCTGACGCTCAGCTTACGGCTAATGGCGTGGTTGATGTTGGTCCGCAATGAATAGCGGTTGTAATCGCTGCCGCGAATGATGCCATCCTGATTGAACGTACTGCCCGATACTGAAAACTGGGTTTTGTCGTTACCACCGCTTACGTTCAGCGACAGCGTTTTCATAGGCGCTTTCTGAAACACAAAATTCTGCCAGTCTAAACCCGCCCCAAACGCATTGACCTGATCCTGGGTAAAATAGGGTTTCAAACCATCGTTGGCAGCCTGCTCGTTGTAGAATTGGGCGTACTCGGTGGCGTTCATCAGATCGAGTCGTCTACGGAGCGACTGGGTGCTGTAGCTGGTTTCAAGATCGACATTGGTCCGGCCCGATTTGCCCCGTTTGGTCGTAATAAGAACGACCCCATTGGCACCACGCGACCCATAAATGGCCGTCGCCGACGCATCTTTCAGAATCTCGATGTTTTCAATGTCGGCGTTGTTGAGGACGTTCGGATTACTGCCCGACAGCGGAAACCCATCCACTACGTAAAGCGGCTCGTTGCTTCCCTGGATGGAGTTCGTGCCCCGAATCCGGACGCTGACCGGCGCACCGGGTGCGCCGGTATTCTGCAGCACCTGCACGCCAGCCGCCCGACCCGACAGCGCCTGCAAAACGTTGGTAGCCGGGTAGGCATTCAAATCTTTGGACTTCACCTGCGCCAGCGAACCAGTCAGATCACTTTTCTTCACCGTTCCATACCCAACCACGACAACCTCATCCAGCGATTTGTCATCAGGAGCCAACTGAACATCAACGGATGATCGGTTTCCAACAGCCACTTCCTGATTGACGTAGCCCACAAAGGAAAACACCAGCGTAGTCGCCGAACCATTGTCGTCGGGGATGCTCAACCGGTATTTCCCATCGGCATCGGTCGAGGTGCCGCGCGTGGTATTTTTAACCACGACGCTCACACCGGGCAGGCCTTCGCCAGTTTCACTTTTTACCGTACCCGTAATCAGCCGATCGACCTGAATGGGGGTTACCCGGTGGGCATCTTCGAGCTTTTCGGATTGCTCGACACGTAACGTCTCGGGACTCAACACGATCTGCCGCCCTACCACCTCATACTGTAAACGTAGTGGCCTGAGCGCTTTGTCGAGGACATCCCGCAGGGATTCGTTCGTGACAACAACGGTAATTTTCAGGTCGACAGGAATTTCCCGAGGACGAAACGCAAAGCGAATATTGGTCTGTGTTTCAATCTCTTTCAGGACTTTCCGCAAGCCCTGATTTTCGAGCCGGATGCTTACCCGCTTGTCCAGTAATTCCTGGGCACCGGCATCGTGGGCCAGCGTTACACCCGTGAAAATCACCGCCAGAAATACCTGAAACAACGTAAGTTTCATGAGGTAAAGGAGGGTTTGGTAGGGTAATGGGTTTTTCATTACTTTGATCAGTTTTTGTTTATGAAAGGACAAAAACCCCCTGTGCATCCGAAAAATCGAATGCCTGCGGACTAACCAACGTAAAAAGGGGAGTGTGACATCCATAGTGTTGCGAGCACTATGGATGTTTTTTTGTGGGGAATCTTACGGGTTTCTCATAGAGTAGGTCAGGTTATAGAGACGGTTTTTTTGAGGGTTTAGAATAAGCATTATTTAGGACAGCTTTTGCTTAGGACAGCCTCTGCTGTAGATAACAATCTGAGCATTGATGACCTTATACGTAGCGTCCAGCACTTTGCAGATGACATCCAGCTTCTGAAAAAGATCTTCCTGATCGAGGCTCAGCGTCAGCGTACAGTACTGCATCACTTCTTCGTCGTAGATCACATCGACTCCATACGCCTTTTCAATCGCATCGAAGACGCTCGACACGGACGCATCGTCGAACTCAAACGACTGCACTTCTTTGGGTGGAAGTACCAGCCGGGGACTTTCGACCAAGGTTTTGTTCAGTGTAGCCATCTCGCGCTGAAAAACCGCTTCCTGATTGGGGACCAGCACCATTCCTTTCGATTCGGGGTCATGGCCCCGGCCCGACCCATTCGGATACACCGAAACGCGGCCGGTACGTACGGTTACGGTAACCGTTGGCGAATCCGTCAGCGCCCTGACCCGAAAGCTGGTGCCCAGCACTTTGGTTATCAGTCCGTTGGCGTAAACAATAAACGGCTTTTGCGGATTTTTTTTGACCGTAAAAAACGCATCCCCCGTCAACGTCACCTCGCGCAGTGGTCCGTTCATTTCTTTCCGGTAGCGCAACCGGCTGCCCCGCTGTAAGTCGACCCGGCTTCCATCGGGTAGCTGTACCTGCATGACTTCACTGGCTTCATTGAGCGTTTCGACCCAGCCGTTACGGGACTGATTTGGCGTTAATACGCTAGAAAAAGGCGTCTCTAACCGGTTATATCCCAGCCAGCCAGCGCCGAAAACCAGCAGGAACATGGCGGCAATGGCCCAGACCTGCCGCCAGTGTATTTGTCGGACCAGCGAAACGGGACGGGTCTGTTCGAGAGTATTCTGTATTCGATCCCAGATGACATCGACTGCATCTGTGGAAACCGGTTGCTGAATCATGTGTAAACCCACGACCAGCCGACGGGCTTCTTTGACCTGATAGTATCGTTCGGGGTAATCGGTTAAAAAGTCGCGCCAGAAGGTTTCCGTTTCCGGCGATGGCGCACAGACCCACTCTTTAAAGTAGTCGTCGGCGGCTAGGTCTTCAGCACTAAATTGATAATAATTCATGGTTGTATCCGTCTAAAGAATTTCGGCTAATCCGATCCACACCAGTGACACGGAAAAAATCCGAACGACCTCACGAAGCGTTTTCAGGGCTGAGTAAATAAACCGGCAGGCTGATTGGTAGTTGATGCCCATAATCTGGGCAATTTCTTCGTTGCTGAAATGCTGGTAGAACCGCAGGTTCAGCGCTTCCTGCTGACGCGGGGTAAGCAGCGCGTAACTTTTATGAAGCTGTTGATAGACCTGCTCAAGTTCTTCGCGTTCAATCAGATTCCGTTCGATGACAAAATCGTCGGAAGGCGTCGGCACCGAATCGATGGTGGAGGACTGAAAGAACGGGTCGCGGCTACGAGCTCGGCTAATCTTATTCCGCAACGAGCGGAACAGGTAAAATTTAATGGAATCGGTATCGCTCAGATTGGCGCGGCTCTGCCATAACTCAATAAACAGGTCGTGAATACTGTCTTCGATGAGCAGCCTATCGGTGGTAACCTTGTACCCGTAGTGTAGCAGATCGTGGGTGTACAGCCGGTAAATCTGCTGAAAAGCCGCTTGGTCACCCTGACGAAAGGCGTGCCATAATTCATTAGGAGGCAGATTTGGCAGCACGGCGAACGAGTTTAGTACGGTAAAGATCCTGTCGTTTGAGAGGAGCATTTATGTACTAATGCCGGACTTATTAGATTTTAATCCTATTTTTTAAAAAAATATTTTTACTACGTCGAAAAACTGGTTTTCTTAATTACAACGTATCGCTATCATCTTTGTCACCCCCGACATCAACCTACCAGAACAGTGTGTAACTCAGACGGGCGAAAAACGGGGTTCCGGGGGTAAAATGAATTTCTTCTACTGGGCTTGTTTCGTTCTGCAAACGGCTTTCTGTAGCAAACTGGGTTTCTTTCCAGCGGGTGTTCAGCAGATTCTGGACCGATACCCCAAAGGCGTGGCTACGACGAGCGTAGTTGAGTTGTAGGTCCGTCACGAAATACCCCTGGGCCACGATTGAATTATCTTCGTTGGCGGGTCGATTGGCCATGTACCGATACCGTAATGAGCCATTGAAACCAGAGTGCGTTTGCAGCGACAGCCCGCCCGTCGATGTAAAGACCGGCGCCAGCGGCAGGTAGTTTTGTCCGGCTTCCACGCCCAAAGCCCGTGGGCGAGCGGTGTTCAGGTCGAGGTCGGCGTAGAGGTGCCGGGTGAGTTGATACCGCGCCGATACGTCAATGCCCATTCGGCGCGACCGGCCGCTGGGTTCCACAATTCCTTCATCGCCCACGTAGACAAACTCCTGCTCCAGCCATAAGTACCAGGCAGCCGCATTGATCAACAGCTTAGGAACCGGCTTAACAATAATGCCCAGGTCAGAGCCATATGCACCCGGTAGAATCTCTCGACCATTCTGCGGCACCACAACCCGCGTATCGTTCGAGTGAAAGCCGCGCCCCGTGTTCAGATACAGTTGGAGCCTGGAGTTTGCGGTATAATAGAGGTTCAGTTTAGGCGAAAGAATGCCTTGCGTGGCCGAGCGGGTGGTGACCGGAGTCTGGAGTAGATCTTCGTACTGACTGCGGAAGAAGTCGTAGCGCAATCCGGCGTTGACCGTAAACCGGTCCGAGAGCTGGGCCACTTCATCGACGTACAGAGCCGCGTTCAGTTCGTTGATGTTACCGTACTGCACCCGGCTCAGCGTTTCAACCCGGTTTCTGGTGTATGACAATTCCGATGGTACGTCGCCACGCCCACCGGTGAGGTCTTGCCGGTACTGAGCGCCGATTGTAGTGGTCCATTGGCTGCGACCGATCTGCGACTGCATAGCGTAGCTGCCATTGTACCCAAACAGATTACGTCGTTCGCGCTGCCGGATCTGGTCACCGCTTACCGAGTCGCGCAGGAAAAACGTGAAGTTCGAATAGAGTTCAAAGTTGTAGTTGCTGTAAAACAACTGATTTTTCAGCGTGTGATTACGCGATGTAATCGTCACCAGCTGGGCGTTAAGGTTGGTCCGGCCCGTTTCACCGCCTTCGGTCGGGTCGATAGCCCCAAAGAAGCCAATCAACCCCTGGGCTATCGCCCGATCGGGAATCTGACCCGAGTGATTCCATTTGCTCCAGAAGGTTGACGCGGTCAGCGTTACGTTCGTATTGGGCGAAAGGTGACTGTGGTATTTGCCCTGTACGTTGAACCGCTTGAAGTGCTGCGGATTATCGAAATACGAATCGCTGTACGAATACTCCGAAGCGATGTAGGCCGACTGGCTGCGGTTACGGGCAGTAGTATCCCGCTTGAACAAGCCATTTGGCCCCAGCAGATTCAGTCCCGTAACAGCCCGAACGGTGTTGTACTGACCCACTTCTACTTTAGCAAACGACCGGTCGAGGGCCGTCCGCGTGCGGAAATTGGCCCAGCCAGCCGTGGCAAAATTACCCTTGTCGGCCCGGTACGGTCCTTTGCTGAAATCAACGCCTTCGACCAGTTCGGGAATGACAAAATGCAGATCAGCATACCCCTGCCCGTGGGCGTGCGACACCATGTTGACCGGCATATCATCCACTGTCAGCCGAATGTCAGTGCCATGATCGAGGTCGAAGCCCCGCAGAAAAATCTGTTCCGCTTTGCCACCACCCGCATGCTGACCGATAAACAGGCCCGGCACCAGCCGTAGAATCTCCTGCGAATTGGTGACCGGACGTAACCGAATGTCTACGCTGCTGATTAACTGCTGGTCATGGGCCTTCAGCGCGGACACGGTCACGGAATTCAGCGTAACGGGGGCGGTTATCAGCCGGGTTTGGATGTATGTTGTCTGATCGTCAATGATCGTTACGTCCTGCACGAAAGGCGCGTAACCGACATGCGAAAATTCAATTTTATAAGGCGAAGCCACCAGCCCGTCGAAGCGATACCGGCCTAGCTCATCCGTTAATGTGGCCTTGCCGCCCCCAACCAACTGCACCGTTACCCCGCGCAGCGGAAGGCGCGTATCGGCGTCGATTACCGAGCCGGTGAGTGTACCTAAATGGGCATAAACAACCTGAGAAAAGAACAGAAAAAGAAGTACTAGTCGTAGACGCATACACACGCGGAAAGAAGTAGGCAAGCCGGGCAGAATGGGTTCAGGAAAAGAAAATCCGTTAGCCAGCGGCTTCCGCAAAGTTAGGAACAAAGCCAACAGGGCCAAAATTAACAACGCATAGTACCCCTGATCGGCTACTTACTTCGCTACGACACGAGCCAGGCGATTAACCAGCGTTTCGCAGTTGTTGACTTACAGCTTTTAACCTTACGGATCCGTGACTTTTTGGCGCATACGTAAACTCACCCGCAAGATCCGGTGTTGGCGGTAATGAATTACAACCACTATCGAACATCCTTACCACCAGGCAGACGATGAAAGCCGCTGTATTATACCAATTAGGTACCCTCCCCGTATACGAAGACTTCGCTGATCCAACTCCGCAAAACGCTGACCAGTTAGTCATGAACGTAAAGGCCGCATCCATTAAAAATCTGGATAAAGCACGTGCCAGCGGCAAGCACTACGCCAGCTACTCCTCCCTACCGGCAGTCGTAGGCTTCGACGGAGTGGGCGTACTGGACGATGGAACCCGGGTTTATGCGCAGGGATTAACCGGAACGATCGCCGAAAAAGCGATAATCGCCAGCAAGGGCTATGTTAAATTGCCCGAGACGCTTGACGACGTAACGGCTGCGGCCCTGCCGAATGCAGTGATGGGCGCAGCACTGGCCCTTCGTTTTCGGGCCAACATACAGGACAAGGCGGTTGTGCTGATCAACGGAGCGACGGGCGTTACCGGCATGGTAGCCGTTCAACTGGCCAAACACTACGGCGCGTCAAAAGTAATCGCCACGGGTCGAAACCAGGCGTTACTGGAAAATTTAAAAACGCTGGGTGCTGATGAGCTAATCTCGCTCCGCCAGGATGATGACGCCTTCATGAAGCAACTTAGAGCGATCCACGCCGATACACCAATCGACATTGTAATCGATTACCTGTGGGGACATCCCATCTCGCTAATCATCAATACATTGAAAGAAGGCGGGATTACTGCGGTTGCGCATCCCATCCGGATTGTTGCCGTGGGCAGCATGGCGGGTGAACACATCGACGTAGCGTCGGGCACTTTACGCAGTTCGGCCATAGAATTGCTGGGGTCTGGATTGGGTAATATTTCTAAGCAACAAATGCACGAATACACGACCGATATACTTCCCGACATGTTTCAGCTTGCTGCCGACGGTAAGCTCGTTATTGATACCGAACTAACTACTTTGTCGGCTATCGAAACGGCCTGGCAGCAGGATGTCGCTCCGGGCAAACGACTGGTTGTTTCTATTTAACGCTCATTGTATGTATACCTTATACGCAATTCCGAACTGTAATACCGTCAAGAAAGCCCGCACCTGGTTAGCCGAGCGTGGTATTACGTATCAATTTCACGATTACAAAAAGCAAGGCATCGACCGCACCGTCATCGAGCGTTGGCTGACACAGAAAAGCTGGGATGAATTAGTCAATAAAGCCGGACTAACCTGGAAGAAGCTGCCTGACTCGGAAAAACCGCTGGACAACGAAGCCGCCATTACGTTCATGATCGATAAACCCTCGGCCATCCGCCGACCGCTGATCGAGTCGAACGGGCAGATCATCGCCCTCGGTTTTAAGCCGGACGAATACGATCGAGTTTTCGGGCAGCAATAGGGTCAATCCGAAGCGATTTCCGATTCCGCTTATCAGTAGGCTCCTATAGGTATTGGCATTGCTTCGGACTGCCAATACCTATAGGAGCCCGAAAGTAAGGAAACCCTTATAAACGCTTTAGCTTATAGCCTCGCAACTGCTATACAACCATGCACAACGACCAGGGAAGACGACAATTCTTAGCCAATCTGACCCAAGTTCTGGGTACGTCCATGCTCATTGATGCTCCGCTGCTCGCTTCAGCAGAACCGCTACACCAAACCGCCACCATGACGGTTGGTCAGGTGATGGACCTGATTTTGAAAACGATTCCGGGCGCGCCCTTTCCCAAGACGGTTGATACGTTGAAATCGGGGAGCCGATCGCAGCCGGTGACCGGCATTGTATCGACCATGTTTGCCACGGCCGACGTGATCGAAAAAGCCGCGGCTGCCGGTGCTAACTTTATCATCGCCCACGAGCCTACTTTTTACAATCACCTCGACGAAACCGACTGGCTCAGCGATGATGAAGTTTTGCGGCACAAGCAGGAGTTACTGAAAAAACACGGCATTGCGGTCTGGCGGTTTCACGACTACTGGCACTCGCACCGTCCCGACGGCATCTGGACCGGTATGCTGTCGCAATTGGGCTGGGACAAATACGCCAAAGCCGATACGTCGCACCTGCTAACGATGCCCGCAACGCCCCTTCATCAGCTCATCGGCCACGTAAAGGAGAAGTTAGCCATTAAAACGGTACGTCTGGTTGGCGATCGAAATCAGGTATGTCAGCGCGTTCTCCTGTTGCCGGGCGCGTCGGGTGGCCGCAACCAGATAACGGCTATCTCGAAGGCAAAACCCGATGTTGTTTTCTGCGGAGAATCCAGTGAATGGGAAACGCCCGAATACATTCGCGACGCCCGCAGCCGGGGGCAAACGATTTCCCTGGTAATCCTGGGCCACATTATGAGCGAAGCCGCGGGTATGGAGTGGCTCGTGACCTGGCTGAAACCTCAGGTACCGGTCATCAACGTCACGTACATTCCCTCCGGCAATCCGTTTACGTACGAGTGATCGTAAGCCAGTTTGGTTGCTACAATGTGAGTTTACACAGTTGACGCTGTTTAAAATTCAGGATAGCACATTTTTGTCACTCCGACCAAAGGAGGAATCTTCTGTAGCTAGTATAATACCAGTGCGAGTAGATTCCTCCTTTGGTCGGAATGATAAAAATTTCAAATCAAATTTTGAATTGCTCTATCGGTTTGCCCACAACTTACATTAATTATATTTTCTTTACGTTTACTAGCAACAATCTTAGAAAAATTAAATTTTTGGCGCGTAACGGATAGAAAGTAAGGCTGTCGTTGTTACAGGTTGAATCGACGTCCTTGTTGTATGCAAGCCATTAGTTCACCCGCCACAACCACTCCCAATCGCGTAACCCTCTGGTCAGCTCTGCTTTCTGTTTATTTTCTGTGGGGCTCTACGTACCTGTTTATTCACTTCATGACCGAGCGGATGCCGCCGTTGTACATGGCTTCCGTTCGGTATTTAATTGCGGGCGGGCTGTTGTACGGCTATGCTCGCTTTACCGGTACGCCCCCTCCTACCCGTACAGAATGGCGTTCGGCTGGTATTATCGGCGTTTTACTTTTGACCATTTCAAACGGCTGTCTAACCCTTGGGCTTCAGTATATTCCAACGGGAACGGCGGCTTTACTGGGCGGCATGTTACCCGTTTTTCTACTTTCGCTTAACTGGGTATCATTCGGTCGGCAACGGCCAACTAACTTGGCACTGGCGGGCCTGGCAGTGGGGTTGATCGGTATCTATTTTTTAATAAAACCGGATAAGATGCAAGGCACGGGCGGTGTCCACGCCAATCTAATCGGGTCGAGCTTAGTTATATTCGGCAACTTCGCCTGGGCAATTGGTACGTTATTGGCTCCCCGTGTGTCACTACCCACAGCCAATATTTCCAGCGGTATTCAGATGATTGTAGGGGGTATGGTCTTGTTTATCATCAGCCTGATCATGGAGCCTGTTACACCCCTGAGCATTTTTGATGCGCCGACCAAAGCCGTCGGGTCAATGTTTTATCTGGTCATTTTTGGCAGCATCATCGGCTTCTCGTCCTACGCCTGGCTCGCCCGGAATGCGTCCCCCCAGTTGCTTTCCACGTACGCGTTTGTCAACCCTGTGGTGGCTATGCTGCTGGGCGTTACGTTCGCCGGGGAGATCTTTTCCAGTCAGTCGCTGGTAGGAGCCGTCATTGCGTTAGTTGGTGTGATTCTCATTACGTTAGGCAGAAAGTGAAGATATTTGTGATGAGCTCACTTTTCCCTCTTAAAGCAGCTGATTGGTTGAAAGAGAAAACAAAGCGGAGCTAGCCATCACTCTCTATCTCTATGCGTACCGTTGCGATTCTGCTGTTCAATGAAATTGAGGTTCTCGACTTTGCCGGGCCATTTGAAGTCTTTGGCGTCGCGGGCCGACGTACTAATAGTCAACCGCCTTTTCAGGTATTTACCGTGGCCGAGCGAGGACCCATTTACGCCCGAAATGGCTTATGTATAACGCCAACATACCTGCTCAACGATCATCCTAAAGCCGATGTCCTGATCATTCCGGGCGGAGGGGGGTATCATTCGGATGGTACGTCCTACGGCTCCCGGCGCGAGATGGATAATCCGACTATTCTGAACTGGGTCCGTCGAACAGCGGAAAATGCCGAGCTGGTCTTGTCGGTTTGCACCGGTGCGTTGATCTTAGCGAAAGCAGGTTTGCTGGATGGCCTATCCGCCACAACTCATTTCCTGGCAGCCGATAGCCTGCAACAGATGTCGCCGTCGACCACGGTTAAGCCCGCCGAACGGTTTGTCGACAACGGCAGGATCATCACCTCAGCGGGGATTTCGGCCGGTATTGACATGTCTTTATACGTAGTGGGAAAGCTGCTGGGCAAGGAAGTCGCCGACGAAACAGCCCGGTACATGCAATATGATTACTGGACGTAACGACCTGTGTTCGGTTTGGTTTATCGAACCGATTTTCATTAATAATCAATGAATTGTACAAGCTGTCATGATTTCTGAGAAAGAAGCTACCTTAATCAGTAAGTTCATAAGTCTGGTGCTACGTCATTCTCCCGAAACAATTGGGATTTCGCTCGACGCAAACGGCTGGGCCAGCACCGCAGAGTTAATCAATCGTATGAATCAGCGTGGTTACGCCATCGACCAGGCGACGCTGGCCTACATTGTAGAAACTAACCCCAAAAAGCGGTTTGCGCTGAATGAGCATCAGACCTTAATCCGAGCTAGTCAAGGCCACTCCGTGACAGTAGAGTTGGGCTATACACCTACTACTCCGCCTGAACATCTATATCACGGCACCAGTGAAAAAAACCTACCGTCAATTTTGGCAACGGGTCTTAATAAACGCGACAGACATCATGTTCATCTAAGCACCGATGCCCAAACGGCGCAAACGGTAGGTAGCCGTCACGGTCGCCCAGTGGTCCTGGAGGTTGACTCTCAAGCTATGCATAAAGATGGATTTTTGTTTTTCATCTCAGCTAATGGCGTCTGGTTAACCGATCATGTTCCCGCACACTACCTCAAGGTAGCGACGACGGTTGATGGTAATACGGCATTGTTATAGAATGACTCATTAGTTGGCGAGTACTACGTTGACTAGTCCTCTGTTCAACAACTTCATTTACCCTTCTAAGATAATGGTGCCGCAACCGAGGCAGCGGCAATACGGCTCCTGAATATAAGTAAACGATTGGCCTTATACGATCGGTGAAGGTAGGCTGGTAAATACTTTCGTTGCCTCTTGGACGCCTTTCTGAAACATCTGCCGCATAGCGACGGGATCAAACGTGAGCCCACCCGGCCCTCCTTCCGTAAGTTTAGCCGCTGGCCGAATCTCAACAATCGTTGTAATCGCCGTTCCGGCAGTTGGATTACTACCCGAGGCAAAGGCCGAGTCAATGGTTGTCTGCGGGACTCCCTGCATCCGCAGTTGGGCTTTTACGGCTTGTAGATATGTATTTGTCTGTTGAATGAGCGTAGCCAGCCGGTAATCGTTGTCGCCGACATCCTCCGAAAACAGATCAATCGTTCGCTCCAACATAGCGGTGGCCGTTCGAAGCATTTGCGGGTCTTCGGGAGTTTTGGCCGGACTGTTCGTAATGGCAATAATGGTTTCGGCTCCGTTATCGATAGCCGCCTGCAAAGGAGTAAGTTCCCGAATGCCCCCGTCGACATACTGCCGCACGGGCACAGCGCCGGGTCGCCACTCCACGGGCTGCATGAATACCGGCTGACACGATGAAGCCAGCATGGCTCTCCGTAGGTCAGTAGCCGTTTGAATCTGATTCACATCATAGGCTGCATTTCTGGATGCGGGCTGCATGGTAAAATAAACCAATCGCTCCGTTTGCAGACAGATTGTCGCCAGAAAAACGGGTTTACCAGAAGCCGTAAGCCGGTTGAAGCGAACATCGGTCAGGTTGGTTTCAATCAGGCGTTTAAGCGGGGTTGCATCGTGCAGCGATACCCCACTAATCAAGTTTCCAATACCCCCCATGTTGAGTACGTCAGCCTGACGAGTAGTAGTGTAAATCTGCTCAAGAAGGGCCATTTCGCCCAGAGCCGCCAACGGCACAATTAATGAACCGGTACTCGTGCCACAGTAAATATCGAATCGGTCGATAGGCTGAACATGCTGGTGAACGAACGACAGGGCACCGACGGCAAAGGCTCCTTTCGAGCCCCCTCCACTGATAATTAAGGCTGTTTTGGCCATGACAATCAAGTTTATAACGGTGGAGGAGTTTTCCTGACCAGATTATACCCAACACTTACCTGAAACCAGGTTGCGGAATGGACCAGATCACGATGCAGCTTGAGCGATACGGTAGCTAAGTCTGAACTGCCAATCCCAATACCACCGCCCAGTAATTGTCGCCCCTTTGTCAACTCAGGAGCCGTCGCCCATAAGAACTCGGCAAGTACGTGCAGATTAAATGAGCTGGCCGACAGGATTGGTTTTCCCTCCAACACCTTAAGTGTCACGCGGGGCCCTGCCAGTACGCCAACGCTGGTAGCGGGATAAAAACCGCCCAGAACAGCGGCTAGCCGAAGTCTTTCCGGTACTATCGTCACCTGCGGAACGGCCTGGAGGGTTAGTAGATATAGCGGTGTACCCGCCGGTTGATTGAAGCCCTGCCCTAACTCGACGGGTAACGAGAACCCTTTGGGAAATTCCTGTGCCACCGCAATACGATGTAGCATACCCAGGATCAATAGCAGTACTATTCGTTGCATGGCTGTCGGTCAAATCCCAATAAAGCTCGTACATAAACACCTCACAGACAAGCGTACAATCACCTGACTTACAACGTATTTATTCGCAAACTGAGCTTAGTTAGACCGGTGGAATACCAACGCTTGTCCAGCCCCCATCAACAATCAGGCTTTGGCCCGTAATGTGACGCGATTGGGGCGACAACAGAAACAAGGCAGCATTGGCGATGTCGTCAACGGTAGCGGGACGCCCCATCGGCGTAATACGCGACCAGATTGGAATGTACGAGGGGTCATCTAAGGTCCGTTCAGTCAACGTAGCACCGGGCGCAATGGCGTTCACCGTAATGCCAACGGGTGAAAAATCAATGACCAACTGCTTGGCCAGCATTTCCAGTCCCGCTTTCGTCATGCTGTAGACGGGCAAGCCGGGGTGCGCCTGATGGCCCACAACCGACGACATAAACAACACACTACCACCCCGTCCCTGCTCCCGCATCTGAAGAGCGACTGTTTGCGCCAGAAAAAAACTGCCCCGCAGGTTCAGGTTGACAATCTTCTCAAAAGCCTCGGGTGTTGTCGTAAAAATATCGCCGAAGATGGTGATGCCCGCGTTGGCAATGGCTATATCTAAGGAGCCGAACTCGCGGACAGCCGTTTGCACCATTCGCTGTATAAACGACACCTCCGATGCATCACCGGGGAACGCCAGGCAACTGCCCCCCTTCTGCCGGATTCCCTCGGCAGCTTTGTGAGCAGCCTCCTCGTCAAAGTCATTCAGCAGAACGTTGGCTCCTTGCTTAGCGAGTGCTTTGGCAATAGCAAACCCAATCCCAATACCCGCTCCCGTAATGATCGCGGTCTGATTAGCAAATTGATGATTCATGTAAAAATCATTTCCGGCTCATATCCTGTTCCGGCTAGCCCGAATTTGTTCTAGGGTAACCGGAACAGGCTATAGAATATTAGTGCGAATCACGCTTTACTTCGCTGCCGGAAGCCCCCCGTAGGAAATCAAAATCGGCGCCTTCGTGTGCCTGCGTTACGTGTCGGATGTACAGATTGACGTAGCCCCGTTCGTAGCCCAGGTCAAGCGGCTTGAAATGAACCAGCCTGCTGGCCAGTTCCTGATCAGAGACGTGCAGATGCAGGCTGCGGTTTTCAACATCGAGCGTGATCAGATCACCGTTTTGGACCAGGGCCAGATTACCCCCTACGGCCGCTTCGGGTGATACGTGCAAAACGACTGTTCCGAAACCCGTACCGCTCATCCGGCCATCCGAAATACGTACCATGTCGTGTACGCCCAGCGCCAGAATTTTGGCAGGCAACTGCATATTTCCCACCTCCGGCATACCTGGATACCCTTTAGGGCCTACGTTTTTCAGAACCAGCACACAGCTTGGGTCTACGTCGAGGTCGGGATCGTCGATACGCGCTTTGTAATCATCAATATTTTCGAATACGACCGCACGTCCGGTATGCTGCATCAGGGCAGGTGTTGCGGCCGATGGTTTAAGTACGGCCCCGTTCGGACACAGGTTACCGCGTAATACGGCTACGCCCGACTCGGGTTTGAACGGGTTGTCGACCGATGCAATCACGGCTGGATCGTAGCATTGGGCTTCCGCGCAGTTTTCGCCGATCGACTGTCCGTTAACGGTTATCGCATCGTTGTGCAGGTATTGGCGCAGTTCACGGATAATGGCCGGTAAGCCACCCGCATAGAACAGATCTTCAACGAAGTGTTCACCCGAAGGCTGTAGATTCGCGAGTAACGGAATTTTGGCCGAAATCCGATCAAAATCATCCAGCGAGAGCTCAACTCCAACCCGTCCGGCGATAGCCGTCAGGTGCAGGATAAAGTTGGTAGAACCACCCAGCGCGGCATTAACTATGATCGCATTTTCGAAGGCTTCCTGAGTTAGAATCTGCGATGGAGTAATGCCTTTTCTGGCTAGCTCTACGGCGCGCATACCGGTTAAATGCGCCAGCACTTTCCGACGCGAATCAGCCGCCGGAATAGTCGCGTTATCCGGCAGGGCTAAACCGAGCGATTCAACCATAGCCGCCATCGTCGAGGCTGTACCCATCACGGCACAGTGTCCCTGACTCCGGGCCATACTGGCTTCAGCCGCGATAAACTCGGCCTGGCTCATCTCACCCATTTTATACGATTCAGCAAACCGCCAGAGGTCGCTCGTACCGATTTTTCGTCCCTGGAAGCGTCCGGCCAGCATCGGCCCTCCCGATACGACCAGCGTTGGCAGGTCAACGCTACAGGCACCCATCACCAGCGAAGGCGTTGTCTTATCGCAGCCGCACATCAGAATAACGGCATCCAGCGAGTTACCGCGAATACTTTCTTCCACATCCATGCTGGCCAGATTCCGGAATAGCATGGCCGTGGGCTTGATCTGGCACTCGCCGAGTGACATTACCGGAAACTCCAGCGGAAAGCCACCCGCTTCCCATACGCCACGCTTGATGGCTTCGGCCAGTTCGCGGAAGTGCGCGTTGCAGGGGGTAAGCTCCGACCAGGTGTTGCAGATACCGATAACCGGTTTGCCTTCGAATTCGTGATGCGGGAAACCCTGGTTTTTCATCCAGGCACGGTATATAAAGCCGTCTTTACCGGTGCGGCCAAACCAATCTTGGGAACGTAGAGGCATTTTATAAACGTTGGCAATTGCCAATAAAAGGGATAAACGTATAGAGAAAAGGCGGTTTCAGCGGCAATCTACCGCTGAAACCGCCTGTATAAATGGACTCTTCGTACTAACAATTTCAGAATACTAAACTTGACAAACAACTGAGACCTGCGCTTATTCGGCAAAGAGGCATAGGGAGGCTGCATGGTCTTTGCTGCCGTCCGTCACCCATGAATCCAGTTGAGCGGGGTCTTTTAACTGCTGCCCACGGTACCGGGGCACTTCAATGTAGCCACACTTTACATCAGACAGTGCCGACATATCGCTCCACAGTTTTTCAATCTGCGCAACCGGGTAAATGTCTTCCTGACCGTGCCCCCAGCGGTATTTTACATCTTTGATGGTTACGTAGGTAGGAATCCGGTGAGCCACGCTACGTACCGCTTTTGCCAGTTGAGCCTCATCTCCCGTTTGCAGATCGTCGCGGGTAAGGCCAAACAGTTGAAGCAGCGGATCAACCTGAATCCAGGTCGTATTCGTGTTGTAATAGCTCAGATTTAGCTCGTCCTCTTCGCGAGGCTGCGCCAGGCCTTCCAATAGGCGTATGGTCCCATTTACGCGGGCTAATCCACCCCCGCGGTCTTCGATACGTCTGGGAACGACCTCGAACGTGAGCACATTCCCCGAGGCAAGATGATGACCCAATGCGGCTGGATTAACATCAGCGCCCAACGTATCGATGTTATGCAACATGATCGTTTCGATCTGCGGATACTCGGCGAGCAGCTTGGCCAGCGTACCATTACGTAACAGGTTCGATACTTCATACCAGTGACCCAGTGGCGAAAACCGTTGAGCCGCGATATTATCGACGTAGTCGGTGCCCTCGCCTTTCGATTTAGCCCACGAAATCATGGTTTGCCGTACGGCATCCCGCACTTTCTGCTTGTTCTCGTCGAGCGTTTCTTGCGGCATTTCTTCCCACATGAACCGTAAATCACGCTCCATTGGTACGAATCGCTGCCCAATCGAACGACCCGGCGACAGCAAAGCTGGCCCTTGATAACCAAAGTTGCTAGTCTGCGCTAGCTTCTTCCGAATTGGCTCGTGAGTCAGGTAACTAGTCGCGACAAGGTGCGGAAGGACGGCTCCGTAACGCTCGGCTACTTTGCGCGTTTTAGCCAAGTGTATCTCCAGAAAGCTCCGATGCACACCATCTATTTCGACAAACGGGTTGATGGCTTTTATTACCCCGGCGCCTTTGGTCCAACGGCTACCCACGCCAGCGGCCAGACTCATCACAGCCACTTTACCCGCTTGAATAGCCGCTTCGCCCAGTTGAACAGATGCCGTTAACGCTTCAAGTTGGGCAATCTCGTTCGGCTGCACATCCTCAATCGACGTTTCGGCAGGCAGGCGGTTGCGCGACAAACCAATACGCCCTTTTTGCAGTTCTTCGCGAATCTCCTCGTGCTGAATGTAATCGAAGCCGTTTTCTTTCTTGATCCGATCCGCTTTTTCGTTTTCGGCGCTCCGGTTGCCCTGTGAGGTGGGGTCGGACACTTTAAACAAATTGCTGACGATGGTCCGCAGCAAGGGATAGGCTTGATTGTTCTGCTCGCAATAGGTAGTGAAATAGTCAATCTCAGCCCGGCGGACATACGGTATCGAAGCCGGATCTTTACGTACCAATTCCGATACGTGAATGCCGTAATACTGTTCTGGCATTAGAGCTTCATTCCCTTCGTGCAGATTGGCCCAGGTGCCTTTTGGATTAATGCTCCAATTGTACACTACCGGCTCCATGGCGAAAGGCAGTGAGTCGGACAGCTCGTTCTTCGTTTTCCGCAGAATGTCCAGCACCTGCATTTTGTAATCCTCGTACTGCGCCGGATTCACGAACATACCCATGCCTCCGCCCGACATACCGCCCAGCATCAGGAAGCCGTAATAATCCTCACCAAACTGTTTTTTGGCTTTGGCAATGATCTGCTCCGTGAAGTAAGTCGATGCCCACGGAATAATGGTTTTGATGGGCCCTTCCCAGTTACGAGCGGTGTTAGCTCCCAACTTTCGGATGTCACCCTCCTGAATAGCCCCCAGAATATTGTCGAAAATCTGATTCGTTTGCTGGCGGGCTACCCATTCGTTATCGCCCCGGAGCAGGTACTTTTCAGTGACCATCTCCAGAATCGGCCCTACGTTGGAGGCCATACCGCCGTGCATCAACACCAGCGAGTTCATGATTTTTTCCTGTATGTCGGGATGCACTGCCTCTCCCTGCAGCACACGGTGACGGGGTAATAACGTACCTCGACTGATGCTGTGCTCTGGATCACCATCCTGGGCGAATGTACCCTGAATGGCTTTAATGCCGGGCCAAACCCCACCGGAATCCTGCCAGCCACCACCCGATCCACCGATCCACTCACCCAGGATGGCCCGCGAAGCTACTAACCGACGTTCGCTTTCGTCGAGACCGCCTTCCAGATTTTGGGTTTGACCCGTTGCCCGCATGAGCAGGCTAATGATCGAACCCAGCAGGTTAGTAGAAACCGCAAAACGCGAGCCCTTCGGAATATCATTTACTTTCGTTACCAGCTCAATGCCCATTCCCGGCGCTACAATCCGGGCCAGTATATCCGCCAGCGACTGGTTCGTGCCTTCGAACGAGGGCGGAATGAGTCCTGAGGCAATCACGCCCGCTTTGACCAGACTTAGGTAGTCGTTACCAAAGTTGAACAGATCGGCCAGGTCGTGTACGTCCTTAGTTGTGTTCAGGTCAACGCTGGTCAGACGCAGCACCGGCTCGGAAATAACTCGAACGTAACAGTGCAAAGGTGGGCGAATGTCTTTGTCGCGACCGAATACACCCAGGTCAATCGAAATGTTGATGACACGAGCTCCCTCCGGGTAGTCCATGCCCAGAAAGAAAATATCCGACCAGCCACTATGCGTTAAGTCCATCCGCACCGAGGTTTGCTCATGCAGGATCGGGTAAAAGAGTGAGCTATCGGATCGTTGGAGCAGCTTTGGATGAATACGAATGGGGTGTTCATCCCGATGCCCAACGCGGAACATCCACTGATTGCCTTTGCTCGACCGAACGCTTTTCCGAACCTGATCGGCCAGAATCTGAAACGACAGATGATGGTAACTATCCGCCAAAGCGCTGAACAACGTAGCGTTCGGGCCGTGTTTGTCCAGATCCTGCAGGAACGTAGCAATGGCCTGCTCAAACCGACGGGCCAGCAAATCTTCGAAGCCCGCGTACGGTATTTTGCCGATAGCCGGTGTTTCGGCAGCCTCCATCAGGAAAAAGCGAAAACCAGCGTATAAGAACAGAGTGGCTCTAACTTTATCGTACAGATTCGGCGTGGACTTCCGAAAATCGTCCAGCTCACGCAGGGCTTTCAGCAGAGTAGGGGCAGATAGATTACGACTTAAGTCAAAAAAGGATCGGTTACGAGCAGCGGGGTCAGTGGACGTAATTGTTTCTATAAAAACATTCATGTTGTTTTGTTTTTTGCTGGGGCAGGGGGCGTAGGGCTTGGGGAATTTCAACTCTATGCCCTACGCCCCCTGCCCCTCGCGGTTTACCCTACCACCTGCGCTTTTCGCGTATTGGCTTCGGCCAACAACTCGACCATCGACGTCAGTGTTTCGTCATGCGCTACCCCCGCCAGGCCGAGTGCCATCTGTGCCCGTAACAGCCCGTTACGTCCGCTTAAGTCGTAACGATTCCCTTTCACTTCCAACGCCAGGTATGTCTCCGTATCGGCCAGTTCCTGTAATGTCGGCGTCAGTGGGGTGTTTGTACTCCCCTGCGCAATGTGTCTCTGTAGAATATCAAAAACGGTAGGCGTCAGTACGTGCATTCCGAAGAAGCAGAGATAATAGCCAACGCGCAGACCTGGTGTCTGGAGTTCAAGCTCGGCTACGCTCAACGACGGTTTCTCAATCAGTTTTTCGATCTGATAAACCCCCGTTCTGTTCGGTACGTGTTTACCCGTCAAGGTACCATAGCGACCGATCTGATGTTCGATGGTCGGGTTGACGGCCGATACAGAGCAGTTTTCCTGAGTGGCCAGCTCAATCAATTGGGCTGCACACCGCTTGTTGATCAGGTTCGATACGTATAAGTAATCGCCCAGCAGCAGCAGGAATGGTTCATTCCCCACAAACTCCCTGGCGCAATACACGGCATGACCGTAGCCCAAAGGCTCGGGTTGCTCGGTAAACTGAACCCGGCTGAGCAGATTATCAATCTTATCGGCCTCTTCTCTGGCCCAGTCAACGCTTTTAAACGATTTAACCAGGTTATCCCGCAGCGACGTAAAGGCATTGATATAACGTTCACCGTCGCCAGGGGCGCCAACGACGCAGATTTCGTCGATGCCGCTCAGAAAAGCTTCTTCAGCAATGGCCTGAATAACGGGTTTGTGCAATCCATCAATATCGATAACCGGCAGCATGGCTTTCTGGATGGTATCGGCTACCGGGTATAATCGTTCTCCGCGGGCAGCTGCGGTAATCACTGCTTTTCTTACTTTCATTTTTAACGTGAATTGGGCCGCCGAATATACTGGTAAATGCGCCCGCAAACCAACCAGACCTTAGCCCCCGGCCCATTTTCACTCCATACGGGCTAGATCAAACAAGGATTTTTCAAGCCTTTAAGTCGGTTGAAAGGTCGCCGTTTGACGAGCCGATACTGGGCGGGTTAGTAGATTCCGAAAACCAAATGATAGCAAGTTGGTTAGTTGCTTGTAATACACCTAATTAATTCAATAAACCAATAAACGTTATGGGCAATCTGCTGTATACTATAGCCGTGGTGCTGATCATCATCTGGCTGCTTGGTTTTTTAGGGTTCAATAGTTTCGGTCTGGGCGGTATCATTCACGTCTTGCTGGTCATTGCGGTTATTGCCATCATTCTGCGCCTGATTCAGGGCCGCAGCGTTTAGCGACCAGAATCTATTTCTACTAAAAAGCCCGCTTCTAGATGGAGCGGGCTTTTTGTCTGTTTATGTACAGATACGTATGAGTGCTCCCTCGCTACAGCAAGCGAATACCTTTTTCTTCGATAACAATCTTCCGTTCTTTATAAAGTGTTCCAATGGCCTTTTTGAACGTTTTCTTGCTCATTTCCAGCGTTTTGTAAATCTGTTCGGGAGGGCTGTTATCGGTCAGGGGCAGAAATCCGTTTTCCGCTTTAAGCGTAGCCAGAATGCGCCGAGCGTTCGGCTCTACATTCTCGAAACCAGTACGTTGCAGGCTGACATCAATGCGATTATCGTCCCGAATGTTTTTGATATACCCAATCAGCGGATCGCCGGGACGTACCGTCCGAAAAATCTCGTTAGCGTAAATCAGCCCTTTATAGCGGTTATTGATAATGACATTAACGCCGAGGTCGGTGGTTTCGTAAGCCAGCAGTTGAACCTCTTCGCCGACGTACAAGTCGCCCGCATCGGGGTCTAAAAAGCGGTTTATCTTACTCGACGCCACAAGCCGGTTGGTTTCTTCATCCAGATACATAAACACGACGGGCCACTGCCCAACCTGCATCGGTCGGCTTTGTTCGCGGTGCGGCACGAGCAGATCTTTCTCTAGTCCCCAATCCAGAAAAGCTCCGGCGCTTGTCACAGCCACCACCTGCAGCGAAGCAAACTCGTCGCGCTGAATGGCAGGGGTCAAGGTGGTTGCGATGGGCCGATCTTCGGAGTCGGTATATATGAAGACGTCGATCTCATCCTCAACGTCCAGCGTATCGGGCACGTATTTGTTGGGCAGCAGCACGTCATTGCCCTGTTCATCGCCCAGAAAGAACCCAACACTGGTTTCGCGCAGCGCGATTAAAGTATTTACTCGTCCAATTTCAATCATAAGCGTTCCTGATCCAGCCGGCAGCTTGTGCCGGAGGTTTGCGGCTACAAAGGTCGTTTTTTTACGCTGACCTACCACTAGGTTACGCGCATTCAACCGACGCGGTATGATGCGATTACCCAAAATTTATTTAAAAATTGAAGTATTAGATTTTTCCGTGAAAGCTCCTGAGACTCAATTAGTTTTTGGCCTCACCCGTCACCCGCCCGCCATCATATTAACAAACGCTATGTATTATATTGATTATCAATGCACTATATATTCTCTACTGGCGTTATAGACTCAGTACCATCTATTTTCAGTTTTGCTTATACGAGTTGGATTTTCAGTGTTGATGGCCGCTCTTCGCCCGGCTGTCACAGTTGCCGCCAAGATTGCCCCCTCCCCAATTTCTCACGCCAATTCGAGTTCTTTTGGTGTTATTGCCCAGCCCGACGCAACCGGGTCAATGCTTCAGCCCCAGTCCAGCATCATGACATCCTTGGTGAAGCCGGTTGCCAATGCGCCCGCCCTGCCCCTGCTCGATGTTAACTTCTGCGGAGAATGCTTACCCCTGGATCAGACCGATGTCGTTGACCGCTGGAAACATGTGTTTACGTTGTTCCGCAGTCAGGCCAGAGACCTGGGAAATCTTCGCGAGAAAGCCGATGCGTTTTTTCCGATCATCAACCCCATATTAAAAAAATACGATATCCCCGACGACTTCCGGTACATTCCCCTGGCCGAAAGTGGCCTGCGGGCCAAGGCCGTTTCACGGGTTGGCGCGGCTGGCTACTGGCAGTTGATGCCGGGAACGGCCCGTGAGCTGGGCCTGAAAGTAGGCGGTCGGGTCGACGAACGGTTCAATGTTCACAAAGCCACCGAAGCGGCCTGCCAGTACCTGCGAAAACTCTATGATCAACTAGGTTCGTGGTCGTTAGTCGCTGCGGCTTATAACGCCGGACCTAGCTATCTGAAGAACCAACTGAAACGGTTGGATCACCGTGATTATTACCGGATGCGGCTGCCGCGCGAAACCCAGTATTATTTGTTTCGGGTGCTGGTGTACAAAGAAGTGTTGTCACGCCCCGATGATTACTCCTCATTTTTAGCTCCATTGCCGCAAACGGCTTATTACCCCTTGTCAGCGACGCTCCAGCGGGTGAGTTAACCCAAGCGTCTATTCCCAAGAGCCCGGCCTGCCAATACGTATTGGCAGGCCGGGCTTTTTTTAGGACAATGCCGCTATCCCATCCCACAAACTAAGTTAACCAACTGGCTAACAGACGTAGTATTGGTAAAATTAAACTACCAAGGTATAAATCAGTTATACCCTTACATGAAGCCGGGTTAATACCTGGCCCCACTACATTAAGCCGCTAAATGCAGTCTGATACCACCAATCCTCAAAAATCAACATCCGATCGGCCTGTTGTGGGTCGCCGGCTGGATGCATTCTTCCTAAACCTGGCCGACGTAAGCTCCTTCGTTGGCCGCTTCTTTCGGGAAGTGTTTATGCCTCCCTACGAGTTTAAGGAGATTATCCGGCAATGCTACGAAGTCGGCTATCGGTCCCTGTTGCTCATTTCTACCACGGGTTTCATCACGGGTATTGTTTTTACCAACCAGTCGCGACCGTCTCTATCGGAGTTTGGTGCTACGTCGTGGTTGCCGTCGTTGATCGCCATTGCCATTGTTCGGGCGTTAGGACCGCTGGTTACAGCCTTGATTGCCGCTGGAAAGGTAGGGTCAAGCATCGGGGCCGAATTGGGGTCGATGAACGTAACGGAGCAGATCGACGCCATGGAAGTGTCAGGAACGGACCCATTTAAGTTTCTGGTGGTCAGCCGCGTGCTGGCGACTTCCTTCACCATTCCGATCCTGACGATGTATACGATTTTCGTAGCCCTGATCGGGGCGTACATCAACGTCAATCAGAACGAGCAGACCAGTTTTACGTCGTATTTTCAGGAGGTATTCGGAGCCATTACGTACCTCGACATTTTTGCTTCGCTGCTCAAATCGATTGTGTTCGGCTTCACAATTGGCATGGTGGGCTGTTATAAAGGGTATCATTCCTCAAAGGGAACCGAAGGCGTGGGTAAGGCCGCCAACTCTTCCGTTGTTACGTCGATGTTCCTGGTCTTTATCGAAGAATTAATCTCCTTACAGATTGTAGGGGCAATACGGGGTAGTTGACAAGCCATTGGGTACCCAGTCCGGATGTTTTTTGCTACTTCTGATTACTCATTACACTGCCATGACACCAACCAATGAACCAGTTATTACCATTCGCGGGCTGCGTAAATCGTTCGGCGATTTACACGTGTTGCAGGGGGTAGACCTGGACGTAAACCGCGGAGAAAATGTAGTCGTGCTGGGCCGCTCAGGCACCGGAAAGTCTGTTTTGATCAAAATTATCGTGGGCCTGCTCCAGCCCGATGCCGGTATCGTTCGGGTGCTGGGCGAAGAAGTCGAGCGCCTGCGGGGTAAGGAATTGGACGCGTTCCGGCAAAAAGTAGGTTTTTCGTTTCAGAGCAGCGCCCTGTACGACAGTATGAGTATTCGCGAAAACCTCGAGTTTCCGCTCGTACGCAACATCCGAAATCTGAGCCGGGCCGACATCGACCGGGCGGTTGAAGAAGCGCTCGACGACGTAGGTTTGTCGCAGACCATCAACCAGATGCCTTCGGAGTTGTCGGGTGGCCAGCGGAAGCGGATCGGCATTGCCCGAACGCTGATCTTGAAGCCCGAAATTATGCTTTACGATGAACCCACCGCAGGCCTTGACCCGATTACCAGTATTGACATCAACAACCTGATCAACGAAGTGCGGGAACGCTACAAAGCCACGTCTATTATCATTACCCACGACCTCACCTGCGCCAAAACAACCGGTGATCGTGTGGCTATGCTGCTGGACGGAAAATTTGAGCGGGTCGGTACGTTCGATGAAGTATTCGCAGACCCCGACGAGCGGGTTCAGCAGTTTTATAATTACAATTTTGTGAATTGATTGCTTTTTCCAGGTCGGTGGATTTAAGTAAAGTGAGCAGGTCACATTAAAACATTTTGCTCACTTCAACAATTACACCTACTGCACTTACACCACCATTATATCCGATTCGAATGAGTACTGAATCAACAAAACGCTCCGTTGTCGTCGGCATTTTTATTCTGCTGGGGATCGTCATTTTCATTGCCGGAGTCTTCGTGTTGGGTGGCCAACAAAAGCGTTTCACCAAAAGCATTCAAATTATTGCCGTTTTTAAAGATGTGGCCGGCCTGAAAGCAGGCAACAATGTCTGGTTTTCGGGCGTCAAAATCGGCACGGTTAAGCGAGTAAGCTTTTTCGGAAACGCTCAGGTAGAAGTGGACATGAACATTGAGCAAAGCTCGCAACAGTATATCCGTAAAGACGCCAGTGCTACCATCAGTTCAGATGGACTTATCGGCAATAAGATCGTAGTGATCACCGGCGGCACAACCAACCACCCCGAGGTAGAAGAAGGAGATCGGCTGAAAACGCAGGAAGCGCTCAGCTCCGATCAGATCATGACGACGCTTCAGGAAAATAACCGCAACCTGCTTAAGGTGACCAACGACTTCAAAGCGCTGGTTGGCAACATCAGACGCGGGAAAGGAACCGTTGGAGCGGTATTGACCGATTCGATTGTCGCGCTGAACTTCAAACGCGCCATGCAGAATCTCGAACGGGCTTCCGAAAATACGGCAAACGTAACGCGCTCGGTTTCGCAGTTCGCGGGCAAGCTGAATACGAAGGGCACGCTGGCCAACGAACTGGTTACAGATACCACCGTATTTCGCCGATTGAGCCGCTCGGCCAATCGACTCGAAAGTGCCGCCAGTTCCGCCGATCAGACCGTCAGCAATCTCAACCGCACGTCGGAGAATATAAACCGGGCTTCGGAGAAACTAAACAATACCAACAGTCCTCTGGGCGTGTTGTTGACCGACCAGGAAACGGCGACCAACCTGCGCAGTACGTTACGTAATCTAAACCAGGGCACCCTGTTGCTGAACGAGGATTTGAAAGCGGCTCAGAATAACATTTTGTTACGTGGTTTTTTCAAAAAACGCGCGAAGGAAGAAGCCAAACGCAAAGCGGATAGTACAGCAGCCGTTGGTAAGCCTTAAGGGTTCTCATTAGTAAAAACGTGGCGCCTGTTCTTGAGACCAATCGGTAACAAGAGCAGGCGCTACGTTTTACGTTTATAACGTTCGCTTCTCTCCTGATAACGCTCTTCCTAAAGGCAGGTTATGGACGTTAGGTCCAGCAACCACGACCAGTAAAGCAAGCGGTTTACATCTTCCGCCGACAGCGCACAGGTATCTATAGATCCAGCAACCGCTGATCGTAGCTGTGACAATCTGCTTTTATCAGGATTGCGCCCTCTCGTAAGCTTCACCAAGCAGTATTTATAAAATTTTTCAAAATATTCTTTCCCAAAGAGAGTATTCACCGCTACGTCCTGCATCTTTCCTTTAACAAAGCGAAAGTATCATTGGCGTTTATGCACGAATACAGAGATTTTGAGCCTGAAGAATTAGCTGCTGATACTTCATTTCAACGTTGGAAACTTTTTGACAATCCCATTGACAAGGCATTTTGGGAGCAGTGGCTGCTCAGCAATCCGGACCGGCGCGAAGTCGTGAATAAAGCGTACCACTTGCTGGTTACGCTGCACACTGATTACAAACGGCAGATTGACGAGGGTGAATACATCTCGAAGCAGGAAGTAAAGCAGGAGATTACGCGGCTGCGGGAAGCCATCGACCCACCGAAGCGGCATGCTGTTCAGCCAGGCTGGTGGCAGTTTACACCGGTTCGATACGGCATGGCGGCCAGTTTTCTGGTCTTAATTAGCCTGCTGGGCTGGCACCTGTTTCATCCGGCCTGCGCAAAGCGTGAGATTACGTATGCCGAACTCGTTGACCATGCGACCAGCTCCCTGACGGAAGTCAGCAATGCAACGGACAAACCCCTGCGGGTGAGTCTGCCCGATCGGAGCACCATTCTGCTGTCCCCAAAAAGCCGCGTGAGTTACGCGAAATCGTTTTCGGGTCGTAAACGGGAGGTGTATCTGTCAGGCGAAGCGTTTTTCAGTGTCATGAAAGACCCGACCCGGCCCTTTTACGTACACAGCAATCGGCTGGTCACAAAGGTATTGGGAACGAGCTTTATTGTGCAGGCCTACGAAGGAGCGAAACAGGCCCGGGTGATTGTCAGAACGGGTAAGGTATCGGTTTATCCGCAGAGCCGGGCAACGGCAACGAATTCAGCGAAAGAGCCAAAAGCCGAAGGGGTTGTCTTAACGCCCAATCAGCAGCTGGTTTTCTCACCTGAGGAGTCGAGCTTGGTAAAGAGCATCGTTAAACAACCGGCCCTGCTCGCGCCATCGGCCCCGAAGCAACTCTTTACGTTCCGCCGGACGCCGATTGCAGACGTGTTTGCGACGCTTGAGCAGGCTTACGGTATCCGGATTGTCTTCGACGAAGAGCTGATGCGCGATTGTTACCTGACGGCAGCCCTGGCCGATGAACCGCTGTACGAAAAGTTGACCTTGATCGGGCATACGATCGACGCGACGTTTGAGCAGCTGGACGGATACATCATTATTCACAGTAAAGGCTGTAAGCCGCGAACGTACTAGTTTCCTAACAACCACTAAACTAACCGATTGCCTATGCACATCATTACCTCGTCCCAATAAAAAAAGAGTCGAAAATGCGCCAACATCTTCGACTCCGAATGTCCCTCATGTATTGCCTACGATGATGTCCGCAAGCCGGACCAGGACTCCTTTTTGCCGAATTGTGAACCCGACAAAAGCCAAAACTATGTCAAAACGAATACAGTTTCAAACGACATTACAGAAAATTATGCACGCTGGCCTTTATCAAGTCTTCCTGGCTGTGGCCTTCGTTTCCCTGGCGCACGCCGTTGACGTCAGCGGCCAGAAAGTACTGGAACAAAAGGTGACGCTTCGGCTCACCAGTGCCGATGTAGAAACGGTGCTGGAGCGAATTGAGCAGGTTGCCCGCGTTAAGTTCATGTATAACCCCCAGATTTTTGGGAGCAGCCGCAAGCTTTCCTATACCTTCCGCGAAGAGCCGCTCGGTCAGGTCCTCACGACGGTATTGGCTCCTTATCAGGTTGGTTACGACGTATTTCAGGAACGGATTATTCTGAAACGGCAGGAGAGCAGGCTGGAAAGTAAAGCCTCCGATCGACCGGAAGCGCCCAAACGAAAAATAACGGGTACTGTACTGGATGAAAAAGGGGCACCACTGCCCGGTGTTAGTGTGGTCATCAAAGGTACGACGCGTGGTACCAGCACCGTCGCCGACGGTACGTTCGCGCTTGACGCTCCCGAGCAGGATGCGGTGCTGGTCTTCAGCTTTGTGGGGTACAAACGGCAGGAAGTGACCGTTGGCAACCAAACCAACCTTGCCGTAAACCTGGAACCTGAATCCAGCACCTTGAGTGAAGTGGTTGTTACGGCCTTAGGTATCTCCAAAGAGAAAAAAGCCCTTGCCTACGCCGTATCTGAAGTAAAAGGCAGTGAGTTTACGCAGGCTCGTGAAAACAACGTAGCGAATGCTTTGACGGGTAAAATTGCGGGTGTGAACGCTACGGGTATGTCGACGGGTCCGGGTGGCTCCAGCCGGATCATTATCCGGGGGAACGGCTCGCTGAACGGCAACAACCAACCTCTGTACGTCATCAACGGGATGCCTATGGACAATAGCATTCCGGGTGGTGGTACTATGGCTGACGGTAACGGCATGAACGTCGACCGGGGCGATGGCATTGGCGGCATCAACCCCGACGATATCGAATCGATCAGTGTCTTAAAAGGCGGTCCGGCTGCGGCTCTGTACGGTGCCCGGGCGTCGAATGGCGTTATTCTGATCACGACTAAGAAAGGACGTGGCCAGAAGGGTCTTGGCATTGAAGTAAACAGCACGACAACTTTTGAAGACATTGCCGTGATCCCGAACTGGCAGTATGAATACGGCCAGGGCCTGGACGGTAAAAAACCCACAACCCTGACGGAGGCTAAAAGTACCGGTCGTCTCTCCTACGGTGCCCGGATGGATGGCCAGCCCACCATTCAGGTTGACGGTCAGCTTCACCCCTACTCGCCCCAGAAAGATAATCTGAAGAACTTTTACCGAACCGGCAGCAACTACATCAACTCGGTAGCCTTTACGGGTGGTAACGAAACCGTCAACTTCCGGTTGGGACTCAACAATACGAGTTCAAACAGCATTGTCCCGAATTCGTCGTTTACCCGGCGTATTGCCAACCTCAACCTCAATGCATTCCTGGGTAAAAAACTGAGTATTGAAACCGTGTTTCAGTATAATCTGGAAGAAGGCATAAACCGCCCAAAGGTGGGGTATGCGGACATGAACCCGCATTGGGCAACGTACCTGATTGCCAATACGGTCGACATTCGTTCGCTGGCTCCGGGTTATGATCCAGTGACGGGTAAAGAAGTGGAGTGGAACCCCGTTCCGGCCGCACCAAACCCATATTTCGTGGTGAACAAGTTCAAGAACGACGACCGGAAAAATCGATTTCTCAGCCAGGGAAGCATCCGGTACGACATCCTGAATAATCTGTCCATCAAGGGTAGCGTCAGCCAGGACTACTACAGCTTCCAGTCCGAATACGTCCAGCCGACCAACAACGCGTTTCAGCCCCTCGGTACGTATGACGCCCGCAAAGTGATGTCGTCGGAAACGAACGGGATGCTGACGCTGAACTATAACACGAATTTTTTGAAAGACAATCTGAGCTTCTCCGCGTTATTGGGCGGCAACGCGCAGCAGTCTATGTACGACCAGACCCAGATTGCGGGCAGTGAATTTACAGTTCCTTACTTCTATAGTTACACCAATCTGGCCGCTTCGACCACGACACCGACGTATCTGAAGAGTGCGATCAACTCGGTGTTTGGCTCGGTGGACTTTGGGTATAAGAACGTAGCGTACCTGACCCTTTCGGGCCGTCAGGACTGGTTTTCGGTCCTGAACCCGAAGAGTAACAATATTTTCTATCCCTCGGTTGGCGGCTCGTTCATTCTGTCGGACGCGTTCCAGTTACCCAAGGCGATCAGTTTCGCCAAGCTCCGGGCTTCCTGGGCGCAGGTCGGTGGCGCAACGGTAAACGCGTATCAGATCTACCAGTACTACTCCATGCAACAGGGCGGTCACAACGGTCGGCCGGTGCAGGTCCTATCGTCGTCACAGGTGCCGAACCCCGACCTGAAACCGTTGACCTCTACTACCTATGAGGGCGGTATTGAAGCGAAATTCCTGAACAACCGCCTGGGTATTGACCTGACGCTGTACAACCGAAAAACCACGAATGATATTGTAACGACCAACATCGCGGTGTCTTCGGGCTATACGTCGGCGCTGCTGAACGTAGGCGAACTGAGCAACAAGGGTGTTGAGTTGCTGCTCACCGGAACGCCCGTCAAACAGAGTAATTTCAGTTGGGATGTGAGCTATAACATGGCGTACAACCGAAGCAAGATCGAACGGCTGGCCGAAGGTCTGACCGGCATCGACATTGGCTCCGGCGTAGGCGGTGGCCTGGTCCGTAACGTACTGGATCGACCTTACGGAACCGTCTGGGGGTATCGGAAGAAAACCGATGCGGGCGGTAACGTCGTCTTCAATCCGGCCAGTGGGTACGCCGTCCGGGGTGATCTGGAAGAAATCGGCCAGGGTACGCCACCGCTGACAATGGGTATCACTAACAACTTCCGGTACAAGAATTTCTCCTTGAATTTCCTGATCGACGGCAAATTCGGCAGCATCGTGTACTCGAACCTCTACCAGTATGCGTATCGCTTTGGCTTGCCGCAGGAAACCCTGCCTGGTCGCGAAACCGGTGTAACGGTAACGGGCGTAACCCCGGAAGGGGCTCCCTTCACCAAAACCTGGAAGAAGGAAGAGGTGGATACGTATTACGACAATGACAAGAACTACACGGCATTGTTCATGTTCAACAACGACTTTATCAAGCTTCGTCAAGTCGTTTTGAGCTATAATCTACCGGTTAATAAGCTGTCGTTTCTGAAGATTCAAAGCGCATCGATCTCGCTGGTTGCCCGGAATCTGGCCATCCTCTACAAGGACAAAAAGAATCAGTATTTCGATCCGGAGTCGAGCTACACCAGCACGAATGCCCAGGGTCTGGAAGCGTTCGGCGTGCCCAGAACCCGTAGCCTGGGCGTGAATCTAATGGTGAAATTCTAATCACGTAATCCTCTGAACCATGAAGCGTTTGATTCAAAAGATACTCTGTTTGGCTCCGTTATTCCTCATCTTGTCAGCCTGCGACAAAGGCTTTGAGGAGATGAACGTAGACCCCAATAAATACTCTCAGGTTGTTCCCGAATACCTGTTCACCAGAGCGCTGCTGGATGGCGTAAGCACCAATTTTACGGGTGCGGCTTACCTGACCATCGGTCAGTCGATGCAGCACTTCGCTACGTATAAAGAGGTGCCCGCGGCCGGTGATAAGTACTTCAACTACAACTATTCGACCGCCAGTTGGGACGCCTACGCAGGCACCGCAGCCGGGCAAGGTTCGGTGATTTCGATTAGTCAGGTGATTGATGCCGTATCGGGAAACGCTGCCAACGTAAACAAGCTGTCGGCCGCCCGCATCTGGAAGGCATACCTCTTCCACCGGCTGACCGATCTGTACGGCGACATCCCCTATTTCGACGCCGGGAAAGCGCTGGCGAATAAGAATTACGCGCCAAAGTACGATACACAACAGGTCATTTACGCCGATCTGCTGAAAGAACTCGACGAATCGATTGCCGCCTTCGACCCGGCCAAAGTCACCTTCGGCAATGCCGATCTAATGTACGGTGGCGACATTACCAAATGGAAGAAGTTTGCCTATTCGCTGATGCTTCGTTTAGGCATGCGCCTAACTCAGGTTGACCCGGCTTTGGCAAAAACCTGGGTTGAAAAAGCCATTACCGGTGGGATAATCCTCGACGACGCTGACCGCGCCGTGATTGCCTACGTAGATGGGTCGCAGATTGCCAGCCGTAATTTCATCGCCAACGGATTGCTCAGCACGGATTACATTACGCCGGGTGGCGACAACGTAGAAGGTGGTAAACTGGCGAAAACGCTGATCGATTACCTCAAGAACACAAAAGATCCCCGGCTGAACGTCATCTCGATTGTCTGGACAACGACGGATAACAAAACGTTCACCGCCGACACCACAACAGCTCGCCAGAGTGGAATGCCCAATGCAGCCTTCAACAATCTGCCCGCTAACTTCAACTCATTCTCGGAGCCGAACCCCAATACGTTGCTGAAGTACAGTGCACCGTTGATTGTGCTGGGCAATGCGGAAACGAACCTGCTGCTCGCCGAAGCCGCCGTGCGTGGCTGGTACAGTGGCAGTACGGCCGAAGTGGCGTACACCAACGCCGTTAAAGCGAATATGCGGCAGTGGTCGCTGTTTGGTACGGGTGGTGTCATTTCGGATGCAAAAATCAACGCGTATCTGGCCGCTAATCCGTACAAAGGCGGAACGGTGGCTCAGCAGATCGAGCAGATCAGCACCCAGAAATGGGTTTCGCTTTTCCTGGAAGACGAATACGAGATCTTCGCCAACTGGCGACGGACGGGATACCCAGTGCTTACGCCAACGAACTATCCGGGTAACCTTACCGGCGGCCAGATTCCAACCCGCTTCGTGATTCCCGATTCGGAAGGCATTTACAACAATGCCAACTTCGTTGAAGCGCGGACGCGGCAGGGCGGCACCAATACCCTTTCCAGCGTCGTCTGGTGGGACAAGTAAATTCTGGCTTTATCTGACTATTACCAGTACCCTCTCCCTATAAGGAGAGGGTACACTAATTCAACCGTTCATTAAACCCGTAATGAAAGTAGAACGCCGATCCCTTTTAAAACGTCTTTTCGCATTCCTAGCCGGTCTGACCGGGCTTACGGCAAGCCCTTCCACACTCGCCGAATCGCTGACCCGAAGTCAACTCGCGGATTTAGACGCGCAGCCGGACAACCCGCTCTATTCGAGTTCAACGAAACTAGGCAACCTGGTTTTCATTCAGGGTATTGGTGCCCACTTCGAAGGCGACGTAAAAGCCCATACCGATCACGTACTCAAAGAAATGGAGAAAGAACTGGTAAAAGCGGGCTCGTCGATGCAAAAGGTGTTGAAGGTTGGCGTTCTGCTTCATGACCCCAATGATTACAAAGCGATGAATGAGGTCTACAAAGGACGCTTTGGCAGCAAGCCCCCCGTCCGCACCACGGTGGGTGTACGGTCAGGCGTACCGAACAAATCTCTGGTCGAAATGGATTGCATTGCCTTCATCTGACAAGAATCTCCTCTGTTTTACGATTAATTAGCTGGTCCTGGAATGAAACGAATCGGTTGGATAGTCCTCTTTCTGGTCTTGTATGAGTGCTACGTAGCCCCACACGCCTACGCGCAGGAGAAGGACTCGTCGGTGATTCACATTCGCAAAACAGAAGATTTTCAGGTCAACGGCAAAGGCGATCACATCAATTGGACGAAGACGCCCTGGCTACCAATCACAATTCAGGAATCGGCGGGCAGAATGCTGACGACCAACACCAAACTGCTCTACTCAGCCACCGGCCTCTACGTCCTGTTCCAGTGCGAAGACCAGAAGCTGACGGCAAGTATTGAGGAGGATTTTGCCGCTTTGTTCAAAGAAGACGTAGTAGAGGTGTTTATCTGGCCCGACCCATCGGTACCCATCTATTTTGAGTATGAATTGTCACCCCTGAATTACGAACTGGCGATTCTGGTGCCCAACATCAACGGGCGGTTTAACGGATGGAAGCCCTGGAATTACAAAGTTGGTTCAAGAACCCAGCACGCGACCAGCGTACAGGGTGGCGACAAAATCAGCCAGGCAACCGTCAGCGGCTGGACGGCCGAAGTGTTTATTCCGTATCGGCTGCTGGCCCCCCTCGTACAGTCACCGCCCACGCCGGGCACCCGATGGCGGGGCAACCTATACAGAATTGATTACGACCAAGGCTACACAACCTGGTCGTGGCGAAAAACGAGTGGCAGTTTCCACGAATTCGATAAATACGGAACCTGGATTTTTGACTAATTATCTTTTCCCTTTACATCCCCTACAACTATGCTCAATCGTAGAAGTCTCATCAAGCGTTTGTCGGCCCTGCCTTTGTTTGGCGGCTTTTTAGGTACTGCCACACCGTTTGAATCTGCCGTAGCCGCTCCGGCGCTGGCGGCACGTAACGTGGTCAAAGAGTTAGGCATTCGGACCTTTATCAACGCGGCCGGTACGTATACGGCCATGACCGGCTCCCTCATGGAGGACGACGTTGTCGATACGATCCTGGCTTCGTCGAAGGAGTTTATGATGCTCGACGACGTACAGACGAAGGTTGGCGAAAAGATTGCCGCCTTGACCCACGCGGAGTCGGCCGTGGTATCGGCCGGTTGTTTTTCGGCGATGACGCTGGGACTAGCGGGTGTCCTGACGGGCATGGATCAGAAAAAAGTAGAGCAACTGCCGCACCTCGAAGGCACGGGCATGAAGTCCGAAGTGATTGCCCAGAAAGCGCACGACATCGGCTACTCGCACGCCTTGACCAACACCGGCTGCAAGATCATCCAGGTGGAGACGATTGAGGATGTCGAAAAAGCCATCAGCGACAAAACGGCTATGCTGTGGTTCCTGAACATCCAGTCTGACAAAGGCAAGATTACGCACCAGCAGTGGGTAGACCTCGGCAAAAAGCATAACATCCCGACTATGATCGACATTGCCGCCGACGTACCGCCGGTCGAGAATCTCTGGAAGTTTAACGACATGGGCTTCGACCTGGTCTGCGTATCGGGTGGTAAGGCGATGCGTGGTCCTCAAAGTGCGGGTCTGCTGATGGGCAAGAAAAAATACATCGATGCCGCCCGGCTCAGCATGCCACCCCGTGGCTCAACCATCGGCCGGGGTATGAAGGTCAACAAAGAAGAGATTCTGGGCATGTACGTCGCCCTGGAAAAGTTCGTGAACCTGGACCATCAGAAAGAATGGAAAATGTGGGAAGAGCGGACAGCACACATCGCCAACACGGCCATGTCGGTGAACGGCGTATCGGTCCAAACCTTCGCGCCGGAATTGGGTAACCACACCCCCACGCTACGTATCGCCTGGGCGGCCGATAAAGTAAAAATTACGCCCAAAGCGCTCCAGGAGCAGCTACGTAATGGCAATCCGTCCATAGAAGTAGTGGGCGAACCCGCAGGGATCAGCATCACCACCTGGATGCTGAAACCGGGACAGGAAAAAATCGTGGCCGCTCGTCTTAAAGAAGAATTCACCAAAGCGTCGGCTTAGTATACCCTGTCTATTCGCAGCACCTATGCGTACCTTGTATTCATTTTTTATTGCGCTTAGTTTACTCGGCAATGCGGTCTGGGCGCAGTCCTATACGATTGTCATCAAAGGCGGGCATCTGATCGATCCGAAGAATAACATCAACGCCCCGATGGACGTAGCGATCACCGACGGCAAAGTCGTTAAAGTCGCCAAGTCCATCGACGCCAAACAGGCCAAGCAGGTCGTGGATGCCAAAGGCATGTACGTAACGCCCGGCCTGATCGACATTCACGGCCACGTTTTCCACGGCACCGAACCCGATCACTACCTCAGCAATGGGTTGGTGGCGGTTTCGCCCGATGGATTTACCTTTCGGGTAGGCGTAACGACCATCGTCGATGCGGGCGGAGCGGGCTGGAAATCCTTCGAGACGTTTAAGCAGAACGTCATTTTCCCGTCTAAAACGCGGGTATTGTCGTTCATGAATATTGTCGGCGAAGGCATGCGGGGTGGCAAATTCGAGCAGGATACGTCTGACATGGACCCGAAGATGGCGGCTAAAGTGGCCCTCGAAAACAAGAACGACATCGTCGGCTTTAAGGTGGCTCACTTTCAGGGACCAAGCTGGGCTCCGGTCGATCATGCCGTTGCCGCCGGGAAGCTGGCCAATATGCCCGTCATGATCGACTTTGGTGGCAACACCCCTCCGCTCCCCCTCGCTGACCTGTTCCTGAAACACCTGCGGCCGGGCGATATTTTCACCCATGCCTACACGCTGCTGGAAGGTAATGTTCGCGAAACGATCGTGGATGAAGGCACCAAAAAAGTAAAGCCGTTTGCCTGGGAAGCCCGCAAAAAAGGCATCGTCTTCGACGTGGGCTATGGCGGAGCCAGCTTCAACTATTCGCAGGCTATTCCGGCGGTGAAAAGCGGGTTTTACCCCACTACCATCAGCACTGATCTGCACACGGGCAGTATGAACGGCTCAATGAAAGACATGCTCAGCATCATGTCGAAGTTCCTGGTGATGGGCATGGACATGCCGAGCATCGTGAACGCCAGCACCTGGACACCCGCTCAGGTCATCCACCGCGAAAATCTGGGACACCTGTCAGAAGGCGCGATTGCCGACGTCGCCATTTTCAGTATGCGAACCGGCAATTTCGGCTTCTACGATAAAACAGGCTACAAGATGGCGGGCAAGCAGAAGCTGGAATGTGAGATGACCATCAAAGGCGGTAAGGTAGTCTATGACCTAAACGGCATTGCCAACCCCATTGTGACGCGATGAGGAGATGATACTCCCTTCCCGGCTTTATCTATTCATTATTCCCTTCCTTCTATGACCTCTAAAGTTTACGCGAAAGGATTTGTGCTGGCGCTGGTAACCTTGGCTGGGTTTGTCCAGCGAGAGTCCGGAAACGGAATTCCTGTTCAGACTGACGAAAACGGCGGCCTGTTCCTGCCCGATGGGTTCGAGGCTACCGTCGTCGTTGACAGCCTGCCCGGCCGCGCCCGGCACATTGCCATTAACGACAACGGCGACATCTACGTAAAAGCCCGCTTCGCCCGCGATAAAGGTGAGTCGGTTATCGCCCTCCGCGATACAAACGGCGATGGTCGGGCCGACATCATCAAAACGTTTGGCGGCAACGCGCGCGAACGGGCCTACGGTACGGCCATGCGGATTTACAACGGCTACCTGTATTTCAGTTCCGAACTATACGTGTACCGCCAAAAACTGACGCTCGGCAAACTAGTGCCCGAGGAACCAATGGAGGTTGTGCTGACCGACGATCATAAGCACGGCATGCACGAGCACATCGCCAAGCCAATCACCTTTGATGACAAAGGCAATATGTACGTACCGTTCGGAGCGGCCTCCAATGCCTGCCAGGAAACAAACCGTATGCCTAGCTCACCCGGTATCGACCCTTGCCCGATGCTCGACGACCACGGGGGCATCTGGCGGTTCGATGCAAACAAAATCGGTCAGACGCAGAAAGACGGGTATCGCTTCGCCAGTGGCCTGCGGAGTGTAGTAGCGATGGACTGGAACCCCGAAGACAAAAACCTGTACGCCCTTCAGCATGGCCGCGATGATCTGCTGATGCTGTGGGCGGGGGTGTATACATCCTGGCAAAGTGCCGTGCTGCCCGCCGAAGAGCTGTTACTCGTCAAGGATGGTATGAACGCCGGGTGGCCGTATTGCTACTACGATCAGATTCAGGGCAAGAAAGTGCTGGCTCCCGAATACGGTGGCGATGGCAAAACCGTCGGCCGCTGTGGTGACTACGAAAAGCCGATCATCGGTTTCTCTGCTCACTGGGCTCCCAATGACCTGCTTTTCTATCGCGGTACTACGGCTAAAAATGGCTTTCCAGAGCATTACAAAAACGGCTCGTTCATTGCCTTCCACGGCTCGACTAACCGTGCTCCGTATCCGCAGGCGGGTTATTTTATCGGCTTTGTTCCGGCCAGAAACAACGGCGCACCAACGAGCGACTGGGAAGTGTTCGCCGACGGTTTCGCTAAAGTCGACCCAATCGTTAACGTCAGCGACGCCGTCTATCGCCCAATGGGTATTACGATGGGGCCAGACGGTTCTCTGTACGTAGCAGAAACCGAAAAAGGCAAAATCTGGCGCATTACGTATAAAGGGAATAAAGCCAGTTTCGGCAAGGCACAACTGGCGCAGATGGAGAAACGTAAGACCATGTCCAACATCCGTGACCCGGACCTGGTGGCCGACAATCTGGACAAAGGCAAGCCGGTTGCGGGTGGCAAAGTATATGGTGTGTACTGCTCGGCCTGTCACCAACGTAACGGCCTGGGCGACTCGCAACGATTCCCACCCTTAGCGGGCTCGGAATGGGTTACCGGCGACAAAAAGAAGCTGATCACCGTCCTGCTGAAAGGCCTGGAAGGCCCTATCGAAGTAAAAGGGCAGTCCTACAACAACGTAATGCCGCAGCACAGCTTCTTGAAAGATGAAGATATTGCGGAAGTGTTGACGCACATCCGTAGCAATTTTGGCAACGTAGCCGATGCGATCACCGCGAACGAGGTCAGCGAGGTCAGAAAGAGTATCGACAAGAAACCCACAGATAAGCCTAGGGGCGCAGTTAATCGTAAAAAGTAACCATTTAATTTTCAATTATTCTCTCATGAAAGCAGAACGCCGTTCCATTCTTAAGCGTCTTTTCGCATCTGTCGCCGGAGTTGCCGGTCTGAGCACCGCAGCCAAAGCCGTAGCTGAGCCAGCCGCCGAAAAAGAAGTCTTCAACGTAGTTAATCATCAGGATGTGCCCTTGTTTTCGGGCTCTACCAAGCTTGGCAATCTGGTCTTCGTTGCCGGAAAAGGCTATCATAAAGAAGGTGACATTAAAGTTCATACCGACGAAGTCCTCAAAGAGCTGGAAAAAGAGCTGATCAAAGCGGGCTCATCGATGGAGAAAGTTTTGAAGGTAAGCGTGTTCCTGCACGATCTGAACGATTACAAAGCCATGAACGAGGTCTACAAAGGTCGGTTCGGCAGCAAGCCCCCCGTTCGTACCACGGTGGCCGTGTACGGTGGCGTTCCCGGCGATTCGCTGGTTGAGATGGATTGCATTGCTTACATCTAATCCGTACCAACAACCTCTATGTTAAGCCGACGCAAACTCATCAAGCGCTTGTCGAGTGTTCCCGTTCTCGGTGGACTACTCGGCAGCGGCTTACCCATAGCGGCTACCGAAGCGCTGGCAGCCGCTCCCAAACGCGACTTGTTCAAAGAGCTGGGCGTACGTACGTTCATCAATGCCGCCGGTACGTTGACTTACATGACCGGTTCGCTCATGCCCGACGAAGTACTCGATGCCATCAACTACGGGGCCAAAGAGTTTTGTCTGCTCGACGAAATTCAGGACAAAGTAGGCGCGAAGATTGCCCAGATGACGCATGCGGAGTCGGCGGTGGTTACCTCCGGAGCTTTCTCGGCGATGACGCTGGGGCTGGCGGGAATCCTGACGGGCATGGACCAGAAAAAGGTAGAAATGCTACCGCATCTGGCCGGTACCGGCATGAAAACAGAGGTGATCTGTCAGAAAGCGCATGACATCGTCTACAACCACGCGCTGACCAACACCGGCTGCAAAATCATTCCGGTTGAAACGGCCGAA
Source organism: Spirosoma knui (assembly GCF_054780635.1). Classification (NCBI taxonomy): domain Bacteria; kingdom Pseudomonadati; phylum Bacteroidota; class Cytophagia; order Cytophagales; family Cytophagaceae; genus Spirosoma; species Spirosoma knui. The sequence continues at coordinate 618,877 of NZ_BAAGVY010000002.1, read as the reverse complement.
GACGTGGAGAAGGCCATTAACGAGCGGACGGCGCTTATGCACTTCCTGCACATCGAAGCCGACAAGGGCAAGATCATGCACGAAGAGTGGGTGGCGCTCGGCAAAAAGCACAACATCCCGACCTCCATCGACATTGCCGCCGACGTACCGCCGGTCGAAAACCTGTGGCGCTTCAACGACATGGGCTTTAGCTTCGTGGTGATTTCGGGCGGGAAGGCCATGCGTGGTCCGCAGAGTGCAGGTTTGCTGATGGGTAAAAAAGACATCATCTCGGCCGCCCGGCTTCACATGCCTCCCCGCGGTTTCAACATCGGCCGGGGTATGAAGGTCAACAAAGAAGAAATTCTGGGTATGTACGTCGCCCTGGAACGGTTCATCAACCAGGATCACGACAAAGTCTGGAAGTCGTGGGAAGAGGGTATTTCGCACGTCGACAATGCCGTCAAATCGATCAGTGGAGTAAAAACGGAGGTGAAGGTTCCACCGCTGGGCAATCACACGCCTACGTTACGTATCGCCTGGGACCCGGCAAAGCTCAAGATTACCAGCAAAGATTTGCAGGAAGCCTTACGGAAGGGCGACCCCTCCATCGAAGTCGGCGGTGGTGGTCCGAGCAATATCAACGTTACGGTCTGGATGCTGAAACCCGGCCAGGAGAAAATTGTAGCCAAGCGCTTAAAAGAAGAGCTTTCTAAAGTAGCCGTTTAACGTTATCCTTCCCTAAAAAGCCCATTACGTTTGTGATGGGCTTTCCAAATTATTCACGTTGTAGCCAGGTTAAACTCCTCAACCCATGAAGAAACTATATCTCATCCTGTGTCTCCTGATCAGCTCGTTTGGACAGCTAGCCGTTGCGCAGACGTACAGCGTTGTTATCAAAGGCGGACACGTTATTGACCCCAAAAACAACATCAATGAGGTCATGGATGTCGCCATTAACGAAGGTAAGATCGTTCAGGTGGCCAAAAACATCGATCCGAAAGGCGCTCTACAGGTCGTCAATGCCAAGGGTCTCTACGTAACACCCGGTATCATCGATATCCATACGCACGTATTTTTTGGCACTAATCTGGACCAGACCTACAGCAACGGTCCCAACGCCCTGCCGCCCGACGGCTTCACGTTCCGGAACGGCGTAACAACCATTGTGGATGCAGGTTGCTCCGGCTGGCGCGACTTCGAAGCGTTCAAGAAACAAACCATCGACCTGTCGCAGACCCGTGTGCTGGCCTTACTAAATATTGTCGGCAGCGGGATGCGGGGCGGGCGGTTTGAGCAGAACATTCAGGACATGGACGCCCAACAAACGGCAGACATGGCCAAAAAGTACCCCGAACAGGTAGTCGGTGTTAAACTCGCGCATTTCAACGGCTACGACTGGACCCCAACCGATCGGGCCGTCGAAGCTGGAAAGCTGGCCAACATACCCGTTATGATCGACTTTGGCGGTAGTACGCCTACGCTGTCGCTCGAAGACCTTTTCCTGAAACACCTGCGGCCGGGCGATATCTACACCCACTGTTTTGGTCAGCTCAAAACCCGCGAAGCCATTGTGGATGTCGCCAATAACAAGGTCAAACCGTTCGTCTGGGAAGCGCAGAAGAAAGGGCTCATCTTCGATGTAGGCTACGGTGGCATCAGCTTTGCTTTTTCGCAGGCCATCCCGGCTCTCAAGAGTGGCTTCTTCCCCAACACAATCAGCACCGACATTCATACGGGCAGCATGAACAACGCCATGAAAGACATGCTCAATGTGATGTCGAAGTTTATGGCAATGGGTATGGATTTGCAGCAGGTCATCAAAGCCAGTACCTGGAACTCAGCCAAAGCGATCCGGCGCGAAGAACTAGGGCATCTGTCGGTGGGCTCAGTGGCCGACGTAGCCATTCTGAACCTGCACGAAGGCAAGTTTGAAGTACGGGATACGGGTGTTTTCGGCTTCTTCGATTATACCGGCTACAAGATTGAAGGCAAACAGAAATTAGCCTGCGAGATGACCATCCGTAACGGAAAAATCGTGTATGATCTGAACGGAATTGCCAATCCAGTTGTGGTTACGCAGAAACCTCGTTCATAATCCAAAAAAAACTTCAGCAAGCAGCCAATGCGTTTACCCTTATTTTCCTTAATTGCTTATAGTACGGTAGCGGTGTCTGGTGCCGTGAATTCGGCGAACGCCCAGCAAAGCCCCGCCCTCAAAGCCAGCGTCTTGACGCCTGCCAACGGTTTTACGTCGGGCGTTGAAGGTCCCGCCGTCGATAAGGCTGGTACGTTGTACGCCGTAAATTTTGCGCGTCAGGGCACAATCGGCCAGGTGACACCCGATGGTCAGGCCAGTGTCTTTGTTGAGTTACCCGCAGGCAGCATTGGCAACGGGATTCGGTTTAATAAGCGGGGCGATATGTTGATTGCCGACTACCCGAAGCACAACATTCTGAAAGTGGCGGCTGGCACGAAGCAAGTCAGCACGTTGGCCCACGAACCGCGCATGAACCAGCCCAACGACATCGCCATCGACAGCAGAGACCGCCTGTACGCCAGTGATCCGAACTGGAAAGAGAACACGGGCAACATCTGGCGCATCGATCCTGATGGCAAAGTGACGCTGCTGGAAGCGAACATGGGCACGACGAACGGCATTGAAGTGAGTCCCGACGGCAAGACCCTGTACGTGAACGAGTCGGCGCAGCGCAAAGTCTGGGCCTACGATTTGTCGGCGACCGGCGAAGTCAGTAAAAAACGCCTATTGATCGAGTTTCCGGATTTCGGCATGGACGGCATGCGCTGCGACGCGAAAGGAAATCTGTACATTGTGCGCTACGGCAAAGGCACCGTCGCGAAAGTGTCGCCGTCTGGAAAGGTTATTCAGGAGATTACCTTGATCGGCCAGAAGCCTACGAACATCGCGTTCGGCGGCAAAGACGGACGTACCGCCTACGTAACGCTCCAGGATCAGGGCAACATTGAAACCTTCCGCGTCGATGAGCCCGGTCAGGAATGGGTAATGCGTCAGAACTAAGCAGAAGCTTCAAGAGTCAGCTGGCCAGCAGAAGCACCAGAATGATCCAATACGTAAAAAAAGTCATCTGGCTTTTCAGCGCGCATAACGCTTTATACAGCAGATTAGCGACCGATTGCCGATTGATGTCCATCAACTCGGCAATCTGGTCGTTTTCCAACCCCTTATAAAATTTAAGAAAAACGGCTTCCTGCTGCCGTTTGGGCAACGTACCGATAGCCTCCCGAATTCGGCGCTGGCTTTCAGAATCCGTTTCGCTTTGTTCGATCTCGGTCTCGATGGTTTGCCAGTCTGACAGTTCGCTTACTTCCTGACTATAGACTGAAGAAAACGGCTGTTTGCTCCGCCGAAATTCCTGCAACAACTCGTTACGCAGCGATTTGAATAAGTAGATGGCGATGAACTGAATGCTCGTAACGGCCCGCTTTTCCCAGATGCGAATGAATATATTCTGGATCGAATCTTTGATGAACTCCCGGTCATCCGTAAAATTCGTTGCGTACGCGAACAAGGAGCTGTACTGAGTTTCGGCTAACTGACAAAACGCCATTTTGTCTCCAGCTTGTGCTTTGTGCCAGAGCTTTAGCAAATACTCATTCTCGTCGATAATACGTTGTCGCTGATCCAAAACGCCTTACTTCGGTTTACGAGTAAATTAATGACAAAATTTGCAAAAAGGCGAATAAAATAGGGCTAATCGTTAGATAGCCCAAACATCTGCCTAACTGCACCTACGCCCGTTTTTCTGTAAACCGTACGATCAGATGGTTTGTAACTCCTGCCACGAGATCAATCCGATAGCCAGTATCGCCAGCACTAAACCGATTTTGTTGGCCGTCGTGAGTTTTTCGTAAAAAAAGATAGCCGCCGTGAGCGCAGCGACTAGAATCACGCCAATGTTGTAGATGGGATACACAAAGGCCCCGTTACCGCCAAAGGCCGATAAGGCCAGCAGCAGGGTATAAAAACTAAGGAAATTGGGAATGCCTAATGTAACGGCTCCAATGAGGCTTCGCGGCTGAATGGTTTCTTTCCCCTGAATAATTCGTACGCCCAGCATGAGCAGACCGGCCACAATGGCACCAATGACCATAGTTAACGTAACCTGGACCGTCTTATCGGGCGAGGGAATGTAGTGCAGGTTCATGTAGTTGATCAGGGTATTTGTTGCCCCATAGAAGAGAAACACTGCGACCGGCAATAAGACGTTCGCGTTTAGTCGGCTCGGCTTTGGAAGAACCTGCCCTTCAGCCAGCCCGGAGTCGGTCTTCTTATACGTGCTGAGCCCAACGGCGACAACAGCGAGCACAAGACCCAGGTAGTTCAGCGCGTCAAACTCTTTCCCGCCCACCTTAAACACGAACAGGCTGAAACAGACTGGTATCACCAGCGACAGATTATTCGCCAGCGACGTAGCGGTGATGCCTGTGCGCTGCGTAGACGCCCCCGACAGCAGGAACGTAAGAATGAAGCCAACGCCAAGCCCCAATGCAAGCCACGTCCAGGTCTGACTGAAGTCAATTGAGAACGATTGTCCGGCTGGTAGCAGCAGAAGCCCCGTCAGGAAGCAGACAGGGTAGTTAAATACGATGGCCTGAAACGTATTAACCTCGTAGCGCGGAAAGAGACGAAAGTTCAGCAGTAACAACACCGATAACAGGATACTGAGGCCTAGGAAGAGCATGGCTTGGGGGATCGGCTGGGTAATTTTCGGGCGAAGTTAACAGGAGCAATCGGTTGTCCATGTATCTTTAGCAGCGGGTCGAAACCGCTCTCTTCGTAATGAATAAACCGCTGTATGTTCTGCTTTTGCTGATAACCCTCTTTAATTCCTGTGCTTTCGGCCAGAAAAAAGTGTCGGTTTCGGTAACAGCCGCGCCTGTTTTTGCCAGTACCAGCTACGTTCGCCGTTACTTTTATCCGAATAGCGACGGCCAGGTTGTTGAACCCATTTTCATCAATGGCCGTCGCTGGTCGACGGGTTTTTCGGCCGGCGTGACGGTGCAGTATACCTATGCGCCCGGCTGGTCGGTAGCCTCGGGCCTATGGTATGGACAGTTAAGTGTTCGCCAGGAGCGCCTGCCCATCATGGGTGAAGGCCAGTCGACGGTGAGCAGCCGGGCGATTCGGCTTCCGTTTTTGGTCAACTACCGCTCCTCGACCCAACGACTCTCCCCGTATTTCAGTCTTGGCGTACTGGTCGACTTCCCGTTTACGTCGCGCGTGGTGGTAACCCGCGCCAATGAATCCACGCAGCGCCTTAGCCTGGATAGCGGTAAAGGACCAGTCTTCCAGCCGCTTCTGAGCGCGGGAGCGGATTATCAACTCAGCAGCCGATATTCGCTTTTGGTACAACCCACCTGGACCTATAATATGGGCCGCTTCGGTGGTTCTGCTACGTACAATCCTTCGTTTGAGCTAAGTTTATTAACCCAACTTGTTTACAAGCTCTGATCAATCACGTAATACGGCAACGTTTACAGCCGGATCCGCATCATTTAGGTATCTCTTCCCATCCGCTCATGAAACTAGCCTCTCCATTACGTTCTGCGGGACTCCTGGCCTTGCTGCTGTGTTTGACCATCGGTGCAAAGGCGCAATCTGAACAACCCGATTTGCGCCCAACCACACTCGATCCGTTCATAACGCGTCTGATGGTCAGTGCTCGTATACCAGGACTGACCATCGCTATCATCCGGAATGGGAAAGTGGCCTACAGCCAAGGCTATGGCCTTACCAAATCCGATTCAACGCAGCGCGTAAATTCAGCGACCATTTTTGATGCGGCTTCATTAAGTAAACCCGTATTTGCCTATGCCGTTTTGCAGTTGGTGGAGCAAGGGATGCTGGATCTGGATAAGCCCTTGTACGAGTATCTCCCCTACCCGGACGTGGCCGACGACGAACGGTACAAGCAGATTACCGCCCGACTGGTGTTGAGCCACCGGACCGGTTTTCCCAACTGGCGGAAAAACCGGCGGTCGAAACAACTGGCGATGATTGCCCCTCCCGGCGAACGGTTTGGGTATTCGGGCGAAGGGTTCGTGTATTTGCAAAAGGTAGTTGAGAAAATTACGGGCAAGTCCATAAACGATCTCATGACGGAGCGCGTATTTACCCCTCTCGGCATGAACCGCAGCAGCTACGTCTGGCAATCTGCCTTTGACGCTAATTTCGCGCTGCCCCACAACGAAGCAGGCGAGCCCGATACGAAGGGTAAATCAGCCGTTGCGAACATGGCCTACTCACTGCAAACGACCGCCGACGATTACGCCCGGTTTATTCTGGCGGTTCTGGATGCGAAGGGACTAACGGCAGGTACCGTTAAGCAGATGCTTTCGCACCAGACCCGACTCCCTAAACGACTTTCAGCCGGCGATACGTTATCGACAAATCTGTATTGGGGGTTGGGCTTTGGACTGGAAGAGACGCCATCGGGTGAATGCTTCTGGCACTGGGGCGACAATGGCAACTTCAAATGTTACGTTGCCGCCAGCAGCGATCAGAAGCAGGCAGTGGTCTACTTCGCCAATAGTGAGAATGGCCTGAGCATAATCGAACCGATGTTGCAGCACACCATAGGCGGTCAGCACCCCGCCGTTACGTTCCTGGGGTATAAATCGTACAAAAAGCTGGCAGAGCAAGCGAGTAAAACTCCTAAAAAGTAAGCGTAATACACCAACGCTACCGGTAAGGCTGGTCAGTGCTGCTCATATCAATGGCTTTGGTTTCGCCCAGCAACCGCATCCGGTAGGCGTTCATAGCAGTGCGGCCCAATTGGTTAAGCAACCTGTAATTGACGACAATACCGACGGCGGCACCAATACCCGGAATGAGCTGCGCCATTTTGGCCAGATCAATATAATCGCGGTATTCCTGCTGAAACGTCTGCCAATCGAACTGATTAATGTCTTCAGGAAGTTGTCGGCTGTGCTCGGGCCAGTTCGCCAGGTGTTGATACACAGCCTGCCGGCGCTCCTGACTCGAAAAAGCCAGTTGAAAGATGTACAGAATATACACCCGCTCGCGGTAATCGGTCACCGAGTATCCGTATAACGTAGCGATTTCGAACAGCATCTTCATTTTCAGGGTCAGCAGCAACGGAAAATCGGCAAACGCCAGTAATAGTCCGCCCGCGCCCGTCACCCCGCCCTCCGCGGCTCCGGCTTTTTTGTAAAACTCGATCCGATCCGCCACGGCCCCATCGCGCTGGGTGAGCGTTAGCCCTTCGGCGGGTGCGCCCGTGAAAAATTCGGCTCCAAACAACACAGCCCGCGTCATCTGCTTAATGGCAGCGGTGACTACGTCGTGCACTTTTTGGGGGATCATGCGATTGATTCGACGCTGCACGGCCGTCGATAATCGCCCTACCCGCGAGGGCGGCTTTTGCATCGCCAACTGCCAGCGAATGAGTTCGGTGCGCACGGCCTGTTCATACGTAACGGGGGTGGTCATGGTAAAATGTAGTGCCTTTTGCGAATTAAAACGTCATCAAAACGGTTTTATTCGTAGATTTCCTTATAAAACCCATAACGACCGATTGTGCTTATGAAGAAAGTTCTTTTGCTGCTGGTTACGCTCGCTCTTTTCAACTTTGGCAGCTCAGGTCCTAAAACCATCCGTACCGTTGCTATAACCGCACCGACCACACCAAAGGCGGCTGATTCAAAAACGATTGTTCACCTGGACGTGTACGATCAACTGAACCTGGGCCACACGGGCTTGCAGAAAAGTGTATTTGAGTATGCCTTGCGCGGCTGGCAAAAAATGGGAGCCACCAAACCGGTTCTTTCCATTGTCGACATGAGCCAGCCTTCAACCAAAAAACGGCTCTACGTTGTTGACCTGCAAAATAAGAAACTCTTATTTAACACATATGTTTCGCACGGACGCAATTCGGGCGATCTGGTGCCGAATCAGTTTTCGAATACGCAGTCATCATTCCAGACCAGCCTGGGATTCTATCAGACCCTGAAAACCTACATGGGTAAGCATGGGTTGTCGCTGCAATTGCAGGGGATGGAAAAAGGCTATAACGATAACGCCTACAACCGGAACATCGTCTTACACGGCGCCGATTACGTCTGCGAAGATTTTATTCGCAAAACGGGCCGGCTAGGTCGCAGTCAGGGTTGCCCGGCGGTGCCATATGCTGAATCGAAGGGCATTATTCAGGCTGTGAAAGATGGTACGTGCCTTTTTGTGTACTATCCGAATACCGAATATTTGAAGAATTCAACCTTTTTAGCGGAGGCCAACACCCCGATCACTTCGCTATAATCCTCAATTAATATAGACATACGACAGCCAACCGGACGATCCGGTTGGCTGTCGTATGTTTGGGCCGAATCGAATACAATAACCTTATTTTGTTCCCATTTTGCCATGAAAAAAGCCCCGCCGGAATATAGACGGGGCTTTTCATTTGCAAGTCAGTACGTATCAATTAAGGCAGACCAAACTACTGCTTCTCCACAGATACCTGTACGGTATAATCCTCCAGCTTGATTTCCTTACCCACTTCGGGATAAGGCAAAACTTCGCTCAGGTTCAACTGGTACGTCTGTCCGTTCACCGTGAACTGTTTCTGAACCGGTTTTTCGGGGTAAGCCGGTAAATCAACTTCTACCTGCTGGGTGGCGCCCTGTTCGCTGGCTTCGAATGATACTTTGACTGAACCAGCTGTGATGCACCGGGCGTTGATTGGGCACCGGCTATCAGCCACCTGGGCCACTTTTAAATCCAGGGCCGTCCCCGCCAGTCGAACGCTTTTTTGATACGCTACTTTCTGATCCGATGCTGGATTTGGCGTTACATTAGCCTGCTTGTCACACGCTGTCAGTAATCCCAGCAAAGCCAGACTAAAAAAAACAGTTTTCATAAGGTACTACGTGTAATGGTTACGCCTGAACGACTCCATTACCCCAACAAGCGTTGGAAAGGCCGATAAACTTTTTTACCCGTTAATCAGCCATCTGCCTTAACACGTTGGCAGCCAAGTTGCTTAACAACCTAATACCTTACGGTCAGCTGCACGCAGCGCAGACTATTGAGCGTCCTTCGCAGTCAGCGCGTATACATCTTTATAAAACCGGAGTCGCCCGGCCGCGTCGACATCCGCGGTGTTGTACGTAATAAAAACCGGAAATGGCTTAGGCATGGCTAAGGTCTGCGGTTTCTGGTCGATCAGGCAGCGATTCATGAAACCAGCGTCGAAGGTTTGCTTACCCAGCACAAAATTGGCCAGTTCGACCGGTTTCTGCACCCGAACGCAGCCATGACTACGCCAGCGGTCGTTCGTGAGGGTAAATAAATCCCGACCGTTGGTATCGTGCAGATAGATGGCGAGCGGATTTTCGAGATCAAACTTGATCAGCCCGAGTGAGTTTTCGCAACCTGAAGCCTGCCGAATCCGGTATGGGAAATTTGTTTCGGAAAGACTCTCCCAGTCAATCTCTTCCGGATCAACCTCCCGGTTACGCTCGTCGAGTACCTGTAGGTTCTGATTGTATAGAAAGCCGACATCCTTTTTGATCTTGGGCAACATTTCTTTCACCGCGATCCCTTTCGGTACGTTCCAGTACGGGTAGGCAACGATGCCTTTGATGAAGGTGGTCATGCAGGGCGTGCGCTTATCGGGTTTTCCTACAATCACCTGCATAGGCAGCAGACGCTTGCCGCTTCGATCGAATACGTTCAGTTCGCTGGCCGGAATATTCACAACCGCAAACTTGTCCGCGTTGAAGCGATTCACGTACCGGTAGAAATTAAGCGACTGCCGAATCAGCCGCAGGGAATCCGTCAAGGCAGGGCTTGAGGCTCCGCGTGACCGCAACCGGTTATAGTGCCCAACCAACTGACTGTATGGGGCGAAATTAGCGAACTCAGCCACTACAGACGGCGAGAAGGCCGTATCGGCTTGTTGCGCCCAAGTCGAGTCGATCTGTTCTTTCAGACCAGTAAACTGCATCCCCGAAGGCTGTTTACCGTAGCGAACTTCCATCAACAGGCGGGTTACCTTATCGTCGATTTCGGCTTTAGACATACCGGCGGTAAGCGCAAAGCGGCTGGTGTCAATCCCAACCGAGTCGGCATATTGACAAACCTGATGAAGCGTTTGCTTTGCTTTAATCAGGCTTCGCTCCGCCTGTTCGTGCTGCTGTTTAGAATTTTGCCAGGAAATAACTTCCCGTCCGGCAAAATACAGCAACACAAGGCCCGCGACTATGGCAAGGCCAATTCCTAGTTTCCGTTTATCCATGTTCATTTGTTGAGTAAATCTGTTCTTATAACCGATAAAGCCCCGTATTGGTTGTTTTTTGGACTTCTTGCAGCAAATCAGGCGATTTCGAACGCCTGAAAACACAAAGCCCGATCAACTAGACGGGTCGATCGGGCTTTGCAAAAATGGCAGGACGGTTAGCTGTACGGTGGCTTACCGATGTCAACCTTACCATCCCGATTTCGGTTTGGGTGGGTTGTTGCTACGTCATCGTCTTCACCGTCCTCAGCGGGTTCGGTTGGTAGTCCGTCAATTGGTGAGTCTTCGGGGCGGTCGTTGCCGGGCAACCTCGTTGCCTTATCCGATCGATCGCCTAAACCAGCGGGCGAAACAGCCTGCTTAGCCCGCAGAATATCTTCTTTATCCGGGTCCTGATTTTCCATAACGCTAGTCGTTTATACGATAAAACTTATCCTCTCTAACCGGCCTCGCGCCAGATTGTTTGCCCCATTGCGTAACAGGCCGCTTTATCCTACAGCCTTTCTATGGTTCAGGTTGGTGCAGCCGATCAGACGCAAAACGGCCAACTACCGTATGGTCAGGGCAGTTGGCCGTTGTTGAGTCGATTATTTCTCCGAACGGATTATTTGGTGCTGGTGGCGGGCATGAGCACCGTATCAATGGAGTGAATAATTCCGTTGGTGGCTTCAACATCGGCGTAATTTACGGTTGCCGTGTTTCCAGCGCCATCGGTAATGGTAACCGCATCGCCTTGCTTACCAACCGTTAATACGCCCCCCGTTACGGTTTTCAGTTTCTGCCCGTCCTGCAACTGAGCGGCCGTCAACTTGCCCTTCACGACATGATAAGCCAGTACTTTCACCAGTTTGTTTTTCGCAGCAGGCTTTAGCAGTTCGTCGACAGTACCAGCCGGTAGCTTGTCGAACGCTTCGTTGGTTGGCGCAAAAATGGTGTACGGGCCTTTGCCAGCGGCTTGCTCGGTTAAGCCCGACACGCGCAACGCCCGGAATAACGTAGTGTGGTTGGCTGATTTTGCCGCGCTGATGGCCAAATCCCGCCCCGTTGACCCACCGGACTTCACTGCACCTTCCGACATAGATGTGGTCGATGCGGTTGCTGGTTGAGCAGCTGTGTTCTGATCCTGAGCGTTGACGGCTGCCTTCGTTCCGGTTAGCAGCGTAAGTGCCAAGGCCCATCTGAAACCTGATTTCATTGTCATTTGGGTATAGTTGGTAAGTGAAACATCCGGCTCGTCTGCCCGACAAGCCCGGAGCGACCTGCTCCGATTTGTTGATTCAACGGTATGTTCAAGTAAAAAAATGCCTGACAGCCAGAAATCTGAGCCAAAGGTCCGGATTAGGGACTTAGCGGACTACGGTAAGCTGACCACGGTAGGTGTTCGCTTTGGTTCCTGCACCGGTACGGATCTGGTAGGTATACACGCCCGCGCGCACCAGTTCCTGCTGATAAGTGCCATCCCAGGGCTGCTGGTACCCGCGTGAATAAAAGACCAACTCGCCCCAGCGGTTGTAGATGGTTACCTCACACTGCGGAAACGAGCCGATGTTCTGAATTATCCACGCATCGTTCACGCCGTCGGCATTGGGCGAAAATGCCGACGGGATATACAGCAACTCGATCACTTCGACCAGCACCGCGAACGTAGCGGCACAGCCACTCTCGCTCACCGCCGTCAACTGATACGGCGTTGTTTCGGCCGGGCTGGCTAAAGGGCTGGCTACATCCGTTCGGTTGAGCGCGGTTGGCGGAGTCCATTGGTAGCGGCTGATGGGGTCACTGGCCTGAGTCTGCAGCCGAACGGTATCACCCCGCGCAATCAGGTAGGTGGTTTTCCCCGACAGGGTGGGTCGTGCGTTTAGGGTAATCGTCAGGCTGTCGGCGCCCTCGCAGGCGACATCGGACGCCCGGGCAACAACTTTATACTGACCAGATTGATTGATACGTAGCGTAGGCTGCTGTTGCCCCGACAGTTCGCGCCCATCGCGACGCCACTGGTACTGATAACCCGGCTGTCCGTTGGCTTGTAAGGTGACCGTATCGCCTACGCAGTAAGGGACCTTGCCCAGGGCAGATAGGCTTACAGAGGCTGGCTTTGCCAACGAAACGCGCATGGCCTGCGAGACCGTATCATTCCCACAGGTTTTGGCCTGGCTCCTCACTACCGTATATACCCCCGACTCGCGCACCTGTAGGGTACTGGTTGTGTCGCCCCGCAGATTTTGGCCATCTCGTTGCCACTGGTAAGCCCATTGCGGGGTTTTCTCGACGGTTAACACAAGCGGCTGCGCAGAACACCAGCTAATGTCCTGTGCGGGTTTGTTGTTCACCATGATCACCGCCGGGGGGGGCGTATTCTTCGAACAGTCAATAACCGGTAGCTGAAAATCCCGCCGAATGACGCCAATGCGCTGTCCGTTCCTGAACTCTTCGCATTGGACGGTGAATAGAAATAAGCCTTCCTGCGTAGCCTGAACGCTAAGCTGACCCGTAGTGGGGTTGATACTAAGGGGAGGATTACCAGGAATAATATTCTGAAGACTGATACCAGGTGCCCAGGCGATGGTTGGATAAGAGGCTTTGGGCGCATCGTTTACGCTCTCGGTTGTCTGGCGCGTGGTGTAGCCATTCAGCGGGGTAACGAGCGAATAGCGCAACTCATCACCGTCGGCGTCGGTAGCGCCAGCCTTGAACGTAAACGGTTTGTTGAGACAGATGTAATCGCCGTTAGGTATGCCGAAATTCGGGGATGAGTTTAGGAATGGCGCACCATTCTGGCGCATGGCGGGGAATTCCATGTAGAAGACCATACCCAAGCCGTCCTGCCCGGAGCTTATCGTGTTCGTCAGGACATCGTTGCGGCAGCACCGCTCCCAGACCATGTAGTACCCACCCGGATCGGTGTATTTACTAACATCAAACTGGTAGGTTTTATAATACCGGGCTTCCAGAAAGCTGAGTTTTTGCAGCTTGGCGCAGGCTTCGTTATCAAACACAAGCGGTAGCACCTCCTGCAGGTTTAGGGTCAGGCTTTCAATTAAGACCGGTTTTTGCTTCCGATAGATTAGCAGACGGACCGATTTATCCTGGTTCCCGCTCGAGGAATTCGCCTGGTCCCAATATTGATTCAGCTGAATCCGGAATGAACCAGGCGTATTGCCTACGGCCTGCATCGTTACGTCACCGCCGATAATGTGCGTTGCACTGACCCGAAAGGAGACGACTACAGTCAGGAAGTATAAGATCCAGACCCACTTGTTACGGAGGGTACGATACGAGTTGACCACCTGCATAAACTCAGAGCTGCAAAATGCAGAACAATATAACTGATTTACAGCTCAGTTCAGCGCAGACACGTATCGAATTTTACCAACCGGCTCCGGGTTGAATACTTACTCTGGCAGGCTTTCTGACGCAGGGTTATTTGGAGAGAACACCTTTAGTAATGAGGTAGGGAATTAAGATCCATAAAAGTCCTTTTATCAGAAAGAAAAGGAAGCCAAGCCAGCCAACACGCCTGATCCATTTTTTAAAGCGCTCATTCATACGGTAAATATAGCGAATTCCGCTCCCCTCGCTCATAGGCACAGACCCGCCTAGGCATTTTATAAACCGTCCAGACTAAAAAAATTAAAAAATACGTAATGGCACTAAGCCAATTTGCCCGTTCATTTGTTGTCTTACCATAACCAAAGCAGTGCACCGAGAATCAGTCATGAACATCACTAAACACAAAGTAGCGGCTATCCACTATACCCTGCGCGACAGCAATGGCAACGTGCTGGATTCAAGTCAGGGTCGTGATCCGCTCTATTATCTGCACGGAGAAAATAACCTGATTCCTGGCATGGAGGAAGGACTGGAAGGGCGCGCGAAAGGCGATAAACTTCAATTGGACGTAACGCCCGAGAAAGGATACGGCCGACGCGACCCTCAACTGGTTGAAGAAGTGCCCCGTAAGGCGTTCGGTGGTCAGAATATCGAAGTGGGTATGCAGTTTCAGGCTAACGACGGGCAAGTCATTACCGTAACCAACGTCGGCCCCGAAACGATAACGGTAGATGCCAACCACCCGCTGGCCGATCAGAATTTGCACTTCGACGTCGAAGTCATAGAAGTGCGCGACGCGACGCCGGACGAACTGGCGCATGGTCACGTACATGGGCCTGGTGGACATCATTAAGCCGATCTTGTTTTATATGAGCCTGCGTAACTACGCAGGCTTTTTTCTGCCCTGCTTGTTTCTCCGTATCTTTGCGGTCCACGATTATGGCACAGATTGGTCAGGACAGGCAGGCTGCAAAGGCGCTCCTGGAACAAGGAAACGTGGTTGGTATACCAACCGAAACTGTATACGGATTAGCCGCAAACGCACTCGATGCTGACGCCGTTCTCACGATTTTTCGCGTCAAAAACCGCCCCTCCTTCGATCCGCTTATTGTTCATACCGATTCCGTTGACAAGCTTTCGCAGTTTGTTACCACTATTCCGGAAGCTGCGCGTCAACTGGCAGAAGCGTTCTGGCCCGGTCCGCTAACGCTGCTATTACCCAAACAGGCACTCATTCCGGACCTGGTTACGTCGGGACTGCCGAACGTAGCGGTTCGAATTCCCAATCATCCCTTAACGCTTGATCTGCTCCGTTCGCTGGACTTTCCGCTGGCCGCCCCCAGTGCGAATCCATTCGGTTACATCAGCCCGACAACGGCCCAGCACGTAGCCGATCAGCTTGGCGAGCAGGTCCCGTACATTCTGGATGGTGGCCCGTCGGCGGTTGGTCTGGAGTCAACGATCGTCGGCTTTGAAGACGATCGGCCAACTGTTTACCGCCTGGGTGGTATGGCCCTTGATCAGATCGAAGCCCTTATTGGACCCGCCACGGTGCGCAGCCATTCTACGTCGAACCCTAAAGCACCGGGTATGCTTAGCAGCCATTACGCGCCACGCAAGCCGCTTATCTTACTGCCAATGGGCGAAAGTGCCCCCGTTGGCGAGCGTATCGGAGCCCTCGCATTCCGCGAACCGTTTGGCGGTATCACCGGTACGTATCAACGCGTGCTCTCCCCCACCGGCGACCTGAACGAAGCCGCCAAAAACCTCTTCGCAGCCCTGCGAGCCCTCGACGGGTTGGACGTGGATGTTATTTACGCGGAAACGCTACCCAACCAGGGACTGGGCTGGGCCATGAATGACCGGCTACGTCGGGCCAGTACACGCTAGATTGATTACACCTTACCCGTTTCAATTGAGGCCACCGCTTTGTTGGCCAATTCAACAATCATGGGCAGGAGATGGCCAAATCGACTGTCCTGGCTATGACCCTGTTTCCAGCGCGCATAGATCTGCTGCGCAATCACCGCATTTTTGTATAAGCCGAAGACGTAGTAAAACAGAATATTCGACACGTCACGACCGCTTTTATCGGCATAACGCGTCACGACCTCCTGCCGGGTCAGATTGCCGGGGAGCCAGGTCAGGTTAAAGTTCTTGTACGCTGGGCTGTCGGTAGCTTCTGACCAATACGCCAGCGTAGCACCCAAATCCATCAGCGGATCGCCGACCGTAGCCATTTCCCAGTCGAGTACGCCGGTTATTACGGGCGTGGGCATTCTGTCAGCATCCGCAGCCAGCACGACATTATCGTATTTGTAATCGTTGTGCAAAAAAGCCGGGGGCTGCGGCTGTGGGTAGTTAGTCGGCAGCCAATTTCCCACCGCATCCATAGCCGGAATTGCATCCGTTTCAGCCGTTCGGTACCGCTTTATCCACCCCTCCACCTGCCGCTGCACGTATCCTTCGGGTTTACCCAACTGAACCAACCCAGTCGATTGCGTATCGAGAGCATGAATGGCAACCAGATTATCAATTAGGGCTTCGGACAATTGCCGCATCAGTGCAGGCGACAGGCTTAATTTCGGAGCCATCGATGCTCGCAGAATTATCCCCAACACGCGTTCCATTACGTAGAACGGCGCCCCCAGCACGTCCGTGTTTTCGCAGTACGCAATGGGTACCGGAATCCTGTCGTAATGCCCCTGGAGCAAGGACAGCACCCGAAACTCACGGCCCATATCGTGCCCACCTTTGATGTTTGCCCCGAACGGCGGCCGACGAAGTACATACTCGTTATCGACCGTTTTGAGCAGATAGGTCAGGTTAGAAAATCCGCCCGGAAACTGCTGTACGTCCAGAATTACGCCTACAGTGGGGGCGTGTTCGTGCAAATACGCATTAAGCGTAATCAAATCAAGTTCTTCACCCATTTGGACCGGGCGCGCAGCGTCAGGAGACATCATACATCAAGGAGACTATTCTGCAAACAGGATCAAATTCAGGAAGCTGTTCACTTGTTCATGTTTCTTTTATTTCTGTCATTCCGGACGTAGCGACAGAAACAATCTTATTTCATAGCTCTTTGCTGAACCTTAAATAGCTTCTACATTACACCTGATCAATCACACGCTGCTCGGCCGCTATTAGTCGACGGAGTTCCTGTAACTGACGGGCTTTTTTCTTTACGTCCAGCCCGTAGTTTTTTAAGATGCTGGCGGCCAAGTTCTGCTTATGGACCTCGTCAGCCCCATCCCAGATTCGGGCCCCACGCTCGTGGCGATACATCGCCGACAGAATGGTATCGTCCGTGACGCCCAGCGCCCCATGGACCTGAATCGCCCGATCCAGCACCCGCAGAAAGGCGTTTGCTACAAAAAACTTAATTGCCGATACCGCATCGCGTACGTTGGCCACACCGACCGTATCGATCTGGTGGGCCGTATTCAGTACGTATAGGCGACTGGCGTCAATTTCGGCCCGGCTCTCGGCGATGAAATCCTGAATGAACTGCTTTTCGCCCAGCATCACGCCGTCTTCAATTTCGCGCGTAGCCGCTCGCTGGCACATCAGATCCAGGGCGCGTTCGGCGTTGCCAATCCAGCGCATACAGTGGTGAATCCGGCCCGGCCCCAGCCGCTCCTGCGCCAGTCGAAAGCCCATGCCTTCGCCCCCGATTACGTTAGAAACCGGTACCCGGCAATCGGTGTACGTAACCTCAGCGTGACTGAACCAGCCCTCGCCGACTTCGCCGAAGATGGGAATGTTCCGCTCAATGCTAAAGCCGGGCGTATCGGTCGGCACAACGATCATGCTGGCCCGCTGGTGCAAAGCCGCATCCGGATTAGTCACCACCATCGCAATGGCAAAGGCAGCGCCATCGGCCGAGGATGTAAACCATTTACGGCCGTTGATGACGTATTCATCTCCGACGCGCACGGCCGTCGTTGCCATACGTGTGGGATTAGAACCCGCGAATTCGGGCTCTGTCATGGAAAAACACGAGCGAATTTCACCCGCCATCAGCGGCTTCAAGTAACGCGCCTTTAGTTCGTCGGACGCGAACCGATGGAGCAGTTCCGTGTTGCCAATATCAGGTGCCTGACAGCCAAATACGTAATGCCCGAAAAACGGCGAATACGCTAATACTTCGCTGATCTGCCCAAATTCCGTAAGCGTCAGCCCATGTCCACCGTCTTCTTTAGCAAGGTGCAGTCCCCATAAGCCTGCTTCCTTAACTTTATCCCGCTTCTGATCGAGCACCGGAATCAGCTCGCCAAGTTTATGGTGCGAAAAGCCTTGTTCAAGTGGAATCAATTCGGTCTCCACAAACTCCCGAACGCGGGCAATCAACGGGCGTACGCGTTCGGTGGTAAATATCGTTTCCATGTCATACTAGCAATCTATAAACATAACAACCAGCGTTCACCCTGGTTGATTGAATGCACAATTCTAGTCCAAGGTAAGGCTTTTTTGGTTAGAGAGTCCGCATTCGAAGCGCTAATCCAGCGCTTTACTTCTACCCTGTAAACCACCCGTATGCACGGCAACAACGGTAGCCCCGTCGGGAAAGAAACCCTGCCGAGCGAGGTCATAGATACCATACAGCATCTTCCCGGTATAGACCTGCTCAATACGTACCCCTGTTTTTTGCTCAAACCCGCGGATGAACGCCAGCAAATTGGGCGTTGTTTTGGCATATCCACCAAACGCATATTCAGACACTAGTTGAACATTGGGAGCTGGTAGCGGTAACTGGAAATCGCGCGCATTTAGCGCTAAAAATCCTAGAACGGTTGTGGCTACCGGAGCGGTCTGGGCGAGTCCAAGCACGGTTCCGCCTGTGCCAACCGCGCAGCAAACGTAATCGAGTGCGCGCCCGAGTTGGCTTATAATTTCGGGCATAATTTCGGCCGTTCCCTGAATAGCCAGCGCGTTGGTTCCGCCTTCGGGCAGGACGTAACAGGGCCCAAACCGATGCGTTAGTTCCGCCAGAAACGCCCACTCGTCTTTCTGCTTATAATCCGTTCGGCTGACGAAAACGAGCTGCATTCCGCACGCTTCACAGAAGGCTAAGGTAGCATTGCGGGGTACCTGGGCTAATTCATCACCCCGCACGACGCCAATCGTTTGAAAACCGAAGGTCTGACCAGCCGCAGCCGTCGCATACAAATGCGTTGAATAAGCCCCGCCAAAGGTCAGCAACGTAGCATACCCCTCTGCTTTAGCCGCCAGCAGATTGTACTTCAGTTTACGCCATTTGTTTCCCGAAATCTGCGGATGAAGCAGATCGTCCCGTTTCAGATACAGGCGAATAGGCACCGACTCCGCAAATGGCTCATCGAGGTACTGAAGGGGCGATTCAGCGTCGAAGCGGGTAAGTAGCCGGTTTATTTCGGTCATCTGCGTATCTTCGTGGCTTGGCATCAGGCAAAAATAGCCAGCGATACGTAACCGGAGTCAACCCTTGTTGGTTCATCCGACGACCGGCTTGCCCAAACTCGACAACGATAGTGACGGACGAACACGAAGTTAGCTCCGAAGAGGACGACGAATTATACGAACACCACCGCATTGTGGTGGATAAAGGCCAAAGCCTGTTGCGGATCGACCGATTTCTGATGGATCGGCTGCAAAACGCGACGCGCACCAAAATTCAGGCCGCCATTGATGTTGACTCCGTGCGGGTGAACGGAAAGATTACGAAAGCAAGCTACAAAATCAAGCCGTCGGACGTTATTACAGTTTCGCTGCCGCACCCACCCCGCGACACCGATATCAAGCCCGAAAACATACCACTGACCATTGTTTTTGAAGACGACGAGCTGCTGGTACTCAATAAGCCCGCAGGAATGGTCGTCCACCCCGCGCACGGGAACTGGGACGGTACGTTAGTAAACGCCCTAGTGTATCATTTTCAGAATCTGCCGACTTCACGTAACGGCGAAATCCGGCCGGGGCTGGTGCATCGAATCGATAAGGATACCTCGGGTCTGATGGTGATTGCCAAAACGGAGTACGCTATGACCCACCTGGCCCGCCAGTTCTTCGAACATAGCATCGAACGTACCTACAATGCCCTGGTCTGGGGGGTGCCGAATCCGGTCGATGGCACCATCACCGGTTACATTGGCCGGTCGGTGAGAGACCGGAAAGTGCAGACCATCTACGACGACGAAACCAAAGGTAAATGGGCCGTTACGCATTACAAAACCCTTGAAAATATGCGCTACGTAGCGCTCGTTCAGTGCAATCTGGAAACTGGCCGAACGCACCAGATTCGTGCGCATCTGAAGCACATTGGTCACCCGTTGTTCAATGACGCCATGTACGGTGGCGATCGTGTGCTGCGTGGCAATCCCGTTGGCAGTTACAAAGCCTTCGTCGAAAATGCGTTTAAGCTCCTACCACGTCAGGCCCTGCACGCGAAGTCACTGGGTTTCATGCATCCGCGCACGCATCAGTGGCTTCAATTCGATTCGGCCCTGCCCGATGACCTTCAGGCGGTAGTAGACAAATGGCGCAAATTCAGTGGGCCGCTGTCCGATAATCTTGAACCGTAAACTAGTTGGCTTGCCCATTATATAGTTGCCTTTACCCAATTTTGCGTTCCTGCTAACCATTCCTCCTACTATGATTTCCATCCGCCCCGGCACCCGAGCCGATATTCCGCAGGCCTTTGGCTTAGTTACCGAACTGGCCGTCTACGAAAAAGCGGCTGATCAGGTCTCCAACACCGCCGAACAAATGGCCGAAGATGGGTTTGGACCCAACCCGTTGTTCGGCATGCTCGTCGCCGAAGACTCCGATAGCCAGAAGATTGTTGGGCTGTCGCTGTATTATTTTCGGTATTCGACCTGGAAAGGAAAACGGCTGTACCTGGAAGACATCATTGTGACGGAAGATTTTCGGGGCTATGGCATTGGTAAACTGTTGCTGGATGCGACCATCGACATGGCCCAGGAAACCAAATGCACGGGCATGATGTGGCAGGTTCTGGACTGGAACCAGCCCGCCATCGGCTTCTACCAACAGTTCGGCACTCGCTTCGACGATGGCTGGACCAATTGTCACCTGGACTTTTAGCAGCAGGATAAGAACACGCTGGGGTTACCGCAAAACCCGCTGTCTGCGGCCGGTGCCCTATTCTCAAAAACTCTATCTTTGCGCTTCCGAATTAAAATTCAGCATGACGTATCGTCAACGTAAAGCTCTCCGGATTGCCGGCTGGGTATCGTTAAGTCTTTTTTTACTAGCCCTGGTTGGGGCGGGGATTGCGTATTCGAAGCGCGAAAGCCTGCTGCAAACTGCCCTAGAGCGCGCCATACGTAAAGCCAAACGCGACTATGATCTGAATGTGCGCATCGGCTCCGCAAAATTTACTGGCTTTAACGCGCTGGCTTTTTCAGACATATCCGTTGTTCCCCAGGATCGCGACAGTCTGGCCCGTATTCAACAGGCCGAAGTCAGCGTTCGGTTCTGGCCGCTGCTGATGGGGAAAGTAGCTCTCCAAGGGCTGACGCTCGACAATGGGCTGATTCAGGTGGTGAAGCGCGATTCGTTGACGAATATCGATTTTCTGCTGCGCCGGAAGCGACGCGATTCGACCGCAACAACGACTAAACGGCGCACTGACCTGGCCGACGTCGCTGAAAACCTGATCGATAATCTGCTATCCAAAATTCCCGACGACCTGAACGTTCGCAATCTGGAATTTCGGGCTATGGACAATAACGACACCATAAGCTTGTTGACCCAGACCGCCTTAATCAAAGACGAGGACGTAACGTCGACGCTGAAACTCAATCAGAATCAGGCCACCTGGCACGTAACGGGTACCGCTGACCCCGGCGACCGCGAATACAATCTGGCTTTATACGCCGACGGAAAACCGCTGGAACTGCCTTACATCCAGAAAAAGTACAACCTCAAACTCCAGGCCGATACGTTGCGGGCTGAGTTGCACGACGTGGACCGGAGGGGCGGTGAGTTTCGACTTGAGGGAGCCGGGTCGGTACGCAATCTACGCGTCAATCATCCGGCCATTGCCCGCACTGACGTACTGGTGCAACAGGCCGCGATGGATGCCAATGTATTTGTGGGCGAGAACTACGTTGGCGTCGACAGTTCCTCTACGTTACGGCTGGGCGAGGTGAGTGCCCGCCCGTTCGTGAAATATACGTTGTCGCCGAGTAAGGCTTACGAGGTTCAGTTGCATACGGACCCACTCGACGCGCAGGCATTGTTCAACTCGTTTCCGCAGGGCTTGTTTGAGTCGCTGGAAGGTATGCAGGTTGCCGGAAAACTGAAGTACGATCTGTCCTTTCAACTGGATACATCCCTTCCCGACTCGGTGAAGTTTAACTCTGGACTAACCTCCGACGGGTTTCGCATCCTGAAAATGGGACGTACCGATTTCGGCTCGATCAACAAGCCTTTCGTGTATACACCGTACGAAAAAGGAAAGCCTGTCCGTCAGATTATTGTCGGTCCCGAGAATCCGGATTATACGCCCATCAACCAGATTGCGCCGGATTTACGGAATGCGTTGCTGACGTCCGAAGATTATAACTTCTTCACCCACAAAGGCTTTAACGAAAAAGCGTTCCGGGTATCCATCGCGACAAACTTTAAGGAAAAGTCATTTAAGCGCGGGGCGAGTACTGTGTCCATGCAGTTGGTGAAGAATGCTTTCTTAAGCCGCAACAAAACGCTCTCCCGCAAGATTGAAGAGATTCTGATCGTCTGGCTTATCGAGAATCAGCACATCGTCCCGAAAGAGCGGATGTATGAAGTGTATCTGAACATCATTGAATGGGGACGTAACATTTACGGTATTGGCGAGGCTTCGCGCTATTATTTTGGCAAAAGTCCGGCTTACCTTACCCTTGGTGAAAGCATCTTCCTGGCCTTTGTTGTGCCACGTCCGAAAGCGGCCCTCGACTGGTTTTTGCCCGATGGATCGCTACAGGCACGTAACGTTCGGGGTTATTTTCGGCTTATCGGCCGTATTATGGCCCGACGTGGCCTGACTGCGCCCGATTCCGGAGCGTACGGTTTCTACAGCGTTCGGCTGCGCGAAGGGCTCCGTCGGCAGGTAGCCCCGGTGGATTCGCTTTTTCAGACCGACAGTCTGTTAACAGACCCGATTAATGGCGATGCCGAAGAAACGGATGAAGCGGCTGGCATCAGCAATTTCTTCCGGCGTTTGTTTAAAGGCAACCGGGACAATAGCCGGACGGAGGATCAACCGGCGGTTCAGCCCGACCGTCGGACCTTTGACCCGGCAACCGGCGAAATCGCTCCGACCGATACCGTGAAAACGCGTCGGCAGCTGCGCCAGGAGCGACGCGAACGCAAACGGCGCGAACGGGAAGAAGAACGTCTGAGGGAGACAAACGGCACGGGTGGTTAAATCACTGAGCGGCAACCAGGCTGGTTATCGCGGTAATCGCAGCCTCGAATCCGTGAATCGTTGTGGGTTTAGTAATAAAGTGGTTAGCCCCCAGTTTCAGACAGTAAAGCTGATCATCGAGGGCCGATGAAGTCGTTAAGACGACCAACGGAATAGTCCTGAATACATCCGTAGTTTTAATCAGTTTCAACACCTCGCGTCCGTGGACGCGGGGTAGGTTGAGATCCATGACGATAACATCGGGCAGGAGCGTACACGTTCGCAGATACGGCGCGACCATATCCCCTTCCATAATCACATCGAGCTGACACGATAGGGCATTCGAGGACAGGGCGTAGCGGAACAGATCCACATCGTCCTGGTCATCTTCTATCAAAAGAATACGTATATCGTCCTTCATTCTGATGGTTAGCCGTCATCCAAAAATAGAGAATAGATTTCATACTATCCTACTGGTTTAGAGACAAATCTGCTATCTAGTTCTGGGTTAGCAGATGCTACCTCCGACGAAGATTAAAGCGAAGTTTGTACATTTGGTTAGTAAGCATTTTAACCAGGTTCTTTCACCGTTGCAGCCTATGCAAACCTCACGAACCTACCCCAATAACCTGTTACTGAACGGTGGTGAAATGGGCGACCTTATTCGGGCAACCGACTGGTCGCAGACTACCCTTGGTTCCATTGAGACGTGGCCCCTGTGCCTGCGTCTGGCCGTTCAACTGATGCTGGACAGCGACTTAAGCATGTATATGGTCTGGGGGCCGGATTTCACCCAAATTTATAACGATAGGTTTCGGCAAATTCTAGGTACGGAGAAGCATCCGGTCGCTCTGGGCAATAGCGCAAAAGATACATTTGCCGAAATGTGGGACCGGCTCGAACCTATACTGAACCGCGTTTTAGAAGGCCAGCCGTTCGGAGCACAGGATATGCTGGTTAATCTCAATCGCAATGGCATCTCCGAAGACTGTTATTTTACGTTCTCCTACACGCCCCTGCGCGATGAAGCCGGACAGATACAGGGCATTCTTGTTTCCGTTACCGAAACGACCCAAACGGTCCGTGCGCTCCAGCGCGCTGGTGAATCGGAACGGCAGTTGTATAACCTCCTCGCCCAGATTCCCGTAGCCATTGCCATCTTTCGGGGCCCAGCGCACATTATCGAACTAGCCAATGCGGCTCATTTAAAGCTGTGGAAACGTAAGGCCGAAGAAGTAATAGGAAAACCTTTTTTTGAAGCGGTGCCCGACGCGAAAGGCCAGGGCTATGAGGAGTTGCTCGGCTCCGTTTTACGCACTGGAGAACCCATTTACGCCTATGAACAGTCAGCCAATCTGACTCGTAACGACCAGGTACAAACCGTTTATTTCAATGTCGTATATCAGGCATTACGTGGCCTCGACGGTGATATTTCGGGCGTTGTCGTCATTACCAACGAGATTACTGAACAGGTAGAAGCCCGGAAAAAGCTGGAAGAAAGCGAAACGCATTTTCGGGAGTTAGCCAACCTGATGCCGCAAATTGTGTGGACTGCCCGACCCGACGGGCAATCGGATTATTACAACCAGCAGTGGTATGAGTTTTCAGGTTTAGAACAGAAAGCCGGAGGTCAGGATTGGTCGTTTATACTGCACCCGGACGATCGCAAGCGGTCTGCCGAAGCCTGGTACCACTGCATAAAGACGGGGGAGCCTTTTGCGGTTGAATACCGGTTTCACGATCGGCGTAACCCCGGTACGTATCGCTGGTTTCTGGGAAGAGCCACGCCCATTCGGGATGCCAATGGTAACATAACCAAATGGTTCGGGTCGGCCACCGACATTGACGATCAGAAACGATTGGCCGAGCTGCTGGAATCGCGTGTGTCAGAGCGCACGGAAGAGCTGAGTCTGGCCAATAACCGACTCGAACGCTCGAACTTCGATCTGATGCAGTTTGCTTCGGTAGCCAGCCATGACTTGAAAGAGCCGCTGCGCAAGATCCAGATGTTCGGCAACCTGCTGCGTTCAACAGCTGACGAAAAGCTGACGCCCACCGAGCGCGACTATTTTAATCGCATGATCAGCACCTCCAACCGCATGCAGGATCTAGTCGACGACGTATTGAATCTGTCGAAGTTGTCGAACCAGGCCATGTTCTATACCGAAACGGATCTAAACGCTGTGATTAGCAGTACCCTCGACGACCTGGAGATTACCATTCGGGAACGCGGGGCGACCATCAACGTTGGCCCATTGCCCACCATCGAAGCAAATACCGGACAGATCCGTCAGCTTTTTCAGAACCTGCTCAGCAACGCCCTGAAATTTCACAGTGCCGATCGGATGCCGGTGATTGCCATTCAGCAGGCCCCTCTTTCAGACCCTGAAGCCAGCCTGATACCGGTTCGTCCTGACAAGTACGTTTGTATTCAGGTAGCGGATAATGGCATCGGCTTCGACAAAACGTATCAGGAAAAGATTTTTGGTCTGTTCCAACGCTTGCATGGTGGGCGGTACCGGGGCACCGGTATAGGTCTGGCGATCTGCAAAAAGATTATCGAAAATCACCAGGGATTTATTCGGGCGGAAGGTACGCCCAATGTAGGGGCAACGTTCACCGTTACGTTACCCCTGAAGCAGGAATAATCAGGTCAGCAGATCGGGACGACGTAGGCGGGTCCGCTCCAGTGCCTGTTCGTGCCGCCACTCATCAATTTTAGCTTCGTGCCCCGACAGTAAAATATCGGGCACGCGATGGCCTTCAAACTCAGCCGGGCGCGTGTAAACCGGTGGGGCCAGTAAGTTATCCTGAAAGGAGTCGGTCAGGGCCGATGTCTCGTCATTGAGAACACCCGGCAACAATCGAATAATGGCGTCCGACAGCACCGCGGCAGCTAGTTCCCCGCCCGACAATACGTAATCACCAATGCTGATTTCTTTCGTCACAAATAGTTCCCGCGCCCGCTCGTCGATGCCTTTGTAGTGCCCACAGAGAATAATCAGGTTTTGACGTAGTGACAACGCATTTGCGGTTTGCTGATTTAAACGCGCGCCGTCGGGGGTCATATAAATGACCTCGTCGTAGGTACGAGCGTCTTGGAGCGAGCGGATGCAGCGGGCGATCGGCTCAATTTGCATAACCATACCGGCTCCACCACCGAAGGCATAGTCATCGACCCGCCGGTGCTTATCGGTGGTATAATCGCGCAGATCATGCACCACCACTTCTACGTAACCGCCCGTTTGCGCTCGTTGCAGAATGGAATGGCTGAAAAAACTGTCCAGCAGCCGGGGCAGGCAGGTGATAATATCAATCCTCATCGGTATCGTCAACGTCTCCGTCGATCTCTGGCTTTGCCTTACCGTCGTCTTCCATATAAATGGCCAGCAAACCTTCGGGCAGCGCTACGTTCAACTTCTGATTAGCCCGGTCCACCGTCCGGACGATGTCGCTGTTGATCGGAATCAACACTTCTTTACCCTGGTAATCCATTGCGATCAGATCCTGCGCGTTCATCGCGTATACGCCCCGTACAACCCCCAGCTCACCCGCTTCGGCGTCGACAACCTGGTAGCCGACGATTTCGTGGAAATAGAAGCGAGTCTCGTCCGTGATGGGTTCCAGTTCGTCCAGCGGCAGATATGCGCCACAGTTGATCAGTCGTTCGGCCTGTTCAATGGTATCCACATCCTCGAAAGCAATAATGGCCCGGCTCCCCTTCACAATAGCGATGGACTCGATGAAATAGGGGATCAACTCTCCTTTTACCTCCAGGAGAACGGACTCCAGATCAGCGTACTCGGAGGCATTATCGACATCTAAGAAAAGCACCAGTTCTCCGCTGACACCGTGAGTTTTGGTGATATGGCCAACTTGATAACAATCGTCTTTTGTCACAGTAGTAATAGGTATAAAAAGAGCCTGTCCAAAGTCGAACAGGCTCTTTAGTAACAGATTTAAGCAGAAAACTATTCCGCAGCCGGAGCATCCGTTGCAGGAGTCTCTTCGGTTGCGGGTGCTTCTTCAGCAGCTGGCGCTTCTTCTGCAGGAGCTTCAGCAACAGGCTCTTCTACTTTGTTTTTCTTGGCGATAGCCTCAGCGCGGGCTTCGTTCACCTTACGCTCAGCCTCCAGGCGAGCCGCACGGCTCTGCTCTTTAGTTTGCGACTTGGTTTCGGCAGCACCCGCTTTGCGGTTCTCTTTGTCTTCTTTCCAGGTATTGTATTTCTCATCAGCCTGATCCTGGGTGATGGCACCTTTGTTCACACCTACCTGCAGGTGTTTACGATACATTACGCCTTCGTGCGACAATACCGAACGAGCGGTGTCTGTCGGCTGAGCGCCAACCATGAGCCAGTAAACAGCCCGGTCCGACTTCAGGGCGACCGTCGAAGGGTCGGTGTTGGGGTTGTACGTACCGATTTTCTCGATAAACCGGCCATCGCGTGGAGAGGTTGATTCTGCCACTACGATGTCGTACATCGCCATCTTCTTGCGTCCACGACGCGCTAAACGAATTTTAACAGCCATTTGTGCTTGTAAGTTTTGATGAGGGACGCATCCCCCCTGTAAAACGTGGCCGCAAAGGTACGAAAAATAGTTGAGGCTTCCCTACTGATTTACAGTTTTTGTCTTCGTCCGAAAAGTGGCGTTCAAAGCAATCAGTCACGAACGCCCTTAAAGAGGGTTTTCGGCCTGATGCAAGGCGCATTTATTTACTTTCGTGCAGAGGAAATACCTTTACCTACCACGTAGAACGTTCAATACGTGTCGCCTTCTCTCCTAATACTGCCGCATGTCCCCCTAGCACCTGTATTAATGAGATTTGTGCCCTCACAAAACCCGTTTCAAATAGTTAACGAACAGGTGGAAAGAGAAGAATAATCGTTCAAAACTTGGCAGAGACCTACTGAAAAGGAACCATCATTTGTAGTCGATCCATATCCTTTCTTTAAGCAAGTGCAGTAAAATGAGGCTCACAATTCAATCAGCGCTACCTGATCCGTCGATTTCGCATTTTCTTCACAGCTTCTGGTTTCTGGAAAACAAGACTGGCAAAGATGTATCGGCAACTCTGCTGCCGAATGGAATGGTTGATCTGGTGCTGATGAGCGTAAATTCTGAATATTGGGAACTGTCGCTGAGAGGTATTGATACGGTACCTGGCCAGGTTACCATTGCAGCCAACACAACTATGTTTTCCATAGGACTGAAATTATTGGCTGTAGAATACTTGCTGGGCGATTCGGTTAACGATGTCTTGAACGAAGGAAGAAGTCTTACAAATGATTTCTGGCAATTTGAAGCAGGCGATGTGAGCAGTCTGGAAACCTTTTTAACGAAGGCCACCAAACGAATACAAACCATTACAACGGAGCATATTGATAACCGGAAGAAGAAATTATTCGATCTTCTTTATGCCTCTCATGGCTCAATACCGGTAGCCGAACTATCCAAAAACGCGTCCTGGAGTAGTCGGCAAATGAATCGGTACTTCAATCAACAGTTTGGGCTTTCGCTTAAATCCTATTGCACCATTCTCCGTTTCGCGGCATCGTTCAAACACATCAGCGAAGGCAGGCTTTTTCCTGAACAGAATTTCACCGACCAGAACCATTTCATCAAAGAAATCAAGAAATACGCTGGCGTTACGCCAAAAGAGCTGAGCAAGAATACAGATGGCCACTTCATCGACCTGGTGGCTATCAAAAACCTCCCTCCTTTAAACGGCTGATTTTTACTATTTCCTGTCTAACCTCCCCATCAATTTTGCATCGTCAATTTATAATGCAAAATCATGTTATTGAACAACAAAAGAGTAGCCATCATCGGTGCAGGCCCCGTTGGTCTGACCATGGCCAGACTATTACAGCAAAAGGGGATCGATGTACGAGTTTACGAACGAGACAAAGACGCGCAAACCCGAGTTTGGGGTGGCACGCTCGATTTGCATAAAGGTTCTGGACAAGACGCCCTGAACGCAGCAGGACTGCTGGAACGGTATTACGCCCTGGCGATACCCATGGGAAGAACCGTAGCGGATGAACAAGGCAACATCTTATTTTCTCAGATACCAACACCGGAAGAGCAATACGACGCTCCGGAAATCAACCGAAACGACCTTAGAAAGATACTGCTGGACAGCTTAACCAGCGATACGGTTGTCTGGAACAGAAAGTTTGCAGGGCTTGAGGAGCAGCATGGCGTGTGGGTGTTGCATTTTGACGATCAACCGGACGCAAGTGCCGATTTTGTGATCGGGGCTAACGGCGGCATGTCGAAAGCGAGACGATACGTAACGGATGCCGAAATTGAGTATACGGGTACGTATATCATACAAGGTGAAGTCGCTCAACCCGAATCAACATGTCCGGAGTTCTACCAGTTCTGTAACAACACCATATTAATGGCAGCCAGCCGGGGCAATCTACTGGTAGCGAGTCCAAGAAACAACGTATTGAGTTACAACGTAATATTCAAAAAGCCAGCAGAATGGAGTCAGGAGACCAGCCTAAACTTCCAGGATACGGACAGCATTAGTACGTTTCTTTCGAATAGATTTTTAGACTGGCATGATTGCTACAGACAATTATTCCAGGCAACCTCTTTTTTCGTTGGGTTGCCGACCAGAAGATTACCGTTGGTTTTCCCCTGGAAAACGAACCGGCCGCTACCTATAACGCTGATCGGAGATGCTGCACACGTAATGCCCCCTTTCGCCGGCCAGGGTGCGAATATCGGACTGCTGGACACCTTAATTTTAACCGATAATCTGACTAACGGAGAATTTGGGACGCTCGAAGCGGCCATCGACGATTACGAACAAAAAATGATCGTTTATGCCACCGAAGCCCAACTTGAAACAAGCCAGAATGAAATACAGATGCTTCGTCCCGACTTTTCGTTTCTTCAATTTATTGAGTAGCCACGCAGTCACTACGTAGAAGGCAATTCTAATAACTTCAAAACGCTGCCGATGAAAAGCGTTTTGCCACCCACACCACTCTTAAACGAAAACCAGCTTTTTGAACCAGCAGCACTCAATCGTTGCTGGTTCAAAAAGCTGGTTTATAACTCCATACCTAAAAAGCCCCTATCTAATCCAGACCTATAAGCCGGGTTCTGTCCATCAGCAGATGCTGACTGGCTTATCATTTATCTGGGATGCCGGTCACCCGACACCTCGTTCGACCTACCCGCGTCGGTGTTGGCCCTGGTGGACCGCTGGCGACGAGCAGCCGCGCGTCCGACGCTTATTTGGTCTTTCAGCCCTTAAGGGTTGCCGTGCCCCGTTGGTCACCCAACGAGCGGTGGGCTCTTACCCCACCGGTTCGCCCTTACCTTCTTAATCAGTGAATGAGTGATTGAGCGAATATATTCAGTTTTGCTGCCAATTCGCTCAATCGCTCATTCACTAAATAATTTTGGCGGTATGTTTTCTGTTGCCCTGTCTGTCAGCCGATCGTCGCCAATCGACTGCCTTCCCGTTAGGAAGTAAGGTGCTCTGCGCTGCCCGGACTTTCCTCGCCCGATGTCTCGGACGCGATAAGCCAGCCTGAGCTAGTTAGGGACGACAAAAGTACACATTTAGGCGGTACCGTCGGCAACGTTATGCCTCCTAATGACGATCCATAACCGTTTCTTACTGTAGGCCGTCAACCTTCACATCAATACGACCACGGGCATTCACAACGGCTAGCAACGCCGTGGGCGTCAAATACACCTGGTCGGGCTTAATCTCGTCGATACGTCCATTTACAACGATTCCCTTCGCCACCTGATTATTCTTAAGCCGATCCTGCAACAATTTTTGCATATCGGCCAGTTGCGAACCAACCGGAATAGACAATTGCTTTTCGAGCGTTCGGGCAAACGTACCCTGCAAGAGCCAGCTAGCTGATCGTTGCAAAATATTTTTCGTATCCAGATCGTAGGTTAGGTCTTTGAGCGAAATGGTCTGGTCTTTAGCGTCGTAATACGGACGCCCACGCAGGTAAATATCGCCACTGATCGTGCCTTTCAACCCCGCCTTAATAATCAGGTTGTCGTTCTGACCGTACAGGTCCATGTTCGTGATCGTAATCGCATAGCGGTCATTGTTGAATTTGAACGTCTTACCAACGAACTCTTCAGCAGCCAGTTTCGCAGCCTCCGGATACGTAGCTTCACTCAACAGACCAATCTGAAAATTATCGTTTACTTTCGAAACAACCGTCAGATCAGGCAGCGATACCGCCGGACGTACATCCGGTTTGGCTCCGGTAGTGGTAAGCGTATAGCCCTCGATACCGATAGTCGAACGAATAAACCGCCCTTCAAAGCGCAGCGGAGTGATCAACACCCGCTTGGGTACTACCTGTAAGTAGGTGCGGTATTTTTCCGAGATCAGATACGGCTCCCGAAGTGTATTCCAGGCTTTCAGGACGGGCGTTTTCAGGTCTACGTTACGACGTACCTGCTGGTCGATGGCTTTGGTAATGGTGCCCATGTTTTTATCAATCATCCGACTGACAAAACTTGTAATGGGAATATTTACGCCAACCACACTCACCGTGGGCCGACGAACCCACCCGTAGCCATCGGCCTGCGTCTGCGTACTTACGGACCAGTCTTTGTCGAGGTCGAATCTGGTTTTAAACCGCAGGTCGATCTCGAACTCGGTTTCTTTATACTGCGTAAGGCCCAGAACCGATATTCCTGCTTTCGCCCATATTTTTAGCGGAACCGTAAACTGAAACAGACTGTCTTCGGCGCTGACCAGAATGGTACCGCGCTTCCAGACTTTCGCCATGAAATTATCCCGATTGTTATCTTCCAGGCTATTGTCCTCGTAAATAAGCCCGTTGATCTGCGCGTTAATTTGCCGCTCCACATCACTCAGGGCAATGGCTACGGGCACATGGGCGGTAGACAGAAAACGTTCGTTACGGACTTCCATTTCAGAGGTAGAATAGGTTTCTTTGGGTGCCTTCGGATTGATTCGGCTGGTAGATGACTGACAACCTGCCAGCATAACTACCCAAAAAGAGAACACAAACCAAGAACCCCTATTTAATCGTAACCTTGGTGGCACCATAGCCAAATTTTTGTTTCTGCGCGTCTTCAAAAAACCGTACGTTTGGATGCTGCCCCAGACGTTTGTGCAACTCCGTCCGCAAGGCCCCACTGCCAATGCCGTGAATAAACGTAATGTCGTTCATGCCGGTCGCAATGGCGTTCTCCAGCGCTTTTTCAAACGTATCGAGTTGAAGCTTCAGGAGATCAGCCGGGTTCCGGTTCGCGGTCCCCTTGGGCAGCAAAGCCTCAATGTGCAGATCCACCACCGCCGATGGTCGCTCCACCGATAAGGCAGTCGCTTCGGCTTTAGGCTTCAGCATTTCGGCTTTCAAGTCTTCAGGACGTATCGTAGTCGGCCGGGATTGCGCCGACCGATTGCTGGAAGGGCTAGTCGCCTGCGACGGATCCATCGCTTCGCCATCCAGTTGCGTCATGAAGCCGGGCTGGTTGAGAACCGGCACCGACGTCTTGTTCTTGAAGAACGTAGCGGCCCGCGCTTTAAACCGCTTCACTAAAGGTTGCCGCAGCGATGCCTTTCCAGACCTGAACCACAAGCCCTGCACCACAAACGTTGGCCAGTCTTCAAATTTGGCGTGGGCGTAGAGCTCATTCGTTTTTTGCTGTGACTTGGGTTTGAGCACCCCGCTTTGCAATCCGATGAACTGCACGCCCCCTCCTGCCGCGGCCGATTCTTCACCCAATACGTACGGGAATTCCCAGTCGGTGTTATTCACCAGATGCAGCGTGTATTCGCGGTCGTTTACCGGCACGAAAGCCAGGTAAATACCCTGGTTCGACAGGATCGACTGCGTTGGGGTTGCCGCTGGCTTCTGCGGGGCGTAAGCGCTGGTTTTCAGTAACCGCTCAGCCTCTAACGGTGAAACCGGTACCAGCTCCGATTGCATAACGGGAATCCGAAAGCCGTCTTCTATTTCTATTTCTATCATGTTTCCGGCCAAGAAGCGGGTAATCACTCCTTGCTCCTTAGCCCGCAACAACCGAACTCGATCGCCAATATTCATACGTAGTCAATAAATCAATTAGATTGTATAGTACAACACGAAGTCAACGCATTTCGATTTCTCAAAAGTACAATTTGACTGCCTAAAAGCGCTACGTAGCCAAAATCATCAACAGACTTTCTGTAGTTAAGAACTGGTAAAGGCCTGATCAACGTAACGTTGTCATAAAAGGTAGTCTCCGAATTCCGGTACGCTCTCAAAAAATATGGGCAAATCCTCAAACGGATTTGCCCATAGATAACGTAACAGACAAGCCAGCAGGAGCCAGCGATCAGCCAACCTAGTAGCCGCCGTAGAATTTACGCAGGCCCCACTCAATTGCCGCCATGGTCAGCACGACAAAGAACAGCCACCGCCAGTTGATAATCTCGTTCATTTCTTCGTTGCTCGTCAGACGGGCGGGACGGGTTTGACTGGTCAGGTTACGCACTAACTCATCCACACGATTTGGTCCGTAAAACTGACCACCCGTTTGTTGAGCCAGTTGCCGGAGCAAACCGTGGTCGGCCGTTGTGTTCAGGGCTTCGATTTGCAGATCGCGCACTACAAACTGACCAGCCGACTGTTCGGCCCGGTTGTTAACCGTAACGCTGGCCCGGAACCGGTAAGCCCCTTCGGGTAGCCGACTAATTTCGAAGCGGCTGTTCGTGGTCGTGGGCATGTAATTATATGTTCGGGTCAGGCCTTTTTCATCGCTGATTTCAAGGCGAACTGGCTTATCGTACACCCGCTCATAGATGTCGTTATACAGCTCGGTTTCGAATATGACCTTCTCCCCGGCCACGAACTCATTCCGGATTGGATACACCCGCAGTTTACGCCGGTCTTCTTTCACCGATATAAGCTGAATGACTTTCTGAACCAACTCATCGACTACGTCCTGCTTATCGGTCAGAGCATACTCTTCGAGTCGCCAGCCCCAAAGACCTTCGCCCGCCAGTACGGCGGTTTTACGGGGGCCTGCTATGTTCAAAGCTAGCAACGGCTTGGTCGTACGCACAGTACCCACCTGCTGCCACAGCACCACTTCGCTGCCCGGCTGTAGCCGAAACTCGCCATAAGGAACCAGCATTGGTGGCAGCTTGGCCAGCAGGGCAAGCCGCTCCTGGTCCAGGTTAAGTTGCCGGAATTCCGGATTAAACACGCCCGTTACCTTATCACTCTGATTGGGCTGAGCCGTTACCTGCATCACCGAATTCGACGTATTGAACGGCCCCAGCGACGACTGATTACCCAATACAAACAGAACGGGCGTGTTTTTGGCCAGATACCGCTGAATCATGGCATTGCCTACCCCACCGTTGTCGGGAATCTGATGCAGAATAATCAGATCATACGTTTTATCGGCCGGTGTACGGTCCGCCGATGCGGTTGCCTCGGTCGGCGTACCCGTTAGGATACGAATGTCCAGTTCATAGTTCTGGTTCTTTTCCAGAATACTACGTAACGCTTTTAGGTCAGGATGGGGCGATAAGGCTAACAGTAAGACCTTCTCTTTGCCATCGATCACATCGAGGTAAACATCCTGCCGGTTGTTACGGGTACTGAATTCGCCCGGCTGTGGCAACACCTCAACGACGTAATGCTGAACGCCTTTCTGGGTGGCCGTTGCCTGGAATGTTAGCTGGTTAAACGTATCGTTCCGCCCAAAGCTTACGGACTGCCGACCGAGTTCTTTGCCATTCTGCCGCAGCACCACCGTAGCCGTTTTGCCCTGGAATCCGTTGCTGACCACTTCAGCCTGCACCGGAAACTGATTACCCAGGTAAGCGATGCGGTTCACCGTGATGCCTTTCAGTTGAATGTCCCGCTTCGGAATCGTATCGCCCAGTCCCACCGTTTGCACGGCAAAGGGGTATTGACCAAACGTAGGCGAAAGTCCCTGATTAAAAATCCCGTCCGATACCAGCACGACGTCAGTTAGGTTTCGGCCTTCATAGTCGGAGCGGATACTGGATAGCAGTCCCGATAAGTCGGTGGTGCGCCGGGTAAACGGAATCTGCGTCAGATCAGCCTCGGTAACGGTGTCACTGAGCGTACGTACCGAAACGTCCAATCCTTTATCGACAAGCTGCTGCCGAATCTGCTGCAAGCCCGCCAACGTCCGGTTCAGAGCAGGCCGACCTGCGGCTGCTACCGACTCGGAGTTGTCGACCGCCAGAACAACCTTGGGCTTTTCAGTGAAGGTACGCAGGCTGCGAATGAGCGGATTCAACAGCAGAAAGCAGAGCAGGCTTACAATGATAAATCGCAGAGCAGCCAGCCCATACGTAGTACGCCGGTCAAATCCGCCTACGGTAGCCCCGCCGACTAACTTCGGAAGCGGCTGATACATGGCAAACGCATAGACGGCCCCTACCAGCAGGCACACCAGAATCCACCAAGGCGAGGATTGAAAAGTAACATTCATGTACGAAGTGCGATAGGCGACTTACGATTTACTGACGCACGTATTTCCACCGTACCTCGTAACCCAAACCATAAATCAAAATTATTACGTTAACATACCGCCATCTACCTGCAGTACCTGACCGGTAATGTAGCGGGAAAGGTCGGAAGCCAGAAAAACGGCACAATCGGCAACCTCATCGGGTTGGCCACCCCGTTTCATTGGGATCTGCTGCTTCCATTCTTCAACGGCTTTTTCGTTTATTTCACCGGTCATTTCAGTCTCAATAAATCCGGGGGCAATGGCGTTGGACCGGACGTTACGCGATCCTAACTCAAGGGCTACCGACTTGGTAAATCCAATTATACCGGCTTTTGACGCTGCATAATTGGCCTGCCCTGCGTTACCCCGAATCCCAACGACCGAAGTAAGGTTTATGATTGACCCTGCTTTCGCCTTCATCATCGGCTTGATAGCCGCCTTTGTGAGGTTAAAGACCGACTTTAAGTTAACGTTAATAACGGTATCCCATTGTTCTTCCGACATCCGCATTAACAGGCCATCTTTTGTAATACCCGCATTGTTGATCAATACGTCCAGCTTACCGAAGTCAGTGATTACCTGATTAATCAGTTCTTCGGCCGCTTTATGGTCTGACGCATCCGACCGGTAGCCTTTTACCTGACCGCCAAACGCCCGCAGTTCTTCTTCCAGGGCCTGGCCTTTTTCAACACTCGATAGATACGTAAACGCCACTGCGGCCCCCTCCTGCGCAAACTTCTGAGCCATGGCCCGTCCAATCCCGCGCGACGCGCCGGTAATCAGCGCAACTTTTCCTTTCAGTAAATCCATTTTTGATTAGATAATGAACAAAGGATAACATAAGTACAAAGAATAATACGCCAGTACTACTGCTGGGTACGCTTTCTCTAACTTAGTTATCAACAGGGCCAAAAATAAGGCTTTGCCCGGAAACGGCAAGGTGGCCTAGCCTTACTTAAAGGCGTAACGGACGGCAAAATTACCCGTTAGTTCCGCCGTAATGTTGGCACTCCAGGCATCATTAATCGGGCCTCCTTTCATATAATTAAACGATACGTTAGCCAGCGAGGTTTCGACGATGAACCGTTGCCCGGCCATGTACGCCAGCCCTAAATTAAGTCCAGCGCCAAAGTTGTTGACTTTCTCATCAATGGTAGTAAACGACACCAGCGTATAATTGGCACTCACTCGGGTGTAGGGTGTTAGACGCGTCGAAGACCAGTAGCGCTGGTAATAAGGCGATATGCCTATGTTCCAGTTCGTGACTGATTGACCACCGGGCTCCGTTTTATATGTACCGATTGATACGGGTACACTGATACCCAGCAGGCTATTCTTTTTGACAAAGAATCCGACTGAAGGATTTAGGGCGTACGTAGTATTGGCCAGACGCACACTTGTTCTAGGACTGGTTTGATCTTGTTTAGTTGTTTGGCTGGAAACCGAGAAACTACCTTCCAGCAACCAGCGTCCTTTGTCTGTTTGTGGATTGGCTTGCTCACGTGGTACACTAGCTCGTCGGCCGGGGCCTGTCCAGTACACTAATCCGACATTCACTCCAGCTACTCTAAACGGAATTGATGTAGTACTGGCTACGAGTTGCAACCCCAGTCGATTCGTCAGCAAGTAATTTAGTCCTCCCTCAAAATAAGGATCAACTGAGACACCAGTTAAGCGCTGCTGGACAAAAACGGGTTGTCCATCATTAGAGACCAAGTCGGTTTGCCGCGACCCCGTCACACCGATGGTAAGCCCGGCCCCGGCGAAAAAGTGAACCGGATCGAACCGCCAATACCGACGAACGAAGGGAGTAATGGACGACCTGACAGTGCTGTTATTGATGAAAGGCTCACCAGGTAAGCCAGCAGGTTTTGTTTTCAAAAACGTTGTATTGACCGTTGTCGACAGCCCCATTAACCAATTATTGGCAAAAAAATGTCCGGCCGTAAGGTTGAGACCGGGTGCAATTGAGCGGTTACTATTATTCGCTTTCGAGTAATCTACAGAAACAGTGCCGCTAATAATGCCATTGCTTTTTTCAGTTTGTGCCCAACCAGCGCTAGCTAAAAACAGCCCAATCACTATCAGTACGTATTTTTTCATTGTGTTGATTAAAAATTACGGCAATTATACACGTCTGGATAGGAAGTTACTTCACACTACGTCCTAAAATTTCTTTCCTGTCTTCTGGTTTAATCATGCTATAATCCAAGACTGTTGCTTAACTTTCTGCGCACTCAGCCCACCACCTTTTCGCTATTTGTATGATGATGCGCTACGTTCTCTTCTTCAGTTACTTGCTGACCGCTTCTTTTGCGTCAGCCCAGAAGGTGCACTCCCACAACGATTATAGCCAGGCCCAGCCGTTTGTTGGAGCTTATCAACAACGCGCAGATTTCATCGAAGCTGATGTCTGGTTACAAGATGGTAAACTGGTGGTATCCCACGACAAGCCCCAGGCGAATGCGCCAACTCTGGATTCACTTTACTTAAAACCGATTGCTAAACTGTTTGCCCACCACAAGGATAAGGTTAGCGCTGATCGGGATTATACATTCAACCTGGTCATTGACGTAAAAGATAGTCCAGCCGATGTGCTCCCAAAACTGATTACGCTCCTCCAGCAAAACCTTACGTGCTTCAACCGCTCAGCCAACCCCAAAGCCGTGCAGGTGATTATTAGCGGAAATCGCCCCAAGATTGATACATACCTCGATTACCCGATACTTTTGCAATTCGACGGTCGCCCCAGCGAAGTCTACGATAAAGAAACGCTTGAGCGCGTAGCGCTGATCAGCGACAATTTCCGGTCTTATTCCAGGTGGGATGGTAACGGCGAGCTTTCAGACATAGATCGCGAGAAGCTCAAGCGGGTCATCAAACGCGCGCACAGTGACAATAAACCGATTCGGTTCTGGGCCATTCCAGATACGCCTAATGCCTGGAAACAACTGAAAAAGCTCGGCGTAGATGTTATTAACACTGACAAAGTTGCTGAATACGTTCAGGCCATGCGCTAGTCCAAAGCCCCTTAACTAGTTGTTAGCTGTTTTATTACGTGTTGCAGATTATCAGTCGGTAAGCGTAAAACGCTGGTTACTACAAAACAAGAAAGGCCGGACATCACTGCCCGGCCTTTCTTGTTTTTATACTCTATTACGTTATTCGACCACTGCTTCCGGTTTTTTAACCGTGATGGTGAGCGTTTCGCCTTCACCGCTGTAGTCGGCCTGAATCACGTCACCATCCTTCAATTCACCTTTCAGAATCTCCTCAGCAACGGGATCTTCTAGGTAACGCTGGATGGCCCGGCTCAATGGACGAGCACCGTACTGCTGGTCGTATCCTTTTTCAGCTAGGAAGTCCTTAGCCGTATCAGTCAGCTCGACTTTGTAACCAAGGCTGGTTACGCGGCCAAGTAGTTTGCCCAGCATCAAGTCAATGATCTTGTGAATATCCTCACGTAGCAGCGAGTTGAACACAATCACATCATCGAGACGGTTGAGGAACTCTGGAGAGAACGCTTTGCGAAGGGCACTTTGAATCGTGCTCTTCATCAATTCGTCCTGGCTTTCGGCCGACCGCTTGGTAGCAAAGCCGATACCGGCACCAAAGTCTTTCAGGTCACGTACCCCAATGTTCGAGGTCATGATGATGATCGTGTTGCGGAAGTCTACCCGGCGTCCCAGACCATCGGTCAGGATACCATCGTCGAGCACTTGCAGCAGGATGTTAAACACATCAGGGTGTGCTTTCTCAATCTCGTCAAGCAAGACGACAGAATAAGGTTTCCGACGAATCTTCTCGGTCAGTTGACCGCCTTCTTCATAACCGACGTAGCCCGGAGGGGCACCAACCAGACGGCTGACGCTGAACTTCTCCATGTACTCCGACATGTCGATCCGTACAAGAGCATCGTCTTTATCGAAAAGATAGGTAGCCAATACCTTAGCCAGCTCTGTTTTACCAACACCTGTTGGACCAAGGAAGATAAACGAACCGATCGGCTTCTTCGGATCTTTCAGACCAACCCGTGTGCGCTGAATCGCTTTCACAAGCTTCTCAATCGCAGCGTCCTGACCGATAACCCTGCCTTTCAGTTCCTCGCCCATGTTCACGAGCTTCTTGCCTTCGTCGTTCGATACACTGGTAACCGGGATACCCGTCATCATCGCTACAACCTCGGCCACGCTTTCTTCGTTAACCGTATACCGACGCTTCTTGGTATCTTCTTCCCAAGCCTGTTTCGCACGATCAAGCTGGTCGATCAGGCGCTTCTCTTTATCGCGAAGCTGAGCAGCCTCTTCGTACTTTTGGCTCTTGACAACCTGGTTCTTTTCCTTCTTAATGTTCTCGATTTGCTCTTCGAGCTTGAGAATATCTTCAGGAACCGTAATGTTCGAGATGTGTACCCGAGCACCCACTTCGTCCAGAACGTCAATCGCTTTATCGGGTAAGAACCGGTCCGAGATGTACCGCTCCGACAACTTAACGGCGGCTTCGATCGCTTCCGGCGTGTAGTTGACGTGGTGGTGATCTTCGTACTTATCCTTGATGTTGTTCAGGATTTCAATGGTTTCGTCAATCGACGTAGCATCGACCATCACCATCTGGAAACGACGCGCCAACGCGCCATCTTTCTCGATGTACTGACGGTACTCATCTAAAGTCGTTGCACCAATGCATTGAATGTCGCCCCGAGCAAGCGCTGGTTTGAACATGTTCGAGGCATCAAGTGAGCCAGAAGCGCCACCTGCACCTACAATAGTATGCAACTCGTCAATGAACAAGATTACTTCAGGAGATTTCTCCAGTTCATTCATAACGGCCTTCATCCGCTCTTCAAACTGACCACGATACTTCGTGCCAGCAACAAGCGATGCAAGGTCAAGAGTAACTACGCGCTTGCCGAACAATACCCGCGATACTTTCTTCTGCACAATACGCAGGGCAAGACCTTCGGCGATGGCGGTTTTACCAACACCAGGCTCACCAATCAGAATCGGGTTATTTTTCTTCCGGCGGCTCAGGATCTGAGCAACGCGTTCAATTTCTTTTTCGCGACCAACGATTGGGTCGAGTTTGCCAACTTCAGCCAGCTTTGTGAGGTCACGGCCGAAATTGTCTAACACAGGGGTCCGCGATTTTTCGGAGCCTTTCGGGTCTTTACCCGAGCCAGAGCTACCGCTACCGCCAAACATACCCCGGTCGTTGTCGTCATCGTCGGTTTCGGGGCCCATCACCGGACGGCTTCCCGAAGATTGATATTCCAGCATCTCCTTAATGACTTCGTAATTAACGTTGAACTTGTTCAGAATCTGCGTGGCGACATTGTCTTCATCGCGCAGAATCGACAGCAGAAGGTGCTCGGTGCCAATGAGAGGGCTCTTGAAAATCTTAGCCTCCAAATACGTGATTTTGAGCGTTTTCTCCGACTGACGGGTCAGCGGAATGTTCGCCAGGTTTTTCACATTGTTGGTAGCGGTTCCTTTCGTTGCCTGCTCAATGGTGACCCGGAGTTCGTCGAGCGAGATGCCGAGTTTTTTCAGCAGCCCGACAGCCACACCCTCACCCTCACGTATCATACCCAGCAGCAGGTGTTCGGTGCCGATGTAGTCGTGGCCTAAGCGTAAGGCTTCTTCCCGGCTTAGCGAGATCACTTCCTTAACGCGGTTTGAGAATTTTGCTTCCATTCGCTTTGGGTCTCCTTAGGTAAGCGTAATACTGGCTTAACGAAGAGTTTTAGGGATTTGTTCACTTCTGAAGACCGGCCTTTAACACGTCCGAAGCGGCCGGTCCCTGGCAGAACATCAGGTCTATAATACTCAAATTTGTTACAAAATCAGGGCCAAAGTTCTGTGCATAAGGCACAGGCTGATGGAATACCTGCGATTCCGCCCTGTTTTGCGGAATTACCTTCGACCTGGCGTCAAATAGACCGGTCGTAGGATCTTTAGTATAGCAATCTGTCAGGTTTATCTGGCACTTACCCTGAATCAATCTCAGACAAATTGTCAGCAATTCCAGGTTCAAATCAAATAAAAAAGTCCAGTTTTTATGATATACCGGCTCAACCTCAGGGGCGTAGTATTCAAAAAAAGGAGCTTTTCCGTAAGCTGCCTGCAAACACCGCCAGTGGTGCAGCTGCCAGCGTTGATCGTTGTCAACCCGAAGATCACGGATAAACTGGTGCCGTGTTCCCTGCTGCACCGGTACCGTCAGCACATCAACTTTATTTGCCGTCAGTACGTAGCAGCGATTTCTGTAACTTTGCTTCTGGTAATGCTCATGAGCCTCGATCTGTACCCGCTCGAACTGGATTAACCCTGACACGTAATCCAGACAAGGCAAATAATGGAGTTCAATGAGCAGTTCTGTTGACGAAGGCGTTACTTGGTACTTTTCCAATAATCTAATCGTATCCGTTCACAAGTAAAGCAAAAAATCAATACCACCAACTGATTTTTCATATTTTTAATTATTAGGTATCGCTGCAGCAAAATCACGGTTTTACTACAACGGTATCTGTTTGTTATTGAATGATTTTTTTTCGTTTGTTGTCGCGTCTGCCTCTCCCTATATTATATGGGGTTGCCGACTTCTTGTACTTTTTGTTGTTTTACCTCATCCGCTACCGACGTACCGTCGTGTTTGGCAACTTGACACGCTCCTTCCCGGAGAAGTCAGCTTCAGAGATCAATCAGATTGCCAAAGGCTTCTACCGCAATCTGACAGATCTGCTGGTGGAAACGATAAAGATGCCTACGTTATCGCCCCAGGAACTTCGGGAACGTGTTCAGTTTATAAATGCTGAGCTCGTAAAAGCCGAACTGGACGCGGGCCGGGCGGTGATTGGAATGGCCTCGCACTCCAGCAACTGGGAGTGGATACCGTCAGCGTCGGTTTTGC
This sequence comes from Spirosoma knui, assembly GCF_054780635.1. NCBI lineage: Bacteria > Pseudomonadati > Bacteroidota > Cytophagia > Cytophagales > Cytophagaceae > Spirosoma > Spirosoma knui. Next base: position 576,452 of record NZ_BAAGVY010000002.1, on the reverse strand, counting down.
ACGGTATGCCCACCGACAGTATCTATAAGCCGCTAAACAGTCCATTTTTCGAGAAGTTGATGCGGTCAGTACGTTCCAGCTTCGGGGCTGTTCCCGTACCCATGCAGACCTTGCCGCGCCGGATGGCCGCCCAGAAAAACAGTCCCCGGATTATCGCGCTCGTTGCCGACCAGGTTCCGGACGTACCGGAACAGGCGTACTGGATCGACTTTCTTCACCAGGACACGCCTTTCTATCCCGGCTCTGAGCGACTGGCCCGTAGCCGTAAACTGGCAGTTTTTTATACGGAATTAGCCAGGATAAGTCGTGGCCGATACGTAGTTACCTTTACGCCCATCGGGAAGCCGCCTTACGCCGACTCTCCTCCGGGATACATTCTGGAGCGCTATCGCGATTTGTTGGAAGAAACGATTCGTAAGCGCCCTTCCGACTGGCTCTGGTCGCACAAACGCTGGAAGCACTGGCGGGGAAAATACCCGAAGATTGAGACAAAACTTAACTAAAAAAGGACGCCCAAGAGCGTCCTTTTTTAGTTCTATTGGGTTTCTGAGGCTTCTGTCAAATCCATGCAGGGCACTATAAGGTATCCCGTTTAGCCGCCCGAATCGAATCACGCCTAGCCTTTATGTGGTCGGCTTCACTCTGAATGGCATTACCTGCTTTATCCACTCCCCGGTCAATGGCGGCACCCGCTTTCTTAGCGCCCGTGCTGATGGCCTGTCCTGCTTCTTTAGCGTTTTCTTTGGCTCCCTGGCCAAGCTCACTGGCTGCGTCACCAACGTGCTGACCGGCATTTTTCAAATCGGACTTTACCTTTGCTTTACGTTCGGCGCGTTCCAGACGACGTATTTCCTTCTTGGTCATGGCCGACGTAGTATCCTGAGCGTAAGCTCCTGCACTGAATAGCAGAGCAAAAGCGAAGGCAGTGACTATTTTGGTTTTCATAACGTTCATTCGTTTGTGTAAATGACAGGTTGTTCCCTAATAGGGCTGGATAAATCCAGTAACTAATTTAGAGACAACAACCGATTTTAAAACCTATTGTTTTTGCGTATCTTCCCTTCATCACGCGTCTCTCCATTAGCCAGCAGACTACAGATGAAGCGTTCCTGGGCCATGTTCCTATTTATTGTACTGAGTTCACCGGATGCGCGCGCTCAAGCCGACCTGTCTGCTCGGAATAACTCCTTAACCCTGGCCGATACCATTCACCTGACCGCCCGGCGATACTTTCTCTCTACGTCACACGAGTATAGCTTTCATTACGCCAACCATCTTTCCGACGCTCAATTAGTGCCCTTGTTACGTCTCACCCCCGACCCGACGGTGCAAAAATTTGTCCGGCGCGGGCGGCTGGCGAACGGGCTAAAAATCGGGCTTCACACGGCCGGGGCGTCAATGACGGCGGCTGGCTTTCTCACTCCGCGTTACCCTCTCGAACGAAGCGGCATGTTACTATTGTCTGGCCTTGGATTCTTTTATGCAGGCTTTATTCCAAACGGTCAGATGAGAAGACACTATCAACGGGCCGTAGCTACGCACAATACGTTTCTGCGGAGTCAGGCCAGCACTACGTTCTATGCGCCCTACTTTTCCGCGCCGAACGAAGCGCCTGTGCTATCGCTGGCCGATACAGTAGCCATCTCGCGACATGGCCTCAGTAATCGCTATATTTATCGGAGAATCCGGGTGTATCCAGCCTGGCAACTGACGCAACTGGCCGATCGACTGCATGACAATGATGTTAAAGATGGTTTTCAGTACGTTCGACGGGTGAGTTCGATTGCGGGCCTTATCGGAAGCTTCGGTGCCAGCTATCTAACGTCGTCTTTGCTGGTATATGGCATCCGGCGCACGAATGGCAATTCGGCAACGCTCAATACGCCTTTGTTCTGGGGATCGCTGGCAGCAGTAACGTTTACGTACGGCATCCGCTTACACGTCGGTCGGGTTCAGCTACGTACTATTGAGTTAGTCAATAAACGAATACGCGATCGACATAACCCGGCCGCAACAGGCGAACATTTCGTTCAACCCTAACGTTTTTCAATCACACGGACAGTCAATAGAAGAAGCGGTTTTTCCGTACCTTTGCTTATGACAACCGTCCGTACCAAACGGCTCTGCCGACATTTGTATGTTTGATTCGTTGCTTACTCCTTCTATCTCGGCGGTGACTAATACGTCGGAACCACCTGTTCTCTACACGCCCTCCCTAACGCAGTACGTTCGTAGGAAAACCATCCCGGTAACGATCGGCGACGTACCGATGGGGTCCGATTACCCAATTCGCGTTCAATCGATGACAACCGTCGATACGATGGATACGGCCGGTTCCGTTGAACAGACCATCCGGATGATCGAAGCCGGTTGTGAATACGTACGGATAACGGCTCCGAGTGTAAAGGAAGCCCAGAACCTCGAAAACATTCGCAAGGAACTGCGGGTGCGGGGCTATACAACTCCACTGGTTGCGGATATTCACTTTACGCCTAATGCAGCTGAGCTGGCGGCTCGAATCGTAGAGAAGGTTCGCATCAACCCCGGCAACTACGCCGACCGCAAACGCTTTGAGTTCATCGACTATTCGGACACGGCCTATGCCGCCGAACTCGAACGGATTCGAGACAAGTTTTTGCCCCTGGTACGTATCTGCAAAGAATACGGTACGGCCATGCGCATCGGCACCAACCACGGCTCTCTGTCAGACCGGATTCTGAGTCGGTATGGCGATACGCCCGTCGGCATGGTGGAGTCGGCCCTGGAATTCCTGCGAATCTGCGAAGACGAAAAATACTACAACATTGTGCTGTCGATGAAATCCAGCAACCCGCAGGTGATGGTGCAGGCGTACCGGCTGCTGGTTCAGCGACTCGGTGAAGAAGGGCTCAAACCTTATCCGTTACACCTGGGCGTTACCGAAGCCGGTGAAGCCGAAGATGGCCGGATTAAATCAGCGCTGGGTATTGGTACGTTACTCGAAGATGGCATTGGCGATACGGTACGCGTTTCGTTGACCGAAGAGCCTGAACGGGAAGCCCCTGTAGCCAAGGCGCTGATCGATCGCTATACCAATCGGGCGACCGAAAGCCATCCCATTCCCGTCGTAACGACTTACCCGATTGATCCGTTTCAGTACACGCGTCGACAAACGCACGAGGTAGCCAATTTTGGTGCCCAGAACGTACCACGCGTTATTGCTGACTACAGTAAGCTACGCGTCATTGAACACGACATTTTGCAGCCGATCGGCCATTTCTACCTGCCCGTTCCTGATAAGTGGCGGATGAATGATCTGGGTGCGGACTATATCTATACCGGTCAGCACCCGGCGCAGTTTATGCTGCCCAATGGCCTGAAAGAAATCCTGGACTACGCAGCCTGGCAAACTGTTGCTGATCAGACAAACGCATTCCCGCTGCTGACAGCCGATGAATTTACCTCGGCCCGTTCGCAGTCGGTTCAACTGCACGCCCGGCTGAATTTCGTACGGCTATCGCTGAGTGAGTTATCAGGTGAGTTGATCGCGTTACTACGTATCGACCGAACGGTGGTGCTGCTCGTTGGCACGACCAACGCCCACGCTATGCCCGAACTACGTCGGCTGTTTGTAGAATTGATCAATCAGGGCGTTACCGCGCCGGTTGTCATTCAGCGTGGCTATCCAGAAGTGCCCGAAGAAGACGAGCCACTGTATGCTGCTACGGACCTGGGAGGCCTGCTGATTGATGGATTAGGCGATGGCGTGATGCTCTCGGTATTTGGTGAAACAGTCAGTTTAAAACGGCTCAACGGTTTGGCCTTCGGCATCTTGCAGGCCGCCCGCACCCGCATTACCAAAACGGAGTACATCTCGTGCCCATCCTGCGGCCGAACCCTGTTTGACTTACAGGAAACGACGGCCATGATCCGCCAGCGGACTGATCACCTGAAAGGGGTTAAGATTGGCATTATGGGCTGTATTGTAAACGGTCCCGGCGAGATGGCGGATGCCGATTACGGATACGTTGGTATCGGACGTGATAAGATTGCGCTATATCGGGGCCAGCAGGTCATCAAGAAATCGGTTCCGGCCGGTCGGGCCGTCGATGAACTGATTGAACTGATTCGGGAAGATAATCGGTGGATTGAGCCCGAAAAAGTTGAAACATTTTGATTGAACAGCGCCTAAATTTTGTTAGCTAATCAGGACAGGACCAGTACCACTCGCATTCTATGACTCCTGTCCGAACTATCTATGAACCGCATCTTAGATTATCTTAAAATAGGGCCTGTTTTTGCGTATTTCCTCCGGGTATTCCGCAAGCCTGACCCAAATCATCCGACAAGCGTGAACCTGCGCATGATGCACGGCATCAACCGGATTTCGATTGTCATGTTTTTGTTCTGCGTATGTGTCATGATTTTTCGAGCCTGCACGCGGTAGGTACACTAGTCATTAGTAGTCATTGGGCATTCAGTTGTCATTCTTCGTTAGTCTACAATAAGTAACAACTGAATGCCCAATGACAATTGAATGACAAGAATAAAGCAGCATGAATCCAGAAACCCTGCGTGACTATTGCTTGACGAAGCCCGGTGTAACCGAATCGTTTCCGTTTGACGAATCGACACTAGTCTTTAAAGTGGGTGGGAAGATCTTCGCCTTGCTGGATACCGAGAGCCGCCCCACAACCATGAATCTGAAATGCGATCCTGAACGGGCTACGCAGCTCCGCGAGGAACACGCGGCTGTTACACCTGGATTTCACATGAACAAAACGCACTGGAACACAATAACGCTGGATGGAAGCGTTCGACAAAGCGATATGCAGGCCTGGATTGATCACTCTTACGAACTGGTCAGAAACGGGCTACCCAAGGCTGTTCGGGCTCAACTTATTTAAGCATCGTTTACCAAAAAAGCCTTAAAAATTGTAATTTCGCAGGGTGTAAAACCAGACTGGGTTATGGAAGTTGCGCTGTTGGGTCTGCTTTTCGTACTTTATCTGACCATTCGTTATTTTGTTACGGATCATGATACGCCGGCCGATAAAGACCGGAATCGGTTTCGAAAAGGAATCGACTTAGTGCAGAAACGTAACTTCTTTGAAGCGCATCGTTATTTCGATGAGGCCGTTCGACAATATCCCAAATCCGCAATCGCCTACGCGTACCGGGGCAAATGCCAGCTCGCTCAGGAGAACTATTATTCCGCCTTATACGACTTAACCCAGGCCGTTAACCGCGATAATACGTTAGCAGATTGTTATCTTGACCGCGGTATTGCTTATTATAGAATTGACGAGTTTCAGAACGCCTTTCGGGAGTTTGATAAGGCTGTCTGGCATTTTCGGGATGAGAAGCCCGATGCGTACCGCTGGCGGGCACTCGCCCGGATTCAGGTTCGTCAACTTCCTCAGGCGGAAAGTGATCTGCGGAGGGCTGTTTCGCTCGGCGATGAAAACTCGTTCCATCTCCTTCGCCAGCCCCCATTCACCCGCCCCGTATATCAAAAGTAGTTTTATAGGTAAAGGGTTGTAAGGTTGTCTAGTCGGTTTATCACCAGTTAACTAGACAACTTTACAACCCTTTACCTATAAAACTTTATAACTCCTTTTATCGTCCGGCCTGCGCCAGCTCTTTCGACTTCTGAGCGGCTTTTTGAGCATCATCGGCTTTGCCGCTACGGCGATAGGCGTTAGCCAGTTCAGCGTACAAGTCAGCCTGTTCTTTGGGCGATGGTTTCAGCGCGAGCGCTTTGTTCACCCATTTTACTACCGTTGGCGCATCGACCGCATCCGGACTGCTTCGGTTGAAGAGCCGCGAGATATAAATATACTCAGGCACTGAGAACTGGTTTGAACTTACCTGACTGTCCATTCGCTCAACGGCCTTAGCCGTCTGGCGAGCACGGAAATAGGCATTCACTTCGGGCAGTAACGTGCGGTTCGCGGCTACCCGAGCGTCGATTCCGATTTTTGTCAAATCTTGACGAATCTGGACAATTTTTGTCGCAGGATACTGAGCACCGCGGCTGCTGTACAGCGACGACATCAAGATGTTTTCAGCTACCTGCTGGCTTGGCTGAGCCCCATATGCTTTCCGATAGATATCCAGGTGACTGAGCATGTATTGAAACATGGGGTTCTCATAATCCAGAACGATCTTCTGTAAGGCTAACCAGTTCGTTTGATTCGCAAACGTAGCGGGCGACTGCTGACGCGCGTAGTCATTCATAGCGGCAATGTTCGCAGCGGTGTCTTTAGTAACACGCCCGTACATGGCATAGTCGATCAGAAAGTTGGCCGACCGCTCGCCCTGCTGATAGCGTGATTTCATGGTTTGGCTGCGCGTTTGTGGGTTTAAGGCGTTGGTGCCGTGCCGGATCACCTCATCCGTCGAGTTATTACTCATGGCGAAGTGCACCAGGTTTTGCTGCGGATCGAAATATAAGAATAAGGGCAGCGACGGCACAAACAAACGTCGGCTATCCAGAAAAGCGCGCGTGGATGGCAGCCCAATGTCGAGCTTCGTGCTGATGAACTTGCTGTTGTAAAACTTGCCAACCCGCGCATCGGCTAAGGTGGGCATAAAGCTCTGGCAAACGTGGCAGGTCGGCGAAAAAATTTCGATGAATACCGGCTTACCCGTCCGTCGGGCTTCCTGAAACACTTTCTCGACCGCGCCTTCGCGGAACTGAATACCGGCTTTCTGGGCCAACGCTGCCGTGGACAGCAGTACGAACAGAATAATTTTTCTCATATCAAATCGATCAGCTAACTAACGAAGGCTTCGCTGTCCAGCGTCTGTTACTGTTGTTTTTTCTGTTCCTTAATCTCTTCTTCCAGACGCTTACTCAAGACCCGGCACGTATTCTCGATATCGGCCGCCATCTTCTTATCGCCAGTTGCGTTAATAGCTGTGTCGGCAATGCCACTCATCATCTCGATCAGGAAGCGTTTCATATCCACCACTTCCATATCCTTGGTCCAGAGATCAATTTTCAGAGTACTGTTATGATAATGATCCCACAAGGCAATGGCGATGGCGCGTGTATCGCTGAGGCCTTCGTTGGGGTTGTCCGTAGCATCCCAATAAATCTTATCCGGAATATTTTGATTGTCTAACTCGACCGAAAAATGGATGTCTGATTTTTTCATAATGACAAAAATACGTAGCGCACGCTGAAAGCCGGTTGTTACGTCCCGTAAATCTGTTGATTTACGACGTCTTTAGGGCGCCAGCTGACCAAAGTCATTTTCTAGTCGGCTACGCAGCCGTACATTCGTCAGTACGTCCTGCCAGCATCTATACACGTTACGTGCCAATCCCAAAACAGCCGACGCAGTTGTTGAACGAAAGGATAAATTGGCAGCGTTAACAAACAAAAGCAGGGGTATATAAACGGGTATGCAAACCGTAACGGACTGCGATTTACGCTATGACTGAGAGATTATTGGATTCGCCGGAAGCCGTCCGACTATTAGTAGATTCCTTTTACGCCAAGGTGCAGGTTGACCCGGTGATTGGCCCCATTTTTATGGACGTAGCGCAGGTGGATTGGTCGGCTCACCTGCCGAAGATGTATGCATTCTGGGAAAACCTGATCTTTGGCAACAATGTCTACCACGGACATCCGTTCAGACCGCATTTGATTGTCAATCAGCAATATACGCTGACCATTGACCATTTTCGGCGCTGGCTGGAGTTGTTTACCCAAACGGTCAACGAAAACTTCACCGGTGAAATGGCCGAACAGGTGAAGCAGCGAGCCACGCAAATCGCTCTTGTCTGGAGCAACAAGCTAGACTATATCAACAACGACGCGTACATGGAAGGGTAATTGCCCGGCTGTTAAAAGACTTCCATCTCCCGAAGGTTCAGCGATCCGGAACGGGTGAACCTTCGGGAAACAGGCCGTTACTGTTTGCTGAATACGCGCTTCAGCAGATCCGTAACCCGAGCCGCCGGGTTCTCCCGAATGCGTTTCTCTTCCTGAGCTACGAGCACAAATAGACCATCTACTGCTTTGTTGGTCGCATACTGGGTCAGGTTAGAGTTGACCGGCTGTACCAGCGGTATTTTGTTGTATATATTCACTAAATCGCTGTAATAGCGGGTAGCGTTGTTTTTCTTTAACGTACTGTCAATAATCGGCGTGAACTCGGTCACCAATTGCTGGCCTGAGGTCCGGCGCAGGTATTGCGTAGCGGCATCGTCTGACCCACGTAGAATTCCAACGGCATCCTGAATACTCATGGACGTAATGGCCTTGATGAATACCGGCTTAGCGACTTTTGCCGCATCCTCAGCCGCCCGGTTCAAGGATAACTCGAATTTATCGACCTGTGGTCCGAAGCCAATCTGACGAAGCCGGGCGGCCACTTTCTGAGCTTCCGGCGGAAAAGCAATCCGCAGCAACGGGTTCTTGAAAAAACCATCGGTGGCCGATGCCTGATCGGCTCCTTTGCTGATACCGACCCGTAGCGCTTCACGCAAACCCGACGCAATTTCGCTGCCGCTTAGCCCACCTACCGAACCACCCGACGGTTGTGTAATGGCGTCTAACACTTTTCCAAATAATCCGCCCCCCGACGATTTTTGCCGGGTTGTATCCTGCGCCTGTAACGTAGTGGTTATGATTACCAGGGCAGCGGTCAAAACTTTCTTCTTCATTTTTGCTTTCAGGTTGATGACTAGCTAACGGCCAAAATGACTAAATCGTTTTTTGTACTTTTGACCATAACTAATGACTAATGTAAAGTGAGTGTTGAAAATAATTTTCTAAAGCGCTAACAGTCAGAGAATTAATATCCTAACGCACTTACAATCCATTAGCATTATTCAAGAATCTTATGCGTAATACCATCCGGGCCGAAGTAATCACCATCGGCGACGAAATATTATTCGGTCAAATAACCGATACCAACACCAAGTGGATTGGCACTGAATTAACCAACATCGGCATCCGTACAGTACGTAAATCGTCGGTTGGCGATCAGGCCGACGCAATCTTAGCTGTCCTGCGTGAAGCCCATCAACGGGCGGATGTCATTATCATAACCGGTGGATTAGGGCCAACCAAAGACGACATTACCAAGAAAACGCTGTGTACTTATTTTGGCGTAGATCTAGTGCGTAACGAACAGGCGCTAGCTTTGGTAACGGGTTTCTTTGCCAAACGGGGCCGCGAAATGACCGATCTGAACCGCGGCCAGGCTGATTTACCAGCCAACGCCGTTTACCTCCAGAACGACTGGGGAACGGCTCCAGGTATGTGGTTCGAGCACGACCAGGGCGACGCTCGCGGACGGGTTTACGTCTCCCTGCCCGGTGTGCCGTTCGAGATGAAACAACTGATGACCAATCGGGTATTGCCAAAGCTCGCGGCCCATTTCGAAACGCCGGTTATCAAACACAAAATCATACGTACCATCGGTATTGGCGAGTCGTTTCTGGCCGAACGGATCGAAGCCTGGGAGGATGCGTTACCCGATCACATCCGCCTGGCATATCTACCTAGCTTTGGGGCCGTGAAGTTACGCCTGACCGCCACCGGCGACGATTCGGCAACGATCGATCGGGAGTTGGATGAGCAGGTGCAGCGCGTCCTGCCTCTCATCTCGCAGCACGTATTTGGGTATGACAACGACGAACTGGAAACAGTTGTAGGCCAGCTTTTATCCGCCAGGAAATTAACTTTAGCCACCGCAGAAAGCTGCACGGGGGGCTACGTTGCTTCGCGGATCACCAGCGTTCCGGGCTCGTCGGCCTATTTTTGGGGCAGCATTGTAAGCTACAGCAACAGCGTGAAGGTCCATCAACTTGGTGTTCAGCCAGCGACGTTGGAGCAATTTGGGGCTGTCAGCGAAGAAACGATTCGTCAGATGGCAGAAGGCGTTCGCAACGCGCTTGGCACCGATGTCGGGATTGCTACCAGCGGCATTGCCGGACCGGATGGCGGTACGCCTGATAAACCGGTAGGTACCATCTGGATTGCCTGTACTACTGACCAGCGTACCGTTACGCGGCTACTTAAACTCGGTCAGTACCGCGAGCAGAACATCCAGCTTACCACAACGTATCTGCTCAACTTGCTGCGCGAAGAACTTATCAATCAATAGACAGAAGCGAATTGACAGGCAGGAGAACTCCAACCGTTTTTATACAACTGGGCATTTCCCTCCCGAATTCGATTTTAACTCCTTAAAAAAATGGCCCTCATCGACATGGTAATGCCCAAAATGGGCGAAAGTATAATGGAATGTACAGTTATTACGTGGCTCAAACAGCCCGGTGACCGAATTGAAGTAGATGAATCGGTACTTGAGGTAGCCACCGATAAAGTTGACACCGAAGTACCAGCTCCTCAGAATGGGATTTTGAAAGAAATTCTGGTGAACGATGGCGACGTAGTGGCCGTAGGGGCCCCGATTGCTCGTATCGAAACCGACGTAACCGCCGGGGACGAAGCATCCCAGCCAACCAGCGAGACCCCAGATGCCGATCAGACGCCGGTTGGTGTGGGAGACGTAGCCAATGTCCCCTCCGAAGCCGCAGAACCTCAGCCGGAGGAAGTACAGGTCGCTCAGGATCTGGAAGCCAGCATCTCGGCCATGAGTACTCGTCCAGCCCCTGCACAAGTCGCCAGCGAGTCAGCGTTTGCTGGGCGCTTCTATTCACCACTCGTGCTTAACATCGCGAAAGAAGAAGGCGTAACCCGCGATGAGCTGGATCGAATTCCGGGTTCAGGTGCCGACAATCGGGTAACTAAGAAAGACATACTAGCGTACGTACTTGAGCGAGCCGAAGGAAATTTACCTGCACCAGTCCCCGCTCAGCAACCGGCCTCCCCCGAAGAATCCACTAGTTCACCTACCCATACACCGGCCGCAGCAGTACCCAACGCAAAAGCCAACGGCTCCGTGAACGGCCAGTCCGACATTATTCAAATGGATCGGATGCGCAAGATGATTGCCCAGCGCATGGTCGAGTCGAAGCAGATTTCGCCACACGTCAGCTCGTTTGTCGAAGCCGACATGACGCCGATTGTGCAGTGGCGTACGCGCATGAAAGATCAGTTCAAGCAGCAGACTGGCGAAAATCTGACGTATACTCCTCTCCTGGTGGAAGCGGTGGTGAAAGCCATCAAGGATTTTCCGATGATCAACGTATCGGTTGAGGGCGATGCGATTCTGGTGAAAAAAGCAGTCAACATTGGTATGGCGGTGGCCTTGCCGAATGGCAACCTGATCGTTCCGGTTATTCACAACGCCGACCAGTATAACCTTGTTGGATTAACCAAGAAAGTGAATGATTTGACCAAGCGGGCGCGCGAGAACAAACTTACTGCCGACGATCTGGCCGGTGGTACGTATACCATCTCGAACATTGGCACCTTTGGCAATTTGATGGGTACGCCGATCATTGTTCAACCCCAGGTTGCTATTATGGCCTTTGGTGCTATTGTGAAAAAACCAGCGGTTATTGAAACGCCACAGGGCGACCTGATTGGCATTCGGCAGCTGATGTTCCTGTCGCACTCCTACGACCACCGCGTCGTTGATGGCTCGCTGGGCGGTCAGTTTGTGAAGCGCGTTTCGGATTACCTGGAGCAATTTGATATAAACAGAAACCTAATCTAAACCGGGATTGAGCTGATTTTTGCTGATTAAACTGATATTATCAAATGCCGAAGGCAATCAATTTAATCATCAGCTATCAGGTCAATCCTGGTTCATACAATATGAGAGAACGCATTGCCATCGACATGGATGATGTCATGGCCGACACCCACGCTAAGTTTGTGAAGTTGTATCTGGAAGGCGAAATGCCCCGGTACACCTTAGAAGAGTTGAAAGAAAAGTCGTTTCACGAACTATTCGATGAACACGAATACCGCACCTTGTCAAATCGGGTATACGAGCCTGGTTTTTTTCGCGACATTCCGGTTATGGATGGTGCGCAGGATGTTATTGCTGAACTAATGACGAAGTATGACGTATTCATTGCCTCGGCGGCTCAGGAGTTCCCGAATTCATTACGAGAAAAATGGGATTGGCTCCAGGAGCACTTTCCGGCCATTTCCTGGCACAACTACATCTTCCTGGGCGATAAAAGCGTACTGAACACAGCCTATCTCATCGACGATCTACCCCGCAATCTACGCACCTTTCAAGGACAAGGTCTTTTGTTCGACGCACTCCATAACCGCGATGACAAGACCTTTCAGCGAGTTAAGTCCTGGGAGGATATAGCATCGATTCTACTGTAACGTAACAAAGTTATAACCTGCGTTTGTAGTGCTAAAATGAAAGAGGTCCCGGATGCAGCATCCGGGACCTCTTTGTTGCTAAGCGCGAGTTGATTACGCTTCAATTTCTTTCTCTTCTTCAATAAGTCGGTCGTGTCCGACTTCCTGCTGCGCTTTTTTGCTTTCGGCCGAAGGTCTCAGGCGCACAATGTGCAATTTGTGCAAAACACCGATCAGCGGGTAGGTTGGATCGAATTCGAACCATTTAGCACCGAAGTTAGCCGCATTCGGGCGCTTGTGGTGGTTGTTCTGGAACAATTCACCCATCATTACTACGTCCAGAATCAGCGAGTTTTTCGATTGATCGTGGTTATCGAAGTTCGAATAGCCGTATTTGTGACCACTCCAGTTGATAATCGCTCCATGTACCGGTCCCATTACGAAATGTACGGGCAGCAGAAAAAAGAACGCCCAGTGCATATCCAGGTAGAAGAACGCAAAGATGTAAAACAGGCTATACAGAACACCCCAGCCAGCCCGTGAAACCCACGAATCGCCTACTTTCTCGATCAGGCTCCACTCCGGATAGTTCCGGTCGAACTGGCGCTCAATCGGCTGTTTGCGGTGCAGAACGGCGTTGTAAATATTTTTTGTCTGCCACATCATCGTGAATATGTTCTTTGTATGATGCGGAGAGTGGGGATCTCGGGGGGTGTCGCTGAACGCGTGGTGCATCCGGTGCAACACCGCATAAGCGCGTGGGCTTAAGTAAGAAGAGCCCTGAGAAATATACGTAAGGGCATAAAAGAAGCGCTCCCAGAATTTGCTCATCGAGAACATTTTATGGGCTGAGTAGCGGTGAAGAAAAAAAGTTTGGCAGAACAGGGACAGATACCAATGTCCAATGAATGCGGCCAGTACAATCACAATATCGCTTGATTAAAAGGTAAACGACTGATACACTATTATCACTCCTACAAAACTAACGATTTTTAAACCGTTTTGGCTTGCTGATTACGAATAATAGGCTAATTAATTTGTAGTCGTTGCGTACTGCAACAGGTTAGCGCCCATGCGTAAAGCCTGCTGACGCACGGGTTCGGGGTCATTATAAACGCTCTGATCCTCCCAGCCATTTCCCAGATCACACTCAAAACTATAGAAACAGATCAACCGTCCCTGATAGATCAAGCCGAATCCCTGGGGAGCCTTTCCGTCGTGTTCATGAATCTTGGGCAGCCCACTCGCAAACTTAAATTTCTGCTGATAAACGGGATGGTTAAAGGGCAATTCCACAAAATTTAACTCAGGGAATACCTTCTTCATCTCGCGCCGGATAAACTTGTCGAGGCCGTAGTTATCGTCGATATGCAGAAATCCACCCGCCATCAGATACCGACGCATATTCTGCACTTCGCCATCGCTGAACGTTACGTTGCCGTGCCCCGTCATATGGACGAACGGATAGCCAAAAATGTCAGGGCTGCCGGGCTCTACAATGTCTTCTTCGGGGAAGATGTTCATGCGCAGATTGGCGTTGGCAAACTTGATCAGGTTCGGCAGCGACGTTTTATTAGCGTACCAGTCTCCCCCACCGTTGTATTTGAGCTTGGCGATTTTGTAGGCGTACTGCCCATAGGTAAGCGATAACGTAGCGCACAGCAAGCTCAGTGTGAGTATCAACCGTTTCATGCGTTTATAAAATTTAAAAGTTGACAGGCGGCTAAAGCCGCCGTTTCGGTCCGTAAACGGTTCGCCCCCAGCGTTACCAGCTGAAATCCGGCGGCAACGGCCTGCTGAATTTCAGATTCGGCGAAATCGCCTTCCGGACCAATCAATACCGTATAGATTCCGCCTTTAGCCGCCAGATTTACCAAATGATCGGGCGGCTGGTTGGCGGGCAGATGCGCAATAAACCGCTGCTCACCGTCTGCTGTTTTCAGTACGTCGGCGAACGAAACCGCTTCATCCAGCCGGGGCAGGTACGACTGTAACGACTGTTTCATGGCTGCAATGGCGATCTTCTCCAGACGTTCTAGTTTGAGTACCCGCCGTTCGGAATGCTGACCAAAAAAGAAACTGATTCGCTCGATACCGATCTCCACCGCCTTTTCGACGAACCACTCAATCCGGTCGATGTTCTTCGTGGGTGCTACGCAGATCTGAATGGCGAACGGCCGCGCGGGTGTTGTTTCGGTACTGGTAACTCGAAACGTACACCGGCGAACATCCGCCTGCGTAATAACGGCAGAATAGCGGTTTCCTTGTCCATCGGTAACTGCAATCGACTCTCCCACGCCCAGGCGCAGGGTCTTGACAGCATGGCGTGAATCGTCTTCGGAAAGGTGCTGAACCGGGTCGGGCTGATAAAATAAATGCATACGTTCAGCAAAGATAACCTGATGGCTAATCGTCCGGCTAAAAATCGGCGATCAGGTTGGTCTTAAACAATTTAATGGCGATGGCCAGCAGGATAATACCGAACATCTTACGTAACACCGCCAAACCGCCCGCACCAAGCCGGGTTTCCAGCCACTCTGACGATTTTAGGACAATGTAAATCAGAATAAGGTTGATGACAATGCCTATTACGATATTCAGAATCTGATACTCGGCCCGCAGCGAAATCAGGGTCGTTAACGTACCAGCCCCGGCAATGAGTGGAAAGGCGATCGGAACAATATGCGCTGCCCCACCCGTGTCGACTTCCGATTTAAAGATCGTGCGCCCTAAAATCATTTCCAGTCCGATCAGGAATATAATCAGGGCTCCTGCCACAGCAAATGAAGCTACATCGACCCCGAATAATTTTAAGATTCGCTCGCCGACGAACAGAAACGAAATCATCAGAAGGCCGGAAGCCAGTGTGGCCCGTTCCGATTCGATTTTACCCACTTTCTTGCGCAGATCAATGATGACTGGCAAGGAGCCGATCACATCGATGACCGAAAACAAAATCAGGGTTACCGAGATAACTTCTTTTACATTGAACATGGTGGGGTGATACGTGTCGTTCCTATCTTAGAAAGACAAGAGGAATTGTTTTAAGGTTTCAATCTCCTCATCGGTAATGGCCGGAAAGTTTGCAATGCGGAAGGTGGTGCTTTTCCAGTCTCCGTATCCATTACCCAACGTAATGCCAGCTCGCTGAGCCGCGTCTTTTACCGCCTTGATGTCGGCTTCGGCACCCTGTATCGCAATAACCGTATCAGACCGGTGTGTAGCTTCATCCACCAGTAATCTGAACGGCGAGTGCGCCATCTTCTGCTCGAAAAAGGTGTACCAGTCAGCCGCTCGCTTTCGGGTAATTGCATCGACTTCCTGAATCCCCGGAACCTGCTGAAGAACCCGCATAAGCAGGTATATACCGAGGCCATTAGGTGTATAGGGCGTCTGAAACTTGGCGAAGTTCTCATGTATGAACAGCAAACTGTTGTAGTGCTCGTTTTCACCGATTTCCTGCGCTCGTTGCAGCGCGGCAGGTGAATAGATCAGCACCGCTAATCCGGCCGGGAGACCGAAGCACTTCTGCACCGACGCAAACCATACATCCGCCAGCGACCAGTCGAACGTGATTCCCGCCATCGACGATACGGCATCGACGGCAATCAGCCCCGCAAAATTCTGGCGATACGTGGCGAGAGCATCCATACGCACCTGAGTTCCATTGGAGGTCTCGTTCTGTACAATGCACAGCACATCGGCCTCGGTACGTTCGTTGACTGGTTTAATCCGGTGGGCATACTCCATCCACTTCTTACCAAAGGCTCCGGTATACGGATGGTCGCTGGTAGTCTTGGTCAGCGACTGCGCCACAATTTCCCAGCACTCGGTCGCCGACGCCACAAACGCTAGGTGGTAATCGGCCGGAATAGCGAGCTTTTCGTGAAGTAACCGGATGGTTTGTTCAACAACGCCCATGAACGCTGAACTCCGGTGGTTCAGGCTTACAATCCCTTCCCGCACAGCCTGGGCAGCATAATCAGCGACCTGCGGATAGACTTTTGACGGACCGGGATAAAACGTGATCATAGCTATAAATTTGGTATATACATCTTACGAACTACGGATTGTATAAGTGCAGGTTCTGTGAAAATTGGGTCACTTATCGATGGTTAGCAGATACCGGATCGCCAGTTCGTATCCCGGTAACCCTAGTCCTACGATTACTCCTTTGCACTTAGCCGATAAGTAGCTGTGATGCCGGAACGATTCGCGGGCGTGGACATTGGAGATATGTACCTCAACGGTTGGAGCTGGTATCGCAGACAAAGCGTCGGCAATGGCGATGGAGGTATGCGTGTAGGCCCCGGCGTTGATTACGATTCCATCAACCGTAAAGCCCAGTTCGTGAATTTTATCGATGAGTTCGCCTTCGTGGTTCGATTGAAAATACCGCAGCTTGGCATCGGGGAACACGTCCTCAAGCGTTTTCAGGTAATCCAGAAATGTCTGGCTGCCATAAATATGGGGCTCTCGTTTACCCAGTAGGTTTAAGTTAGGGCCGTTGATAATGAGGAGGTCTTTCATGAATGGAATATGAATTACAGCGTTGCCATTTGAGGATACCCGAAATAGCGCGTAATTCGTCTACTTCAAATGGCAACCCTTCCGTGTGGCAAAGTTATATAAACGCCTTTAAGAACTACCTTACACTCGAACGCTCACTGGCAGAGAACTCCGTAGACGCGTATCTGCACGATGCCGAAAAACTGTACGAGTATATCCTGCTGACAGACCCCGCCCGAACGCCGATTGAGGTTGGCGAAAAAGAGCTAATGAACTTCCTGAAGTACCTCGGCGAGTTGGGCCTGACCGCGCACAGCCAGGCCCGGATGCTGTCGGGGCTGAAATCGTTTTTCAGCTATTTGATACTCGAAAACCTGATTACCCACGATCCAACGCAACTCTTAAAAGCCCCCAAGCTGGGCCGAAAATTGCCCGATACGCTGACTTTCCCGGAAATTGAACGCATACTGGAGGCCATCGACCTATCGACTCCGGGCGGTACCCGCGACCGGGCCATGCTTGAAGTGCTATACAGCTCCGGCTTACGCGTTTCTGAACTGCTCAACCTGCGCCTGACCAACTGTTATTTTAGGGAAGGCTTTATTCGGGTGCTTGGCAAAGGCGATAAGGTACGACTGGTGCCCATCGGGCAGGACGCGATTCATTACACCCAGATTTACGTAGAACACGTACGTAGTAAGCTGGACGTTCAGAAAGGCGACGAAGACACCATTTTCCTGAACCTTCGGGGCAAGCAGCTTTCCCGGATATCGGTCTTCACAACCATCAAAAAATTGGCCGATGAAGCGGGCATAAACAAGACCATCAGCCCGCATACCTTTCGTCACTCGTTTGCGACGCACCTCATCGAAGGCGGAGCTGACCTCAGGGCGGTTCAGCAGATGCTCGGCCATGAATCCATCACAACCACCGAGATCTACACGCACCTCGACCGCGACTATCTCCAGCAAACACTACGTGAGTATCATCCAAGAGGCATAGGGCGTAGGGTATAGGGCAAAAGAATAAACGCTTAGTATAAGTGGCTGTTGCAAAAGGAATAATACTGCGTAAATAACAGCTATCTTTTTGTTAAAATAATGTCACCAAGAACTGTATCTTGGGGGCTCTTCACCATGATTTGTTTACAGTCATTACTTACTTCTTTGAAATACCATCCCTGAGCAAATCGGATACTATTAGATCCTGACTGTATGAATAGTCTTACCCATAACATTGGGCCGTACTGCTTTAGCTCAGGATAGTCATATCCTATCTCAGGAAAAATTACACTACTGATAACGTCAACACCATACGTTTTCTTTACTACTGCACCCACATCCAGCCGATTCTCGAATAATGAATCTGGGTCAATGACACTTCCATCTGGCAAGAAGGTAACCATACCCTCTCTCATTGGAGAAGCTTTATCAGTATTGCCTAGATTAGTTTGAAATTGCCATTGTCCCAGGATGTTTTGTTTGAGTATTGGCGCTTTGCAGGTGGCTTGGGTTGAAGACGGATCTTTCGGAGCTGGTAATGGTGTAATACGAACTCGGCAGGTTTGAAAAGCGGTCATGAAAGCAAACAACATTGTTAGTTGACATAAAGGCTTTCTCATACAATAAGCGATTTGTTTGTGTAACGAGCGAGCCGGTTCACTTATTCTTTTATGTCTATTATTAGTCTCAAGCTATTTAGCCGGCTTGTGCAACAGCCCTGTAGTCCGAACAAATCCCCATGCCCCCAGCCCTCTTACCCTACGCCCAAAAACAAAAGTCCCCGCTATCGAGCCGATAGCGAGGAACTCATAACCTAACTAACCCAAAACTATGTGATCTGGCTTATGCGTCAACAGTCATTTTTTCACCAACAAATTGCTGATGCTGGTGCTTGAAAAGCAGATTGAACGACGTAAGGCTGCCGTATATTTTCGTGATGTATTGCTGAATATTTACTTTCTCTTCATCGTCCAGATTGCTGGCGTTAACCCGTTGTTCCAGCACCCGAAGCCGATCGCGCACCATGACCAGTTTATGAAAGAAGGCATCAACCGGCATCTCTTTCTGCGCTAAGTCAGGCCGACCTGGTTTCAGGATCAGTTTGCCACCTTTCCACTTGTCGCCGAGCGGAACCGTCTCGGTCTGATCAGACCAGCGCTGCAGGATGCGGGTAAGCGCCTGCTCCACGTCGAACAGACTAACCTGGTCACTGTCCGGTTCAATGGCGTCAATAACCGTCAGGGGCGTATCAAATTTAAGTACCTTCACGCCCTGTTCGAGGAACGTAATGGTGTAGCCGGTGGCTTTTACATTAACAACAACACCATTGCCAAATTCAGCGTGATGAACGCGGGAACCAATGCCCAGCAGGAGAGTCATACCGACCAACTGTTTTAGTTTTCAGCGTAATACGAACAAACTGTATGCCAAAACGCGCTAGTTCGCTGATTTCGAGTTGATTTTCATTAACACCTATGGTTTCAGATAGCACACATATCACTTGTCAGAATCACCTGTTTACGCTGCCAGAAGGCATTCATTACTTAAACTGCGCCACCCGCGCCCCCACCAGCCGGTCGGTGGAGAAAGCCGGGCACGACGCCCTCACGCACCACGCCAATCCATTTGGCTTACGTCCCGATGACTTCTTCGCGGATGCCGTGCGCGTGCGGGCCTTATTTTCCCAATTGATTGCCAATCCGGACCCGGATCGAATCGCCGTTATCCCCGCCGTTTCGTATGGGATGGCCGTAGTCGCCCGTAACTTACCGCGTAAACCAGGCATCCAAAAAGGGCAACATATCGTGCTGGTTGGTAGTGAATTTCCAAGTGATGTCTACGCCTGGGACCGCGTTTGCCAGGAACTTGGCTTAACTATTACGACCGTTCCCATGCCCGACGCATTCCCGAAAGGCATACTTTGGAACGAACGGCTGCTAAACGCCATCGGGCCAGATACGGCTCTGGTCGTTATCCCACCCGTGCATTGGATGTATGGAATTCGGTTCGACCTGGAAGCGATCGGGAGACGAGCGCGGGAGGTCGGTGCGTGGCTGGCCGTAGATGGTACCCAGGCGATTGGTGCCCTACCGTTCGATCTGTCCGCCGTGCAGCCCGACGCGCTGATTTGCGCAGGCTACAAATGGTTGATGGGCCCCTATTCACTGGGCTTAGCCTACTACGGTCCGGCTTTTGATGACGGCATACCGCTGGAAGAAAGCTGGATGAATCGGCTCGACAGTAATCAGTTTCACCGCCTGATGGATTACCAGCCAACGTATCGTTCCAAAGCATACCGCTATAACGTGGGTGAGCACACTCATTTTTTACAGATGCCCATGCTCGAAGCCGCGCTGACTCAATTGCTGGATTGGCAGCCGGAACGCATTCAAGCCTACGATCAGGCGCTTATGGCAGAGGTCTGGCCCGCTCTTGCGCAGTTGGGCTGTTACGTCGAACCCGAAGCGGGCAGTCAGGGGCGCAGTCATCATTTAGTTGGCCTTTGGCTACCAGAACAAGCCGATCCAATGGCAGTTCAGCAAGGGCTTCAGGCCCGTAACGTATCGGTGTCAGCCAGAGCCCGCGCGTTACGTATCGCCCCGCATGTGTACAACACTCCTGCCGATGCAGCCGCCCTGGTCGACGTTTTGACGGACGTACTGAGCAAGTAATTTAGTGTAGAAGAGTTAGTGAAGCAGGCGTTGTGGGGTAATAAGTAGAGCTTAACGGACTTCGCTAACTCTACTTATTACCATGTCCTATTGCTCGTACAGCTCAAGTGGCAAGCCGTCGGGGTCGGCGAAAAACGTGAAGCGTCGACCTGTCTGTTCATCAACTCGGATGGGTTCGGTCACGACGCCCTGGCTGTTCAGGTGGGCAACGGCGGCATCCACATCAGCCACCGCGAAGGCCAGATGACGCAGCCCCACGGCTTCAGGCCGGGAAGGGCGCTTCGGCGGATTAGGAAACGAAAATAGCTCAATCTGATACTGCCCATTTATGGCTAAGTCGAGTTTATACGACTGCCGTTCTGCCCGGTACACTTCCCCTACTACGGTTAAGCCGAGTAGTTGGGTGTAAAAATGTTTAGAGACATTATAATCCGAGCAAATGATGGCAACGTGGTGAACCGCAGAAAGCTGAAGCATAGGGGTTAGGGCGTCAATAACGTATCACCGGCCAGCGTGTCGACAACGGTACCGTCTTTTCCGGCTGGAAAGGCGCGTTCAACTTCCCGGCGCTTGTTCCAGGGAGCCGTAGTTCGACGCGCCATGTCGATCGCAAATAACGCAACGATGGCGGTGAAGATGATAAATACAACGATGAAAATCCGGCGATTTCGATTCACGGCTTGTCAGTACATTGAAACGTATACGGCCGAACTAATCCTCCAGTTCAGCCGTATACTCTGTTATTATAAATCCTGTTGAAGTTGTTTAGGCGCAATCTGGAAGCCGATCCGACCCGTGCGTCCAGATACCTCCTCCCAGCTTATATCCTCAAACTCCACGGCAACTACAGCTCCTTTGCTCATCGATCCAACCGACTGATGTGTTAAAAACTCGGCGAAATACGAAACATCCGGGTTGTGTCCAACAATCATAGCTGTTTTAACGGTACCGGGTACTCCATTGACGGCTGCCAGGTAGGCCTTGGGACCTCCATCGAACAGAGTCCCGTCAACGCCTATTTTGTCCACATCATAGCCGATCTGTTCGGCAATCACTTTAGCCGTATCCAGCGCGCGCGGGGCCGTACTGCTTATCAATACGTCGGGCTTAATTCCTTCCTGGTGCAAGTGGCGTCCTATTCTGGCCGCAGCCATTATTCCTTCCGGCGTCAATTCGCGGTCATGGTCGGCCATAAAAATTGCCCGATCTTCCGCTTTGGCGTGCCGAACAATGTATAGTGTAATAGACATAAATACGTAGTGAAATGGCCCTGGCCGTTCTGACGTAAAGGGTCAGGTAAGTTTTTTGTTCAACTAGCAATCGACAAAAACGGATCTTATTTAATCGAATTGCCCTGAAAAGAGTTTATAAGTACCGACTGCAAAAATAAGATTGCGATCGGGACGTCACTACTCTTATGCGGTTTCAAGGCGAAAATTGTACGTTATCGTTCGGACTTCGTTTCGACGATGGGCAGGTACTGTTAACGGGTACAATCTGGCAACGCCGAAATAGACCGGGGGAATTGGCCGCTCAGCCTCCCCAACTGCGTTTCAGGCAAGTATTTAATAATTCAGAACTCACTAGCCTGAAACACTGGCTAGCCGAGGGCTCAACTGAGCCGCTGAACGTAGCGGACCCGATTCGGCAAATTCGCCGGATTTCGACTCTGGGCCAGAACAATGTGTCTCTGGAACTGGATTATCACCGTGAGTCAACGCCCGACTGGTGGGAATGGGAAGTCACAAATCCGTTGAAGATCAGACTGGACGTACGGCCAAATGAGCTTGATTTTCTGATTAAGTCGCTCAATCCAGGGAGCTGGCCCACTGATTTAAGCTGGTAAACCGATTTAGTACGTCGGTTGGTGGCCGGGCGCATTTCCCAGTTGGTACAGGTTCTTTGGTATCTTTGAGCCTGTTTAAACTATTGCTCTTTTGGCTTAGACAAATCAGCCCTTTCTGACGTATACACCTATACTTACCCCTATACGTAACAAACCGGCGTTTTGTTTAAACAGACCTTACTTTTCTGCACAGTGGGCGTTTCGCCCGACAATCCGTATTTTTGCGGACCGTTTACCATCCGGTTGCCGTTTTAGCATGAGTTATCTACCCATTCAGCAAGTTTTAAAAACTGCCCCAGTTGGCACCGACGTGACCGTTAAAGGCTGGGTTCGCACAAAGCGTGAAAGTAAAAACGCCGTATTTATTGCCCTCAACGACGGCTCAACGATTCATAACATTCAGGTTGTGGCTGAAGCGGGTCAACTGCCCGACGACACCTTGAAACTTATTACAACCGGTGCCTGCCTGGCAGTTACTGGCCATTTGGTCGAGTCGCAGGGCGCGGGTCAGGCCGTCGAAGTGAAAATTGCCAGTGTACACATCTACGGCGCTGCCGATCCCGAAAAATATCCCTTGCAGCCCAAACGTCACTCACTGGAGTTTTTGCGGGAGATTGCCCACCTTCGGCCGCGTACCAATACGTTCAGCGCCATTCTGCGGATACGTCACGCACTGGCATTCGCGGTGCATAAGTACTTCAACGACAATGGTTTTTACTACCTGAACACGCCCATCATCACGGCTTCGGATGCCGAGGGTGCCGGTGAGATGCTTCGGGTGACTACGCTCGACCCCATCAAGCCTCCGCTGACCGAAGAAGGTCAGGTTGATTACAGCCAGGACTTCTTTGGGCGCGAAACGAACCTGACCGTATCGGGCCAGCTGGAAGGCGAACTGGGCGCGTTGGCGTTGGGCAAGATCTACACATTTGGGCCCACCTTCCGGGCCGAAAACTCGAACACAACTCGTCACCTGGCGGAGTTCTGGATGATCGAGCCGGAGATGGCCTTCTATGAACTGGCGGACAATATGAATCTGGCCGAAGATTTTGTCAAAACCGTTATCCGGTACGCGCTGCAACATTGCGCGGACGATCTGGCGTTTCTGGACAACCGACTGAAGGAAGAAGAAAAAACCAAGAAAAAGGAAGAACAAAGCGAATTGGGACTGCTGGAAAAACTTCAGTTTGTCATCAGTAACGAATTTGTTCGGCTTACGTATACCGAAGCCATTGACATTCTGGTTAATTCGAAACCAGCTAAAAAAGGTCAGTTCCAGTACGAAGTTAGTTGGGGCGTTGACCTACAGTCGGAGCATGAGCGCTACCTGGTTGAAAAGCACTTTAAAAAACCTGTTATCCTGACGAACTATCCCCGCGAGATCAAAGCCTTCTACATGAAGCAGGACGATAGCCCAGCAACAAACTCACGTGGCGAAGTTTTCGGTCCAACCGTGCGGGCAATGGACGTATTGTTCCCTGGTATTGGCGAAATCATTGGCGGATCGCAGCGCGAAGATGACCTCGATAAGTTGGTTTCCCGGATGCAGGAAGTCGGTATCGATCCCGAAAGCATTTGGTGGTATCTGGACACCCGCCGGTTTGGTTCGGCCCCCCACGCAGGTTTTGGGCTTGGTTTCGAGCGGCTGGTCCTGTTCGTGACCGGCATGGGCAACATCCGCGATGTGATTCCTTTCCCAAGAGCCCCCAAAACGGCTGAATTTTAATGTAGTTCGGTTGTTTACCTGTTTGGGGTTCGCTTGCCACGATAGCCAGACAGGTAAACAACCGAACAGGCAAACAAAAACCCATGCTCGCCCTTCCTCTTTTTCTCGCCATTGCCTCAGGGTTTGTCGTTGTTGGTGTTTACACCGAACGGAAGGTATCGGCATTTATGCAGGATCGACTAGGTCCGATGGAAACCGGCAAGTGGGGCTTGCTCCAGCTCTTTGCCGATCTATTAAAGCTTCTTCAGAAAGAAGATATCGTTCCGACGGCTGCCGACCGTCGTTTGTTTCTACTCGCTCCAGCGGTCATTTTCGCGTCGGTATTTGCCGGTTTTGCCGTGCTTCCGCTCACCCCCGACCTACAAGGTTCAAACGCAGCCGTGGGTGTCTTTTACCTGATGGCCATCGTTTCGTTCGACGTAGTGGGCATTCTGATGGCGGGCTGGGGTTCTAACAACAAATATTCCTTATTTGGGGCCATGCGCTCCGTCGCGCAGATCATCTCCTACGAAATACCGCTTGGGCTTACCATCCTGTGCGTGGTCATGATCTGCCAGACGCTTAATTTACAAGAAATCAGCTTTCAGCAAGGCCTGTTTGCGTCAGAGACAAACTACCTGTTCGGCCTCAAAGCCCTCGGAATCGACGTAACGGGCTGGGGCGGTATTTTCGCCTGGAACATCCTCCGCAATCCGTTTCTGCTGATCGCTTACGTAATCTTTTTTATCTGTACGCTCGCTGAAAGCAACCGGGCTCCGTTTGACCTTCCCGAGGGCGAGTCTGAAATTGTGGGCGGTTTTCATACCGAATATTCCGGGATGCGGTTTGCCTTACTGTACCTCTCCGAATATGCCATGATGCTTCTGGTCTCGTTCCTGGGGGCCATTCTGTTTCTCGGCAGCTGGAACACCCCGCTGCCTAACCTCGGCCCCGTCCGGCTGGCGGAGTGGACAAGTGGCGCTCCCGGCACCATCTGGGGCAACCTTACGGGTGGATTCTGGCTCCTGTCGAAAGTTGCCTTCGCCGTTCTGCTTCAGATGTGGGTCCGCTGGACGTTTCCGCGCATCCGCGTTGATCAGATGATGTTCCTGTGCTGGAAGGTGCTGACCCCCGTTAGCTTAGTACTCCTGCTAATCTCGGGCATTTGGCGCCTGCTGATGGTTTAAATCGTAGAGGCTGGCAGCTTCCGGCCTAACTTTGTACCTTTGCGGCCTTTTACGCCTTAGTATGTCTTTACTTACTCCCGATCCGACCGGGGATCTAGCCTGGAAGGCGGCCTGGCAGTCGCCCGTTTTTCGCCGTAAATTTTTCATTGGCCTCGCCGGAACGATCGCGCTGCTCTTTACTTTTCCCGTCTTTTTTCAAACGATCGAACGGCATACCGGCCCCGTCCTGAACGATTGGGTTCTGGCTCAGCTTCCTCCACAGGACGTATCGATTGCGATTTTTCTCCTGATCTGGGCCACGGCGCTGCTACTCCTCATTCGGGCTCGGCGCAGTCCCGCGGTCTTTATGATGTTTATGTACAGTTACATCATCGTCAGTCTGTCGCGGATGCTAAGCATCAACCTCGTACCACTTGATCCGCCCATTGGACTTATTCCGCTGATCGACCCCATCAGTAACGCCTTCTACGGGAAAACATACATCACAAAAGACCTGTTCTACTCGGGCCACACCTCCACTATTTTTCTGATGTTTTTATGCTTCCGGCGTTGGTGGGACCGGCTCCTGGCTCTGATTGGATCAATTTTGGTGGGTAGTCTCTTGCTCGTTCAGCACGTGCATTACACCGTCGACGTACTAGGGGCGTTTTTGTTTACGTATCCCCTTTACTGGATTGGTAAGAAGATCGCACTCAGCGGCTGGAACGATCAGGAGAAAAATATAGACCAGTAACCTAGAAGGCTTCGCCCAGCTGAAAATACAGGCCGTGGGACGTATGCTCACCAACGCCCCAGCCATAGTCGACCCGCAGATTCAGGCGCTCTTTGCGGTTCAGTGCTACCCGTAGCCCTCCTCCGTACGAATATTTCAGGTCTTGCAGGTTTATCTCGCGTAGGTGATCGCCGACGTTGCCCACGCCCAAAAACCCTACAGCGCCAATCCGCCAGACAATGGGCACCCGGTATTCAGCCTGGAGCACCACCTGATTCTTGCTGCGAAACCGACCGTCGTAAAATCCCCGCATGCTGTTTGAACCGCCAAAACTGGCTAAGCTTCGCAACGGTACGTCGCCCGCATTGAACTGACCGTAGGCCTGCAACGCCAGGACCTGCTGCCGAAAAATGCGAATAAAACGGCGAACATCAACGGCATACGCAGTATAACGAAACCCAGAACCCAACAAGGGCGTAAAATGGGTAAAAAGCACCTGAGCAAATGCGCCTTTATCGGGTGCGAACGCATTATTACGGGTGTCGTACGTTAAGCTGAGTCCAGTACCGGAGATGTGATACGGACTACGACCCAGTACGTTGAGCCGATCGAGCAGGTCGCCAGGCTCGTGTTCAACCGTTAGCAGTCGCTGATATTCATAGATGAGCCCGGCAAAAAAACGATCTTTCAGTTTCCGCTGTAAATGCAGATACAGGTAGTATTGGCGAAACGTGTAGGCTTCCTCGTTGGCGTCGGCAGCTTCTTTGCCTAAACCCCAGAATTTATCGGGGAAATAACTGTACGACAGCTGATGGGACAGAATATACCGCTCACCGGGTAAATAGGTAGTTCCGTTTAGGGCGGCAATAAACTGCCTGCGTAATGAGTATAAAGCTAATGCCTGTGTGTTCGATGTACGAGTGAGGCTGTCGTTCCGGTTGAAGCGAAATGTGAATGAACCCGCAAGCCCAACTGACCAATCTGTTTCAATAGAGCGTGCAATTAAGGGTAAAATTAACGTATTTTGTGTCCGCACTAGCTGACTAGGCGCTGACTCGCGTGGTAAAATTACGCTGTCAGGCTGGGCATTTGAGGCAGAGACTGAACCCAATAATAAGCTGATTAACAAAGAAATCAGCCGCTTATCACAAATAACATTCACAAAACAATAGATGACCGTTAATTAAAGTCGCATTAATTAAATGATCGCAAAGTAAGCCTAAAATTGTAAATTTTGTAGATTTGGGGCTTTAAGAAACCATTAAGGCTGCGCCCATAGGCAAGGTCAGCACGAAAGGCGAACCCCCGAACTGTAAACCACCGATATGAGCAAAATTAACTTGCCGCCCTTCACCCTGGGCGAAACCATTACTCCGGAGCAACGGCAGTTTTTCAACAAGCATGGTGTTATTGTTTTCCGGAATTTTATTGAACCCGAAACAGTAAAGAAATTTATTAGTGAGGTAGAGCGTATCGAGAAAGAATGGCTAGCTGAAGGACGAGACAAAGTCAATGGCGTTCCGCTCAAATTTGGCCAGGACGAAGAAGGCAATCCAATGATCCAGCGGATGTGTTTTCTGTCTCAGCATAGCGCAGCACTCCATGAGTTTTTGCAGGACCCACGTCTGCAAGCGGTCGTTGATCTGCTCCAACCTTACGAAGGTCGAATTGCTGAAATCGAAAAAGACGGGCTTATTCTGAACCACTACATTCGTACCCCTAATAGTAAGTTCTCGCAAATGGGTTGGCACACCGACAGCCCACGTGACATCTTCCTGGGTCAGCGCATTATGCCGATGCTGAATGTAGGCATTCACCTGAATCCAACACCGTACGAGAATGGCGGCTTACGTGTCATTCCTGGTACGCACAAGCAGGGGCTGTTCAAAATGCTGTTCCGCAAAAAGTACTTTGTCGATAACGATCCTGATAAGCACGAAATTGGCTTCGACATAAACGCCGGTGATTTGTCGGTTCACGATGGTCGGCTTTGGCACCGGGCGCAGCAGTCTCCTCACTTTGGCGAAGCGAGCCGCCGTCGGGTTATGTACGTCCCCGTCGTTACGGGCAAATACATGCCGAAGCACGAGAACAGCAAGACCCCATTCTATCACCGATTCATCTCGAAAGTCAATATCTAATTGGTCATAAAGTTGTAGCGTTACAAAGTGGTACAGTTGTTTTCAAAAGCAGCTCTACCACTTTGTAACGCTACAACTTTATAGCTTTATAACTACGTATGGCGTACGCCTTAGTAACAGGAGCCAGTAAAGGCATTGGTCTAGCCATTGCCCAGGAGTTAGCCCGCCGTAAATTCGACCTGTTGCTGGTGGCCCGCTCGGAATCGGCGCTCCGACAGGAAGCCAGTCGGTTAGCCTCGACCTTTGGCGTTAAAACGGACATTCTGGCCGCAGACCTGGCGCAACCCGAATCTGCGCAACGTGTGTTTGACTGGTGTCAGCAGCAGGGTTACACTGTACAAGTGCTCGTCAATAACGCAGGCTACGGCTTAAGCGGCCCGTTTGAGAGCCATCCGCTGGCGGCTCATTTAGATATGCTGGCCGTTAACAATACGGCGCTGGTGCAACTGTGCTACCTATTTCTACCCCAGCTTCAGCAACAACTCCGGGCATACATTTTGAACATTGGCAGTTCAGCGGCTTATCAGGCCGTGCCCCGACTGAGTTTATACGCAGCTTCCAAAGCGCTTGTGTTGCAATTCAGCCGCGGACTGGCACAGGAGCTTCGGCGTACATCCGTAACTGTAACCTGCGTCTGCCCAGGCTCGACTGACACAGATTTTGTGACTCGAGCGCAGATTGGCGAGAAAGGCCGAAAAGCCGCTCAACGGGTCAATATGACACCCGCCGACGTAGCCCGGCAGGCGGTTGACGCTACGTTGGCTGGCCGTACTGAACTGATCACCGGAGTGCTTAATAAGCTAGGCGCGTTTATGGCCTGGCTGATGCCTAAACGGGTGGTTGAGCAAACGGCGGGGAGCATCTACGAGTAATCGAAGTAGAATGATGGCACTTTATTTGCGCTAATGAGGTTGTACACATATATAACTTCCATTTAGACGTTGGACGCTATTCATTCCTTGCCTACCGACGTCCAGCCAACACATGCAATTTTCTGATTTATTAGTAAGTGAGCCCATCCTGAAGGCACTTACCGAAGAAGGCTATTCTACGCCAACACCCATCCAGGAACAAGCCATACCTATTTTGTTGAACCGCCGGGATTTGCTGGGCTGCGCCCAGACTGGCACGGGAAAAACGGCCGCTTTTGCCATTCCCATTCTTCAACTACTTAATGAAGAACGCAGCAAAAATCCTGCTGCGCCCCGGCGAATTAAAACGCTGGTGCTGACCCCAACGCGCGAACTGGCCATTCAGATCGACGAGAGCTTCGCAGCTTATGGTCGCCATCTTAAACTTCGTCATGCCGTTATTTTTGGGGGAGTTTCGCAGCATTCACAAGTCAATGCCATTAAAGCGGGTCTGGATATTCTTATTGCCACCCCCGGTCGTCTGCTTGATCTGATCAATCAGGGATTTATTTCGCTGCGCGACATTCAGTTCTTTGTGTTGGATGAAGCCGATCGTATGCTCGATATGGGATTCATCCATGACGTAAAGAAGATCATCGCCCGCTTGCCGGAGCGTCGTCAGTCGCTCTTTTTCTCGGCTACCATGCCCCCTGACGTAGCGAAGCTGGCCGACACCATTCTGAACAACCCTGCTAAGGTAGAAGTAACGCCGGTTTCATCGACGGCCGATACGATCCAGCAAGGGGTATACTTTGTTGGAAGAGAAGACAAGCGGAAGCTGCTGGTACACGTTCTGGCCGATAAGTCAATCGCGTCAGCGCTGGTATTTGCCCGCACGAAGCACGGAGCCGATAAGGTTGCTAAAGATCTGTTGAAAGCCGGTATCCAGGCCGAAGCCATTCACGGCAACAAATCGCAGAACGCCCGCCAGCGTGCCCTTTCGAACTTTAAGTCCCGGCAGACCCGCGTGCTGGTAGCTACCGACATTGCCGCTCGCGGCATCGACGTTGACGAGCTTTCCCATGTCATTAACTACGAGTTGCCAAACATTCCCGAAACCTATGTACACCGCATCGGACGTACTGGCCGGGCCGGAAACGACGGCATTGCGCTCTCATTCTGTGATGCTGAAGAAGCCGAATTCCTGAAAGATATTCACAAACTGATTGGCAAGCGCGTACCGGTCATTGAAGAACACCCGTATGTTCTGGACGTTCCCCTCTCTGCGGTTTCGCCAGGGGCACCGCAACGGAAGGGTGGTCAAACGAACCAGCGCGGCAACGGTCGAAACAACGATCGGCGCCAGGGCGGTAGCCCTCGTCCGGCAGGAGCATCAGCCAATAACACCCAGCGCCGGGCCAATGATCGGCCAAAGGCAGCGGCTAGTTCCGATTCGCCCCGTCGCGAAGGTGGCTACGGTCAATCACGTAACAACGGTTATGCTGGCAAACCTCGTCAGGAAGCCAGACCGCAACGAGGAACCGGCAACAGTCGATTCACAAATTTCGACTCGGATAAAAACTATTAACCGAAAGCCCTGGACTCGAGTCCAGGGCTTTTTTTATAGAATCAATCAGGCTATTTGGCCACGTCACGCACCACAGCTTTATAAGCTAGCGAATTGTGCAGCACTACGTTCGTTTAGGCAGATTTCAAAGCGTTTCACCTCACCTAAAAACAGCAAAATTTCATAGTTTTGTTAGATTCTCTTTTTACTCTCGATGAAACGATTGCTTCTACCGATCGGTGCGCTGGCGGCACTGGCGCTTGGCTGGGTACGCTTCAGCCAAAACCTTACGGACGACAAGCCGAATGACTACACCAACTGGGGCGAATACCTCGGTGGACCGGATCGGAGTCACTATTCGGCACTCACGCAGATCACCCCTCAGAATGTTGGCCAGCTACAAGTTGCCTGGACGTACTCGGCAGCAGACAGTGGTCAGATTCAGACCAATCCGATCATCATCGATGGAGTCTTTTATGGAGTCACGCCTACCGTTCAGGCCTTTGCGCTCGATGCCACGACGGGCAAGGAAATCTGGAAATTTGGTGATCCCCTGAAAGTATGGCATAGTACAAGCCGGGGTGTGGCTTATTGGTCCCCCAAATCAGGCTCCGAAGCCGCGCGTATTCTCTATACCGTCGGCCCCTTACTATACGCCCTTGACGCCAAAACCGGCAAACCGATTGACAGCTTCGGCGAAAATGGCCATACTGATTTGCACGAGGGGTTAGGGGAACAGGCTAAAGACAAGTTTATTATTTCGAATACGCCCGGCACTGTGTTCGAAGATCTGATCATCATGCCTGTTCGCGTGTCGGAAGGATCAGATGCGGCTCCGGGTTATATCCGCGCGTTCAACGTGCGAACTGGCAAATTGGCCTGGACGTTTCGAACCATTCCTAAACCCGGCGACTATGGGTACGAGACCTGGCCAAAAGACGCCCATAAGAACATCGATATAGGCGGAGCCAACAACTGGTCGGGTACGGCCATTGACCGCCCCCGCGGCATAATCTACGTACCGACCGGTTCAGCTTCGTACGATTTTTACGGTGGCAACCGCAAAGGGCAAAATCTGTTTGCCAACTGCCTGCTCGCGCTGGACGCCAGAACTGGTAAGCGGCTCTGGCACTTCCAGGCGGTTCACCACGACATCTGGGATCGTGATTTTCCGTCTCCGCCTAATCTGGTGACGATTACCCAGAAGGGCTCCGATGGTCGGCCCCGAAAAATCGATGCGGTGGCTCAGGTTACCAAATCTGGGCACGTATTTGTGTTCGATCGGGTAACGGGCAAGCCTTTATTTCCGATTGATGAGGTTCCAGTACCTAAATCTGACCTACCGGGCGAGTTTAGCTGGCCTACCCAACCCGTTCCGCGGAAACCCGCTGCGTTTGCCCGCCAGCAGATGACCGAAGCCGACATTAACCCCTATTCGATTGATCGTGATTCGTTATTGAAGGTATTCCGGGGCATTGGCAGTCGGTTCTATGAGCCGTTCAGCAAGCGTGGCAGTCTGCTGTTTCCGGGTTGTGACGGTGGGGCCGAATGGGGTGGTTCAGCGGCCGATCCGGATGGCATTCTCTACGTGAACGCGAACGACGTACCGTGGATATTCACCATCGTCGACGCGCCCAAAAGCGACGAACTGGCACATCTAAGCCCTGGTCAGCGGGTATACACACAGAACTGCGTAGGCTGCCATGGGCCGGAGCGAAAAGGCAATGCCCGAAGCGGCTACCCCTCTCTGGTTGACATTGCCCAACGACGCGATCGGCCTTACGTAACGAATATTGTTACGACCGGCAAAGGCATGATGCCGGGCTTTACGGCCCTTTCTGCCGAGGAGAAGCAGGCGCTGGTTGCCTTCCTGTTCAACGACGAAAAGCAGGAAGTGTCGAGCGGCTCGCCGTATCCCTCGAAGGTTAAGGAACCTTATTTACCGTATAAAGTAACAGGCTACAACAAATTTCAGGACAGCAAAGGCTATCCGGCCATTGCGCCCCCCTGGGGAACACTTAACGCGATCAACCTGAACACGGGTGAGTTTCTGTGGAAAATCCCGCTGGGTGAAGAAAAGGAACTGGCGGCTAAAGGGATTCGCAACACGGGTACAGAAAACTATGGCGGTCCTGTAGTAACAGCAAGCGGTTTACTGTTCATTGCTGCTACGAAAGACGAGAAGTTTCGGGCCTTCGACAAAAAAACAGGGAAGCTCCTTTGGGAAACGCAGCTTCCGGCGGCTGGCTTTGCCACGCCCGCTACGTATCAGGCAGGTGGTAAACAGTACGTAGTAATCGCCTGCGGGGGAGCTAAATTAGGCGCTAAAAAAGGCAATCAATACGTAGCGTTTGCGCTACCCTAACGAGTTCTGGATTGCTTATACCAAAACCAAACGGGCGTCTGATGTTCAGACGCCCGTTTGGTTTTGATCGTCTTACTTATCAGTAGATCGTGTTTTTATGACACTAATCTGTCCATTCCGTTCAATGAAGGCAGCGGCTACGCTATCCAGCGAGGCTTCGTTTCCTTCGTGCCTTGCCGCTTCCTGCAAGTCTTGTCTGGTAACCAACATAGCATCCATGTCCTCTTGATGAAATCAACCGTTCTCATACAAAATTCTCTGCTGACCACTCATCAAACGACTGAATGTAGCGCTGTGTAAACTGACGTACGCACACAAGCGGTGCAGGATAGCCAGCACTACGCAAGCCATCAGGGTACCTGTAAACGAGGACGCCCCGACAATACCCCGGCCCAGCGTTGTTCCCAGCAGGAGCGATATAACCGTGTCGAATGGCGACCGCATCCCAAATGCCCGTCGGCCTGCTAACCGAACCAGCGCTATAGCCAGCAGGAATATAACAAACGCCCGACAGGCCATCTGAGGATCGGTTAACTGATTATCTTTATGAAAAATATCGCCAAACCATTCGTCAATCATGGCGCACCGCTAATATCAATAGAAAGAACTTGTCCCGTCGTTTGTCAGACCCATAACTTAGAAATTCAGGGATGGTTTAGCGGTGCCTGAATACTCTACGTAAAAGCAGAGCCGTTAGCTCCGAACGGAAAGCCAACGGCTCCAGGAATGCGGAGTCTGGTCGTACAGGCCCGAAAGTTGTAATCGTCTTATTTCACCGTCGACAGCACTTTCTGCATTTGTTCGGCCACAAACTGATTACCAGCATCGTTCAGGTGAACACGGTCGGTAGTCAGAATGCCGCGATCCTTGTTTTCCGGATTGTTCTTAAGGTTATACTCCAGGAACGCTTTGCGCAGATCGACCAGGGGCAGGTTCTGACGCTTGGCAATATCGCGAATCAACTGGCTGTACTGGTTCAAGTCGCCGTCCTGCTGATTGCTCATATCGGTTTTCTCGCCAATGGCCGCTGGTGTGCAGAGAACAACCCGCGCGTTGGCGGCCTGTAATTTCTTCACAACGGCTTCGTAGAACTTCACAAACTTATCGGGATCGGTACCGGTGCCGTAGGTTGCCTTGTGCCAAACGTCATTCACACCCACCCAAACGACAACAACGTCGGGTTTTTGGGCTAGTACGTCCTCATCCATGCGCAGGAACAGATCATAAATCTTGTTGCCGCCGATTCCCGCTCCAATCAGTTCAAACTGATCGCCGGGCAAGCTTGTCTTTAAGCGGTCAATATACCCGCCGGGTTTAATGCCCGCCTGGGTAATCGAGTCACCGAAGAAAACGACACGGGTTGGTTTTGCCGGGGCCATTGCCAGTAAGCCAGCTACCAGAAAAAGGGAAAGTCGGAGAATTGTTTTCATGGATAAAAAAGCAACGTATCTGGCGAATTTACCCAATTACAATTTTAGCTAGAACGGGCCCAGTTCCCTGTTTACCCTTTACTCGAAACTTAATACCACTCGATAAAACGTATTTACATCGTCCTGGCATTAATAGACATCTTCGGCAGTAAAAATCAACAACACTCTGATTGTCAATAATTTCTAAAAATTCAATACGTGACCTTATGTAAATAATCAATCTAAATCGGAACAGCATGGAAGCTCAACTAGAACAGATTCGGGAACAGCAGAAAGCGACCTGGAATAAATTTTCTCCAGGCTGGCGGAAATGGGACGACTTCACCATGAATTTTCTCAAACCCATGGGGGATGAAATCATTAACGCGTTAGCGTTGAACGATACGGATATAGTCCTTGATGTTGCCTCTGGAACGGGTGAGCCGGGGTTAACTATTGCATCACTGGTAACCAACGGGAAAGTCGTTATCACGGACCTGGCCGAAGGCATGCTAGACGTAGCGCGCGATAACGCAACCAGAAAGGGAATCACCAATTACGAAACGGTTGTTTGCGACGTTTGTGACTTACCGTTCGACGATGCGATGTTCGATGCCGTAAGTTGCCGCTTTGGATTCATGTTCTTCCCGGATATGTTGCTGGCAGCTAAAGAAATGGTGCGTGTTCTTAAGCCAGGCGGTAAACTGGCCGCTTCGGTCTGGGGTACGCCTGACAAAAATTTCTGGATAACGGCCACGCTAAGCACCATCAACAAGCACATGGAATTACCGGCCCCAACACCGGGTGCACCGGGCATGTTTCGCTGCGGTAGTCCCGGTTTTCTGGCTGATTTGTTTAAGCAGGCCGGTCTGCGTAACGTTACGGAAAAAGAACTTAATGGCCAAGTGATTTACGGCAGCAATGCTACGTACTGGAATTTCATGAACGATGTTGTCGCTCCCGTGGTAGCGGCCATGAGCAAGGCTGATGACGCGATGAAAGAAAAAATCCGGACTGAAGTCTTTGACTTAATCGACGCTAAATACGCCGACAAGAAAGCCTCCCTCGATTATGGAACGTTAGTTGTATCTGGCCAGAAGTAGTACTGCAGAAATAGTTGCAGGCGCTTATCCCCACTACAGTGGGGATAAGCGCCTGCCTTTAGTTACAACCGATTAGCTTACGAACAATACGTAATGCAATTCGCCAGGCACGTTCTCACACAACCAGATTCAACGCCAGCACACCAAATAGCCCGATAATAGACACAATAGTTTCCATGAGAGACCATGTTCGAATTGTCTGTCCGATGGTCAGGTTGAAATACTCCTTAAACAACCAGAAACCGCCATCATTGATGTGCGAAAACATCAGGCTGCCGGAGCCAATGGCCAGTACCATCAGTTCGGGTTTAATGGTCTGGCTTTGAATAAGGGGGGCAATGATACCGGATGTTGTTAACCCGGCTACCGTAGCCGACCCAACACAGACCCGGATGAAAGCGGCAATCCCCCAGGCTAGCACCAACGGCGGAATAGACATATCGGCCAGCATACTGCCAATGAATTTACTGGTGCCGCTGTCAGTAAATATCTGTTTCAGCGCGCCCGCACCGGCTATTACGAGTAAAATCGGCGCAATGGCTTTCACCGCTTCTTCCATGTCTTTGGTAACCGCTTTCATGGTCATTCCGCGCCGGATACCCAGCGCGTACATAGCCACCAGCACCGAGAGGAGCATGCCCATATACGGCTCAGCCAGTATGGTAACGATGGTTTTGAGCGGTGAATCATCGGGCGTCGCACTTTTGAGTGGCCCAAAGGTCGTCAGCAGCAGCACCGGCAGCAGGGCCACAAAAAAGCTGATGCCCGCCCCCGGCAAATTCTGATTAGGCACCTCCCGAATATCGAACAATTCTTTGTCGGGAGCGATTTTCATGTTCACCAGCGTCTTGCCGAATATGGGACCGGCAATAACTATGGCCGGAATGGCAATGATGATGCCGTACAGCAGCGTCTGGCCGATGTTAGCGTCAAGCTGGCCCGCTACGGCCGACGGCGAGGGATGCGGAGGCAGGTAACCGTGCGCGACCGATAGCGCCGATAACATGGGAACGGCCACCGACAACAACGGCAATCGAGACGAAGCGGCAATGGTGAAAATGAGTGGGACAACGATGATGAACCCGGCGTTGTAGAAAAGGGGAATACCGACTACAAAGCCCGCCAGTGCCAGCCCCCAGCGGATGTTCTTGATCCCGAATATGCCAATCAGTACATCAGTAATGCGTCGGGCGGCTCCGCTCTCGGCAACCAGCCGCCCCAGCATGGCACCAAACCCAATGATGAGTACCAGATCGCCGAGCGTACCGCCAATGCCGGTCTGGATGGATTTCCCCACGTCCCCAACGCTCATACCCGATGCCAGTCCAATGCCGAGCGAAACAAGTACAAACGAGATAAACGTATCTAAGCGAACAAAAGCAACTAACAGAACAAGGGTAAGAATCCCGATGAGGGTAAGAATAAGAGGCATAGGGTTACGGTGGTTGATCGGCTCAAACGCAAATGACGCAAAAACACAGCGTTTTCGCGCTATCGTCCTGCGTCATTACCGCGTCATCTGCGTTAAAACTATCATTAAAACGATAAAGCGTACGCAGCCAGCATTTCTACTTCTTTGGCTAACGGAGCGGCTATGTCGAACGGCACGACGTGCAGACGGGTAGCGGGATCATACCCAAACACGGCCAGCGGCTCGCGAAACGTTTCATTGGCCGGGTAGACCAGAAACAGCTCGTCAGCCTCGTACTTCTTGCTGTAGGCATAAAGTTGGTATAAATCGGTCTGTTCGATACCATAATTCCCGATACGGTCATCGCCTTTAATCTGCTTCCACTTGGTATCGAGTACAAATGTCCGACCCGGCTGGCGAATGATAATGTCCGGACGCAGCTTAAACTTAGGCAGACCAATATGCTCATCGACCAGGTGAGCCGACGACTCCTGCACGGCTACGGCACCCGCTTCGGGCCAATAGGTTCGAATGCCATGCGTAACATAATCTTCAAATACCTGCCCGATCGGAAACAGTAAGGAGAGATCTGTAGTCGAACCAGTTCGAACCCCAAACCCGCTTCCCGTCAGTAACGCTTCTGCCCAGCGGATGGCGGGTCTATAGCGGTCGAACAGTCGGCTCATCCGCTGAACACTTTTCAGATCAGCCGGAATGGATTCAGAGATGGGTACATCCACTAACGCTCCCAAAAGCTGATGAATCCGTCGCTGGTTTGCTCCACTTGCTGTTCGGTGCAGCAGGAAATCCAGCGTTGTTTTCACCAGGCGATTAGGCGCTACGTCGGCCGTTAACGTATCGTACCGCATGGCCAGGCGCTCGGCGTGGTATGCATTCTCTCGCTGCTGACGAGCGGGCTGAAATTTGCCTTTCCAGCTAGTTCCGGTCCGTTCGGACGACACATACGCCTGTTGCAGCCCTTGCCGGACCAGGGGCTCTACGGTATCCAGAAATACGCTCACAAATACGTCCCAAACGGGCAGGGACAAGTCCCTAGTCCGGGCTGACCCAAGCAAACGGAACGGGCTATGCCGTAGGTATTTCAGCATATTGAACAGAATAGACCGGCCCTCTGCCCCTTTCGTTACTTTGGGCACAATTTCGAGCTGCGTGCCATCAGGCAGGGTTAATAAGCCGACGTAATTACGTACCCGAACGTATTCGCGTCCTTTCTGCACAAAAAAAGTAAGCAGTGAATCAATTCCTTCAGTGTCGAAAGCCAGCTGCCGAAGCGCCTGAAACGTAGTATCGGCCACAAGCACTACGTCGCCAGTCGGCTCCTCGTATTCGCGGGCAACGCTGATTAAGCCGTATTCAGCTACTGTGATGCTCGTTGCCATACAAAATGAAGTATGCAGTAACTTAGTTTAGGGTTTGGCGGGTTGATACGCCCGAATACCCTGTTGATTGATGCCAACAAGCAGGGTATTTCCGATGGGTAACACACTACGTACGTCACCCGTCAGGCGAAAGCCCGAGCGAGCTGGGGGTACCGCTTCAAATCCTCCTCCAGCGGTACCATGCAACAGCACGCCATTGTTCGCGTCGGAACGACCAAACCGTAAACGGGCCTGGGTGGTATTTCCACACAAGAGCAAGTCTTTCCGGCCATCGCGGTCGTAATCGAGGCTGGTTATGGTGTAAACCGGCGCGAGCTGGGCAGCCACTGGCAACGGCTTCGGTGTTAGTTTGCCCGCTTTCGTACTCGCAAAATAAGTAGTCTGTAACTGGTTAGCCGTTAGCGTATTGGCTTCGCGTAGTTCATCAGCTGTAAAGACGTCGGTCAACGTAGCACTGGCATACGTATCGTAGCTTGTAAAGCGGGCACGCAACATACCAATCTGGTCGAGCAGTTCATCCCGAGTGGCGTGCGGGTAACTTTTCCCTTGTACATACAAACACAGGACCGGATCAATTTTGCCGTTGTTATCGAAGTCTTTGTACACCAGTTCGGCGGGTTGCTGATCACTAGCCCGGCATTGGGTGTTGAGGCCATAATTGCCGACAATCAAATCCGGTCGACCATCGCCGTTAAAGTCATCGACCAGCAGTTTGTTCCACCAACCTCTGCTCTCGTTATCAAAATACTGGCTTGTCTTATTAGTAAACTGACCGTTCTCAACAGCAAATACGCTGACGGGCATCCATTCGCCTACCACGACCAGTTCAGGTTTTCGATCGCCGTTCAGGTCTGCCCAGGCAGCATCGGTCACCATACCGATACGAGCTAAATCAGGTGATATCCGCGCCGTCTGGTCCGTAAACTGCGGCTGGCCACCCTTACTGGTATTGATGAGCACATAGCTTTGTGGAGCTTCGGGATACCGGCCCGGCACGACCCGCCCACCCACAAATAAATCGGGGCGACCATCGCCGTTGACGTCAGCGACCCGCACGCAGCTCTTGCTCGAACGCATAGCTGGTAGCGCAGTAGGGCTTCTGGTGAAATTTCCTTTGCCGTCGTTTACGTACAATCGATCCTGCAAGCGGGGGTCGTTGGGCTGAAAATCATTGTATCCGCCACTGCATACGTAGAGATCGACAAATCCATCGGCGTTGGCATCAAAAAAAACAGCATCGGCGTCTTCACTCGCCTTATCGGCTTCAAAGGCAGCCTGCGTACGGCGATTAAACTGGTCACAGCCGTTACGTCCTCCGGCCTGTTGCAGAAACAAAACGCCTGCTTTTCCGCCACTGCCACCGGCATATACGTCCTCAAGACCATCACCGTTCACATCGGCCTTGGCCAAGCACGGCCCAGTAAATGATAAGGCATTGACCAGCAGCGGCTGTCGCTTAAAATCATTGATGGGCCGGGCGGAGTACGATTGCTCGATGGGGGCTTTC
Source organism: Spirosoma knui (assembly GCF_054780635.1). Classification (NCBI taxonomy): domain Bacteria; kingdom Pseudomonadati; phylum Bacteroidota; class Cytophagia; order Cytophagales; family Cytophagaceae; genus Spirosoma; species Spirosoma knui. The sequence continues at coordinate 536,831 of NZ_BAAGVY010000002.1, read as the reverse complement.
GTTTCCCGAAACAACGGAGTCTCGGGTTGGAGCTGACGGTACGTCTCTTTAGCGTCTGTCTGCCGCAGCGTCAGCAGCTTGTCGGCTGGTACGTTGGTCAGGAGTTGCTGCTTGCCCGTGGGCCAGATTACGAGTACTGAATCGATACGGGAATTGGTACCCAGTCCAAAATGCAAACGGGGCGAAACGCTGGACTGATAACCCCGCGTTGGCATCTGCTCGACAAACTGCTGCTTGCCAGCTTGGTACACAATGACCTTAGCGCCTACGCCCTGCGTGTTGGCCCCACTTCCGGCCAGCTGAACCGTCAGGTAATGATGGTTACGTTGCTTGTTCGCTTCGTTCTGAAAGATAAATGCGGGCTGATTGGTGTTGTTTACGACCAGATCCAGATCGCCGTCATTGTCCAAGTCGGCATAGGCGGCTCCCGTGCTGTTCGACACCTGGGTTAAGCCCCAGGCGGCTCCCGCATTGGCAAACGTTACGTTTCCGGTCTGGTCACCGCCCTGGTTGCGAAACATATAGTTTGCTACGTTGGACGAAGGCATCTGATGCACCAACTGCAACACATCCTCGCGGGTCGGATTAGTCGGTCGGTTTTGCATGAAGTCGTTCATGTACTTCAGAAAATCCATATTCGTGTAGTCGCGCACGTAGCCGTTTGTTACGTATAAGTCTTTCCATCCGTCGTTGTCGTAATCGGCAAACAAGGGTGCCCAGCTCCAGTCGGTATTCGAAATACCCGCCAGTTGCCCAACTTCGCGGAACGAAGGATTACTGGCTTCATCACCGTTGTTGAGTTGAAGCATGTTGCGCATGGTCTGGTGGTGGAAGCCCGATTCAACGGCAAGCGCGTATTTTTCGTAGTTGTCCGGAGCCATAAGCAGCTTCTGCCGTCGGTTGTCTTCGGGCAGCATATCCAGCGTCAGGATATCCGGACGGGCGTCGTTGTTCACATCAGCGAGGGCATTTCCCATCGAAAAATTGGAGATATGTCCCAGCGAAGTTTTCAACGTATTTTTGAACGTACCGTTTTTCTGATTGAGGTACAGGTAGTCCGGCACGCCATAATCATTTGATACGTATACATCCGGCCAGCCATCATTATTGAGGTCCGAAACTCCAACGCCCAGGCCGTATGTCAGTACAGAGCTGCTCAGCCCGGCCTTTTCGGTAACGTCTTCAAAGCGCTTGCCCGTGTTCCTGAACAGCCGTACCCCGATTTCAGGATTAGCCTGCTTAAGCAGGGCCGCGGTAGCCGTGGCATCGAGCACGGGTAACAACCGCGGATTATGGTTTAGCTGAAACAGATCAAGATCGCCATCGCGGTCATAGTCGAAGAAAGCGCCCTGTGTGCTCTGCATCGGCTTGGCTAAACCATACGCAGCCGTCTGGTCCGTAAAGTGTGGAATGCCCTGGGCGTCGGGGCCTTCATTAATAAACAGTTCAGGCAACCGTTTTTCCGGACTTAAACTGCCGGAATGACAAACGTAGATATCGAGCCGACCATCGCCATTGACATCCGCCATGGTAACACCGGTTTTCCAGGGACCTTCGCGACCGGCTACACCTGCCTTGTCCGTTACGTCCTCAAACCGCATGTTCTTCCGGTTCAAGTATAGCCGGTTTGGCGTCATGTTCCCGGTGAAATACAAATCATCAAAGCCATCTCCGTTCAGATCGCCAACTGCTACCCCCCCACCATTGTAGAAGTATTCATACATCATGACATTGGTGTTCAACCCTTCGTCCAGGTTGTTGGCAAACGTAACGCCGGTCTGGTCCGGAGAAAGTAAGGTAAACAGCGGTGGACCACTGGTTTCGGCCGTGGTGGCCTGCTCACTGGCAGCCTCTTTTTTCTGGCAACTCAAACCCAGCCAACAGGTTGTTAGCAATAACCAACCACACGCAGCCCGCGACGACAGCTTCATATAAAACGGAAACGAAAAATGCACTATAGACAAAGTTTAAAATAGAGCCGGTTCAGGTACTCGGAACCCAGCGAAAAGCCGGGTAATTTTGGGTACTTCAACCGGGACACGTAGTCGATAAAAATCAGCAAATTTCCTCAAAGTTAAACCTTAAACAGCTTCACAATCCACTGCAATAGTGGAGCATTTTTTTCAGGTCTGCTTCCTCTCTAAAGTTGATGGCTTCGTTGTCGAGGTACGCAGCTACCTGCTGACGATGTTTGTTGAATACTTTTAACAGGCTGGCTCGGTTAATGGGATAAGATCGGCCATTCGGGTCAATAAGGAAATAGGTTTTGTCTTTGATCAACAAAAGATCACCTTTCGCATCGAGTTTGGCAATTGAAGCATTGCTCGATACACTGAACTGGTAATTGGTAATGGCCGATACGCCGGACGACTGATCATACCCACCTCGTTTTTCATTTTTAACCGTTTTTATGCCTTGCTTCATTCCCAACTTGTAGCCGTTATCATCCGCAACAACCTCTATATATCCTTTTAACCGGTCGTAAACAAACAAATCCTGCTGTGCCGTCGGGCCGTTGATCCCAATAAGCCGAACAACCGGGTCATCCACCAATGCCAGCGTGTCGCCGTTGGGATTGATAAACTGCATTTCACCCAGCAGAATATGGTAGTTCAGCCGGGCAGCAGCCGCTGTTCCGTTCTGGTAGACTACTTTTCCCTCGCGAAACTGATCATAGCGATACCGATCGGCGAATGGAATCGCTTTGACTCCTTCTGCCCCTCCTTTTATCCGAATCACCGGCGATGTCTGCGCCCAGTTGGTTCCGTGGGCCATGATCCCGATGCTGATTAGCAGCAGTTTTGTTTTCATGACAAACTTCTGGTTATATAAAAAATTGGTGCCAGCATATCGCTACGCTGGCACCGGTTGAATTATAGAACGTCAGGCAGATAAACGGTTATTGATAGCCTGGATTCTGCAACAGTTTACCGTTCCGGTTCATTTCATCACGGTTGATCGGCCGGAAATACATTTTATCATCCCAGGCACGGTTTTCTTTTCCAGGGTCGCCTTCTACAACTCGATACGTATAATCGTAACTGGTTGGATCATAGCGGTAGAGTGTTACCGTTTTGCCTGGTTTTAGCGTACCTGTTATCGAGATCCACTGTACCTTACGGCCCAGGGTGGCGGGCGCAATCATCCAGCGCCGGGCATCGTGATAGCGGTGCTCTTCAAAAGCCAGTTCAACCCGGCGCTCGTTCCGGTACCGCTGCCGCAGCGCATCACCCGTTTCCGTTATAGCAGGCATACCCGCCCGGAAGCGAATCTTATTTAGCCAGGTAACGGCTTCGGCATCCTGGCCTAGTTCGATGCAGGCTTCGGCATAGTTTAACACAGCTTCGGTGTACCGCAGGAAGGGCCAGGGAATCTGCTGCCAAGTATTCTGGTCGACAATAGCCGGGCTGGGGTCAATAAATTTCCGCATATAGTAGCCCGTGTAGCTACCGTTCCAGTCCTCCACGGAGCTTTTACGGGTATCGAGCCCAGCTATGGCCACTTTGTTACCACCGCTAATTACCTCGTACTGGCCAGTCTGAATTTGGTTAGCAGGGTCTTTAGCGGCTACGTCGGCAGTACGGGGCTTCCAGGGCGCACCGTCGTACAGAATCGATCCGTAGAAACGCGGGTCACGGTTCACGTAGGGAGCGGAGGCATGGGCGGGGTTTGACCAGCTGAACTTGGTTCCGTCCATCATTTCATAGTCGTCGACCATCTGCTGAATCGGCGTGTTTCCGGCCCAGTTATGATAGCCGTTCGGGCCGTTATATAGCCCCTGACGACCGCCGTCTTCCTGCTTGATGTTCGAGAACAGCCGCGAGAACAGGATGTCTTTTTCTCCACCGTTCCGGGCTAGCGCAATGTTCATGTAGTTAGCCGTTCCTTCTTCTTTCGTGGCCGGAGCGGCCAGATTTAGTTGTGAACCGTAGGCGGTCAGATCCAGCACGGCTTTGGCCGCTTCTTTGGCTTTCTGCCAGCGTTCAGTCCGACTGCCACTTACGTAACCAAGCAATTCAGGCTTGGAAAAGGCGGCATGCGCACTCGACTTGGTCTTGGCTGTTGCCGCGTCGTACAAATCGCTGGCGGCATAGATCAGGATACGGGCTTTCAGGGCGCGGGCGGCTGCCTCGTTGGCCCGACCCAGCGCCATTGTTTTACCCTTGAGTAGCGTAGCCGCTTCGTCGGCATCTTTCACGATAAAGTTGATACACTCCTCCATCGTGTTGCGGGGTACTGTGTAATCAGTCGCACCAAGTCCGTAGGTTTTATCCACAATCGGCACGCCACCGTAATACCGAACCAACTGGTGGTAATAATAAGCGCGCAAAAACTTGGCTTCGCCGGTTAGCCGCTCCACGATGTTGTTTGCATTGGTGAAGCCAGGCTTAGCCAGGTTTTCCAGTGCCAGGTTACAGGCCCGAATCCGCAGGTACATGGCGTTCCATTCATGCGGATTGTTAGCCCACCCCTGATCGGCGGCATTAGCCCGGCCTTCTGTGATGGTAGTTATGTTGCGGCCGGGGTGCGTAAACTGCGCTTCGTCAGTGGTCGATGCGAGTTGTTCCTCCCGAAAACCGCCTAACTCCAAGCCGGCATAAATGCCCGTCACGAAGGCTTCAGCGAGCGAAGCATCCGACCACACAGCCGTACCGGACACTTGGTCCAGCGGTTGCGTATTGACAAAATTATCGTTACAGCCCGTCACGGTCATGGCACCGAGAAGCAGGGCTAAACTTATGGTTTTAACGTTACGTATCATATTGACTTTCTGATTAGAAGCGTAGCGATGCACCGAAGTTCATGACGCGGGCTTGTGGGTAATATTGCCCAGTCGAGTTTGACGATTCGGGATCGAACGAACCTAGTTTATTAATAATGTTGAACAGGTTCAACCCGTTCGCATACACCCGCAGGTTGTTAAGGCCTACCTTCCGGCCAATAGCCTCCGGAATGGTATACCCCAGTTCGAAGTTCTTCAACCGAATGTAATCTGCCGAACGCAGCCAGTACGTGTTTCCATTTGAGTAATACTGATCGCTCCGGTTGGCAATCCGCGGATGAACACTGCTTGGGTTCTCAACCGTCCAGCGATCGGTATAAAACTCGCTCAGGAAGTTACCGATGTTCCCCGATTCGCCTAAGCTGATGTACTGACGAGCTCCAGCCGATCCTTGAAACAGGATGGTCAAATCAAAGTTTTTGTACGAAGCTGTAATGTTCATACCGCCCTGAAACAGGGGTAAGTTCGTGCGTTCGAGCCGATACCGGTCGTCAGGGGTAATTTTTCCGTCGCCGTTATAATCCTTGTATTTCATATCGCCCGGGCGGAGCGTTTTTACAATGGACGTATAATCGATCCGGTTGGCATCAATCTCGGCCTGATCTTTAAACACTCCGTCGTACTCATACACCAGGTATGAATCGAGCGCGCGGCCTGTCGTCCGTTGCCACTCTGGCGCACCGGGGGCCTCGTCCCAGAATAAAATTTTGTTCTGTGCGTAGCCACCGTTTACACTAACCGAATACTTCAGCGCACCGGATTGACCGTTGTAGCCGACGAGCAGGTCAAAGCCCCGGTTCCGTAGTTTTCCGATGTTTTCGGGCGGTAAGGTTAGGCCCGTTGAGCGGGGAATCGACGCGTTACGGGGATACAGGATGGACGTCCGCAGGTTATTGAAATAATCGAACTCAAAGTTGATCTTACCATTGAACAACTGTCCTTCCAGACCAATGTTGGCGTTGTTGGCCACCTCCCACGTAATGGTCGGGTTCGGAATCCGGGCTTCCGACAAAGTAGTCCGCGGGGCGTTGTCAACAATCCAGGTATTGAATCCATAGGTAGCCAGGTACTGATAGGTAGCAAATTGTGGTGGATCAGTGTTTGGAATGTAAATCTGATCGTTACCCAACTGTCCCCACGAACCGCGTAGTTTCAGGTAATTAACCGCTGGCACTGAGTTTTTCCAGAAGTTTTCCTCCGATACAACCCAGCCGGCCAGAAAACCGGGGAAGAACCCATAACGGGTTGCTTCGGGGAAAATATCGGAGCCGTCGTAGCGCCACAGGAATTCGGCCAGATACTTCTCTTTATAGTTGTATGCTACCCGACCGAAGTAGTTGATACGTGCCCGGTTGTAAGCACCGCCCGTTGCGTTCTTTTCGAGATCACCACCCGCAAACAACTGATCGATTGAGGGCGAAATAAAGAACCGCCGGAAAGCCTCGACGTTATCCCCCGAAATAGTCTCGCGGTTTACCCCTGCCAGGAAGGTCAGCCCATGGTCGCCAATTTTACGTTCATAGGTAGCCAGTCCACCCAGCAGGATATTTAGCTGGGTTTCTCCGTATACGTTCAGGCGAGGCTCAGCCGGACCGCGTACGCTGGCTGTCAGGTTCGGGATGCCGTTGGCATCGATACCTGTTCCGCGTTCGTAGAGAGTCCAAGGCGTCTGCCAGAGCCGACGGTTACGCAGGCGTTTGTCAACAGCTGCTGTACCGCTGATTTTGAGACCCTCTATACCAGGAATCTTAAAATCGACCTGACCATTAGACTGGAAGTAATCCTGCCGGTCGCGGTCGTAGCCCGTTGCATTGGTCGTGATAACCACCGGATTTTCTCCGTTTTCAATATCGGGACCGGGCCGACCGTCTGGCCAGAAAGCGGGCTGATTTGGCTTACCCCGCATCTGCATCCGGAAAATAGCACCGGCACCGCGCGTCGGGTAAAAACGGAACTCTTCACGAGCCAGTAAACCTACCGACAGGTGAATGTACTTATTAATATTAGCATCCAGGTTCACCCGCGCATCATACTGTTTGTAGCCTGTTGCTGAGTTTTTGTAGTACGCATCCTGATTCTGATACCCTACCGAGGCCAGATACTTGAAATCTTCAGTTCCGCCGGTTAGCTGCAAATTATGCTGCTGCTGCGGAGACCAGGTTTTAAGCGTCGAGCGGTACCAGTCGGTATTTGGGTGCCCCCACGGGTCAGAGCCATCGTTGTATTTGGTGATATCCTCTGGTGTGTAAGGAGCTTTACGCACTGAGCCGTCCGGACGGGTATAGTTGCCCGACGTCTTATAAGCCTGCGTAGCCGCCGACCATTCACTAACGGGTAACCCGTAAATATCCAGGTCGTTAAGCATTTGGGCATACTGAGCTGCGTTGGCCAGCTTCGGGACAACCGTTGGCTGCGAAAACCCTTGATTAAATGAGTACGAAAGCTGGGGTTTACCCGTTTTTCCGCGCTTGGTTGTAATCAGGATAACGCCGTTGGCTGCCCGCGACCCGTAAATAGCCGCCGACGCATCTTTCAGCACGGATATATTCTCAATGTCGTTCGGGTTAATGCGATCCAGCCCCCCCGCCCGCGCCGGAATACCATCGACTACAACCAAGGCATTGTTGTTACCAATGGTATTTGTACCTCGAATCCGAATGGCAGATCCGTCGGCACCAGGTTCACCACTCCGGTTTACGGCAATTACGCCGGGCAGACGGCCCGCTAGCGAGTTCGACAAGTTGGTTGTTGGCGATTTGACCAGGTCAGCGCCTTTAACGGCAACCACTGACCCCGTAATCGTTTCTTTCTTCTGCACACCATACCCCACCACCACAACTTCGTTGAGCATTTTGTTGTCCGAAGCTAATGTAAGGTTGAGGGTGCTCCGACCATTCACGGCAACTTCCTGGGTGACGTACCCGATGTACGAGAATACAAGCGTCGGGTTGTTCGCCGGTACGTTGAGTGAGAACCGCCCCTCAACGTCCGTTACAGACCCGGTTGTGGTGCCTTTCACAACGACACTAACACCGGGTAGACCTTGCCCCTGTTCATCGCTAACCTTCCCGGTTAACCTGGATTGGGCCAGCACACTTAGTGAACAGCACAAGCCAAGCAGCACGGCCAGTACATTGACCCGGACCCAGTTCACCCGGCGCGGGATGGTCCCTTCCCGAATTGAGCAAGCCGCTTGTTTAGTAGATTGATTTTTCATGGGCTTTAACCAAGATTTAACGTGTATTAATCTTAGGTTAAAGCCTGCTTAGTAGTTGTTTTTACTTACTCTTTTTTACCAGATGCTTACTCTATTTTAATTAATGTTATAAATTAAACGGTATATACTTCAATTCTTATAAAACTGGTCACAGACCATTTGCAGGAATTACTACGAGATACGTCCCCAATTATTTTCCGACTTTTTAATGCCATCTACGTGATTGCGGATGGGTGCGTGCTGAGGTAGTATCAGTTCAGGGTCCTGCAAGAGAATCGTTTGCGCTGACTCGCGGGCTGCCGTCAGGATGGGCCCGTCTTTGGCCAGGTCGGCAATCATGAGATCCATAACTCCGCTTTGCTGGGTACCCGTCAGGTCACCGGGTCCTCGAAGTTGCAGATCGACATCGGCAATCTCAAAGCCGTTGTTGGTGCGGCACATGGTTTCGAGCCGGGTACGCGTATCGCTGCTCAGTTTATAGCCCGTCATCATCACACAATACGACTGTTCGGCCCCCCGCCCTACCCGACCACGTAACTGATGCAGTTGAGAAAGACCAAAACGCTCCGCACTTTCGATGACCATGACACTGGCATTCGGTACGTTCACCCCAACCTCGATAACCGTCGTTGCCACCAGAATCTGCGTTTCGCGGTTGATGAATCGCTTCATTTCGTCATCTTTCTCGTAAGGCAGCATCTTCCCGTGCAGAATCCCAATCTCGTACTTGGGCCGCGGGAAAGCACGCTGCATACTCTCGAAGCCATCCATCAAATCTTTATAATCGAGCTTTTCGGACTCTTCAATGAGCGGATAAACTACGTATACCTGCCGCCCGAGTTCGATCTGCTGCCGCATAAACCCGAATACTTCGGAGCGGTGTTTGTCGTACTTATGAACGGTTTTGATGGGTTTACGTCCTTTAGGCAACTCATCAATCACCGATACGTCCAGGTTCCCGTAAAGCGTCATGGCCAGCGTCCGGGGAATGGGCGTAGCGGTCATAACCAGAATGTGAGGTGGTACGGTCTCGTTCTTACGCCAGAGTTTAGCCCGTTGCGCCACCCCAAACCGGTGCTGTTCGTCGATAATGCACAGCCCAAGGTTTTTGTACTGCACAGCGTCTTCCAGCAACGCATGGGTACCGACGAGGATATGCATTTTCCCCGATTGCAACTCTTCATGCAGGACGACCCGGCGTTTCTTGTTGGTTGAGCCTGTTAAAATACCCAGGTTCAGGCCCATCGCATCGGCAAACGGCTTCAAGCCATTGTAATGCTGATCAGCCAGGATTTCGGTGGGAGCCATAATACAGGCCTGCGCCCCATTGCCAATGGCCATCAGACAGGCAATAAATGCCACAATGGTTTTGCCACTGCCTACGTCACCCTGCAGCAAGCGATTCATTTGCTTCCCGGTCAGAAAATCGGCATAGATTTCTTTAATAACACGCTGCTGCGCTCCCGTCAGTTCAAAGGGCAGCAGTTCATTATAAAAGTGCTTCATCAGCGACGTATCGCGGAAGATCTGGCCGGGGAACTCTTCTTTCTGAATCAGCTTGTTTTTGATCAGCCGCAACTGGTTGTAAAACAGCTCTTCAAACTTCAGCCGACGTTGCGCCTGCTTCAGCCAGGCCTGGTCCTGGGGCAGGTGGATGTTCCACATGGCTTCCCGCTTACCGATAAGCCGGTATTGCTGGATTAGTGATTCGGGTAAGGTTTCGCGGATGTGCGGCCAGGATTGTTCCAGTAGCCCGCGCATTACTTTTCCGATCGCCTTACTATCCAGGTGGCGCTTGCGAAGCTTATCCGTCAGGTTATAAACCGGAAAAAAGCCCGGCTCGTGTTCCGAAGCCGTCACGGCATTGTCCAGTTCGGGATGGACAATACTGAACTGACCGTTAAAGGATTGCGGCTTCCCATAGGCGATGTACTCTCCATCGCGACGGAGCGTCTTTTCAATATACGTAATGCCCTGGAACCAGACGAGACTCATTGAACCCGTTCCATCGGTGAACGTAGCGACGAGTCGCTTCTTGGGGCCTTCGCCCTCCATGCACCAGTCACGGAGTCGCCCCCGTACCTGAGCCGACGGCATAGAGTCCATCAGCTCGCTAATGGTGTAGTAACGCGACCGGTCGTCGTAGCGAAAGGGGTAATATTGGATCAGGTCGCCGTAGGTAAACAGATTCAGCTCTTTGTTGAGCAGCTCCGTTCGCTGCGGGCCTAAACCCTTCAGGTAAAGAAGTGGTGTATCGAAAAAAGTAGCTCGTTCGGTCATAACTGACCCAGTAAATCTCGGTTTACAGCGGGAATTTGACCCGGTCTGAATAGACCAAATTTACGGATTTTCGCCGAAAACAAAAGCCTGCACTACTCGTCATCATCGGCTCGGCTAATGCCGAACGCAATACCGGCGTACACGTCTAAACCCCGCGGCTGAATACCGTTTGAGCTGTTTCCGACGAGACCCAGAAAATTATCAGTGCCGAGCCAGGCGGGTCCAACCCGTAGCGACGCCCCCGCCGTGAAGCCCCGGTTCAGGTAAGCAATCGGTACGGCAATACTCAGCCAGCGGGCATCGTAACGGGGAGTAACCGCAAAAATGGTCGGCTGATGAATGGCCGTTGCCTGTATGGACCGAGCGTCCTGCAAATACGTTACGTTAATGCCCACCCCATCCGGCATCTGATAGTCGAGAGACAGATTGATCGAGGTAGGTAAACCGGCCCGGAACGTAGTTCGATCTGGATTGCGCCCTGTATTCAGTTTTTCCTGGATCACGCGGGTAACCTCAAGGCTACCAGTAACATTGTTAAAATCGCTGCTTCTGAACCGGACAGGATTTTGACCAATATCGGTGTAATTATATTGCTCACCCTTATACGTTAACCCGCCCAAATCCGTTACTGCAGCCCCTATGCGTAACGCAGGACTATCGGAGTCGTACTGACTAACGTACGTAAAGCCAAGGTCGAACCCAACTCCTACGCCAGGTGCGGACGTACTGAGAAGCGATTTTAGATTCAGCGACCGGTTTTGCAGAAAGGTTGTGTAACCCAACGTAGCGTTCAGTTGATTGACTTCTAAAAACGCTGTGTTCGGATTGCTCGGGTCCGTAGCAATGCGGTAGTTCAGGCCTCGATTGATAAAGTGCTGTGCATTGTAGCCCAGCAGCCCTTTTAGAGTAGCCCCAACTAAGAGTTTCTGCCCATCACCTTCCCAGACGGTACCAGCGTACGTCAGACCTAGCTCTGCATACGTGTTAGTATTGGCGCTTAACTGGTTGTCATTACTCGGGATGCTATATAGAGCACCATCGTTCAAACCCGCCCGAAAAGCTGACAGTAAGGATTCCGACGCGCCCATAACCTGCCCAACGGCTCTAAATCGGCTCGTTACCGCAAAAGCGCCCCGAGTGCCGGTACGCATCAGAATAGCCGGTCCCCGTATCTCGCCAGCCAGGGTTCCATTTTTAGGTCTTCCATCGAGCGTTTCGCGTGTGTAAGCAACCGCAAAGTTCAGCGAGCCATCCTGGCTTTTGTATTGATCGGGTACCGTACCCGTAATCAGGCTTAACAAGGAAAAGGGAGCCTGGTAGCGCAGGAAGTTATTGTTCGCGTGAATACTGCCGACAAATACATTGAAATAAACGTTACTCGGCGAATCGGCAGCTAATGAAGGGTTGATGTATAGTCGATTGGTTCCGCCGTAACGACTCGTTGACAGACCTAATAAATTCTGACCGAAACTGGCCGTCGTCATCAGTAACAGTGACCCCAGCAACAGCGAATACTTCATGAATGGTAGATTAGTTGGTAAATTATTGTGTAAAGTAAACGTCTATTCGCGCTGCCTGTTGACAGAATTCCCGCTTTATTGAGTAAGTGGAAAACAAACAGGTCGCCCTCAATTGGTTATAGACGCCTTTTTCGGGCATGTACAACCAACTGAGGGCGACCTGTTTTTAGCGGCTAAACGCCTTCAGCTTCGACCAGTTTAACCTCTGGTACCAAACGAGTCAGCAGGTTTTCAATACCGGCTTTAAGCGTCAGCGTTGAGGAGGGGCAACCGCTGCACGAGCCCTGCAACAGCACTTTCACCGTGCCACTCGGCTCATCGAACGAGTGAAAGTTTATAGCTCCTCCATCCGACTCTACGGCTGGCCGTACGTATTGATCCAGTACCGCCTTGATTTTTTGCACTGTTTCAGAGTCTACCTCCAGCTTGGTGGTGTTGGCATCCATCGTCCGCTGCGCAAACACCGGCTTCTGCTCACTGAAATACTCCTTTAAGAACAATTTCACTTCGAACAGGACCTCATCCCAGTCCGTCTCGTCGTCTTTGGTGATGGTTACGAAATTAGCGGATATGAACACGCGCCGGACGAACTCAAATCCAAATAAAGCCACCGCCAATGGCGAAGATTTACCATCCAGCAGGGCATCGCCCGGCGTAGCGTAATCAAAGGAAAGCCCGGACGGAACCAACTCAAAATTAACAACGAACTTCATTGAGTTCGGGTTGGGGCTTCCTTCGGTGAATATAGATACTGGGCGACCTAACGTCTGATTCATCTTCGTATGCGGTTTATCGTTTCCGGTTCGTGGTTATGCGTCTAACAGCATCTCCCTTTTTTTAGTTTTTGACCACAAAAAAACCCGCCGGGTATTGACCAGACGGGTTCATTTAAAGCTTTTGCGCTTCAATTACGCTTCAACAGGTGCTGCAGCTACCGGAGCCACCTCAACGGCAGACGGACCAGCAGGAACGATGTCGACGTACGAACGGCTATCGCGGCCGGGACGGAATTTCACTACGCCATCAACCAGGGCGAATAACGTATAGTCTTTACCCAGACCAACGTTTTTGCCGGGGTGGTGCTTCGTACCACGCTGACGAACAATGATGTTGCCGGCAATGGCCGACTGGCCGCCGAACAATTTAACACCCAGGCGTTTGCTGTGTGAATCGCGGCCGTTTTTGGAACTACCTACACCTTTCTTGTGTGCCATTTTTTTAGGAGTTAGGAGTTAGAAGTCAGGAGATAGAAGTTACTGCGTGTCCGCTTCTGCGGAGCATTCTCACTTCTCACTACTCACTTCTGACTACTTATAAAGTGATATCTTCGATCAAAACTTTGGTCAAATACTGACGGTGACCATTCTTCTTTTTGTAGCCTTTCCGACGTTTCTTCTTGAAGACGATTACTTTTTCGCCTTTCAGGTGTTCAACGATTTTGGCGGCTACTGTCGCTCCGGCGACGGTTGGGGCACCAACGGTGATGCTCCCTTCGTTGTCAACAAGGAGAACTTTCACCTTGTCGGAGGCAAGTGCAGCGTCCACATCGCCCTCTAACCGGTGGGTATAGATAGAACGACCTTTCTGGATCTTGAATTGCTGCCCTGCGATCTCTACGATTGCGTACATGACTTGTGTATAAAATTGAAAATGAGGGTGCAAAACTACGAAGATGTCAGGCAATAATCAATAGTTACACCGTAATAACTAGCGATTTGCACTCAAAACGGAAGTTTAACCGAGGTTTGAACCAGGTTTGTTGCACACTTGGCGATCAACTTTCCGTCGGCAGCCACGATACGTCCTTCGCAATGAATGATGTTTTTACCCGCTCTGACCACTTCGGCCGTTGCCGTAACGACCTCACCTATCCGGGCTGCATGCAAAAAGTCTACCGCGATATTTACAGACGTAAAGGCGTTCTCGCGGCCGAGCGTGAAGACCATTGCCCCGATCAGATCGTCCAGTATACCGGCTGCGGCTCCGCCGTGTAATACCCCCGCCGGATTGGTCATATCCTCACGAATTGTATAATCGGCCACCAACCGACCGACCTCAACTGCCCGGAGCGTCCCATTGAGCCACCGGCCGAATGGCGAAATACTCGTGCTCATGTCCTGACCAACCAGCGACTGAAAGAACTCAAGTCGAGGATTCGATGCATTGTTCATAGACGGCAAAAATAGCATTAAACTAAGTCCAAAGCCCATCTACCGCTTTTATTTGTGTACTTTCTTGGGAGGTTTTCGGGACTTGTACTACTTTTGGGCGATTTTAAACTCGCCTATTCAATCATTTGTAATGAATTATACGCTTACGCAGCTTCCTGAACGCACTACCAAGCCCCGCCAAAGTGGCATAACCATGGTAATGGACAAAGGGCTGAGCCTACGCGAAGTAGAGGATTTTCTGTCCACTTCTGCCGAATACGCCGACATTATTAAACTAGGCTGGGCAACTTCGTTCGTTACGCCTAATCTGAAAGAGAAGCTTGCAATCTATCGCTCGGCGGGCGTGCCGGTTTATTTCGGCGGCACCCTGTTTGAAGCCTTTGTGGTACGTAACCAATTCGACGACTACCGGAAGCTACTGGATAAATATGGCATGGAATACGCAGAAGTGTCCGATGGTTCTATTGATATGAATCAGGATGACAAATGCGAATACATCCGGCAACTGACCTCGCAGGTAACCGTCTTATCGGAAGTAGGCTCGAAAGATGAGGCCAAGATTATTCCGCCCTATAAATGGATTCAGCTCATGAAAGCGGAGTTGCAGGCTGGGGCCTGGAAAGTGATCGGCGAGGCCCGCGAAGGTGGTACAGTTGGTTTGTTCCGGTCGAGTGGTGAAGTTCGCCAGGGGCTGGTCGAAGAAATTCTGACCCAGATTCCGTTCGAAAGTATCCTTTGGGAAGCCCCCCAGAAAGAACAGCAAGTCTGGTTTGTTAAACTACTGGGCGCTAATGTCAACGTCGGCAACATTGCTCCCCACGAAGTTATTCCCCTGGAAACCATTCGGTTAGGGCTCCGTGGAGATACATTTACCCACTTTTTAGATAAGTAATCAGGAAGCAGCAGCGAGGACTAGGTATGCGTCAATTCGTGAACGCGTCAGCCCTTCTCGTTTCTGACACCTTGCTCATAATCAACACATGGACATAATTAAATCGTTGCTTGATTTTCTGCTTCATCTTGATCGATACCTCGATCTATGGGCTAATGAATACGGTGTTTTGCTGTACGCCATCCTGTTTTTGATTGTATTTACCGAAACAGGGCTGATTGTGATGCCGCTATTACCCGGCGATTCACTCTTGTTCGCGGCTGGGGCACTGGCCGCCCGGGATACCAATGAACTAAGCGTCTGGGTGATTATTCCACTTTTGATTACGGCTGCTTTATTAGGCGATAACGTGAACTACTTTGTTGGGAAATTCCTGGGAAACCGAATAAAGATGCAGGAACGAATTCTGTTTTTTAAGCGGGAATATATTTCAGAAACCGAGAAATTCTACGCCAAATACGGTGGACAAACAGTCATTATGGCTCGTTTTATCCCGATTGTACGTACCATTGCCCCCTTTGTAGCCGGAGCGGGGAGTATGAATTATGGTACGTATATCAAGTTCTGCATCATGGGCGCCATATTATGGGTAACTGGCATTTCGCTGCTGGGTTACTTCTTTGGTAATATTGAGTTCGTTCAGAAAAACTTTGAGCTGGTTGTTTTTGGCATCATTGGTTTGTCTGTACTTCCCATCATCATCGGTGCGATTCGGAAACGAATGAACTAACTTACTTCAGCAGGTAAAGATTTTTACAATGGGGCGTCGACCGTAGGAGTTGGCTCCCCATTTTTGCATCGTCAATTCAGTCTATCATGATACGTTACGGCCTCATCGGTTATCCGCTTACCCACTCGTTTTCTCAGCGCTACTTCACCGAAAAATTCAGCCGCGAAGGCATTGTCGATAGTCGCTACGATTTGTTTGAGATGCCCGACATTACGGCTTTACCGGCCTTACTGCAAACACCTGATTTACGGGGGTTAAACGTAACCATTCCGCATAAACAGGCGGTGCTGCCCTATCTGGACCGATTGGACGCATCCGCCGAAAAAGTAGGTGCTGTAAACGTCATCAGATTAGATCCTGACGGCTCACGCATTGGCTATAACTCGGATTACTATGGATTTCGGCGAACGCTGGAAAATCGTCTGGACAGAGGTATCGGGGACGAAACCGGTACAATGCAAGCTTTAGTATTGGGAACGGGGGGAGCGTCAAAAGCCGTAATTGCTGCGCTGATCGACATGGGTATACAGTACCAGTATGTATCGCGGACTAAAACTAACGAAACCATTACGTACGAGGACGTACCCAGTTATTTAGATACTCATCACCTGATCATCAACTGTTCACCCGTAGGTACGTATCCAAACGTACAGGAAGCACCGAATTTGCCTTACGATCAACTTACCAACCGTCATATCCTCTACGACTTAGTATACAACCCGGCTGAAACCCGCTTTATGCAGCTTGGCAAAGCACAGGGTGCGCAGGTATTAAATGGTTATCAGATGCTCGTTCTGCAGGCCGAGAAGGCCTGGGATATCTGGCAATATAAAGCGTGATTTACTGGAACTTACTAAAACCAACCAATATGCCTCTATTAGTTTTCGCTACGATCACGGCTAAGCCAGGTACCGAGACCGCTATGCGGGAAGGCTTGCTCGAATTAGTAGAGCAGGTGCGCACCGAAGACGCCTGCCAGCTTTACGAACTGTATCAAAGCCTCGAACACCCCGAACGTTTCATCATGCACGAACGCTGGGACGACCAGGCCGGTCTGGATGCGCACAATCAAATGCCGCACATGCACGCGTTTGGTGAAAAAGCAAAGGATTGGTTCGCTGAGCCGGTTGAGTTAACTAAAGTGGCCGTATAAACCGGCCATCAGTTCGTTTTAACGAATCTGTTCACTGGAGACAGATTTCCTGCATCCGGTTTTCATCCAGCACAAAGACGTTGAAATCGACCTGACCGCGTATGCCCTGTACCCAGCCGTTCTGGTTGTGCTGCCATAGATAGAGTTTATCGGGATCATAATTGCGCAAATGCTTGGTCGAATAGTCGGCGATCCAGAGCGGGTAGGCATCCAGGTTGCCTTTAATATATCGGCGGTACAGATTTCCGTTCGTATAGATGATGGGCTGAATTCCGTAGTGTTCCTCGACAGTCTGTAACCAAAGCCGCAGTCCGTTGATAATTGTTTCGTCAGACTGACCGTTTACTACTTCAAAGTCGACTACGGGTGCGAAATCGCCAGCGGCCAGATCAACATGGTCGATGAAATTGGCGGCTTGTTTAATCGGGTCACGGGTAGGGTGAAAAAAATGATAAGCTCCCCGACGTAAGTTCGTTTTTTTTGCCTCTCGCCAGTTCTTTTTGAAATGTTTATCGGCCAACGTAGCGCCTTCGGTGGCCTTGATGAATACGAACTGTAAGCGCACGCCATCGGCTTCCATCTGTCGCACGCGTTCCCAGTTAATTCGATCATTATGACGCGATACGTCGATACCGTGAATGCCGTAACGCATAGGCAAACGAATGCCGAAGGCCTTAACGAAACGCCAGTCCATATCGGTCTGGCGATACGAACGAAAAATCAAGATACCTGCCAGTACCACCAAAGCCGCTGCGATCCATAGCCCATACCGTCGAAAAATGATCTTTACCAGAACGCGGAACTTCATGCAAGCGTATCGATTTTAGCCCCTAATTTATGGCTTTACGGACTTTTACTAACCCAGATTTCCAGAAGATTATTTATAAGAAAGCCGCTGCCAGTTCTGGCAGCGGCTTTCTTATATCCACGTATTCAGGTATTAAAGTCGCCAGCTTAGTCTTTTTTGTACTGCTGAATAATCTTATAAAGCGCTTTCTGCTTCTCCAGTTCAGGGAAGAATTCAAAGAGCTGAACGTGCGCATCGTGGTTGAGCGACAAAGCCGCTTCCAGCTGAATCAGAGCTTCGCGGTAATAGCCGGCATGAATCAGATAAACCGCCGAGCGATAATACAGATCAGCCTCGGTGGGCATATCTTCAATACCCATTTGAATGATCTCATTCGCCCGCAGGAAGTCGCCCTGATCAAACGGCACTAGTGACCACGTCAGGTATACATCCGGATTTTCTGAATCGACCTCTGCCGCTTTCTCGAATGCCTCTACGCTCGAAATAACGTTTCCGATCTTGTACTCCGTTTCGGCCAGCGCTAGCAGGTACTCCCCGTTGTTATCGTTCAGCTTAACCGCCTTCTGCAGGAACGGTAATGCTTCGTACCACTTACCCGAGTCGCTCAGGCAAACGCCAATGCCGTACCAGGCTTCATCCCACATAGGGTCGAGCTTAAGCGCTTCGCGGTATTCTTTAACGGCTTCGGGCAGACGGTCCTGCTTTTCCAGACTTGCGCCCAGGTGGCAGTACGTATCAGCGGTAGCTTCTTCGTATTTGAGCGTCTCCCGATAACACACTTCGGCTTTTTCGAACAACCCTAAGTTCATGTAGGTGTTGCCTAAGTTAAAGTGTGCCGATGCGAAATCGCCTTTGATGATCACCGCGTAGTCGTAGGCTTCAGCCGCTTCAGCGTAGCGCCCCAGCTTGCTGTAAGCAATACCGATGTTGTACCAGGCATTGTACGAATACGGCTCCTGATCGATTAGCTGCTGATAGTACGAAAGGCTGTTTTCGAGCTCACCCGTTACGTCCAGACAAAATGCCAGTTCGTAGAGCGCATTCTCGTTATTAATGTTTAAGGCAATCGATTTTTTGTACTGTGTGATAGCCTCATCGTACTTACCCCAGTTCTGATAGCTTTGTCCTAACTGAAATAAAATATCGTCTTTATCGTCGGCTCGATCGAGCAACTCTTCCAGTACCTGAATCGACTCCTCATACCGGCCAGCCATGTTCAGGACAGAGCCCTGCATAAAGGGTACGTCAAGATCACCGGGGTTAAACAAAGAAGCCCGTTCCAGCAAATCCAGCGACTCATCAAACCGTTGGAAGTTAGCCAGAATCTGGGCTTTGTCGAGCATTAACTCCAGGGCGTAGGGGAAGTTCTCCAGACCGAATTCGGCGGCTTTAAAGGCCTTGTCTAAATCACCGTGGTTGAGGTAATGTTCAACCATTTGTTCATAAACGTCCAAATCGAAAAACTGGCTCTCCTGCTGGTCCAGCATCTGCTCAAAACGCCGGATTGATTCTTTTATGTCACCTTCTCGTTCTTCGAACTCTTGCTCCATGCTATTGCCTTCAAAATGTGGGGCGGATAGGGGCCGCGCCATCGGCGCGATTTATCCTTTGGCAGTGTAATATAAATTCAAAAAAGCGAAACTCCAACCCCTTTTCTGATTATTTACCCAGGGTTTGGGGCTGTTCTGAACGCGTCTGCCACGCGCTTCAGGGTGTCACTCAACGGTCGGTACTGAAAACCAAGCACCTGCTCAATTTTGTGACCGTTATAGGCATACAACGAACTTGCTGACCGGGCAGTCTCACGCGTGATGAGCTGAGATTTTCCCGTTACCCAAGCTCGTAGTGCTTCTAACGGCCAAAGTACCCGTGTTAAGGCGGGCGGCACCTGAATAGTCGGTGCCCGCTTGCCTACCGCAGCCGCTATCTGTTCTAACAAGGAACGGTACGGAATGGTGCCCCCATTCAGGATGTAGCGTTCAGCTGTAACATCCGACTGCATCAACGTAACGAGTGCATCCACCACATCCAGTACGTCTACGTAGTTCACCAGCCCCGCGGGGTAGAATTGTTTTTCGTCGTAGACGTATTTAATCAACTGTAAGCTGCTCCGGCTCCAATCACCCACGCCTAAAACGACCGATGGATTTACCATAACTGCCTGTAGCCCTTCGGCCACACCACGCCAAACTTCCAGTTCTGCCCGGTACTTGCTTTTTGCGTAAGCCGAGTTATTGGGCGATTCTTCCCACTTTTGATCCTCAGCAATGGTCACGGGTTCGTCGCTCTTTCCGCCTTTCGCCGTCGGACGACCTAATGCAGCAACCGAACTTACGTAACCGAGTTTTCGTACGCCCGCTTTCAGGCACACGTTTACTACGTTCGCCGTGCCCTCCACATTGATTCGCTCCATCTGGTCACGGTCTTTGGGTAAGAACGAGACAATGGCGGCTGCATGAATTACATCACAATTAGGCAGTATAGCGGCTTCGAGCGACGGAATATCGAGTATGTCGCCCTCCTGCCAGTTGATTTGATCGGCCACATCGGTTAAAAGACCATACCCACTTTCGGGACGTTTCAAGGCTGAAACCGTATACCCCAGATTCAGGTAATGCCGTGCGAAATGGGAGCCGATAAAACCCGTCGCGCCGGTGATAAAAACTGTATTAGGTAGTGATGATATCATTCAGAATTCGAAAGTAATTGGCGTCAGTTTGGTTTGCCGATGAAGATATGTATGCGCTTGCAGTCGAGCCGGATATCTTTGATCGATTTGAAGTTTTTGATTTCGACCACATCGGCGGCCCGGCCAGTTGAGGAAATTATTTGTATTCGACGTAGTGTTCTCTATAGCGCCCTTTTTACTCTTCGCGTAAACATAACAACGTTCGGGTCTGAATTGCTAATTTTGCGTCCGAATAGTGAATCTGGCGCTCTTTCGTTGTTACTACCACATAGATTCGATTAGCCGGTTGCTATTGACCACTGAACACAAAGCATGTTAGAAAATCCCCAACGCTATACCGTTACGGCGGCCCTCATCTACGCCAATGGCCCGATTCACATCGGCCACATCGCTGGTTGTTACCTACCCGCCGATATCTACGTACGTTATCTTCGCTCGACGGGCAAAGACGTTGCCTTTATCAGCGGTACCGACGAGCACGGCGTACCGATCACCATCAAAGCCAAAAAAGAAGGCGTTACGCCCCAGCAGGTTGTCGACAAGTACTACGTCCAGATCAAGAAAGCGTTTGAAGATTTCGGTATTTCGTTCGATATCTACTCGCGTACATCTAATCAGATTCACCACGAGACATCGCAGGAGATTTTTTTAAATCTCTACAACAGTGGCAACTTCGATGAAGAAGTGACTGAACAGTATTATGATGAAGTGGCTGGTCAGTTCCTGGCCGACCGTTACATCGTTGGTACGTGTCCCGTCTGTGCGAACCCAAACGCCTATGGTGACCAGTGCGAGCGTTGTGGAACGGCGCTAAGCCCTACCGAACTGCTTGAGCCTCACTCCACCTTATCAGGCTCTAAGCCCGTGATGCGTTCGACCAAGAACTGGTTTCTGCCGTTGGATCGGATGCAGCCGCAGATTGAAGAATACGTAAATAGCCACACCGAATGGAAAACGAACGTATTTGGTCAGTGCCAGTCGTGGTTGAAGGAAGGTCTGAAACCCCGCGCCATGACCCGCGACCTCGACTGGGGTATTAAAGTTCCACTACCCAACGCGGATGGCAAGGTGCTTTACGTCTGGTTCGACGCCCCCATTGGCTACATCTCCATGACCAAAGAGTGGGCCGAGCAGCAGGGCCGCGACTGGGAACTGTACTGGCGGGATGAGCATACCAAACTGGTGCACTTTATCGGTAAGGACAACATTGTTTTCCACTGCATCATCTTCCCGGCCATGCTGATGGCCGAGGGCAGCTATATTCTGGCGGACAACGTACCAGCAAACGAGTTTATGAACCTCGAGGGCGACAAGATCAGTACGTCGCGTAACTGGGCGGTTTGGCTGCACGAATACCTCGAAGAACTGCCGGGCAAGCAGGACGTATTACGTTACGTTCTTGCCGCAAATGCGCCGGAGACAAAAGACAGTGAATTTACCTGGAAAGACTTCCAGACCCGCAATAACGCTGAACTAGTCGGCATCTTTGGCAACTTCGTCAACCGGGCCATTGTCTTGACGCAAAAATTCTGCGACGGCAAAGTTCCGGTTCGAGGTGAGTTGACGGATTACGACTTACAAGTTCTAGATGCACTTGCAGAGTTACCTGATCGCATTGGCCAGGCCATCGGACAATATCGGTTTAGGGAAGCATTGGGTTATGTAATGGACCTGGCGCGACTCGGCAATAAGTATCTGGCTGAAACGGAGCCCTGGAAAACGGTTAAAACCGACCCGTTACGTGTCAACACGATCATGAACATCGCTCTACAGATCACAGCAAATCTGGCGATCGTTTGTGAGCCGTTCCTGCCATTTACCGCCCAGAAACTATGCGACCAGCTAAACATTCAGGACCGGCTTGACTGGCAGAATGCGGGCCGGGCTGATCTGTTGACCGAGGGCCACGAGCTAGGTAAAGGCGAGCTGCTATTCGCAAAGATTGAAGACGACGAAATCAACAAGCAGATTCAGAAACTGCTGAACGCAAAACGCATGAATGAGTTAGAAACGAAGACCGTACCGGCGCTACGTGGCGAAATCACGTACGACGATTTCGCGAAAATGGACATCCGTATCGGAACGATCACGGAAGCAGAACGCGTGCCTAAAAGCGATAAACTATTAAAGCTACGAGTTGACGACGGTATGGGCGGTCGGCAGATT
Source organism: Spirosoma knui (assembly GCF_054780635.1). NCBI lineage: Bacteria > Pseudomonadati > Bacteroidota > Cytophagia > Cytophagales > Cytophagaceae > Spirosoma > Spirosoma knui. The sequence goes on along the minus strand of NZ_BAAGVY010000002.1, from coordinate 514,422 downwards.
TTAAGCGGTATCGCTAAGCACTTCGCTCCAGAAGATATCATTGGCAAGCAAGTAACTTTCCTGGCAAACTTAGCTCCCCGTAAAATGATGGGATTTGAATCGCAGGGCATGATTCTGATGGCCGAAGATCGCGACGGTAAACTCTCCCTAATCGCTCCCGGTGATTCCGTCTGGAACGGCGGAACAGTTTCCTAGCCTGAACCAGAATTTAATAGATTTGAGTGATCAAGCTGACAATCAAAAAGCCATGTGCAACCTGTACATGGCTTTTTAATTGTATGAGCTTTAGCCCTTGATGGCATGATCGGCTTTTACATCCTGCCCCGACCAAATTTTCTTGGCTGTCCAGTCTGCCGTAGGTGCTGACCAGAACGCGTCGGTAGCGGGTAAGCCAAGTGGAAGGAAAGCGACCGAACACAAATACAGGCTGCCCGTCGAAATATAGGTCTCTCCAATAGCTGGTTGATGCCCACACAGGCCGATTTGCAGCCAACCGTTTTTGTCGAATGTACCCGGCGCATCCATTGTGCGGTGGATCACGGCCGTTAAGGCGGATCGAACTTGCCCTGGCGTTACGTCAGGCGGTAAATATCCTTGCAACGCTATCTGTGATAACAACTGAAAAGCGCCACATCGATACGCCAATGATCGCCCAAAAGCCGCAAACGAGCCATCAGCGCCGATCATACGTTCCTGAATAATAGCATACCGCTGGGCTCTTGCCAGCAACGTATCGAACAGGCTCTTTTCGGCTTTACCAGCATCCAGCAGCGTCTTGACGACATCCAGCAGCATCGGTTGAATAACGTAGCTGTTGTAGTTGTCCCAGTGAAAATCGGGGCCATCGCCATAGGCTCCGTCTCCCTTATACCAGTTTAAATGTTGCTTAATGGCGTAATCCATGCGCAGTTCATCGCCCGAGCCCATAAACTTCAGCAAAGCGGCTTCTATCATGGCACTAAACAGCAACCAGTTGCTATAGCCTGGCTTAATCACCCGAGTCGACTGCAACGCCTTGATCAGATTCGTCTGTTCCGAGGCACTCAATGCACTCCACAATTTAGGTGCCCGCAGTAAGCCATGCGCCAGAAACGCGGCATCCACTAAGGGCTGACCACCTATCGTAAAATTCAGATAATCGGGCGAATTGGGGTTGACGCCATTGGCAATAGCAGCACATGTCAACTCGAAATAACGCTGCCGCAAACGCCCCTCTGCCGAATTATCAGCCGTTAGCTCAAGCCAGGGAGCTAGTCCAGCCACTGTTCGGCCGAGGGCTTCGAGGTGTGATACCGCTTTTCGACTTTCCAACTGTCCCGGTGCTGATTCAACCGGCATCGTTGCCTTTAGCTTGTTCTGCGACAAAGCCACTAGTACCGGATCAGCAACTTTCAACAAGGTTTGCAGCCAATACGTACGATCGTCTTTCCCATCAGTTGAGGAACCCGAATGAATAGTCAACGCGTTCGCCTGCGTACTTCCTAATCCTAACGGCATGGCAAGCGCCAACCGGCTAAATGTTCTTCGTTTCATACATAGTTTGTAACCGGTTTCCCAGCAACCGCCCTGTTTTAACTAAACGGCTGGAAGTTCATAGGTCTGGTTACGTAAATCAGTTAGTACAAAAATTGAATACTCTCTCTTTTTTCTGTTTACAACTACGTATCACCTATCTCCAAGGGGCTACCTGTCTCCTTTCTCATACAATTCTCAGTATCGCGCCAAAGTGGAAACGTTCGGATGTAAAATGCTGTTACACCCTAAACTCGCCATTTTTGCTTTCCCGTGAACCAAGAACAGAAAAGCGCCGGGTCGCCGGCCGGTCGAATATTTGACTGGGAGATTCTCCGTCGACTTTATACGTTTGTTAAGCCGTATCAAACCCGTTTTTATCTCTTAATCGGCATTATTATGTTGGCGGCCTGCCTGGCCCCGCTGACGCCCTTGCTCATCCGGCATACGATCGACAATGTTATTGCCGTGGGCGATTACCAGCAACTGACCGTCATGCTGGCCATTATGATCGGGGTACTGGTGGCGCAGGCTGTCATTCAATTCTTAAATACGTATTTATCAGGTTGGCTGGGGCAGTACGTCATTCGGGATATTCGGGTGCAACTGTATCGCAAGATATTACAACTCCGGCTTAAATTTTTCGACAATACGCCCATTGGCCGGTTGGTTACGCGCTCCATCTCGGATGTCGAAACCCTGGCCGACGTATTCAGTGAAGGCATGGCGGCCATTGCCGGTGATATTCTACAACTGGTTTTGATTATCGGTGTCATGTTCTACACCGACTGGCGACTGGCGGCCATCAGCTTATCGACGATTCCGCTGATGCTGTTTAGTACGTATGTCTTCAAAGAGAAGATTAAGAAATCGTTCAATGAAGTGCGTACGGCGGTGGCGAATCTGAACTCGTTTGTACAGGAGCACATCACGGGCATGAACATCGTGCAGATTTTCAGCAGCGAAAAAATTGAAGCTGACAAGTTTCGGGAAATCAATAATGAACACCGGCAGGCCAATATTCGCTCGATCTGGTATTATTCGGTGTACTATCCCGTGGCCGATATTATATCAGCCGTAGCCGTTGGACTGGTCGTTTGGTACGGCGCAAAACAGATTATAAACTCAGACATTACGTTCGGTACGGTTACGGCCTTTGTGATGTTTATCAACCTCTTCTTCCGCCCGATCCGAATGCTGGCCGATCGGTTCAATACGCTTCAGATGGGTATCGTCAGCACTGACCGGATCATTAAACTCCTCGACAGCGACGAGTTTACGGCCAACAACGGCACCCATGCTCCCGCTACGTTACGGGGCGAGGTCGAATTCAAAAACGTTTGGTTTGCCTACAATGACGAAGACTATGTATTACGTGACATTTCGTTCCGGGTTAAGGCCGGCGAAACCGTAGCGTTTGTGGGTGCCACTGGTGCGGGTAAATCATCAATTATTAACCTGCTGAGCCGGTTCTACGACATAAATAAAGGCGAAATTCTGGTCGATGGGCTTGACGTCCATGACTATGAGCTCGGTCATCTACGCCGAAATATAGGCGTAGTTTTACAGGACGTATTTCTGTTCTCTGACACCATCGAGAACAACATTACGCTGGGCGACAAACGAATTACACGCGATAAAATCGTTGAAGCCGCCAAACTGGTAGGCGTCCATGATTTTATCGAGCGACTACCGGGCGGCTACGAGTACAACGTAATGGAACGCGGGGCTACCCTATCGGTTGGCCAGCGTCAGCTCATTTCGTTCGTTCGGGCGATGGTGCAGGACCCAAAAATCATTGTGCTGGACGAAGCTACGTCTTCGGTTGACACCGAAACCGAAGAGATGATCCAAAACGCCATTAGCAAGCTCATGAAAGGCCGTACGGCGGTTGTGATTGCGCACCGATTATCGACTATCCAAAAGGCCGATAACATCATCGTCGTTGATAAAGGACGTATTGTCGAGCAGGGCAATCACGAAGAATTGCTCCAGCGCGAAGGTTTCTACGCGAATCTGTACCGGATGCAGTACAAAGAAGTGGTATGACGTACTACGTTCGCAGTGCGTCCTCTTCTTCATCGAGACTGGCCCCGGTGATACCCTCCGTAATGGTTTTATGCCCCGAGACATTGGGACGATCGTTGGTTGGGCCCGGGCCGCTGCCGTCTATCGCGTACGCAATCGAATCGGCCAGATTATCGGGCGCGATTTTAGCCTCAGCAGCGGGTTCCTCTACCGCCTTCGGGTATTGTTCACCCGCTTGCTGATTGATGATTTCTTCGTCGGCGTGCGGATCATTTTCCAGTACGGATGGTACCTCGCGGCTAGACCGTTGGGGCGATGGAGTGCCGCCTAAATCAGATGAGTCGGGGATGAAGCGTCGCATGGTTATTGAGATTCTGGTTCATCACAATAACCTACAACATCAATTGACTGTTTTAGAGAAGCTTATTCTTCGTCTAGTTTACGCACCAGCATCTTGTCAATTCGGCTCTTGTCCATATCCACGATTTCAAACCGGTAATTCTGCCAGACAAACGATTCGCCCGCCTGCGGAATGTCTTTGAGAATATGCAGGGCAAACCCGCCCAGCGTATCAAATCCGGTTAAATCCCGGCGGTTTTGAGCCGTTATGTTAATCTCGAAATAGGACAGAAAATCTTCAAAAGGAATCTGAGCATCAATCAGATAGCTCCCATCTTCACGTTCCCTGATTTCGTAATCCGAATCGCTGTCGTCGTTGATATCGCCAACCAGCACATCCAGAATGTCATTAAGCGTAACTACGCCGAGTACACCCCCGTACTCATCGACAATAACGCCGACGTACTGCCTGCGTTCCCGGAATCGTTCAAGTACCTGATACGCCCGATTATTTTCCGGAACGAAAAGTGCTTCGCGTTTAAAATCAGTCAGGTGCAGCAATTCCGAATCAAGGTCTTTACCCAGCAGATCTTTTGAGTAAATCAGGCCTACAACATCGTCGACACTACCGGCGCAAAGCGGGTACACCGAGTGCTTGTACTCCAATATTTTGTGTTTATTCTCAGCCGGATCGTCTTCCAGATCGAGGTAGATAATTTCCTGACGGTTGGTCATCAACGACGTAATCTTCCGATCGCCAAGCTGGAACACGTTCTGCACAATCTCTTGTTCGATTTCTTCGATGGCCCCCCCCGATGTTCCTTCCTGAATCAAACTTTTGATTTCTTCTTCGGTAACGGCACTCTCGTTCGGCCGTATCCGCAGCAGTTTCAGCAGCAAATCGCTGGAAACCGTGAGCAGCGCGATGAACGGCGAGGTCAGCCTCGACAGGATATTCATGGGAGCAGCCACCGTTTTGGCGATCCCTTCGGGATTGGAAAGACCGATACGTTTGGGGACCAATTCGCCGAAAACAAGCGATAAATACGTAAGCAACAGTAGCACCAGCACAACCGCGATCGAATGAGCGTACGGCTGGAACACCTCAACCTGGGCTACAAAATTCTGAACGTCGGTTGTCAGCTTATCGCCCGAAAAAATACCCAGCAAGATGCCAATTAATGTAATACCGATCTGCACCGTCGACAGAAACCGGTTGGGCGAATTGAATAAGTCGAGGGCGGTCTGCGCCTGGCGGTCTCCGTTCTTGGCCGCCGTTTCCAGCTTGGATTTACGGGATGAAACCAGAGCGATTTCTGACATCGAAAACACTCCGTTCAGAATTGTTAACAAAAGAATGATAAGAAGTTCCACAAAGGGAGAAGGTTGGCTTGTTGCAAAAATAGTAAACTCAAACTGTTTGTAATGGGTTCAACTGTGTGATAGCGCTTCTGTTTTACTACTTTTACAGCCCGAACTGCTCATTGCGTCAATGATTGTCTTTATAAACGACCGCCCAATCCGGCTCGTTGGCCCTAAAGCCGCTTCTCAACTAACTGATCCTTCAGACCCAAAGGCGTTTAAAGATTATGATCAAATCGTAGACGCCCGCCTTGAGGCACTCAAAGCCGATATGTTGCACGGGCATCTGCTTGTGCTGAACTCGACTCCTGCTACTATCGAGAAATTACTGCTCCTTCTTCAGAAAGCGGATGCGAACCAGTTGCTGTCGGTTACCCTGGGCTGTCTCGACAAAGTTGCCTGCGAAAACGCAATAAAAAAGCCGTTTAAAATCGTCAAAGCCGCGGGTGGTGTGGTCGTTAAAGATAACCAGATGCTGCTAATGTTTCGGCGGGGCGTCTGGGATCTGCCCAAAGGCAAGCTGGATGAGGACGAGTCGTCCCGACAGGGAGCCGCCCGCGAAGTCGAAGAAGAAACCGGCGTTGAAGTAGCCGTAGGCGAGCGCATCTGCACGACCTGGCATACCTACACGCTCAACGGTAGTCGTATTCTGAAACGCACCAAGTGGTATCTGATGAGCGTAATCGACGACAGTGGCATGGCTCCTCAGGAGGATGAGGACATCGAAAAACTGGCCTGGCTCGACCGCCGGGAAACGCAGTTGGCGCTCACCAACTCGTTCAGTTCCATTCGTTACGTAATCGACCAACTCAAAGAACTGGACGCACGCAACTACTAACCCGTTTGGTTTGGATAAGCCTATACTTACGAACGAATTATTCTTTTGGCTGTTCCAGGCGGTACGGCAGAAAGTCATCCACTTTCTGACCGTAGCGGTGGAGATCACGAATGATGCTCGAGCTGATCGGTGCCAGATGGGGCGAGGTAATCAGAAATACCGTTTCAACGTCTTCGTTTACGTAGCGGTTTACCTGCGAAATGCCATTTTCGTATTCAAAATCAGTAGTGTTCCGAAGACCACGTAACAGAAACCGCGCGCCAACGGCGCGGGCTACGCTGGCCGTTAAATCGTCGTAGCTGATTACACGTACGGCCGGATAGTCCCGAAACGCTTCTTCAATCAAAATCGTCATCTGCTCCAGCGGAAAATACCGTTCCTTTCGGGCATTCCGGCCAATACCAATTACAATTTCGTCGAACAGATTAAGCCCTCTCAGGACAATGTCTTCGTGGCCTTTGGTAAATGGATCAAAAGAGCCGGGGAACAAGGCGATACGCTTCATATCAGTGCGTGAACGAGCAAAGTAGTGATTTTGGGGTTGCTTATCCCCTCTTCTGCTTATTCGCTAAGTAATGCCAGACCAAATAAACTGAGGTAGCGATGCTCAGGAAGCTCGTCGAACTCCTTAGCCATCGTCAATCCGGAGGGTAAATGACCAAACGTTAAATTCGGCAGGAAGCGACTCAGTTCGGCATACTGCTCGGCGAATGGTGTAATCTCGCCGTAGAGCAGCACATTCAGCGCTTCGGGACGTAACGCCAGTTCATCGAGCACATACAAAACGTAGTAGGCTAAATCCTGCACATTTTTATAACCAAAGCGATTACAGTACCGAAGCTGTCGCTCGTTCCGATAAATAATCGAAACAAATTCATCCTCGAAGTACAGATGAATGGCTGCTGGCGTAAGCGATTGACGATCCAGACGGGCTGTGGCCTGAATCAGAGCGCCCATTTGATGGACAAACGTAAGCGGCTGGAGCGGATAGGCTTCCGAAAAATAGTCTGCGAGTGGATGCTCCAGGTTGAAAACCGACAGAAAATCTTCGGATTCATGGGCATACGCCTGAGCGAACTCATGAGCAGGCAGCGGATTACCCCGCATCAACGCCAGGTAACTGCCTGCGTACTCTTTCCTGTACAATTGCTTGGGCACCAGCGTAAACGAGGGGGAATTAACGCCTACCCGAATCTCCTGCCATGGCCCGGCCGACAGCACAGCATGCCCCCGGAACACATCGGGCAGCACATTGACCAGCGGCCGTTCGGTTAATAACGACGGAAAGGTGTACTCTTCAAGATAGACGCTCCGTCGCTGTGCGTTCTGCACTACAAACCGAAACCGATCCCGGCCCACTTCCAGACACAACACGGATTTTGCGGTATCCGTTGAGTCGAATGAGTGAGAACGAATAGTAACAGTCGGTGCTAAAGTCACAGCAAGTTGCACGAATTCAGGGCAGGTAAAATGTATTTCAAAAGAAGCTACTAAACATACGAAAAGTTTAACAGCTTGTATCAGGATAACGCCGTTGCGAAATAAGTTTAGGCCAGTTAATGCAGGTAGCCGCGCAGATTGAACACATCATCCAGTGACTGACAGTGCCGGAATACGGCATGCACCTCTTCGGGCGGGTAGCTTTTTATTTCTGCAAAGCTCATCAGCCGTACGTCCTGAATAATCTGTTCGTCTAAACCCATTTCCGGATCGATGCCCTGCCGAATGAACCCACCCGTCGCCTTTACGTCGAAGAACAACTCCATCGCGTGCAAAGGGGACTGCATAAACTCATTGACGAAGAGCAGCTTCCCAATTTCGACTTCGAGACCCGTTTCTTCAATGAACTCACGAACGAGGGCTTCGGGAGCGGTTTCGCCAAACTGAGGTCCACCACCCGGCGGGCACCAGAACGTATCAGTTACGCCAATCCCCCGGTGGCGCACCATCAGCAAACGGTCACCTTCCCGGTAGAGGCCACAGACGCGCAGTCGTAACCGATTTCCATACAGTTTAAATACCTCTTCTCGGGGCGAATCCATTGTACCGGCACTTAAACCGGGCTTTTCAACTACTTGCGTCACAATGCTCTTCCTATTTCGGGACGCAAAGGTACAAAAGAGTCTGTCAGTTTATTCGTTATGAACGACAAAGTGACTGCCCGGCTGTTCAATGATAGGATTAACGGGTTAGTAGGGACTGCCTGAGATGTAGCTCTCCAGCGAGTCAATGCGGCTCTTCTGATCCCGGATAATGGAGGTAACTACGTCATTGATGGAGATGATACCCACTAACTCTCCCTTGTCAACAATGGGCAGGTGGCGAATGTGCCGGTCCGACATGATCAGCATGCAATCTTCCAGACTCTGATCAGGCTCAATGGTGATGACATTAGCCGTCATTACGTCGGCAACCCGCGTATCGTCGGAGTGCCGGTCTTTTAAGACAATCTTCCGAGCGTAATCGCGCTCGGAAAAGATACCCGTCAGCTCACCCTGGTCTACGACTAGTACCGCACCGATATTTTTTTCGGCCATCAGCCGGAGCGCATCCAGAACGGTTTGGTCGGAAGAGACCGCGTACAGGGCGTTAACCGCTTTTCCCTGAAGAATTTGTCGTACATTCATGTGCGTGAAGGATTTAGTGCAGGTGAATGTAAGAAAAAAGGCGAACCGAGTAAAGCTCCCCCTCGAAAAGCACAAATATTATTTGTCGACCGACGTCCTGTTTGGCCCGGATCAGGCTTCCTTTTTTGCCGCTTTTTTTGTAACTTAGAAGCATGAACGAAACCCAAACGGCCGCGCATTTGCTGGCTAAACGCTTCCCTTACAAACCCACACCCGGCCAGGAGCAATTTTTTGAAAAAATCGGCGCGTTCATCACCCACGAAGATTTTGAGCACTACCGCGACTGCTTTCTGCTACGTGGATACGCCGGTACGGGTAAAACCACCCTCGTCGGAACGCTCATCAAAGTTCTCCCGCGTTTCGGGTATAAATCGGTGTTGCTGGCCCCTACGGGCCGGGCCGCCAAAGTAATGGCGAACTACGCCAAGAAACCCGCCCAAACGATCCACCGAAAAATTTACCGACAGGTGGCCGACCCAGGTTCGGGAACGCTCGCGTTTCAGCGCCAGAAGAACTACCACGAAGATACCCTATTCATCGTCGATGAGGCTTCTATGATCTCCGACGAAGCGGACTTTGGCGGTAAAGGACTGCTTACAGATCTTATCGACTACGTATTCGAGAATCCAGGGAACAAGCTTATGCTCGTGGGCGATACGGCCCAGTTGCCGCCCGTTGGCCGGGACTTAAGCCCGGCTCTTGATCAGGGCTTTTTAGCCAGCTCATTCGACATGACGGTGTATGAACAGGAGTTGACCGAAGTAATGCGGCAAGACGAAGAATCGGGTATTTTGTATAACGCCACGGGCTTACGCATGCTGCTGGATGAGCCGCAGTTAACCCCAAAAGCCGTTGGCTTCGACGCCCTCCTGAGCGATAATGCACCTGCGGCAACGGGCACTCCCGATATTCAGCTCAACGTCCGGTCGTTTCAGGATATTTATAAAATGCCTCTGACTAAGCTGGAAGATGGTATTCGATACGCTTACGACAAATACGGTCGTGAAAATACGGCGATTATCTGCCGTTCCAACAAAACGGCCGTCCAGTACAACCAGTTTGTTCGGCGGATGATTGACCAGTGCGAAGAAGAACTCGATGCGGGCGATATGCTGATGATTGCCCGTAACAACTATACCATACTTGATGAAGACTCACCGGCTGGCTTTTTGGCCAATGGCGAGTTTGCCGAAGTGCTGAAGATTCGAAATAAAGAGGAGCAGCATGGTTTCCGCTTTGCCACCGTTACGTTACGTCTGGTCGATTACGAAGACCAACCTGATTTCGACGCCAAGATTATGCTCGATACGCTTCACTCACCCGTGCCGTCGCTGACTTCGGATCAGTATAAGGCCTTGTACGAAAGCGTGATGAAGGATTATTTTTACATCAAGAGCAAAAAGGAGCGCACCGAAGCCATGCGACGCGACCCGTATCTGAACGCCTTACAGGTCAAGTTTGCGTATGCCCTAACGTGCCACAAAGCGCAGGGCGGTCAGTGGAGCGCGGTGTTCGTCGATCAGGGCTTTCTGCCCGATGGTCAGGTAAACGATGAATTCGTCCGCTGGCTCTACACGGCCCTAACCCGCGCTACCGACGAGGCCTTCCTGATGAACTTCAACCCGCAGTTTTTTGGGTAAACCTTTGGCTATGAAACGGGTTTATTGTAACGGTATGGTGGTTTTTAGAAACTGCACATACGCTTCATAAAACCCATTCACAACCATGACAATTGATTGGTTCATTAGTGCCTGTGTTGGTGTTGGTTTGGCCGCCTGCTGCGGGTTTCGGGTGTTTGTCCCCCTACTGATCGCCAGTCTGGCGACGAAGTTCGGTCTTGTTGGACCTGTGTCGGGTTTCGAGTGGATAAGCGGATGGCCAACCATTGGCGGACTCGCCGTGGCTACCGTATTCGAGGTAGGCGCGTACTACATTCCCTGGCTCGATAACCTACTTGATACACTAGCGACACCAGCTTCTATAGCCGCTGGAACTCTGCTGAGTACGTCCTTTCTGCACATCGACAACCCAGTCATACATTGGGGATTAGGCCTCATGCTGGGCGGGGGATCGGCGGGTGTTATTCAGGCCGGAACCAGCTTGTTACGTCTTGGGTCAACGGCGACCACGGGCGGTGTAGCTAATCCCGTAGTCGCTACCGGTGAGAACGTAGCGTCGGTTGGGCTGTCCATCTTCGCGGTGTTACTGCCGTTAATTGCGGTTGTATTAGTGGCTCTGGTGCTGATCTTCATCATTGGACGGCTTATCGCTCGCCGGAAAGTATGGTTTACAAAGGCTACCAATAAGTCCGCCGGAACTGTAGTTTCTCAGATACCACGTAGCCGGAATGGGCAAGCCTGACCTGTATCACGCCTATCTACTACGTTGTTAATCGCGATTCTGACTTAAAAATTAATGGTTACTATATGCCGTAAACCTAAGCGACTGAAATTTGTCGCCAAACTTCAGTCGCTTACGATACGTGTTAGCTATTCTTACTAATTACGAAGGCTCACCAGCCGGGATTTTGCAGCAGTTTGGGATTGGTAATGATGTCACCCGTAGGAATGGGATAATAGTAATTTTTGTCCGTCCATCTCCGGGGAATATTATTCAGCCAAGTCAGTTCTCCCGACGTTTCGCCAGACAACAGCTGCGAATTGGGCTTACCGGCTACTACGGGCGAAACGTCTACGTAGGTTACGCCCGCTGGCCGGTTGGCGGGTAGTGTCGTTTTATAGAACGCTACGTCCAGGATGCCGTCTTCATTTAAGTCCATGGGCGTATTGAGTTCGGGTACGTACATTCCGTTCCATTCCATTTGCATCAGTTCGCCCCGTTTCCAGCGGACGATGTCGTCGAAGCGGAATCCTTCCAGACATAATTCGATGCCCCGCTCCCGCCGTACTTCCAGAATGACAGGATCGTTGATACCCGGAAAATACTTGGATTGCAGATACGGGTCAACGACAACGGGTTTTGCGCTTAGTCCCCCCGTAATACCTGCCCGCTTCCGCAATGCTCCAACGGTCAAGGCCCAGTCGGCATCGGTGAGAGTTCCCAATTCGGCTTTGGCTTCAGCGTAGTTCAACAAAACTTCTGCATACCGAAAGATGCTAACCGAGTTGATGTTCAAATCCCGGGTATCGTAGTACATATCGTCCAACGCCCACTTGATGGGCATGTAGCCCGTGAATGTATAGGAGAAAAGCGGGGGCGACGGCACCAATACGCCGGCATTGGTTCGTTTGTAATCGCCGGTGCGAATGGTTTGCTGAAGCCGCTTATCCCGCCCTTTTACCTCATCCTTAAACAGCATGGTTTTATAGGCTGGATTGTTGGTAAAAGGCGTACCGTCAATGTTCAGGTAGGTATTGACGAAGGTGCGGATAAAACTGGCCTTATCCCCATACGTACCACTCGTCCAGTACCAGTTCGCGTCACTTAAGTTGTTCAGCGCCAGATCCAGTACGGCCGACAGCATAACTTCGGTGGCTATCGGAGCCGGATTGATAAATACCTGCCGGTACGATTTGTCCAGCCCGGAACCGTCGTAGAGTTTATAGCCACCCTCGTCAATAACCTTTTTTGCGGCTACGGCAGCCTGATTCAGTAAACCTTCCGCCGATGCCTGCAAACCTAAATTGGCGTGGTATTTTCGAAAGGTTCCTTCGTGCAGGCTTACCCGCGCCTTGAACGCATACGCTACGTATTTGGTCACTAAACTCCGCGAAGGCTCGCTGGTCGTGGTTATGTTCTGACAAGCATAATCCAGATCGGCCAGTACCGAATCCATCACCATCGTGCGCGAATCGCGTGCCTTAAACAGCAACTCTGTATCGCTCACATCAAGGGCTTTTCCATACCAGGGTACGTCGCCAAACCGTTTTACCTTATCAAAATAGAACCAGGCTCTGAAAAACCGGGCAATACCGAGGTAGTTTTTCCGGACTGCCACCGGCACTTTGGGGTCCGTGCAGTTCTGGATGAAATAGTTGATGTTTCGCAGGTCGGACCAACTCCAGCCCGTGCTTACCTGCGGACTATAATTGCCTTCGGTGATGAATGGTGGCGTGTCTTTCCGGGCCAGGTAGTCAGACATAGCATCGGCCCGGTGCAGGTTTTTGCCGTTAAACATCGTGTAAAACGAGTTGGTATACAGTACCAGGCCACTCTCACTGCCGAAGATAGGCCCTTTGGTGGTGGTAGCTTCCGGTAGTTCCTCCAGGTCACAGCTTATACAAAACACTGTGGCTAGTAAAACAAGGATATAGTTCAGTTTCATGATTGCTTCTTTAAGTGGTTAGAACGTAATGGATAAACCACAGGTAACACTCTTCATCAGGGGGTAATTGTAGGCATCGCCCGAGTTTCCGTTTGGATTAAATACCTGATCGGATGCAACGGCGTTTTCAACGTCAAAATCGCGGGTGCGTTTGAACAGCGGAGACACCGTCCAGACGTTTTCGGCTGAAACATATACACGCGCGGCAGACGCCTTAATCCTGGAAATAAGGGTACGGGGCAGATTATAGCCGATCTGAATGTTTTTCAGGCGCAGGTAGGCCACACTCTGCAGGTAACGGGTCTGCGGAGCAATCAGCGTACCGTTGGCATTACTGGCCAGACGCGATACGTAGCGGGGGAAGTATGCATCCGGGTTTTCTTCCGTCCAGATATTGCCGAGTTGACTTTTGGGGATGCCGCCATAGGGCCGGTTGTATTGCCCCCAGAACAGGCTGGCTTCACCACTTGGGTACCACTGCTGACTGCCGATGCCCTGCAAAAAGGCCGAGAAGAAGAAGTTGTTCCAGTCAGCCCCGATCATGGCCCCGTAGGAATATCGAGGTGTCGAGTTGCCGATAATCGACCGGTCGCCGGGGTTCTCGACCCGCCCTGTACCGGGCGTAATGGAGCCATCGCCGTTCACATCCTTGAACTTGATGTCGCCGGGAAACCACAGGCCGCTGGAGGCCGTTCGGAACAGATTCTGGCTGGCACTGTTTTTCACGTCCTCAGCCGATGTAAAGAACCCATCGGTGGTATAACCCCAGATCTCACCCAGGCGTTGGCCTTCGTAGTAATCGGTCAACAGCTTTTGCGGATTGTTGTATTTAGTAATGACGGAGGTGTAATCGGCCAGCGTCAGTCTTAGATCGTAATTGAAGGGTTTGGCACCGAGCGAAAACTTATCCCGGTACGACAGCATGGCTTCCCAGCCTTTGGTTTCCAGATTGGCGTAGTTTCCTTTAGGGGCAGTGGCACCAAAAACGGCGGGCAGGGTTAAACCAACCGTAAACATATCCGTTGTGGTACGGATGTACGCGTCGGCCACAAAATTCAGCCGGTTCGACAGCATGGATAAGTCGATGCCGACGTTTTTCGTGGTCGCCGTTTCCCAGGTTAGTCCTTCGGGCAATACCGTTGGGTTCCGGGTTTGTTGTGGCCGCTGACCGTTCAGGATAACGGACGACTGCGAAATGTTGAATTGCTCTAAGTACGCATACGAGTTGATGTTTCCGTTGCCCAATGAGCCATACGAAGCCCGAAATTTTAAATCCGAAACAACCTGGTCGGACACCTTCCAGAACGGCTCTTTCGACACCCGCCAGCCAACTGAATACGACGGAAAAAAGGCGAATCGCTGGTTAGCCGGAAATTTAGACGAGCCATCGTATCGGCCGTTTACTTCGAACAGATAGCGGTCTTTGAACGAATAATTGAGTCGCGCAAAACCACCCTGTATTTTCCACCGTTCCCAGCCGCCCGTTGTCGTGATCGACTGGCCGAGGGCTAAGTTGATATCGTTGGCATCTTCGAAAATCAGCCCGTTCCGCTGCGCCTGTAGTCGTTTGTAATTAGACTGCTCGTAGTTATAACCAGCCAGCACTTTTACGTAGTGATCCGTTTTAAACGTGTTCTCGTATTCGGTGTAAAAATTGGTGGTCATGTAGGCCGTTTCCCGGTACGTCTCTCCAATATAATTTGTCGTCGTGCCTACGTAGGCGATCACGCCGGGTTTAATGCTATACGGCACAGGGACAGCCTTGGCCCGGTCGTTGTTATCGGTGTTCTGAATCGTGAAATCCCCTTTAATTCTAAGCTTATCCCCGAAGAACTGGGTAACAAACCCGGTCGTATTCCGAAAAATCCGCTTGTTGTTATCGATGCCATTTTTGCCATAGTAGAAGTCACCAACGGTATAGGCAGCCGACGCGGTCAGAGTCCCATCGGGGTTCAACAAAGGTGATAAAGGGTGACCTTCGTCGGCAATGTTACGCCAGATACCACCGCCTTCGCCCACGTTGGATGGGTTGTGATAAAACATATCGGAGTACTGCGTCATGTTATTGATCTTCAGCCACGGAAACGCCTGAATAGATCCCTTACCCATGAAGTTGAATACCCGATAATCGTCGGAATTGTAACGGAAAAGTCCATTCTGACCGTAATAGCGACCGGTGACCAGGTAGCTGGCTTTGTCGGTGCTGCCCGAAATACTCAGATTCTGTTCGTTGGCCTGCGTGCGGGGTTTATACAATAAGTCGTAATAGGCCGTATTGCCGTAATACACGTACTCGCCAGTAACCGGGTCAATTTCGACCTCTGGCAAGCCACCCACTTCCGACCGTCTTTTGATCTCATTCAGATAAGGCTGCGAAAACTTAAGGGTTTTGTTGGCATTCTGGGGAAATGTCCCGCCAAAGTTGACGAACGATTCGGCAAACATGGAGGCCCAGGTATAGCCATCGGTGACCAGATCGGGTTTGGCAATCGGGCTTTTAAAGGAGTAATTGCTGGAATACGTAACGTTCGTCCGGCCTACGGTTGGATTTTTGGTGGTGATAAGTACGACGCCAAAAACGCCACGCGCTCCATAAATCGAGGCCGAAGCGGCATCTTTCAGAAGCGTAATGCTGGCAATGTCGTTGGGGTTGATCAAACTCGGATCGCCCTCTACGTTGTCGATCAATACCAAAGCACTACCGCCCTGACCAATCGACGTAGTGCCGCGAATGTTGAAACTGGGAGCCTGATTCGGTTTTCCGTCCCCCATTTTAATATTCAAGTTCGGCAAAACCCCCTGAAGTCCCTGATTCAGGTTGGTCATCGGCCGGTTGTCAAATACGTCACTGGTGATCATATCGACGGCCCCGGTCAGGTTGGCTTTCTTCTGCACGCCATAGCCGACAACGACTACTTCATTAAGGGTTTTCTGGTCGGCCTTGAGCGACACATTGACCGTGCGCAGATTGCCAATCGTTACTTCCTGGGTTATGTACCCAACGAAGGAGAATACCAGTACGGCTCCGTTACTGGGTACTGTAAGCGTATAGCGGCCATCGGCGTTGGTGGTTGTGCCGCGCTGCGTTCCTTTCGTTACCACACTCACGCCGGGCAGGCCAGCGCCCGTTTCGTCGGTAACGGTACCCGTAATGGTTTCATCGGCCGGTACAGCTAGTTCTGCTGGGTTCAGGCTGACTGGGGACGCGAGACTATTCCCGCTAGTAAACAAGCCAACGAGCAACGCCGGTAAGATTACCAGCCTAGGACGAAACCAGACTGAGGAAAAAATACGATAGATGTGTTTCATAATGTAGGGTTTATGCAGCTAAGACAAACCCTACTAATAGTTACTGTATTTTTATGTTTATATCCAGAAAAAATATAATATGTCTCATTTGTAGAGATAATATAGATCTAATCAGATAATCAAGAATAGCGCTGTTTTGAATGCAACGTAAAACTTAACAAAATCAGCAGGTTATATATGCAAAAACGCCCGACACTGCGTAGTGTCGGGCGTTCTATTTTTATAAATCGTACGTATTAAAGGCTGGCAACCGTCCGGCGCACGAAGGCGGTCAGATCAGCACCGGTTAGCATGTTCTGCGCCAGTAAGGCCAGGTCATAGACTTGCTTGATCAACGCCTTCTGCGTATCGGCATCTGTTTCGGCGATAATTTTACCGATCAATGGGTGGTTGGCGTTCACGACAACGTTGTAGCTTGCCGGTAGGTTACCGTAGAACGACTGCTCACCCGATAAGGCCGACATATCTTTCATCCGACGCATAAACTCGGGCTGGGTAATGGTAACCGGTAGCTCATCAGTAGGCTGCGCTTCGATGCTTACGGTCAACGTTTTGTTATCCAGCACCTGCTCAAAGGCCTCTTTTAACTTCGTCCGGTCATCTTCCGACAGCACGCTCTCGTTGTTGAGGCCTTTGTCGATCAGTTTATCGAGTGTATCGGCATCGACGCGCACAAAGTGTACTTTCTCGAGTTTGTATTCGAGTGCATTGATGAAGTGCGGATCAATGACATTGTCCATAACCAGTACGTCATACCCACGCCGACGAGCCGACTCAATATAGGCATCCTGCTGCTTGCGATCGGTGGTGTAAAGCAGCACCAGCGTTTCGTTCTTATCGGTCTGGTTCGCCTGAATCTTTTCCCGGTATTCGTCGGGCGTGGCATAGGTTCCTTCCGTATCCTTCAGCAAGACGAAGTTCTTTGCTTTCTCCCAGAACTTATCGTCGCTCAGAATACCGTACTTGATGAAGAGACCGATGTCATCGAATTTTTCTTCAAACGCTTTGCGGTCGGCGTTGAATAACTCGTTCAGCTTATCGGCCACTTTCCGGGTGATGTAGCCATTAATTTTCTTCACGTTCGCATCAGCCTGCAAAAAGCTGCGCGATACGTTCAACGGAATATCCGGCGAATCGATGACGCCGTGCAGCATCATCAGGAAGTCGGGCACTACGTCTTTTACTTCGTCGGTAATGAATACCTGGCGGCTGTACAGCTGGATTTTTTCGCGCTGGAAACGCAGCTCATTTTTAACGCGCGGGAAGTACAGAATACCCGTCAGATTGAACGGATAGTCAACGTTTAGGTGAATCCAGAACAAAGGCTCCTCGCTCATTGGGTACAACTCGCGATAGAACGTTTTGTAGTCCTCGTCGGTCAGGTCGCCGGGCGCTTTCGTCCAGATCGGCGTGGTTGTATTGACCGTCTGCCCATCAAACTCGATCGGCACGGGCAAGAAACGCGCGTATTTATCGAGAATGCCGCGCAGCCGACTTTTATCCAGGAATTCTTCGGAATCAGGCGCAATGTGCAGGATCACATCGGTACCGCGTTCACTACGTTCGGCAGTCGTCAGTTCGAACTCGGTTGAGCCATCACAAATCCAGCGAGAAGCTTGTGCCCCGTCGCGGTACGACTTCGTAACGATTTCGACCGACTCGGCCACCATGAATGCCGAGTAGAAACCGAGCCCAAAATGGCCGATAATTTGCCCTTTGTCGTCGGTTTTGTCTTTGTATTTTTCCAGAAAGTCCGTTGCACCGGAGAAGGCAATCTGGTTGATGTATTTCTTGATTTCATCGGCGGTCATACCGATGCCATTGTCGCTGATGGTTATGGTTTTGGCTTCTTCATTGAGCGAAACGGTTACTTTCAGCTCGCCCAGTTCGCCACCAAATTCACCGAATGAGGAAAGTTGACGCAGTTTTTGGGTTGCATCAACAGCATTGGAGACAAGCTCTCGTAGAAAAATTTCGTGATCGGAATAGAGAAATTTCTTAATAATCGGGAAGATATTCTCGGTATGGATCGAGATCTGGCCCCGCGTGGACTCGCCTTTTTCATTCTGTATGGCTTCCATAAGTTAGAAATGAGTAAGGAATAAATGCTTGTGATAGTTGGCTACCGGTGGGGAACAAATCCTGTTCCAGGATAAATTAGGCTGACAGATTGACAGAAATCAGGTTTATATACTAACCTTACAACCTGTTGTGCAGTAAGCGGGTCTTTATCCTAAAAACGAGATTATGAAACTGCCCATATTCCTGATTCTGGCAGCCCTATTCGGTTGTCAGTCCAAAAAAACAACGCTCTCGTCTCCTGAGCAGGAAGCCCTTGCGATTATTACCGGCAATAGTCTACCGGTTGACGGCTGCGAAGAATCTGTCCGAATCGAGTCGGAAGGCTCCTCCACTCCACTTATCCAGTACAAACCAACCGCGAGTTCGTTGCCAATTCTGCAGAATGCCTTATCCAGCATTCCCGCCGAGCAACGCTACTCTGCCCAGAAACCGGTCCGAATTCGGTTTTATAAAACAGGCCGACAGGTTGCGCTGGAGTGTGGGTGGGGAAGCCGCCCTCAGGTTGACGAGATCGAAATTCTTTCCATCAGCGACCGTTAACAAGTTGCGCCCGATGGGAACAGCGACCCGAAAATGACGGTTATGTCAGTGTATGACAACACAACCATACACTGACATACCGTTACGTGAACTCGAAGCCCTTCGCCAGCAACCCCACCTGGTTCTTGTGGACGTACGGGACGAATGGGAATTTGATGAGTTCAATCTGGGGGGGTTAAACATTCCCTTGCCCGACATTCGGGCTCGTAAGGACGAGTTGCTGCCGTACGAGTCCATTGTGGTAATGTGTACAAATGGCGTCCGCAGTCGGGTAGCGGCAAAAGATCTGTTACGTCAGCCCGAATTCCGCGACAAAGTCATTTACCACATACAGGGCGGCATCATCGAAGCCGAAGACTAGCTAGGTTACGATCGTAAATCCTGGCTTGGCTGCTTGCTTTTCAAGGTTCGGCAAGTCAATCTGTAGAATATCGTGTACGTTTACCCGAATCAGTTGGCTGAGTTGATTCAAAGGCAAATCATTACGTTCAAAACCGAAAGGCTCCTCAATTTCTTCCCCGATCATTTCGAGGCCGACCAGAATATACGACGTTAGCAGCACAGCCGGGATAGTTAAATAACCGTATACTTCGATGACTGTAAACGGCAGCACCCCCACGTACAGCATAATAAACAGCTTGATAAACAGATTGTACGAAAATGGGATCGGCGTACTCTTGATGCGTTCGCAGATACCGGCGATATCGATTAAGCTACCCAGGTATCGATTCAAGTTGATATGCTGCGAGTTGGATAGAACACCTTGCCGATACAATTCCTCGCTTCGTATCCAGAGCTGGCTCGACACCCCCGACGGTTTGTGATCGAAGTTAGCGAGACTCCGCCGTTCTCCTTCTTCAATCATGTCAAGCTCATCCGTTCCGGACTGATCACGGAGGTGATTTTTCAACGCAAACGGGAAATTAGAAATCGTTTTTGCAAAAAAGAGCCGATTGTCCTTGTCATCGACTGGCAGAACGGCATTGTAAAAGATGGCTAGATTTCGGGTATTGTTTACGAGCATTCCCCATGCCTGCCGTCCTTCGTAAAAACGGTCGTAAGCGGTGTTGGTGCGAAAGAGGAGCAGCAAACTCAGCAGAATACCCATCGCTCCCAGAAAAGCGGTCGGCGTATCTTTCAGCCGCAGGTCCTGATACCTAAGTTCAATGATGGTAATAATGACAACGTAGACAAACACAACCAGCAACCGGCGTAGTAATGAAATCGCCGTAGGGCCCGTATGAAAATGCCAGATGGCCGGTAACCAATCTTTCGACTTATAAATAATCATCCGTTGAGTGAGTGAATAAGAGATTTCTGTTAGGACGAACTACCTATTCAGCTAAATAGTTACTTCCCCGCCAAACACATAGGCAGCGGGCCCAATGAGGTATACGTCGGTGAAACCGCCGGTTTGCTGAGAGGTAAACGCGACCTGTAAATTCCCGCCCATCGTCCGAATCGACACAGGACTTAGCAGGCCGAGTTGCTGGCAGGCCACTAAAGCAGCCGCTGTTACCCCTGTACCGCACGAGTACGTTTCGTCTTCAACCCCACGCTCATACGTCCTGACAAACAACGTATTGTCACCAACGACCTGAACGAAGTTGACGTTTGTGCCTCCCGGCTGAAACGCACTGCTGTACCGGATGGCTCGCCCTTCGGCAACGACGTCGAGCGACTCCAGATCATCGACAAACCGAACGACATGGGGTGATCCGGTATTCAGAAAGGTCAGGCCGTTGCGCTCTTCAATGCCCGTTACGTCGCTCATTTTCAACGATACGCCTTGTTCATTAACTTCCGCTACGTGCTCACCGTCTACAGCGATAAAGCGTGTGTGTGTGTCGAAAATTCCCAGGTCGTGGGCAAACCGAACAATGCAGCGACCGCCGTTTCCGCACATGCTCCCTTCGGCACCATCGGCATTAAAATACACCATCCGAAAATCGTAATTCGGGTCCGTTTGCAGCAAAATCAGCCCATCGGCCCCAATGCCGAACCGACGGTGACAGAGCTGTTCAACCAGCCGCTGATCTGTAGCCGGAAATTCGCCGGTCCGGTCATCAATTAAAACAAAATCGTTTCCGGTGCCCTGGTATTTTGAGAAGTTCATCGTAAAAAAGTTGTAAAGCCATAAAGTTACAGCATTGTAAAGTTCTTCCAGTTGAGCTACGAGCGCCAGCAACTATACAACTCTTCGACTTTACAACTTTATAACTAATAAAAAAAGCCGCCTTTACAGACAGCTTTTGGAAGATGGGTGCTTGAGAGCAATTAAGCAGCTACTGCCTTTGGCTTACGCTCTTTCAGGCGGGCAGCCTTACCCTGACGACCGCGCAGGAAGAACAAGCGTGCACGGCGAACTTTGCCTAAACGGACAACCTCAACCTTGTCAACATTGGGCGACAGCAACGGGAAGATCCGTTCTACACCAACGCCATTCGATACTTTACGAACGGTGAACGTTTCGCCACCGCTGCTTGGGTTCCGGCGTTGAATAACCGTACCCGTAAAAATCTGAATACGCTCCTTATTTCCTTCGCGGATTTTGACGTGTACGTTCACCGTATCGCCCGCCCGGAACGTGGGCATCTCGGCGCGACGCTGCGCGTTGTCTGCCTCCACTAATTTGATTAACTCGCTCATGACCGTATATAAATCGCCAGATAACTATTTGCGAAATGAGCCGCAAAGATAGTAAATTTTTAGCGGGGAGAAAATACTTTTGTAAAATTACACTAGGTGACGACACCCAATTTATGAAGATACTGAACGTTGATCAGATCCGCGCACTCGATCAATTTACCATTCAGCATGAGCCTATTGCTCCTATCAACCTTATGGAGCGAGCAGCGCTGTCGTTCGTTGACTGGTTTGTTGATCGCTTCCCCAACACCACCTCTACGAAGGTTTTCTGCGGGCTGGGAAACAACGGGGGCGATGGCCTGGCCATTGCCCGGCTGCTGCTGGAACGGGCGTATCCGATCGAAGTCCACGTAGTGCGTTACGCTCCCCGCGAGTCCAACGACTTCATGCACAACCATCGTCGCCTGAAACTCGTTACCGAACGACTCAACTACATCGAAGATCCGCGTGACGTACCCGCCATTCGGCACAACGAGGTGGTGATCGATGCCATTCTAGGTTCCGGTTTATCGCGCCCAACCGAAGGCATTGTGAAAAGTGTTATTGAGAGTATAAACCGGGCTCCGGCTACGGTTGTCTCGGTCGATATTGCGAGTGGTCTGTATGCCGACCAGCCTAATCAGCAGGATGACGTCATTATTGAGCCCGATCATACCGTTACGTTTCAATTGCCTAAGCTGGCCTTTATGCTGCCTAAAAATGGTCGTTACGTCGGTAATTGGCACGTAGTGACGATTGGCTTGTCGAAACGCTACATCGATACTGCGCCAACGCCTTATTTTTACACGCAGCCGCGAGAAGCCCGTCTACTGCTTCGCACCCGCGATCGATTTTCTAATAAAGGCTCCTTTGGTCATGCCTTGCTGCTGGCGGGAAGTTACGGAAAAATGGGAGCGGCCGTGCTGGCCGCCAAAGCCTGCCTACGGGCCGGGGCGGGCCTGTTGAGTGTTCAGGTGCCACGTTGTGGCTACGACGTGCTGCAAACTGCGGTTCCCGAAGCCATGTGCCGCCCCGACCGGCATCCGAACTTTCTGACGGGACGAACCGAAATCGATGTTCCCGATTTTACAACGTATTCGGCCATAGGTATAGGCCCCGGTATTGGTAAAGCCCCGGAGACGCTGACCTTACTACGTGAACTCTTGCCGAGCCTGACGAAACCAGTAGTCGTAGATGCGGACGCCTTGAATTTGCTTTCTGAAAATCGGGATTTGCTCAGCCTATTACCCAAAAACAGCATCCTTACTCCCCACCCGAAAGAGTTTGAACGACTCACGCAAAGCTGGGAAAACGATTATGAAAAGTTAACGATGCTGCGCGACTTCGCCCAGCGCTATCAAGTAGTGGTTGTCCTGAAAGGAGCCCACACTGCCGTAGCAACTCCCGGTGGCGAAGTTCATTTCAACTCAACGGGTAATCCCGGCTTAAGCACGGGCGGCACGGGCGACGTCCTGACTGGCATCCTGACGGCCCTTCTGGCTCAGGGATACGATCCAGTGGAAGCTGCCGTATTGGGCGTCTTTGCGCATGGACTGGCTGGAGACCGCGTAGCTAAACAGCGGGGGCAGATTGGTATGATTGCTTCTGATGTTATTGGCGCGTTACGTTGGGAGTAGCTGTGGATTTTGGGCGACAGCAGTGTAGAAACATCACCACACTATTCCACAGATAGAGTAGATAGCTATATAGAATTATATAGGGACTAGACAGGATATAGCGAATATTAGATTCGTAAAGTTAGTTGTAACAAGCCGTTAACTTAATACATATCTGTAACTCATGTGCGCGGCTGAATGCGGTCTAAAATTTGTGTATGGGATAGTACCTCATTCCAACACATACTATGAAGCATACAGCACAAAGAGATTGGCGGGTTAACCGGAGTTCACGTAGAACCCGGGTATCCATTGACCAAACGACCGCCCTGGGCGGCCTGACAATAGGCTTGTTCACCTATATCATCTATCACTTCATTTACCCATTGATCTCTAAAGGATTATTATGGTAGTCTTTTTTTCAGTATATAAAAGCCCCGTTGAAGCATCTTCAACGGGGCTTTTTGTTTTCATACCGATGCTGACTTACTTCATGAGCTGATACGTAACAAAGGCAGAACCATAAGCCAGTATCATCATATACGCGAGTTGCACAGCAGGCCATTTCCAGCTTTTCGTCTCGCGCTGGGTAGCCGCTAACGTGCTCATGCACATCATTGCGAAAACATAAAAAATTAATAGCGAAAAAGCTACCGCCGGTGTGTACATAGCCTGGCCGGTCTCCGGATTTTTCTCCTGGCGGAGCCGCTCCCGAATGGTTGTCCCCGCGTCATCATCACCACCACCAATGCTGTAGATTGTCGACATCGTACCGACAAATACTTCGCGGGCCGCAAACGAACTGAGCAGGGCAACGCCAATCTTCCAGTCGTATCCGAGCGGCCGAATGCTCGGCTCAATAAAATGGCCAAACCGACCCGCGTAAGACGCTTCGAGCCGTTGCGAGGCAATCTGATTGTCGAGATCATCGGCGGCTATGCCTGTCTGCTGTCGTACGCGGGCTTCGGCTTCGTCCATTGAGTTTCCAGGACCATAGCTGGCCAGCACCCACAGAACGATTGAAATCGCCAGAATAACCCGGCCGGCCTCCCAGACAAACGAGCGAACGCTATCCCATACCGTCAGACCCACGTGGTTCCAGCGCGGCAGTTTGAACGTAGGCAGTTCCATAATGAAGAAACCGCGTTCTTTGGTACGTAACAGTTGTTTCAGGACGTAGGCAGCAACCAGGGCACTTACCAGGCCTAGCAAGTATAAGCCCATTAATACGATACCCTGCAGGTTGAAAATTCCCAGCAGAGGCCTATTCGGCACCACCAGCGCGATCAGAATGGTATAGATCGGCAAGCGGGCCGAACAGCTCATGAGGGGCGTCACCAGGATTGTGATAAGCCGGTCGCGCCGGGTGCCAATGCTCCGCGTCGCCATGATGGCTGGAACGGCACAGGCCACACCCGAAATGAGCGGAACAACGCTTCGGCCGTTCAGGCCAAACTTGCGCATGATCCGGTCCATGATGACCATTACCCTCGACATGTATCCCGATTCTTCGAGCAGCGCAATCAGGAAAAACAGAAAAGCAATCTGCGGAATAAATACGAGTATCCCTCCGATACCGGCCAGTACGCCATCCGTCAACAGATCCGTAAGTGGCCCATCTGGTAAACGTGTTTTCAACTCACCGTTCAGCCAGGCAACGCCCGTATCGATCGCATCCATGAACGGCTGCGCCCAGGCGAAAATGGCCTGAAAGATCAGAACCAGAATAAACCCAAAGATGGCATAGCCCCAGATGGGGTGTAGCAGCAACCGATCGAGCTTCTGGCTCCAGGTAGGTTGGTTAACCGGGCGGTTGTCGGCTACGGCTTCCGCCACAATGGACGCAATACGTTTGTAGCGGGTTATGGTTTCGCCCGCCTGAAACGGCGTTTCGCTAAACTGATGCTGATCAATGAGCTTATCCAGACCCACCTGCTGCGAACGGTTCAGAAACGTAAAGCCGTCGTGCTGAATGACGTATTGAAGCGCCAGATAGTTATTGTCCAGTTCGTATTGCTGCCGGGTGTCTTCGATGAGGGCGGACGCTTCTTCGGCGGGATCAAAAAATAACTTGCCAGGTAAGGTTGGCTCCCTCATCTGACCCAAGACGGCCTTCCTGACTTGATCAACCCCCTCGCCGGTTCGGGCATTGATCCGCACGACCGGAACGCCCAAGCGCATGGCCAGCCGCACACTGTTCACTTCTTTCGACTGCTGCCGGGCAACATCCAGCATATTCAAAGCCAGTACGGTCGGAAGACCCAAATCAGTGACCTGCGTGAACAAGAGCAGATTACGGTGCAAATTCGAAGCATCTACCACCACCACCACCACGTCAGGATAGTCAGGATGGGCCGGATTGGCCAGAATGTCGGTGACGAGTTGCTCGTCTAACGACTTTGGATAGATTGAGTATACACCGGGCAAGTCAACGACGGTGGCCGTGATGTTAGCATCAATGGGCCACGTTCCTGATTTTTTGTCAACCGTAACGCCTGGGAAATTACCGGTTTTTTGCCGTAGCCCCGTCAGTTGGTTAAACAGCGAGGACTTACCAGCGTTTGGGTTACCGATAAGAGCAATTATAGGGGAACTCAAGTTAGTATTCGGTTTACAGCGGGGTACGGAGCCCTTCGGTCTTCGGCGACCCTACGCACTGCGACCGCACGGCCTGATGCAGCGCCACCTAATCAACTAATATGGTAGCCGCTTCAGACCTACGCATCGCCAGGCAGTAGCCTGATACATTCAGACAGATCGGATCACCCAGCGGAGCTTTGCTTTGCAGGCATACTTCTGCACCCGGTAAACACCCCATTTCGAGTAGCTTGAGCGACAGTAATTGATCATTGAACGATTGAATGATCGCTCGTTCTCCAATTTTCAGGTCAGCTACACTGCGTTTACTCATGATCTGGATTACCGTAGTGACACGGTCGCCTTATTTAGATTCAGTTTAATTAACGCAAGATTACAACGGAAAGTTTGTCGATGCAAGGGCTGCCCTAAAAAAGACGGAGCATCCATGTATCAGCAAAGCAGACCGTCAGTAAAGCCTCGAGGATATTCTGCACAATACGTTAAAACGTATCTGTCAGCCCGTTGATCCGGGGATGCCTAGAAATACAGCTTCCCCAAATCCCAGCCGAAACGTAAGATGGTTGCCGTAATGACCAGTAAAAAGAACACCCGGATAAACCGGTTACCTTTCAGTATCGCTAATCGGGCGCCCAGAAATGAACCGGATAAATTAGCAATGGCCATTGGCAAAGCCACTGTATACAGAATAACGCCTTGCTTGGCGAAGAAAAGAACACTGGCCAGATTGGTTGCTGCGTTGACTAGTTTGGCGTGGGCACTCGCTTTCAGAAAGTCGAACCCAATCAGGGCGATAAACCCCAATACCAGAAAGCTACCGGTTCCCGGTCCAAAAAAACCGTCGTAAAAACCAATGGCGGCTCCCATTGCCCACATTCGGACACGCTGCTGTTGAGCCGTTACAACCCGGTGGGTCACTTGACCAAAATCCTTTTTTGCCAGAGTATACACGAACACGGCGATCAGGATGGCCAGGGCTAGTGGTTTCATAAAACTGTTCGGTACACGCGTCAGCGTCCACGACCCGAGCCAGGAAGCACCGAACGCAATCCCCATCATTGGGCCAATAAAGCGCCCCGCTACCGCTACCCGCCGACCGTACTGAAAAGCGCCCATTAGGCTACCCGCCAGCGACGGAATCTTCGTGGTGCCGATCAGGGTAGGAACCGGATACTGCGGCAACGTAAAGAGCATGGCGGGCGTCTGAATCAGGCCGCCCCCACCAATAATCGCATCAATAAAACCGGCAACAAACGCGAATGCACAGAGGAGAATAACAGAATACGTCATGCAAGTAAACGGCCTTTTCCCGGCAAAGGCCCTAACTGAATGCGCAAATAGCAGACTTTTCTTTTTACCATCGGCATTGCGCTGTAAATTTGCAGAATTAGAAGACGAAGCATGGCAGAATCGGTACGGCAATTGAGCGCATTGATGCGTAAAGAATTCCTCCTCGAATGGCGGCAACGCTACGCGCTGAATGGAATGCTGCTGTATATCGTCGGCGCTGTGTTCGTCTGTTATTTGAGTTTCAACGCCCGGCGGGGTCAGCTCACGCCGATTGTCTGGAACACGTTATTTTGGATTATTTTGTTGTTTACGGCGATCAACGCCATTGCAAAAAGCTTTGTGCAGGAACGGGCTGGGCGTCAGTTGTATTACTATACGCTCACGAGTCCGCAGCAAATTATTTTGTCGAAAATCCTGTACAATACCGCACTGATGCTGGTGCTGGCGTTGTTAGGATTTAGCGTGTATGCGTTTGTGCTGGGTAATCCGGTGGAAGATGTTGGGCTTTACCTGGTGACGTTGATACTGGGCGCTATTGGCTTTGCAGCTTCGCTCACGCTGGTGTCGGGCATTGCCAGTAAAGCCGAAAATCCGGCGACGTTGATGGCAGTCCTGAGCTTCCCAATTATTCTGCCGCTCTTGCTGATGTTATTGAAGATTTCGAAGAACGCGCTGGATGGCCTGGATCGGAGTACGAGCTGGGACGAGATTGGAATTGTGCTGGCTATCGACGCGATTGTCGTGACGCTGTCGTGGCTCTTGTTTCCGTTTTTGTGGCGGAGCTAATTATTGTTTGTCTATTTGATTGGTTGGCGATTAGACTTTACCACCATAAAAACAATCGAACAGATGAACAACAAAACTATTTAAACCATGAAAATCAACTGGTGGAAGGCCCTCGCGGTCGTAATTCTCACATACGTAGTGCTTCAGGGGTTGCTGGGTGTCGTACCGCGCCAGCCTATCCTGAACGAAAGCATCCGGAACGTCTATTTTCACGTTCCGCTTTGGTTCGGGATGATTGCCTTGCTGCTCACCTCAGCGGTATATTCAATTCGTTACCTACGTAACGGTCGTTTTGACGATGATCTGGTGGCCGTTGAGTTTGCGAACACGGCGATTCTGTATGGCCTTCTCGGCTGTGCCACGGGGTCGCTTTGGGCAAACTTCACCTGGGGCGAGCCCTGGCCCAACGATCCGAAACTCAACAGCGTAGCCGTGGGGATGCTCATGTACTTTGCATACCTCATCCTACGCGGTTCGTTCGATGATGAGCAACGCAGAGCCCGCATCTCGGCGGTCTACAATATCTTTGCATTTGCCGTTTTCGTGCCCCTGATTTTCATCGTTCCGCGCCTGACTGACTCCTTACACCCCGGCAATGGCGGCAACCCAGCCTTTGGCAAATATGACATGGATAACCACATGCGGATGGTGTTCTATCCAGCAATAATTGGTTTTATCCTGCTGGGCGTCTGGATTACTCAACTGCGCGTACGGTTACGTCGGATAAAAGCGGTTTTAGACGAGTAAGATTCCGGTTCTGAACCGGGAATGATTCAAGTCAATTTTACGTTATTTTTACATCTATTTAGACGTCCATGCGACTCCCCTCCTCCATAAAAGCCCTCTTAGCGGCACTACTTCTCTTTAGCCAGCAGGTGTTGGCGCAACAACCGGTCAGCGACGGCGTTGAAATGGCCGACCAACTGCGGGCGGATGGTAAAATCTGGGTTGTGGTAGCGGTTATTGCCGCGGTGTTTGCGGGCATCATTGTCTATCTGATCCGGCTCGACCGTCAGATTGGTAAGCTGGAAAAAGAGGTTAACCAAAAGAATACTACCAGTTCTGTTCGATTATAAACGCCTATGAAACTCTCTCATATTTTCGGCATCATCGTTATCGCACTCGCTATCGGCATCATCGTCGCCACGGCGGGCGACGCCAGCTCGTATGTTACGTTCAAACAGGCGTCGGAACTCGCCCAGGACGGTGACGATAAACTGATTCACGTAGTAGGAAAGGTCAAGAAAAACGAGCAGGGTCAGATTGTCGATATGCTTTATAACCCACAGATCGACCCCAACCATTTTGAATTTACCCTGGTCGATAATGACAACCGGTCACAGAAAGTCGTGTACAACAGTCCCAAGCCGCAGGATTTTGATCGGTCGGAGCAGATTGTCGTGATCGGTGCCATGCAGGGCGATCACTTCCAGTGCAACAAAATTCTGCTTAAGTGTCCATCAAAATACCAGGATGGCAAGCTTGAAACCACTGAACACGAAGCAAAAACCGCCAAGTTATAAAAGAGCGAAGCAGTGGATGAATTGCTCATTCACTCATTCATTCTTTCACTCTTTTTAATTTATGATACATACCACAGTAGGACAACTTGGTCACTTCTTCGTTATTCTGTCGTTCGTTACGGCATTAGTAGCGACGGTGGCGTATTTCATATCAGCCCTAGGCCGACGTTACGTCGGCCAGGCAATCGTCGTTGAAGAACCTCAACTTGCCTATGCGGGCGAGGAAAACCCGAATGGTGCATCGTTCGGCGGCAAGACGGCTAAACGAACGGCTGGCCCCAAAAAAACAGACACGAACAATACCCTGACTGACGTCGACGACTGGCGTAAGCTGGCTCGCTGGGCGTTCTACATCCATGGGGCCGCTATCGCTGGCGTGGTCGCTTCGTTGTTCTACATCATTTACAATCACTACTTCGAGTATCATTACGCCTGGAGTCACTCGTCGCGTGCTTTACCGGTGCAGTACATGATCTCCTGTTTTTGGGAAGGTCAGGAAGGGTCGTTCCTGCTCTGGCTCTTCTGGAATGCCTTATTAGGCGTTATCCTGATTCGTACCAATGGTCGGCAGTGGGAAGCTCCGATGATGGCCGTTTTTGCCCTGGTGCAGGCCTTTCTGGCGTCAATGATTCTGGGGGTTGTCTTTGGTGATACGTTCAAGCTGGGCTCCTCGCCTTTCCTGCTGCTGAGCGAAGCTATGCCCGATGCGCCGATCTTTACGGCCGATCCGAATTTTGTTCCCAAAGACGGAAACGGGCTTAACCCCTTGCTTCAGAACTACTGGATGGTGATTCACCCGCCTACCCTGTTCCTCGGCTTTGCCCTCACGTTAGTTCCGTTTGCGTTCTGCATTGCCGGTCTATGGCGGAATCAGCCGCTGGCCTGGATTCGTCCTGCCTTACCCTGGACGCTTTTCGGAGCCATGATTCTGGGCATCGGTATTATGATGGGCGGGTACTGGGCCTACGAAACGCTTAACTTCGGCGGGTACTGGAACTGGGACCCCGTCGAAAACGCGGTGTACGTACCGTGGCTGGTTATGGTTGGTGCTCTGCACACGATGTTGATTGCCAAGCGCAGTTCAACCGGGTTGAAGACCGCCGTTATTCTGACCATCACTCAGTTTTTGCTCATCCTGTATTCGACCTTCCTGACCCGGAGCGGTATTCTGGGCAATGCTTCGGTTCACTCATTTACTGACCTTGGCTTGTCGGGGCAGTTGCTGGTGTATCTGCTCGTTTTTGTAGTGCTAGCTACGTTGCTGGCGATCCGCAAATGGAAGCACATCCCGAGCGATGAGCAGGAAGCGTCGGTATATACGAAAGAGTTCTGGCTATTCATAGGCGCAACGGTATTGTGTCTGGCTGCGTTTCAGGTCGTTGCCACTACGTCCATTCCGGTCTATAACAAAGTGCTGGAACTGTTCGGAAAAGTATCTAACCTGGCGCTTCCGGCCAACCAGATTGCGCACTACAACAAGTTTCAGGTTTGGTTTTTCGTGATCATTGCGGTGCTGACGGGCATTGGTCAGTTCATGTGGTGGCGGAAAATCGACAACAAAAAGTGGGATGCACTCATTACGCCCGGTATCATTACGTTGCTGATTAGCGCTGGCCTGATTGCCTACAATTCGATGAGCAATCCGGTGTATATGGCGCTGCTGGTGGCATCGGTGTTTGCGCTGGTCGCTAACGGTACCATCCTGCTCGGCATCATCCGGGGCAATTACCGCTTGTCGGGGGGAGCCATCGCGCACATCGGCATGGCGCTGATGCTCATTGGTATTCTGTACTCGTCGGGGTATTCGCGGGTGATCTCGCTCAATACGAGTGGGCTGATGATTTCTAACTCGGATGATTTCACCAAAGACGGTAATAAAGAGAATAAAGAGAACGTTCTGCTCTGGCTCAACCAGCCCGAACGGATGGACAACTACCAGGTTACATACCGGGGCCAGCGAATGGAGGTGCGGGGTGTGCCGGGTTACGTGTCACGCAACGACGTATCGGTAATTGAAGGTGATTTCCACGGCATTGCCCAGCGTGATATTGAACAAAACGGTAAGGTGTATTACAAAAAAGGCGATACGCTGGGACTGTACCCCGAGAACGTCCACTACGCCGTTGAATACCGTGAGCCGAATGGTCAGGTCTTTACGCTCTATCCCCGTATCCAGGTGAACAAGCGGATGGGTGTCGTATTGTCGCCCGATAGCCGCCACTCGATCCAGCGTGACATCTATACGTACATCGCTACTGCGCCAGACCCATCGGAAGAGAAGAAGTGGGAGAAAACCGAGACGTATTCTGTAGCCATCAAAGACACGTTCTTCCTGAATGATTACGTAGCCATTCTGGATGACGTTATCCGAACGAATGAAGTTGATGGTACGCAACTTGGGCCGAATGATGCGGCCGTAAAAGCGCAGGTGCGGGTACTCA
Source organism: Spirosoma knui (assembly GCF_054780635.1). Lineage (NCBI taxonomy): Bacteria > Pseudomonadati > Bacteroidota > Cytophagia > Cytophagales > Cytophagaceae > Spirosoma > Spirosoma knui. Next base: position 482,618 of record NZ_BAAGVY010000002.1, on the reverse strand, counting down.
GCAAGAACGGCGAGCAGGTTCTTAACCCGGTGTTTATCATCAAAGATCGGATGGTGGGGCGCCGGGCTGATACCAGCGACGAGTTGGGCATCCGGCTTCAACTCAACGAAATCAACCCACAAACGGGCCAGTTCGTGTTTGCCGTTAACCGGACGCAACGAGATTACATCGTGATGAAAGCGTACGAGAAACCGCTGATCAACGTACTTTGGATTGGTACGTTGGTCGTGATGCTGGGCTTTGCCATCTCAACCATTCGGCGCTACCGCGAGTTTAGTAAGATGCGGGACAAACAACTGGCCTAGTCAGTACTGAGCTGCTGATTCCATTGAGTCGGCGGAACACGATTAAGTCTATTTTATGAAGCTTTCTGAAATTCTTCTGCTAGCCGTTGCCGCTGGCTTCCTGATCATCTGGATTGCGGAGTACCAGCGGACCGATTTTGCAGATAGTTACTGGCTGTTGATGCTGTGTTTAGCCTCGCTGCTGGCATTTCAGTACGTTAAGAACCGGCGGCTGGAACGAGAAAAAGCGGTGTCGCCAACCATTAAGCAAATGGCCGCTGACCGCAAGAAGAAGAAAAAATAGTAATGCACAGAAAGCGGCTGACCTGGTAGGTGTCAGCCGCTTTCTGTTCTGTTCAACCACCATTCATGGAATCCTACGTCTTGCTTTTTGGTGCCTTTTTAGCCCTCGTTCTGGCCGGTTTTTTTTCGGCCGTCGAGATGGCCTACGTCTCCGTAAACCGCATCTATTTTGAACTGCACAGCAAGCAAGGGCCCTTGGGGGAGAAACTGGTATCGGGGTTTCTGAAGAATCCGATTCTATTTGTTGGAACCACATTAACCGGTAACACTTTGTTTCTGGTTATCTATGCGGTTCTAGGCGTTACGTTCCTGAACCCGGTGCTAATGCAGGTCATTCCGGATGCGTACAACAGTCCATTACTGCTCGTTGGGCTGGAGACGCTGATTCTTACGGTTGTTTTTTTACCCATAGCCGACTATCTCCCAAAAAGTCTGGCGCTTATTCATCCTGACCGGTTTCTGGAGTGGTTGGCGATTCCGATCTGGGTTATTTTCAAAGCCATTGCTCCCATCGTTCGAATTTTGGTAGGCACCGCCCGTTTTTTCATCCGCTTCGTGATGGGTAATCGGAACCCCGAAATAAAGCCGGTATTCGGTTTGACGGATCTGAACCACTACCTGCAACAGTTGAATCAGAAGTCGGACACGGCAGAAGACGTAGAAGTAGACACCCGAATTTTCACCAATGCCATTGAATTCCGGGATGTTCGGGTGCGCGACTGTCTGGTGCCCCGCACGGAGATTACAGCCATTGATGTAGAGGATAGCGTTGAAGAACTACGGCAGGCTTTTCAGGACAGTGGTCACTCCAAGATTATCGTTTATCGGAACACAATTGATGATGTAATCGGCTATTGCCACGCGTTGTCTCTGTTTAAGAAGCCAGCTACGGTTGCCGAAATAAATACGCCCATTATCACCGTCCCGGAGACCATGCCCGCGCAGGATCTATTACTACGCTTCCTGACGGAGCGCAAAAGCCTGGCCCTGGTCGTTGACGAATTTGGAGGTACCGCCGGTATTGTGAGCGTGGAAGATATGGTTGAGCAGATATTCGGTGAAATTCAGGACGAGTACGACACGAACGAAGACTGGGTTGAGCGGCAGCTTGACGACACAAACTGGCTCCTCAGTGCCCGGCACGAAATTGACGACCTCAACGAGAAATACGGCTGGAGTATACCCGAAGGCGATTATGATACGCTGGGTGGCTTGATTCTGGCCACCAACGAAGACCTGCCCAAGGTAGGCGACGTTATCGATTACGCGCCGTTCTCCTTCACCATCGTGTCGATGGATGGCACCCGGATCGATACGGTGAAAGTTCGGTTAAATAAAGAGTAAAGAAACCTGACTTTCTTCGTAGGTCGCCTACCGACTCGTCTGGTAACAGGCTTTTATTGGGGGAGGTACACCCGGAACGTAGCGCCTTCGTTCAACTCGCTTTCCGCCGTGATCAGTCCATAATGATTCTCTACAACCCGCTTGCAAATGGCCAGACCTACGCCCGTGCCTTCGTAGCGCTGCCGGGTATGGAGCCGTTGAAAAACCTGAAAAATGCGCTCCGCGTGTTTGTTCTCGAAACCAATCCCATTATCTGTTACGCTGATTTCGTAGTACGTAACACCGGGTTTCAACCCAGCCGGCCCCTCGGTACCAGATATGGTTTTACAAGTGATTTGAACCGCACAAGGCCGGTCTGACAGGCGAAATTTAAGCGAGTTGGCCAACAGATTGCTGAACAGCTTATACAACTGCGACCGATCGCCCTGAACTGTGGGCAGTTTATCTACGTGCAGGCTTAAATTACTTTCCTGAAATTCTCTCTGGTATTCGTTCTCGACCTGAAGGAGAATATCGTTGAGCGAAACGGGCTGAAAAGGCTCTCGGTGGGTTGTAATGCGTGAATACGCCAGCACGTCTTTGATCAGCACCGACATTCGCTCCGTGGCGAGTTGCATACGGTTGACGATGTCCTTTCCGGTTTCGCCCAACTGAGGAGCAAACTGTTCCCGGAGCATATCACCAAAGGACGTAATTTTCCGTAGCGGCTCCTGCAAATCATGGCTGGCTACATACGCAAACTGACGCAGGTTATCATTAACGTGCAGCAGCTCACGGTTCGCCTGTTCAATCTGTTGTTGGTAGCCTTTACTGGCCGTAATGTCGACTAGGGTCAGCACAATGCCATCGTCCCATTTCACGACCGATAGCTCATACCAGCCACTTAACTGGTCATAATTGTATTCCTGCTCAAAACGGACTGGTTCACCCGTGTCGACTACCTGCACGTAACGGTCAAACAAACCGGTAGGCACTACGTTCGGAAAAAATTCGAGCATGGTATGACCAATCACCTCTTCGTCCGTCCGGACTGGGTTTCGACGGTTGGCTTCGTTCTGCGCAACGTATCGAAAATCGATTATCTGATTGGTCTGCGCATCCCGAACGGCCTTGAATGCAATGATCGCGTTCGATGAACTGTCTAAAACCGAGCGTAATAGATCGGTCTGCTTCTGGTTATCCAGCTCAGCCTGTTTTAACGCCGTTACGTCTACAAACGTAGTGATCACTCCATCGTGGAACGGCCGGATCCGGATATTGTACCAACCGTCGTAACCATCAACCGAAATATTTACCCCGTTTATTTTCGCCGGTTTACCGGTTTGGGCGACCGCAATATGCCAATCGAGTACGCCATTTGTTTTCGCTTCGGGCCAGATAAGCGAATAATACTGCCCAATCAGCTCACCTTTCAACCGTTGTGTAATCCGCTCTGCATCAACATTTATGTGCGTAAACTGAAAATCAACGATCTCTCCGGCCTGGTCACGAACCGAATGCATCACCGCTATGCCCGTCTGTGTATTGTCCAGAATTGCCTGCAAAAGCTCGGTTTCCTCTTGACGGGCTTTTTCAGCTTCCTTTAAACTCGTTATATCAGACCACGAAGCCAGTACACCATCACCAAACCTGGCCAGCGACTGCGCCATCCAGATGTTTCCTCCTCTAAAATAGTGCTCGATGTGCATCGGCAGTCCTGTTTTAACCACCTGAGCGTATTTCGAAAAAATGCCACTACTATGTCCATCGGGGTCTACAGTAAGCATAGTCTGATTTAGCATCTGCTCGCGTGACCGACCCGTTATGGCTACGGCCCGGTCGTTGCACCAAACAACGCTGAAGTCCACAATTCGCTCCTGTTCATCACGAATTGCCTGGCATAGCAGGATGCCATCCATCGAGTTTTGCAACACACTTTGCAGCAAGAGATCAGGCGGTTGAGTCGGTGGGTTCGGCATCATTACGTGAGAAGTGAGGAAGGAAATGCGGTCAATCCGTCTAAGATACTGGGTGTTACCAATCCTCCGCATTCAGGAACAAGAGTTGGCAACTGTTTTTATTAAACGGACTTATCGCCTAAACACTAAAGAACAATTACCAGGTTTGCTTACTTTTGAGGGTGTCATTATTTGTTAATCTGTGGACTCATTAGCCATTCAACAAGCCGTAGCCCGGCATCTGTTAGCGGTGCAGGCTGTACGACTACAACCTGACTCGCCGTTCACCTGGAGTTCGGGCTGGAAATCCCCTATCTACTGCGACAACCGGGTCACCCTCGCTCACCCAGACGTACGTACCTTTATTAAGAATGCGTTGGCGGATGCGATCCGGCAGCAATTTCCAGAAGCCACTGTTATTGCGGGCGTTGCCACAGCGGGCATTCCACAGGGAGTTTTGGTCGCCGACGTATTAGGTCTCCCCTACTGTTACGTTCGGCCCGAGCCCAAAGCTCATGGCATGGGTAAACAAATTGAAGGCCAGCTCGAAGCGGGTGCACGCGTAGTGGTTATCGAAGATCTGATTTCGACCGGCGGTAGCTCTCTGAAAGTTGTGGACGCCCTGCGGGCAGCGGGCGCTGAAGTGCTGGGGATGGCCGCTATTTTCACCTATGGCTTTCCGCTGGCTGACCAAAACTTCGCCAATAAGAACGTACCACTGGTTTGCTTAAGCAACTACGATGCCCTGCTCACCGAAGCGCAGACCCTCGACTACATCCCGGCTGAGGCAATGGCTTCGTTGTCAACCTGGCGGCAGAACCCCGGCGAATGGGGTAAATAACACGCTGCCTCTGGTCGGTGCGTACAGCATCGAACTCGTAAAAACTTAACCTAACGTTTGCTTAATGGCCACAATCTCTGCCCGTATTGAACGTACTCCGTACGAAACCCACCTCACCACCGGATCGCAGGTGATTGTTGTCGATGAACCGCCGGAAGTGGGCGGTCAGGACCGTGGTATGCGGCCAGGTGAGTTACTGGCGGGGGCGCTGGCTTCCTGTACGGTCATTACGTTACGTATGTATGCCGACCGCAAAGGCTGGCCGCTCGATGCGGTAGTGGCGCACGTCAACTACACCCATGATCCCGTTACCAAACGATCGCTGTTCAGCCTGCAATTGGTTTTGACGGGTGATTTGGATGCCGACCAGCGGGCTCGTTTGCTGGAGATGGCCGACCGATGTCCTATTCATCGAACTTTACAGGAGCCCATTGACTTTGAGACTACCTTAGTTCCATAACTAACCGCACGACTATGAATACGGCTGAACACGACTCCGAAGAAAACATCACAAAAACGTATACCAATGGAGAGATCACTGTTCTATGGAAGCCCAGCGTTTGCATTCATTCTAAATTATGCTGGACGCAGCTGATCGAAGTATTCAACCCCAGAGCCAGACCATGGGTCAACATGCGTGGTGCCACAAGCGAACGCATTGCTGAGCAAGTGGAGCGCTGTCCGTCGAAAGCCTTAAGCTACGTTCGGAATGTCGACCATATAAAGGCGGAAGATGTGCGGGCGGAAAGCCTGGTAGAAACCGTCCCTAATGGACCGCTCCTGGTGTACGGCAATATAGTCGTAAAAGATACAAATGGACACGAAACGCCTAAGCACAAAGTCACCGCCTTTTGTCGTTGTGGGGCTAGCAATAATAAGCCCTATTGCGATGGCTCACACTTGCGGATAGGCTTTCAGGGCTGATACGTCACCTGCTGTAGATAAACAAAAGGCAACCCCGAATGAGGTTGCCTTTTTCAATTATAGGTAACGAGCTTACGCCACGGCCTCGTACAGCTCCTCGCGCTGGGCTTTTACCCGGTCGTCGGAGATGTATTCGTCGTAGGTCATTAGTTTATCAAGAATACCCGCTGGCGTAATTTCGATGATGCGATTGGCCACGGTCTGCGCAAACTGGTGGTCATGCGAAGTGAACAGAACTGGGCCTTTGAAATCGATCAGACCGTTGTTAAGGGATTCAATCGATTCGAGGTCGAGGTGGTTGGTCGGCTCGTCGAGCATGAGGACGTTGGCCCCCGACAGCATCATTTTCGACAGCATACACCGCACCTTTTCGCCCCCACTCAGCACGGTCGCTTTTTTCAGCGATTCTTCGCCCGAAAAAAGCATTCGGCCCAGAAAACCGCGAATAAAACTCTCATCTTTTTCCACTGAATACTGCCGCAGCCAGTCGACCAGGTTCAGATCGGTCTGGAAGTATTTCTCTTTCTCGGTATCGTTTGGAAAATACGACATCGTAATGGTAACGCCCCAGCGGAACGTACCCGAATCCGCTTTCCGCTCGCCTGACAGAATATCCATCAGGGCAGATACGGCCAGGCCATCCCGGCTGTACATGAAAATTTTATCCTGCCGATTCACCGTGAACGACATGTTCTCGAACAGCTTGGTGCCATCCTCCGCCGTGTACGTAAGGTTTTCGACCGTCAGGATCTGATCGCCGGGTTCACGTTCCGGCTTAAAGTTCACGTACGGGTACTTCCGCGACGACGGCTGAATATCCTCAATCGTTAATTTTTCGAGCAGCTTAGCGCGGCTGGTCGCCTGCTTCGACTTCGACGCGTTTGCCGAGAACCGGCGAATGAATTCTTCCAGTTCTTTCCGTTTGTCTTCCGTCTTTTTGTTCTGATCCTGCCGTTGTTTTAAGGCTAACTGGCTTGATTCATACCAGAAGGAGTAGTTTCCGGTAAATAACTTAACCTTGGCAAAATCAATGTCGACAATCTGCGTACAGACCTGGTCGAGGAAGTGACGGTCGTGGGATACCACAATGACGGTATTGTTGAAATTGGCCAGGAAGTTCTCCAGCCAAATACTCGACTCTACATCCAGGTTGTTGGTCGGCTCGTCAAGCAGCAGAATGTCCGGATTTCCAAACAACGCCTGTGCCAGCAGCACCCGTACTTTTTCCGACCCGTTGAGGTCCGACATCAGGCTGTAGTGAATGTCTTCTTTGATACCCAGGCCCGACAATAACGACGCAGCATCAGATTCAGCGTCCCAGCCGTTCATTTCGGCAAATTCAGCTTCCAGTTCAGCCGCCCGCTCGCCGTCTGCATCCGTGAAATCAGCCTTGGCGTACAGCTCGTCTTTTTCCTGCATGATGTCGTACAGGCGCTGGTTGCCCATAATCACCGTTTGCAGCACCGGATACTCGTCGTAGGCCGACTGGTTCTGCTTCAGTACTGACATGCGTTCACCGGGCGAAATGCTTACCGAACCGGTTTGCGGCTCAATTTCACCCGATAGTATTTTAAGAAATGTTGATTTTCCGGCTCCGTTGGCACCAATGACACCATAGCAGTTGCCGGAAGTAAATTTTATGTTGACGTCGTCGAACAGCACCCGCTTTCCATAGCGGAGCGAGACGTTTTGTACCGTGATCATGGCGCGTTATTTCCCGTTCAGATTGAAAGACAAAGGTACGAACTTTTGGCGGGAAAAGGGAATTATGGCCGTTTACGCACCCCGACCCAACGGGCAAACGGTTATCGTACTCTGCCTTAAAATGAATAGCTTTGCCAGCCAAGCTTAAGCGTATCGCTACCCATGCTGCAACCGACCACCCTATCGTTCCTGACCGACCTAAAAGCGAACAACAGCAAAGCCTGGTTCGATGAGAACAGAAAGGCTTACGAAGCCGCCAGAGTTGATTTTGTTCAATTTGTAGCTAAGCTGATTGAAGGCTTGGGCGCACTGGACCCAGACATTGCCGAAACGCCTTTACAGGCTAAAAGCTGCCTCTTCCGCATCAACCGCGACGTCCGATTTTCAACTGACAAATCGCCCTACAAGACCAATTTTGGTGCCTGGTTCAACAAAGGTGGCAAGAAACTGGAATCAGCCGGGTATTACGTGAATATCCAGCCCGGTAACTGTTTTGTTGCGGGTGGCTTGTACATGCCCGACCCGACGGTGCTGGCTACGGTTCGCCAGGAGATTGATTACAATCTGGAAGAATTTGAGTCCCTGCTAAAAGCGCCCTCTTTCACGAGTCACTTCGCCGGATTAAACCGCGACGAAGCCTTACAACGGCCACCCAAAGGGTATACGGCTGATAATCCTGCCGTTGAATATTTGAAGTTGAAGAGCTTTACGGCTTCGCATAAGCTCCCTGACTCCGCACTGACGAAACCAACCTTTACCAAACAGGTACTGAGTGCGTTTGCGGGTTTGCAGCCGTTAGTAGCTTATCTCAATCGGGCCGTTGTGGAGCGATAATGGCCTCCCTTAGCGAACCACCGTCGCAGTGACCCGCCAGGGAAAATGCAATACGTATTATAGTGCCAGATGCTTCGATTGAACGGGTTCTCCGTAGAAGATGGCAGCTTGTCGGTCGAAATCGTCGGTAGAATCAGTCGTCAGAAAAGCCCGCTGGCCATGCTTGCTGCATTGCATTTCGATCTCGGGGTGCCGGTGCAGGTAGTCAGCCAAACGGTCAGCGACAATACCGCCCTGGCTGACTATCGTTGCGTTGACCGGGGTGTATTGCCGGATCTTGTCCAGCAGCAACGGATAATGCGTGCAGGCGAGCAGCAACGTATCAATCTGACTTGACTGCGCCAGCAATCGGTCAATGTGCTGCTTGACAAAATAATCGGCTCCAGCACTGGCGTATTCGCCGTTTTCAACCAGTGGGACCCACATCGGGCAGGCTTCCTGATATACCTCCACTCCGGGAAAGAACTTCTCGATCTCAACCCGGTAAGACTCTGACGTAACGGTACCACGCGTCGCCAGAATGCCCACATTACCCGTTTTCGAATAACTACCGATTACTTCGGTGGTGGGCCGAATAACACCTAATACCCGAACTGGGCGGTCCGGGCGTTCGAGAGCGAGTTTGGGCAGATCAAGCTGCTGGATGTTACGTAACGCCTTGGCCGAAGCTGTGTTGCAGGCCAGAATGACCAGCTTACACCCCTGATCGAAAAGATGTCGAACGCATTCCAGTGTATAGTGGTACACCGTGTCGAAAGAGCGCGTACCGTAGGGCGTACGGGCATTATCGCCCAGGTATACGTAGTCGTACTGAGGCAGTTTCCGAACGATTTCGCGCAGTATGGTTAAGCCGCCATAGCCCGAATCGAATACGCCAATGGGTTGAGTCATAAAAGTCGCTAGTGGTCATTACTAATCATGGATGGTCATTGTTCTACAACGAATGACCGTCCATGACTAATAATGACTAACAATTATCCCAGCAGCGCTTTCCCCTGTTCCAAGGCAGCATCGAGGCCGCTGGAATCGGAGCCACCAGCTGTGGCAAAAAACGGTTGGCCACCACCGCCACCTTTGATGTTTTTAGCCAGTTCTTTCACGACCTGACCCGCGTTCAGATTCTTGGATTGGATCAACGTATCGGGCAGCATAACCGCCAGTTGGGGCTTGCCGTTGATGTCGGCTCCGAGTACAACAGCGAGGTTGTCAACCTTGGCTTTGAGATCGTAGGCCAGTTGCTTGAGGGCATCAGCGTTCGGGACGCTTACTTTCTCAACGAGAACGCTGTGCCCATTCACGGCGACAACCTTCTCCAGCAACTGGTTCTTGAGTTGCTGTACTTTTTCGTTTTGTAAGGCTTCGACCTGCTTCTGTAGGGCGCTACGTTCTTCGAGCAGCGTCTGAACCGCTTTCACTACGTCTTTCGGAGCTTTAAGCAACTCTTTGAGTTCGCTCATGACGGCCATCTGCTCGTTGATCAGTTGCTCAGCCCCAGCCGAAGTTTTAGCCTCTACCCGCCGAACGCCCGTTGATACGGAACCTTCGCCGGTGAACTTGAACAGACCAATATGGCCCGTAGCCGGTACGTGTGTACCACCGCATAGCTCAACAGAATAGTTTGGATCGAAGGTGATCACCCGAACGAAATCGCCGTACTTCTCGCCGAACAACGCGGTAGCACCCATTTGCTTCGCCTGTTCGATCGGTACGTTACGTTTCTCATCGAGCTTAATGTCTTCGCGGATTTTCTCGTTCACAATCCGTTCCACTTCCGCTAATTGCTCGTCTGTCACCTTGCTGAAGTGCGAAAAGTCGAACCGCAACGCGTCGGGACCAACATAAGAACCTTTTTGTGCTACGTGCGTCCCCAGCACATCGCGCAGGGCGGAATGCAACAGGTGCGTAGCGGAGTGGTTGCTGCTGGTTAGGCCACGACGGGCCGTATTGATCACCGCATAAACCGAATCGGCTTCCGTCAGCAGATCGTCAATGCCCTCCACGTTCTGGACAATGTGAATGACCAGGTCGTTTTCTTTCTTGGTATCGAGCACCGTCAACGTAGCGATCTGCTCAGAACCAGCCTCACCGTTGCGGAATAGTTCAAGCGTACCCGTATCGCCAATTTGTCCGCCGGATTCGGCATAGAACGGCGTTTTGTCGAGGACGACCTGAACCTGCGTTCCCTGCTTGTTCTGAATCTTGCGATATTTCACAATCTGGGCATACGCTTCGGGCTGGTCGTAACCGACGAACTGAACTTTATCATCTAGTTCAGCCAGATCGATCCAGTCACCCGCCGACGATTGAGCGTCCTTCCGCGAGCGGGCTTTCTGCTCCTGTAACGCCTTCTGGAAACCTTCCTCGTCGATGCTCAGCCCTTTTTCGCGAGCGATCAGGGCTGTCAAATCGGCGGGAAATCCGAACGTATCGTTTAGTTCAAAAACGGTTTCGCCAGGGATTTCCGACTTGCCTTCGGTGGTCAGTTGGCTAATGATCTGGTCCAGACGGCCCAAACCAGTACCCAACGTCCGAAGGAAAGCGATTTCTTCTTCCCGAATGACCGTTGCCACGAAATCGCGCTGAATATTCAGTTCGGGGAAGACATCGGCAAACTGCATGGCCAGCGTTGGCACGAGCTTGGTCATAAACGGCTCGGTCAGGTTCAGGTACGAATAGCCGTAGCGAATAGCCCGACGCAGAATCCGACGGATTACGTAACCCGCCTTGGCATTGCTCGGCACCAGCCCATCGGCAATCGCAAACGACACGGCCCGAATATGGTCGGCAATCACGCGCATCGCTACGTCCGATTTCTCCATCGTGCCCTTATACTGAACTCCTGACAGCTCTTCGATGACGTTGATCGTACCCGAAAAGACGTCCGTATCGTAGTTTGACCGCTTCTGCTGAATGGCCATGCATAAGCGCTCGAAGCCCATGCCCGTATCGACGTGACGGGCTGGCAGCGGCTCCAGCGATCCGTCGGCCTTGCGGTTAAACTGCATGAACACCAGGTTCCAGATTTCGACAACCAGCGGGTGATCGGCATTGACTAATTCCTTACCGGACTTTTCGGCTACCTCTTCGGCCGAGCGCAAGTCGACGTGGATTTCGGAGCAGGGACCACACGGCCCCGTATCGCCCATTTCCCAGAAATTATCTTTCTTGTTGCCGTAAATAATCCGGTCTTCGCCAACAATAGGTTTCCAGAGATCGAACGCTTCCTGATCAAAGGGGACGTTGTCTTTTTCGTCGCCCTGAAACACCGATACGTAGAGCCGGTCTTTCGGTAGTTTATAGACCTCCGTTAGCAATTCCCACGCCCAGGCGATGGCTTCTTTTTTGAAGTAATCACCGAACGACCAATTGCCGAGCATCTCGAACATAGTGTGGTGATACGTATCGAAACCGACATCTTCGAGGTCGTTATGCTTACCGGAAACGCGCAAGCATTTTTGCGTATCAGCTACGCGCCGGGAAGGCGGATTTCCGTTGCCTAAAAAGAAGTCTTTAAACTGCGCCATACCCGAGTTATTGAACATCAGCGTGGGGTCGTTTTTGGCGACCAGCGGGGCCGATGCAACAATCAGGTGATCTTTGGAGCGGAAGAAGTCGAGAAAATGCCGACGTATTTCGTGGGAAGTCATAAGTTTAAGCTCTACTCACATATGAATACTAATTAGTGTCATTCTGCTTCGGCGTGTACACTAATCAAAATCCATTAACTCTTGATACTGTGCAAAATTACGCCAAAACTTGCGTTTATTCAGGCAGATTGGCAAGTTTGTCATATGGACGGTGCGGGCAAGCTATACTATGGGATTAAGGAGGTGGCAGAGATGTTTAAGATCAATGCCTCCAAGCTGCGCTTTTACGAAAAGGAATTTCCGACGCTCCAGCCCAAAAAGAACCGTTCTGGCGATCGGGTTTACACCCAGTCCGACATCGATCAACTGAAAGAAATTTTCGAGCTGATCAACGAAAAAGGCTACACCTTGCCCGGCGCGCGTGAGTACCTGAAGAAGCGCGACACCAGCCGACGTGAAAGCGCCCGATTAACTGCCAAACTCTTAGAGTTAAAAGCTTTTTTGAAACAGATGCGCGACAACCTGGACCATTTAGACAATTCGTAACGCCAATATCTGCACGTACACTATTCAGACGTTAGCCTGGACTACATTATAAGGCTTTCATAAAAGCGATCAGAAGGCCGGTTAAGATCTACCGGATTCATTAAAACAGGTTAAAAGCAATTTGTTAGCCTGATCCGACGGCGGGAGCTTGGGTTTTCCAGCCAGAAATCAGTAAGCTTGCACGAGCCTCTTTCAGGCTGTACTTACCCACCGCTAATCATTACGTTTCGTGTCCACCGACAAACACCATCAAATTGCTTTAACCCTTGTTCCCGGCGTTGGTAGCATTCTTATTCGCCAGTTAATCAGTTACTGCGGCTCGGCTACCGACGTCTTTCGTTCGCCATTGGCGCGCCTGCTCAAAGTACCCGGCATTGGCGACGTTACCGCCCGATCCATTCTGAAACCCGATGTACAGGTTCAGGCGGAGCAGATCATGAATCGATTAGCTAAAATGGGTGCTACGGCCCTTTTTTATACCGATAAAGCCTATCCGTCCCGGCTCAAATCGCTTTACGATTCACCTGCTTTACTGTATTTTCAGGGATCAGGCGACCTCAATGCGCTACGTACCGTAAGTTTGGTTGGCACGCGGCAAGCAACGGATTATGGCCGTCGAATGACTGCCGAGTTGGTTGAAGCGTTAGCCCCGTTCGGGGTCAGCGTGATTAGTGGATTGGCCTACGGCATTGACATTGCTGCTCACCGAGCCAGTTTAGTCAATAGTCTGCCCACGATTGGCGTGATGGCGAGTGGGCTGGACATTATCTATCCGAATGTGCACCAGAAAACGGCGCAGGACATGCTCGTTACGGGCGGTTTACTCACCGAAAGCCCACCCGGCACAAAACCCGATGCGCACTTATTTCCGGCTCGAAATCGAATCATTGCGGGCTTAAGTGATGCCGTTATCGTGGTTGAAGCAGCCGCTAAAGGTGGCGCTTTAATTACGGCCGAATACGCTAATAATTACCATCGGGATGTGTTCGCCGTTCCCGGCCAGCTTACTCAGGCGTTTTCGGCGGGCTGCAACAAGCTGATTCGGGAGAACAAAGCGCAGATTTACACCAGCCCTAAAGATTTGATCGAAGCCCTCAACTGGGATCAGCCGACGAACGTCATTTCAAGCAAAGCGATTCCGCCTGCCTTACCCGTGAACATTACCGAAGAAGAAAGTCAGATTGTCTCGCTGTTACGTCAGGTCGCCGATCTGCACATTGACGACCTGAGCTGGCAGTCGCAGATTCCGATGGGACGGTTGGCGTCGCTGCTGCTCAATCTGGAATTTCAGGGGTTTGTGCGCTCGTTGCCGGGGAAGAAGTACTCGGTAGTATATGTGTAGGCATTTCGTCTTTCAGGTCCACGCCCGACAAGCGCCGGGTCTTCATTTCGGTGAGCAGGTAGATCAATTTGTCAACGGCCAGATCGCCCGGTAACCCGTCGGGCCGGATGTTCGATACGCAGTTTCTTGACTCGTCGGTCAAGCCCGGCTGGGGCTGGTAGGTTAGATAAGCACCCAGACTGTCGGGCGACGATAACCCCGGCCGTTCGCCAATCAGGACAACAACCAGTTCAGCTCCCAGCGCGTGGGCAATCTCGTCGCCGATGGCTACGCGCGCCTGCTGAACCAGGCAGATCGGGGCCAGCGTCCAGCCGAGTTGCCCGATCTGTCTGACTAGCTTTGTTACAACGGCCACGACGTGTTCATTGACGGCCATGGCTGACAATCCATCAGCCACAACAATGGAAACCGTGTAGACTGGGCTGCGCTCGGAAAAACGAATTGCCTGTAGAAACAACCGGGACGAATCGTCGAGCAGGCGGCCCAGATCAGGGCGCTGGAGGTACGTCTGGCGATCCATGGCCTGACTATGCAGCTGCTGAGTCTGAGGCCGGATCGTGTTGAACTGGGCAACCAGCCGGTCTGAGTCAAGTTGCGAATATACAGCATCACGCGCCCGGGCATGATCGAGCTGAAACGCCAGCAAGGCCTTCGTAGGGAGGCTGTGTCCGGCACGTCCCTGCGCGATTCGGGCAGCAGTATGGTCTCGAAGAAAAGCCCAGGGATCAACGTGTGTCATACCGGCAGGATAACTTATTTTTTGATCTTATCCACTAGCTCAATCAATGTATAGCGATTGGATGAGCCGTCGGCGGGTGGATTTGCTACGTGTTCGCGTTTCACCACCAGTCTGTACTCGTAACCTTCTTCGTACGTAAAGCCCCGAATGGGATCGTAAAACAGCTGCCAGTCGGTCGAGTCATTGATTTTGACCTGCATACACTTCCGGGGCCCTACTCCCATGCAATCTTTGTATTGGTCGGCAATTTGTAGCGTAAGCACTTCTGGCTTAACCGTGCTTTTGTCGCAGGCTGACAATACGGTTAAAAACCCAATGGCGAATAAGACGAGTAGACGATTCATTCTCTGATTTAGTAGCAACGTAGTAAACATACACCTGAATGACCCAACTTGGCTACGATTGGTTGCAAGCCGTTATGTTAAGGTAGTAAACGTACTGGACCCAATAAGCCCGACGGCACAGGCTCCCATTGAGCAGCATCGAACGGGCGGTAGCGAATATCAACAATATTGATATCGTAAAACTTCTTCCATTCAGGATGCTGTCGGTCATAAAGTCGCATATAGTTTGCCGACAGATTGGTCACGTCAATTACCAGTTGATTCGTCCCCGGCTTCAATCGCCCGGCTGCAATCGTCAACTCGAAAGGCAGGCACCAGACTGTACCCAATGGCTGCCCATTCAACTGCACATCGGCTACTTCGCGCACATCCCCCAACTCAAGCCGATACGGTTTCGTTACGTCTGTAGTGGCGGGTACATCAAACGTAGTAGTATACCGGGCTGTACCCGAAAAATAAGCCGCCGAATCAGACGAATCAGCTCCACCCGCCGTTGTCCACGAAACCAGTTTTGGCAGGGTCATAGTACCAGTTAGTGCTGGGCGGCCACGCAAGAACTGCACCTGCCAGGTCCCCGTTACGTCCAGTAATGGTTTAGGCGTCGACTGATCTGTCCGTCTAGACGCACCGGCGATTTGAGCACGATTGTTCTGACCTTGACCTGAATGAGAGAGCGTCACAAAACACGATTTGCCGGGTGGTAGGCGCAGATAGACTGCCGTGTTTGCCTGAGCGCCTTTCCGCATCGGCACCGATCGATGCTGGTCATCGGTAAGCGGATCATTCAGGAAAGCCGTATTTGCGGTAGTGGCCAAGTTTACCCAACCAGCCCGAAAGCGGTCGCTTAGGTTCGTGATAAAATACTGCGTTTCGCCCGCAGGTGTCTTCTTTCGCACGAATGATAAACCTGCTTCGGCCATTGGCTCCCGCCGGGCACCCGCCCGTTCCAGCGCATCGACTACGTCCGCCGTTACCAAAACTGATTTTTGCTGACTCAACGCCTTTCCTAACGACGCTATATTCGCAGTACGCTGCTGCCAATTATAAAAACCCGCAGCCTGTTTCGGCACAGTGCCTTCGAACACGATCCGAACGCCCTGGCGGGCAAACGTCAGCAGCTTCTGTAGCGTCGTCTCCGGAATATACGTAACGGCTGGCACCACAATGACCCGGTACGTAGCGCCATCGGCACGTACTGATCCATTCTGACCTACGGTAAGCCGGTTCATCAACTCATCCGATACGTAATCGAACGAAAAACCACGCTGTTGCAACTGCTCGCCTAACCGCCCGAACGGCAACGGCAGCAGCCACCGCTCGGCATGGTGCACTTCAAGCATGTGTACGCCCCCAGCCGATTTTGCGGGTTTGGCCCATAAATCATGAATGGGGAAGTAAACCAGCACATCGTTGTCCGGCTTGCTTTGTTGCAGCAGTCGCTGGCAGCGTTCGACGTATTGATTGAGTAGAGGTAAATGCGGCCACAGATGCGACGATGGGCCGTAGTTCGTGGACGCATAGAAGAGCCAGCCGGGATACGCTTCGGCCTGGGGTGAATACGTGGTACCGTGGTAAAATACATGGTTAATTCCGGCCGTAAACAGCTCGTCGATCTGGGGTTTTATCTGCGACAGCGCTACGTTGAAATGATCGGCCAGCCAGGTGCCCGTTTCTGAACTCACCAGCGTTTTGCCCGTCAGGTGCGCGGCCGACGAAGCAAATTTCATGGCCAGCGGATGGGGCGTTCCAAACCGGTCGACTTCATAATTTTTGTCGACGCGCAGGCCCGGAATCGGAAAGCGGCTGCTGCCGAACGACTCTGTCTCTGGAATATCCGTCAAGGCGTATAAATCCAGGAGATTGCCCGGCGAACCATGCGCCTGATTACGCGTCTGGTAGCCCTTTGTTCGCGCCCAGTTCGTCCAGGTAGCGGTAAACCCGTCCCGCAGCAGTTCCGCGAGGGTCTGGTGGTAATCCTGTCGCACTCGAACGCCGTCTTCATTGCCGGTACTATCCAGAAAAGCTGTTAGCTGACTGTTCAGATCGTAGCCCCGTCGTTTCTTAAATTCAGCAGTAAATCGATCGGTCCAGTTGGCGCCATACACTTCATACGAATCATTGTATACCGCCCTCGGCTTCTGGGGTAAGCGCGTCAGCGTCGAGTCGAAGCGTTGCAGATACCGGCGAACCGCTGTGCTGTCGAAATAGTCGAGCACTAAACCTGCCCCACCCGGCGCGGCCCGTTTCACCTGTTGTTTGGTCGGTACCGACGTCAGCTGGCCATTTTCAACCTTCCACTGTTTCGCGGCCATATCACCCGATACGTTCGGGCCACCAAATGGCCAGCCGGTACCGGTCGTTACGTCGACACCCAGGCCCAACCGATTGGCTTCGTTAACCGTATGCGCAAACACGGCAAGCCATCGTTCGCTCAGGAACGGAATAAACGCATGTTCGTATCCTTTCACCCCGTAAATCGGAATGATGTGTACCCCGCCCAGGCCCGCTTTGGCAAACTGGCTAAGCTGGTTCGTTACGTCGGCTTCGTTAACGGCGCTCCCCATCCACCACCAATACGTCCAAGGACGGCTCGTGTTTAGTTTTGCCACACGGGCGGGCTGAGCCTGTAGCGTAAAGGCCGCAAGCAGCAGCGCAACAATACTGTATAATCGAATCTGAATCTTCATGGCAGGTTTTTTCTTAAAAGGCAAACAAGGCTTTGTTTTCCTGTTCTAGTCATCATCTGCCTACTCTCGACTAACTTATCCCAGGATTGCCGAAGTAAGCCTGCTACGCTCCTACTTCACTGGCCCCATCAATTGGCACTCACTACTCAATTTGGGCTAAACAGCATTACCATCTCAACCAATACTATTAACTTCGGCGCTCTCAACCTTTTATGCTGACCATGCTACGTACGCTCCATTTATTTGCCTTACTTCTGTGTACATTACCTTCCTTTGCTCAATCTAAAACCGCGACTTCGGCCCCGTCAAAATCAGCCGGCAACCCGGTTTTCCCCGGCTGGTACGCTGACCCTGAGGGTGTGATCTTTGGGAAGCAGTATTGGATTTATCCGACCTATTCGGCTCCTTATAATCAGCAGGTATTTTTCGACGCATTTTCGTCGACCGATCTCAAAACCTGGACCAAGCACCCGCGTATTCTAGACTCAACCGCCGTCAAATGGGCAAAACGAGCCATGTGGGCTCCGGCCATTATTGAAAAAGGCGGCCAATATTTTCTCTTCTTTGGTGCCAACGACATTCACGATCCCAAGAAAGAAGTGGGCGGCATTGGCGTATCGGTAGCCGATAATCCAGCAGGCCCTTTCCGCGATTACCTGGGCAAGCCACTGATCGGCGAGATTCACAACGGCGCTCAGCCCATTGACCAGTTCGTGTTCAAAGACAAGGATGGGCAGTATTATTTGATTTACGGCGGATGGGGTCATTGCAACATTGCGCGGCTCAAGGATGATTTTACCGGCGTGGTTCCGTTTGCCGATGGCACTACGTTCCGCGAGATTACGCCCAAAAACTACGTAGAGGGTCCGATCATGTTTATCCGCAACGGGAAGTATTACTTTATGTGGTCGGAAGGCGGATGGACAGGCCCAAACTACTCGGTGGCGTATGCTGTCGGTACGTCGCCGTTTGGGCCGTTTGAGCGCGTGGGCAAGATTTTGCAGCAGGATCCAACGGTTGCTACCGGCGCCGGTCACCACTCGGTTATTCAGATTCCGGGTACCGATGAATGGTACATCGTGTATCACCGCCGTCCCCTTACTGAAACCGATGGTAACCACCGCGAAACCTGCATCGACCGGATGTACTTCGACGAAAAAGGGCTCATCAAGCCGGTTAAGATTACCGTAGAAGGCGTTGAAGCGCGACGTATCAAGTAAAAAGCAGACGCGCAGTCCAGACATTTCAGGACTGCGCGTCTGCTTTTATAAAAAAACGTTACGTATTGATACTCTGGATAAGGTGGTGCCGGGCAGTTACAGGCATCAGTTGTCCTTGCTCGTTGAATAGCCCCATCGCTACAAGCCATTGCTCAAATTCAGGAGCAGGACGCCGGTCGAGCAGATTACGGATATACAAGGCGTCGTGAAAACTGGTGCTTTGGTAATGCAGCATCACATCATCGGCTCCTGGAATACCCATGATGAACGTAACGCCAGCCGCACCAAGCAAGGTTAGCAACGTATCCATATCGTCCTGATCAGCCTCGGCATGATTGGTATAACAAATGTCGACGCCCATCGGCAGCCCCAGCAATTTACCGCAGAAGTGATCTTCTAAACCCGCCCGGATAATCTGTTTGCCGTTGTAGAGGTATTCGGGACCAATGAACCCAACCACCGAGTTGACCAGCAGCGGTTCATACGCCCGCGCCACCGCGTAAGCACGAGCTTCGGCCGTTTGCTGGTCCATGCCCTGATGCGCATTGGCGGATAACGCACTTCCCTGCCCGGTTTCGAAATACATTACGTTGTTACCCACCATACCTCGATTTAGGGAACGAGTGGCCTCCAGCCCCTCCCGCAGCAGCGCCAGGTTTATACCGAACGACGTATTGACCGCTTCGGTACCGCCAATGCTCTGAAACGCCAGATCGACGGGAGCACCCAGCTCAATAGCCCGCAACGTAGTGGTTATATGACTCAGCACACACGACTGCGTCGGAATAGCGAACCGCTCCCGAATGCTGTCCATCATCGTCAGCAGTCGGACAGTTGTCTGCACGTGGTCGGTGGCCGGGTTGATGCCAATAACCGCATCGCCCGATCCGTAGAGCAGTCCATCCAGCAAACTGGCAGCAATACCGCGGGCGTCGTCGGTGGGGTGGTTCGGTTGCAGGCGCGTCGACAGGCGTCCCCGTAACCCGATTGTGTTCCGAAATTTGGTAACGACCTCACATTTGGCGGCTACGGTAATCAAATCCTGATTACGCATCAGTTTTGAAACAGCCGCCACCATTTCGGGCAGTAATCCAGGAGCCAGCGCCCGAAGCGTTTGCGTATCGGTTTGATCGGAAAGCAGATAATTCCGAAAATCGCCTACCGTCAGGTGACGTATTAACCTGAATGCCTGCGGGTTGTGCGCATCAATGCTCAGCCGCGTCACTTCATCCTGTTCGTAGGGCACGACCGCTTCGTTCAGAAACGTCGTCAGAGGCAGGTCAGCCAGGGCCATCTGAGCCGCTACCCGCTCTTCCGCAAATTGTGCCGCGACTCCCGCCAGTTGATCGCCCGAACGCAGTGGTGACGCTCGCGCCAAAAGCGTTTTCAGGTCTTCAAAATAATACGTTGTCTGACGGATGGTATGACGGTAGGGCATACGGACACGGTTGCGGTCAGTAAAGATACAGGAACCGCAGATTTATTGAGTTACCAAACAAATCGACTGATTTTCGGGTACTACAGGCGTACACCAAAACTAAACCAATCACCAGTTATGGGAAAAGGCGATAAAAAATCACGCAGAGGAAAGATTTCGAGGGGTTCGTACGGCAGAACCCGCCCTAGTAAAGTTAGCACAGATGCACCGAAGCCTGCTGAGAGCAAATCAGCGGAGTAAGCGGTATTTTACCCCTCCTGACCTCCCCTCGTAGTGAGGTCAGGAGGGATACAGTAAAAAGTCAGCGTACCAATTGCAGCCTCCCACTTCTCTGACTAATCTTCCCCGTAGGTAGTTCAACCCGTAGTTGGTACACATATACACCCGTTGGTGCCGGTGCTCCATCCGCATCTCCATCCCAGGATCGCTTCTGATCATTCGCATTAAATACAATCCGCCCCCAGTGATCAAAAACGGTAAGTTGATAACGCAGGGACGCCACCTGGTTAACCGGCCCGAACGTATCATTCAGGCCGTCGTTATTTGGGCTGAAGGCATCCGGGAAATAGACCTCGCCGGATGAGTTCGGCAGCGGTTTGGTTGGCGGAAAGGTATAGCATATTTCGGAAGAAGGGTTCGTGCCGGGACAGTTGTCAGCGGGCACAAGCCGGTAACAGGTCGTTCCACTCGTATCGGCCGGAGTTTTCAGGCTCCCCATCGTTCCCGCCGGAACGGGTTGCCCATTACCCCACGCGCCACTATCGACCCGCTGCTCAAGCGTCAGCGGCAGTGCCGACGGATTATCGACTTGAATCCGGACCATAGCCAATCCCGCTGGCTCAACGAGTCGGATTTGTGGAGGCTGGTTCGGCGTAAATGTCAGGCGCGTAGTACCTCCGCAGTTTCCCACTTCATGAATACCCTGCACCTGTATCTGACGCGCGGCACTACCCACAAAAATGTGCTCCCGTTCCGTTTGACCCTTTCGAAGCGTATCGACCTGCCCGTCTCCCCACCGGATCAGAACGTAATCGTATTTACCAGGGTCGGCCAGTACATCGTTAACCGAGAGATTCAGTTGATTTCCGCAGGCGGTCATAGCAACGGCAGGCGGCAGTGTATCATACGCCCAGACGATAGCACAAGCCCGTAGCGGTAAGCCCTTATACTCACCGAGCTGCAAAACCGTGTAGATGCCGGGTTTAGTGTACGTATGGGTGCTGGCTGACGTTACGTTGTCTTCGCGCTTACCGTCGTATTCATAGACGTACCGAACGTTTTGCACACCCACCAGGTCGCTGCTAGTGGTAATGGTCAGCGGTACGCAGTTCGTCGTGTTCTTTACCTGAAGCGCCCCAAGGAACGTAGTCGACGTAGTACACTGCGCCCAGACAGCGGTTGATTGAAATGCCACGCGCCCACTCAGCAGTAGCCAAAAAACTACCCAGCCTGTGGGCCTGCACGGTGGCATTCCAATTCTCCGCAGTACCATGATGGGCGAATGCTTCTTCGTTATGTACAAACTTATCGAAGAAGCACCACAATTAACGCGTTTTCGCTTTTTTCGGTTTAGCGTCAACCGACACGGGGTCGGGGGCCGTTGGGATAACCGGGGTCGGTTCTACCGGTACGGGCTCAGGCTGGCGGTTACGTCCTTCCCGAAACAGCACAAAGCCAATCAAGGCGATCAGCAGCACGTTGCAGATCAAATCTATCGTGTCACCCGTTCTCGCCAGGGGTGGGTCAAATTTAAACTCAATTGTGTGCTTCCCGGCCGGGATTCGCATAGCCCGCAAGACGTAGTTCGCCCGAAGATGTTCAGCCGGTTTGCCATCAATAAACGCCTGCCAGTCCTCATTCCCCCGGTAATAAATCTCCGAGAATACAGCCAGGCCGTCACGGGTCGCATTGGCCTGATACGTCAGGCGGTCCGGGCGGTAGCTCGTGAGTTGAATGGTACTGCCGGTATGATCCATCGTGGCGGGCAACGTACCGAGTTGAGCCGCAAACCGCTTGTCAACAACCGCTGAATCGCGTGGATTGAGCGACTTTACAGCGGCAAGCTCTTCATCGGCTGAATTCACCTGCTGCACATGGCCGACGAACCAGGCCGCTCCCAATACGTCTGGATTGGGTACTACGATAGGGCCAGCGGGTTGCTGCGGATTAGCCGGGTCGGGCTGACCTTGCTGAATGACGTACTTGGCATTCAGCATGTTCAGGATATTGAGCGTATTCGACTGAAAGGCGTAGTTAATCAGCTCATTGTACCGCCGTAGTTTGGCCGCATGGTACCCACCAATCGACCGGTGGAAGTACGATGTCCGGTTGCTGCTCATAAAGTCACCGTTCGACTCGAATACACGGTATCCCAGTGACTTATCCTGAAGAATCTGCTGATCGGCCGGTGTGGGCTCAAAAATTTGACTTACCTGTGATTTTGGGACAAAGTCCGAGTTGTTCAGATACCGTTTATCAACTCCGAATAAATCAAACACAACTACGGCCAGCACGAGTGGGTAGAAAACAGCCGGTTTCAGTTTGTTCGTAATGAACGCCCACAACGCACCGGCTACCAGCAGAATCAGAATAAACGAGCGAAACGCATCACTTCGCATCAGACTCTGCCGATCGCTGATCAGCGCCGACTGAAATTCTTTACCGGCCTCCCCAAAATAACTAGCCAGGATGCTGGCGTCTTTGGCCGACTGAAACGAGAAGATTGTGGTACCCAGCACGGCAAACACCAGCGCCAGACCGGCAGTCAGCCCAAAGCTGATAAGCAGCGGTTGCTGTAACTGAGCCCAGGTCAGCTTCCGGCTCACAATGGTCTGAATAGCCAACGCAGCGCCAAGGCCAATGAACAACTGCGCCAAGCCTACCGCCATAGTCATCGCCCGGAACTTGTTCAGATAAGGCAGGTAGTCGAATAAGAAGTAATTGACAGAAGGCAGGTATTTACCCAAGGCTAGAATAAGCATCAGGCCCGTAGCACTTAGCAGCCACCACCGAAACGGTTTCTGAATGATAAACAGGCCCAGCACAAACAGGAACAGCAAGGCCGCCCCCGCATAGGCCGGTCCGCCCACAATGGGCAAATCCCCCCAGTACGTAGGGGCCCCCAGTTCAGCAAACTGTTTCGCCTGGCTTGGGTCGAGTCCCCGGTTGACTAAGGCCTTATAAAACTCAGAGTCCGTAGTTAATCCACCACCGGGACCACCCCCATACAGGTTTGGCACGAGCAGCGTAAACATCTCAGCGACGCTGTAGCTGTAGGTAAAGGCATATTCTTTATCCAACCCGCTAGTCGACTCGTTATTGACCGATTTCCCATCCGGGTTTGTCGTCTTCGCGGTCAGTTCGGAGGTGCCGCGAATGGTCTCTTTGGTGTACTGGTTCAGCACCAGCAAGCGTTTACCAAAGCTGCCAGCGGCCAGCACACTCACAACAGCTAACGTAGCCAGTCCAATCGCCAACTGCCGGGTCTGGCCTTTCCGGAACATCGAAATTCCTTCGATCAGTACGTACAGGCCGACGGTCATGAACAGGTAATACGTAATCTGGATGTGGTTAGCCCCGAACTCCAGGCACATGAATAAACCGGTCAGAGCCGCGCCAACCCAGTAGCGCCCTCGTAACGTCAGGACAATACCCGCCAGTAATCCAGCACCGAATCCCATGGCGTAGAGCTTCGACATGTGACCAGCTTCAAGACTGACCATACCGAACGTACCGAATCCGTAGGCTACGGCACCAAGCGCTGCCAACCAGGCATTACACCCCAGCACAACCAGCAGTAGGTAAGCCCCGAACATGATGGCAAACAGCACCGCAACCGTGGCCGGTACAAGACCCAGCACCGCCATTACGGCTTTATAAACAAAAATATAGGGGTAAACAAAGTCGATCATGTAGCTTGGCATGCCGCTGAACACAGCGTCCGTCCAAAGCGGCTTTTCGCCCGTCTGCTGGGCTATTTCGCGGATTTCCCGAGCCGAAGCGCCAGCCTGCTGCACATCGTACATAGACAGCGTTTTACCGGATAATACGGGCGATAAATAGAGGAATGCCAGCGCGAGAAGTCCCAGCACAGCAATTAGGTGAGGGCGTAGCCGGTGAAAGAGAGTTGGTTGGTTCATAAAGTCTACGGGAACGTAGTCCAAAGATACGGCTTTAGACCAAAACGGATGGGATGGTACGTGGATTGTTCATCTCGTTAAAAGGCATCGCTATTCGCCCCTTTATACAGGCCACATTATTGATGGTTATTATAAATCAGAGCAACCGCAGGAATTGAAACGGGTAGGCAATCAACTAAAAACATAAGAGGGCTGATTAAGACTAGTCTTAATCAGCCCTCCCGCTTTATGCATAATCGTTTATAAATTGACAAACTATACCGACAGAATGTCTTTTTCCTTCGCGACGAACGTCTCGTCGATGCGGGCGATGAAGGCGTCGGTAAGTTTTTGAACGCGCTCTTCACCTTGTTTGACGAGGTCTTCCGATACGCCTTCTTTGGTCAGTTTGCGAATGTCTTCGTTGGTGTCTTTGCGGATGTTACGTACGTTGACCTTCGCGACTTCAACTTCCTGCTTTACTTTCTTGACCAGGTCGCGCCGGCGCTCTTCGGTCAGGGGCGGAACGCTTAACCGGATCAGTTCGCCATCGTTGTTGGGCGCCAAACCGACGTTCGAGTTGCGAATGGCTTTCTCTACTTCGCCGATCAGCTTCTTTTCGAAAGGCTTTACGACAATGGTTCGGGCGTCGGGTGTATTGACGGACGCTACCTGATTCAATGGTGTCATCGTGCCGTAATATTCCACCTGAATACCGTCCAGCATCTGAGCGCTGGCTTTACCAGCCCGAATTTTAGTTAGTTCAATGGACAGGTGCTTGAGTGCCTTTTCCATCGTATCTTTTGCATCGTCGAGGTATAGCTCGATCTCTTCCATTTTTTTATGAAGTTGTTAGTTCCATAGTCATAGCGTTGTACAGGTAACTCCGCTGTCATCCGACAACTTTGCCCTGCTGAACCCTATAACCGCTCCGGCGGCCCCGCCAATAACTCATCGAATAAATGTACCTGTGCTATCGTCACCCTGCACAACCCGCAGTAAACTCCCCGGCTGGTTCATGTTGAACACGATGATGGGCAGGTTGTTTTCCTGACAAAGCGTAAACGCCGTCAGGTCCATTACGTTCAGTTTCTTTTCGTAAACGTCCTGGAAGCTGATGGTCGTATAGCGCGTAGCGGTTTTATCCTTCATCGGGTCGGCCGTATACACCCCATCGACTTTGGTGCCTTTCAGGACTACGTCGGCTTCGACCTCAATGGCCCGCAGACTGGCCGTTGTGTCGGTGGTGAAGTACGGACTGCCGGTACCGGCTCCAAAAATAACGACGCGCCCCTTTTCAAGATGGCGCACCGCCCGACGACGGACGTAGGGTTCGCAGACCTGTTCCATTTTGATGGCCGACATAACACGGGTGTACATCCCTTGCTTTTCGAGTGCACTCTGGATGGCCATGGCGTTGATGACCGTAGCGAGCATACCCATGTAGTCGCCCTGTACCCGGTCGATGCCTGACCGTTCGCCCGATACGCCCCGGAAGATGTTACCTCCACCGATAACGATGGCCACCTGAACGCCCATATCTACGATTTGTTTGACTTCCAGACTGTACTGTTCCAGCACAGCGGGGTCAATATTGTAGCCGGATGGACCAGCCAATGCCTCCCCGCTCAGCTTGAGCAGGATTCGTTTGTACTTGGGTTCTGGTGTCATGAAGTGAAATTTGCGCGGGCAAAGATAGGAAAAAAGGGTTAGGAGAGAGAAGCTAGGAGCTAGGAGTGAGCATAGTTCGACGATAAAGTTTAGTTCAACTCTCGCTCCTCACGCCTATCTCCTCGCTTCTCTTTACATAAATTCCACCAGCACCTGCCCTTTCTCAACCCGGTCACCTTTGGTTACGCGAATGGCTTTCAGCGTACCGTTGCCCGGTGCTTTCAGTACGTTCTCCATTTTCATCGCTTCCAGAATCAACAGGCTATCGCCTTTGGTTACCTCGTCGCCCGGTTGCACGTTAATACCCACAATTAAGCCCGGCATGGGTGCTTTGAGGTCATTTACTTTAGCACCGGCTGCCTGGGACATGCCCATTTTTTCGAGCAGCAAATCGAAGCGGTCCTTGAGCTGAACCTGATGAATATGCCCGTTTATTTTTAAACTTACCGTTTTTTCGGCGGCATTCAATTCCAGCACTTCGGCGGTATAGGAGCGGTCCTGATGAAGAATATGAAACGTCTGGTCCGACAATCGGACGAGATCCCACGCAAAAGGTTCGCCGTTGAGAAGAGGATTGCCAGCTACAAAGTCGATGGTAACAGCAGTTTGTTCGTTGACGGTCGTTTGGTACATGCGATAGCCGTTAAAGTCCGAGGTTATTTTCGGTTCACCAAATATACGCCCAGCAGGCAAACGGCCATGCCAAGGTACTGAACGAAATAAATCCGTTCGTGATCGAACAGCCCCCAGAGTAAGGCTACCATCGGCATCAGGTACGTAACGGATGAAGCAAAAACAGGCGATGTCAGCTGCACTAGCCGGTTGAAGAGTATGGTCATTACGCCCGACCCGAATACGCCCAGCATAACGAGGGTAGCCACGGATGGCCCGGCCCCTGACTGCACAGCGCGCCCGGCAAAATCGGTGGGCAGGAGCGTCAGTAGCGCCAGCGGCCCAATCAGCATGAAAATCCAGCTGCTCGACACCAAAGACGGGAAATGGCTCAGGTAACGACCAATCAGATTAATGTTAATACCGTAACAAAGCGTCGCCAGCACCACGAGCAGCGCGTAGCCGTTGATGGCAAATGTGCCTGTAGCACTGTAGAAAACCAGCAGTAACGACCCACCTAACCCGAGCAGAATGCCAGCCAGCTGGCGTACGTAAATTTGTTTTCCGAAGAAAGCAGTACCAATGAGCAGGGTGAATAAAGGACTCAGCGAGTTGAGTGCTCCTGATAGCGAACTATTGAGGTGCGCCCCGGCAACCGCAAACAGAAAGGCTGGAATCAGATTACCCAGCAGGCCCGCGGCCAGCAGCGCAATCCACCGTTGACGTACCGACGAGCGAATATCCGCCTTCCGGCTCTGGTGCGCGATAAACGGCGAGAAAAACAACCAAGCCAGCACAATGCGGCCAGCCGCAACCTGCTCCGCTGGGAAGACCGCCAGACTGTGCTTCATCAAAATGAAGGAGCTTCCCCATACTAAGGCTAACGTTGCCAGCAGCACCCAGGCTAACAATGGGCGTTTCTGAGTTAGTCCAATAGATTCTGTAGGGCTAGCCGTCATAAGGCAAACAAGGGGTAGACGTACTGAAATATCAGCAAACTGGTCAGGACGTGTAGGTCGCCCGTTACCGGTCGGTGTACTTATACGTATTCTTCCGAATACCGTTCTGCCACTTCGTCCAGTACCGCACTCGTTTCCGCGTAGGAATCCAGGGTTACCAGGCGCATCCGATAGGGTTTAAAGTCGGGCAGTCCCCGGAAATAGTTGGCGTAGTGACGGCGCATCTCGAACAGGCCTGTAATCTCCCCTTTCCAGCGAATCGAAAAATCGAGGTGCTGACGACAGACCGCAACCCGGTCGGCGATGGTCGGTGGGGCCAGGTGCTCACCAGTCTTGACAAAGTGCTTGATCTCGTTAAAAATCCAGGGGTAACCGATGCTGGCACGACCAATCATGACCCCGTCGACTCCGTACCGGTTTTTATATTCCAACGCCTTCTCGGGCGAGTCGATATCGCCGTTACCAAAAATAGGAATCTGAATGCGCTGATTTTCTTTAACCCGCCCAATCAGCGTCCAGTCGGCTTCGCCTTTGTACATCTGCACCCTCGTACGTCCGTGAACCGTTAACGCTTTGATGCCAATATCCTGAAGCCGCTCGGCCACTTCCTCAATATTTTTGGTGCTATCGTCCCAGCCCAGGCGCGTTTTCACCGTAACGGACAGATGCGTAGCTTTTACAACGGCTTCGGTCATCCGCACCATTTTCGGAATATCCTGCAACAAGGCAGCTCCGGCTCCGCGACAGGCTACATTTTTAACCGGGCAGCCGTAATTAATATCAATCAGGTCAGGATTGGCGCGGGTAGCAATCCGGGCGCATTCGCCCATGGTATCAACATCGGAGCCGAATAACTGGATGCCTATGGGCCGCTCGTATTCAAAGATATCAAGCTTCTGGACACTCTTGGCCGCGTCACGAATCAGCCCTTCCGAAGAGATAAATTCGGTGTACATCAAATCGGCACCGTTTGCTTTACAAACCGCCCGAAAAGGAGGATCACTGACATCCTCCATGGGAGCCAGCAGCAGCGGAAAATCCGAGAGTTGTATGTTACCAATTGTGACCATAGTTGAAAATGTCATTTATTAGTCATTACTCGTCAGCACTAACGAATGACAACGTAATGATTCATAAGGGCGATTTAATGACTTAGCCTAAAGTTTTAGCACAATCCGAAGGTGGAAATGGTTCCCGTTAACGGATTATAGTAATGAGTCAGTAAATTTACAGGAAAATGGAGTCAACCTATACATCAAATCGTCCTCTTTCACGGCCACCCACGCTCGGCGGGCTGATTACGCTTGTTGGTTTTGTGCTACTGGGGGGCGTTGTCAGTACGTTGCTGCTCTTTGGGATCTTCATCATTCTGAAAGGGTTTGGCCCCACCGAAGCCCAGGCTTACCTGATTGAGCTGGCCGAGAAACCAACCGCCGTAGCCAATGGCTGGTACGAGCTAATGGCCCTGCAGGCGATAAACCATCTGGGTACGTTCCTCCTTCCCTCGCTCCTGTACTGGTATGCAATCGAACACCGGACGTGGCAACAGTTCAGCGCCCGGCCAACCTGGGCGGTAGCGGGTATAGGTCTGGTCGGGCTGATCGTGATTGCCTTCATGCCGTTCGATGGCCTCATCATCGAGTGGAATCAGGGCATTCATCTGCCTCAGACGCTGGCTCCACTCGAACAGTGGATTCGGGACAAAGAAAAAAGCCTGGAAGGCGTCACCAAGTACCTGACGACGTTCAACACCCTCGACCGACTTCTGCTGGCCATTGTTGTGATTGCTATTATTCCGGGTATTGGCGAAGAGGTGTTGTTTCGGGGTATTCTGCAACGGAACCTGAGCTACTGGACCGGCAATGTCCACGTCGGTATCTGGCTGGCCGCGGCCCTGTTCAGCGCCATTCATGTGCAGTTTCTGGGCTTCTTTCCGCGTATGCTGCTAGGGGCGTTGTTTGGCTACCTGTATCTCTGGTCGGGCAACATCTGGGTACCCATTCTGGCGCATTTCGTCAACAATGGCTTCACCGTACTGATGGTGTATCTGTACCAGCGAAAGCTGACGACGATGGATGTCGAACGTACAGAGTCTGTTTCGGCCGCTGCTGCCTTAGCCTCCCTGGCCTTGACCGTAGGGCTGCTGTATTATTTCAAAAAAAGGAATCAGGCGTCAATTGATACCCGCGAACGGTGAACGCACATGGGTATCTATTAACGTTTATCTGTTTTACTAGAGTTATGACCGAAACCTGGAAAAGTATCTATACCACGCCCATAGCCCACCGGGCTGAGCTGGCTAAAGCCATATTATTGGAGCATGACATTCCGGCCGTGGTCGTGAATCGGCAGAGCAGCAGTTATCCGACCATTGGTTCGGGAAAGAGCGAAGTACACGTGCTCATTAAAGACGAAATTCTGGCTAAAGTAATTCTGGAGAATGAAGCAACATTTAGCTAAGATGTCGAACCTCCAGCAACGGATCATCGCGGCCGTGGTGGGGGTTCCGATTATCATCTTCATGATCTGGTACCAGCCCTGGACATTTGCGTTGCTGTTCTGCGTCATCAGTGCCCTTACCCAGCGCGAGTTTTATCGACTGCTTGGCCTCGACGGCTTTGAGCCCCTGACGGCGTATGGGACGCTGGTCGGAACGATGGTCTGCGTGCTGGCTTATTTTATTGAAACAGGCATGATGGGCACCGGCAATTATTTTCTGATCTGCCCGGCTTCGTCGATGATTTTTCTGATCAAGCTGTACAAAAAGCGAGATATGAAGCCGTTTACTAATATCGGGTTCACGTTCCTGGGCATTATCTACGTAGCAATGCCTTTCGCGTTACTGATTATCCTGGCGTTGCGGGGCGGAACGTATCACCCGATCATTATCACGGGCTGCCTGCTCTTGCTGTGGGCCAGCGACATCGGTGCTTATTTTGCCGGTACGTATTTCGGCCGCCGGAAACTCTTCGAGCGCGTATCACCCAAAAAATCGTGGGAAGGGGCTATTGGAGGGGCCTTCGCAGCCGGGCTGATTGCTATGGGGCTGGCCTCTTTCTCCGATGAACTGCGTCCCTGGCAATGGTACTGCGTGGGCGGTATCATTGTGGTGACGGGTACATACGGGGATCTGGTCGAATCCTTGTTCAAGCGCAGCATCGCGATCAAAGATTCGGGAACGAGCATTCCCGGTCATGGCGGTTTTCTGGATCGTTTCGACGGTCTTCTGCTGGCGGCTCCCTTTATCATTACGTTCTTAAAGCTTTTTGCTTGATGGTATTTACCCCTCCCGGCCTCCCCTTGTAGGGGAGGAGTTAAAGATGATTGCTTACAAAAGCTCCTCCCCTCATAGGAGAGGTTGGGAGGGGTACAGAATACTTAATCTTTCTTAAAATTCCTCGCGGAGAAACCATATCGTACCCTTTACTCGTTTACTTTGTAGTATAGTAAGTATGCCTATGAAAAAGTCATTGACGTTATTGGTGTTGGTTCTGGCGTTGTTTGTGCTGGCAGGTCTGTCTACGACCGTACGAGCACAGGGACAAGACCGGCAGGTGACGTTCACGGGCTTCATCACGGGTGGTAAATCCAACGAACCGCTGCCAGGTGCTTATATCTACATTCCGAAAGCGGGAAAAGGAGTTCTGTCAGCTCCGAACGGCTATTTTGCCTTGCCTGTCTTTCCCGGCGACAGTATTATTTTCAGTTACGTTGGTTTCAGAACGCAGTACCATATTATCCCGAGCCGACTTGCTGACCTGACATATTCAGCGGTGGTGGCCTTGCAGGAGGACGTAAAGACGCTGGCCGAAGTAAAAGTGTATCCGTACGCTACCGAGCAACTGTTTAAAGAAGCGTTTGTCAACCTGAAGCTGCCGGACGAAAAAGAGCGGGAAAATCTGGCGAAAAATACCGATCCGGCTGCGCTGATGCGTTTAGCGGCTACCATGCCGATGGGCGCTGTGGCCAATCACCAGAACTTTGTTAACCAGCAGTTTTTCGGGCGCGAATCCATCACCGGACGTAGCAATATGACTACGTTTGCCTTCACCAATCCCTTTGCCTGGGCTAACTTCATTCGGTCCGTTAAGAAGGGCGATTTCAAGAATAAAGAGTGGCGCAATGAACTCAATAAAGCGCCCCGCGAAAACATCTCGCGTAAAGATATTCTTCAGGAAAATTGATCTTAGCTGTTCTTTGCGGGCGGTTGTTTACTACGTAATAGTCCGCTTGTCTCAGTTAACTGGCCCGTAGTGACTAAGCTGACGACGTTCCCGACCATACATCCAGCTTTAGATCGGTGCCGTCGAAAACGGCGTAGGTTTTGGCCGAGACCCACTCGCCGAGGTTAACGTAACGACTGTCCGTTGAAACGGCTAAATCGAGTGGCAGGTGCCGGTGACCAAATACGTAGTAGTCGTGATGTTGTCTGGCCTCTACCTCGCGGCAGTATTGCATGAGCCATTCGCGGTCTTCGCCCAGAAACTCCTCTCCTTTTTCCTGATTGCTGATCCGGCTCCGACGCGACCACGCATGCGCGAGGCCAATGCCCACATCGGGATGCACCCAACGGAACAGCCGTCGGGCCAGGCCATTTTCAAAAACGGTTTTCAATCGTTTATATACGAAGTCGCCCGGTCCTAATCCATCGCCGTGGCCAATGTAAAACCGTTTGTCGCCAATAACGTAACGCCGTGGCTCCCGATAAACCGGTATGCCCATCTCCTGCGTGAAGTAATCGCTCATCCACATATCGTGGTTTCCCGTGAACAGCACCACGCGCGTTCCGGCATCAGTCAGTTCGGCCAGTTTACCCTGTAGGCGAATGAATCCCTTAGGAATACTGCGCTTGTACTCGAACCAGAAATCGAATATATCGCCGACCAGAAAAACGACTTCAGCATCGGCCCGAATGCGATCAAGCCAGTTAACAACGGCCTGTTCGCGCAGGCGGCTTTGTTGGGGAGAGGGTGTGCCGAGGTGAAAATCAGAAGCAAAATAAGCTTTGCGGCTGGCGGTAAGCGGAATGGTTTCGACGTCAGACATGAATACGACTTATGCAGGCACAAAAGTACACAAGCTTTTGGAGCGGCCCGCACCCTCAAGTCAATCCGACAAATTAACCGTTCAATCAAGAGGCTGTCTGCTGTGTTTTCATTTGTGCTAACTTCCATGACTGTAGCATGACAACTGAACATTCTTTATGAGCAAGCAATGTCTTTTAGGAATAGTAATCGGCCTACTGCCCCTGGCATCCGTGATGGCGCAGGTGCGCATTTATGACCCAGGTCGGGTTGTGGAACGGAATGTAGAATACCGGGCCAACAGTAAAATTGATCAGGGCATTAACAAAGGACTCGATAAGGTCGAGGAAGGCGTCATCGGCATTTTCAAGAAAAAAGAGAAGCCGAAACTCAGTCAGAATAAGCCACAAACCGAGTCAGCTGAAAACGCGGCCGAGGCTGCCCCCACTGGGGAACAGCCCCAGCCAAACCGTCCGGTGACTACCAGGCCAGCAAACGACGGTCCCGTTACGTTGAAATCCTACAGCAAATTCGACTTTGTACCCGGCGACAAAGTTGTGGCAACAGAAGATTTTATGCAGGATGCTGTGGGCGACTTTCCGGCGAAGTGGAACTCCAGCGGCACCGGTGAGGTCGTGACCATCGACGGCAAAACGGGGCATTGGCTCATGCTCGGCAAAAAAGGTGAATACCTGCCCGAATACATCACTAAACTGCCCGACAACGCTACGCTCCAGTTTGATCTGGCGTCTACGACTAATTTTAACTTCTACTCGACCGAGTTATTCATCAACCTGGTTGCGCTGAACAACCCCGCCAAAGACTTCACGAACTGGAGCCGCTTCCCTACGCCAACGGAGGGGGTTCGGGTGTCCCTACACCCAAAAGATGCCGGTGACAAAGCTGGTCGCACTGCGTTCGTGAGTTATACCGCTGGCGATGAACTCGTCAAAAATGAAGCGGTACTGAATCAGTTTTACAGCGAAGGCCGCAACTACGTCCGCGTATCGATGTGGCGGCAAAAACAACGGCTGCGGGTTTATGTCAACGAAGAGAAAATCTGGGACATTCCGCGCGCCTTTCAGCCCAATATCAACTACAACTCGGTCGTATTATCGATGGGTGATATGGAACAGGAGCAGGATCGGTACTACATCAGCAACATCCGCCTGGCCGTTGGCGCCCCCGATACCCGGAACAAATTAATCACCGAGGGCAAATTCGTGACGACGGGCATCTTGTTTGATACCAACTCGGACAAGATCAAACCCGAATCGTACGGCGCGTTGAAAGACATCGCCAACGTCCTCACCGAGAATGCCAGCGTAACGGTTCGGATTATCGGCCATACGGACTCGGATGGCGACGATGCATCGAATCTGGCTTTATCTAAAAAGCGAGCAGCAGCGGTTAAGGCGGCCCTCAGTAGTACGTTCGGTATTGGTGAGAGCCGGATGGAGATCGACGGTAAAGGCGAATCGCAACCGGCAGCGCCGAATACTACCGCTGAAGGCAAGGCCAATAACCGACGCGTAG
The DNA here is from genome assembly GCF_054780635.1 of Spirosoma knui. Lineage (NCBI taxonomy): Bacteria > Pseudomonadati > Bacteroidota > Cytophagia > Cytophagales > Cytophagaceae > Spirosoma > Spirosoma knui. The sequence goes on along the minus strand of NZ_BAAGVY010000002.1, from coordinate 448,624 downwards.
AGTTTGTCAAATTATAAATCCACCAAACAACTCGACCCGTAATTTGGTATTACAGGAAACCGCTATTCTGTATTTATGAAAACCAAATTGCTCATACTGGCTTTTCCACTTCTCTGTCTGACCTCGTGCTTTACCGGCGACGACTCTACTAATACTGACAACACGAACAATGCCGCCGGTACGGGTGATCCTGATTTAGCCCGTGAGGTGTCGGGGGTGTGGATGCTCAGCGAAGACCACCGCTTTGGCTACGATGAGCCCTGCAACTCGTTAAGCGAAGGGTATATTGAAGACGCATTTGAGATTAAACCGACCGATAAATTCGAAGCGCTCGATAGCCAGGAAGGCTGTCAGTTCCGGTGGGCCAATGGCTCGGTCAGTATCTCGTTTGGAGGACCAAAACCGTATCAGTCGATGTACCAGGCTGAGTACGTATTCAATAAGATGTTCCAGAACAATGCGGGGCCCGTATCTGGTCAGATGGGCGCTACGCAACAGAAGCCTACGTACACCGGCCCTGAACCGGAAGGAACTGGAGCCGAGCGGCCAGCCATTGAACCCAAAGGTGGCGCTACCGCCGACGTTGATGACGACGCGACACCAGCAAACGACTCATCGGAATCAGTATCAGGCATACCACCCGTTGCGGCTCAGTTCACAAAACCCGCCGTTAGCACCGGTCGGTTCGTAGCAATGCCTGGTGTTGGCGACAAAGCCGTTTGGGAACCCGCCAAAAACATGCTGCATGTGCTTTTCAACAATCATATTGTAAACGTCGGCGTGCAGATGAAAGGGACAACAGCACAACGGCAGCAGAAGGCAACGAGTCTCGCCGAAGTTATTCTGGATCGCTTTAGCCACGGTGAAGCTAACTGGAACTAACGGCTAATCAGCTAATTCTTCATGTATTAAAAAAGCCACCGAACTGGTGGCTTTTTTAATGATTATCGTAACTCCATACGCTCTATAAAGGAATTTGCTCAAAGACAACACTAGGCTGATCCTGATTCTTGAAAGCCTTCCGAGGGCGAATGTTTAAAGTCTGGAACAATTGCTGGTCAGCATCTTCGTCAGGGTTAGGCGTTGTCAGCAGCTTATCACCCGCAAAGATTGAGTTAGCGCCTGCCAGAAAGCACAGCGCCTGCTCTTCGGTGTTCATCCGAACGCGCCCGGCCGACAAGCGTACCATCGCCTTTGGCATGATGATACGTGCCGTAGCAATCATCCGGACCATCTCCCAAATCGACACCCGAGGCTGGTCTTCGAGCGGGGTTCCTTCTACCGGCACCAGCGCATTGACGGGTACAGATTCGGGGTGCTCGGGCAGGGTTGCTAGCGTGTGCAGCATACCAATGCGGTCCACCTCCGTTTCACCCATACCGATAATACCGCCGGAACAAACTGAGATACCCGCTTTACGAGCGTGCCCAATGGTACTTAACCGGTCGTCGTAGGTTCGGGTGCTGATAATGTCTCCGTAGTATTCTTCGCTTGTATCGAGGTTATGATTATAGGCGTATAAACCGGCGTCTTTCAACTTCTGCGCCTGACTTTCAGTAAGCATACCCAGCGTGCAGCACACCTCCAGCCCCATTTCGTTAACGCCCTGTACCATTTCCAGCACTTTGTCGAAATCGCGGTTATCGCGCACTTCCCGCCAGGCAGCACCCATACAGAAGCGCGTACTTCCGGTGTCTTTAGCACGTTGGGCGGCCGTCAGCACCTCATCGACTTCCATAAGTTTGTGCACCTTTACGTTGGTGTGGTAACGAGCGGCCTGCGGGCAGTAGGCACAATCTTCGGGGCAGCCGCCCGTCTTCACCGACAAAAGTGTGCACACCTGTACTTCCTGCGGGTCGTGGTGCTGGCGATGAACAGTAGCCGCCTGATAGATCAACTCCAGAACAGGCGAATTATAAATCTCCGCGATTTCAGCGCGTGTCCAGTCGGTACGAATCATATTCCTATACTATATAGCTTAATGAAAGCAGGCAGCACTCGGTCAGTCTGCCTCGTGAACGGGTAAAGTTAAGGGGTCAGGGGGATATGGACAATAAAAATTGGCCAGACTGCTTCGGTTTGCTATTTACGGATGAACTGCAGTCAATTGGCGACGGAGATAGCTGCTTACTGAAAAAGACGCAGCCCCTCCTACTCCAACCTTTTCAGCCTGCATAGGGTCATGCCATAAATGTTATCTGTGTATGAAAATTGGTAGCCAAGTTACTCCGTTTTTGCTGCTGATGGGATTGGTAGCAAGCGCCTGCCGCGAAGAACCTTTCCAAACCGAGCAACGCTACAAACATGATCTGGTGAGCGAAGCCGATTGCCAGAAACGTCAATCCGTTAATCAGGAACTTAACTGTGTGGAATGGATTATGTTTTCAGCCAATGGCCAGGTCAATTTGTTACTGGGTGGTGGAGACATTATCGTGCGCAGTACGTACACTCGGACCAATAACCAGATTAAAATACAACCTGCATCCGGTCTGCCCACACTCGTTAGATTCAAGGTTATCAGCAGCACTGAATTGATTAGAACTGACAACGGCACGAGGTGGATAACATATTAGGTTCGGTAGATGAGCTAGCTCGTTTTACTGGATTAGTAGCCAATAAAAACCGCAGGCCGACGGGTGAGCGTCATGCCTGCGGCAAACCATTATAGGTTGATACATGCCCACTGCGGGCACATCGTCCATACGTAACCCGTGGCGCGATGGTTGCGTTACGTCCTTATTTTACGCCGAAAAACAAGCGGGTTACTTTGAACGGACGAATCAACAGCAGATACAGAGCGACACAAACCACCAGGGTAGAAAAGCTAACAACGAGAAATCCATCGTACACCCCTAAGCTGGTTCTGGTCAGCACGAAATAACCAATGATGACAATAACGGTCTGGTGCAGGATGTAAAACGGGTACACCGCTTCGTTCAGATGACGCAAAATGGGCCGGTTAACGTTTAAATAACGGTATCCATACCCAATCGTAGCCAGTACGGACGCCACCATCAGGCACAACCCATTGGTGAAATACGTAAAGTCAACCCAGAAGATGGTGTCGATTTCCTGGTACGTGAATACGATCCTCATACCGTATAAAACGACAGTAAACACGAGGGTAGCCGCTAAAAAATACCGGCGCTGATCGGTCAAAAGCTGCCAGAACTCCTGACGACTAATCAACACGTAACCGAACCAGAACAGCAGTAAGTTTTCGACAAAATAAGCCCAGTCGTTTATCAGCGCATGAGTCTCGTCAGGATAAAACGGACGTAACATATACTGACTAAGCGCAATTACTACGATCATCAGCCACATGGCTCCTCCCGGTTTGGCAATCAGGCGGCCAATTCGGTCTATGCATCGTTGACCACTCGACTGCTTAAGCCAGCGAAAGACGGTAATGCTAATCAGGGCATACAGAAACAGATACGCGACAAACCAGAGGTGGTGCCAGCTAAACGCGCCACCGGTGCCCCCGTCATGATAAGGCTGAAATTTGAAAACTTCGGGGTAGAACTCACCATAGCTACCCGTAAACCTCCGGGATGCCGTACCACCCCGAAATAGCCACTCGACGTAAATCTGGGGAGGCACAACCACGAATATACCAAACACCAGCGGCAGGAATAAGCGCCGAACGCGCTCACCTGCGTAAGCACCATACGACCGTTTACGCAGGGCAAAAAATGTGCCCGCGCCCGAAATGAAAAAGAGTAATGGCATCCGCCAGCGGTGCAGCCACTGCATCACCCACTCAAACGGCCTGCTGATTTCAGCGCTTTGAATATGCCAGCCCCACGATACGTAGATCATGCCCGTATGGTAAAAGAGCAGGGTCAGAATCGCGATAATTCGCAGCCAGTCGAGATCGTACCGGCGTCCGGTCAGCTGCCGCTCGGCCGGTGTGATACGGGTTAAATCAGCGGTATTGTTCGCTAAGGAGGTTACATTCGGATTCGGTTGCACAGGAAGAGCCATTAGAAACACAGGGTTGGTTCGATGACCCAAAAGTGGGCTCGAAACTCACCGAATGGCCTATTTGCCGACGATTACGAAGTTCATGCCGACCGGGACGAAGTCGCCGTGGCCCGAAATTGGGCCGGTGTCTGGTTGGTCAGGCGCTTAAAAGCGGTGTGAAAGGCGGAGGATGAGTTATAACCAACTCGCTCGGCGATCTCGTCAATTTTCAAATAGGACGTAGCGGGGTCCTGTAAAATCGCCTGAGCTTCGCGAACGCGGTACGTAGCGAGCAGATCAAAAAAACTCTGCTCCAGTCGGTCGTTCAGTAACTGGGATAGATGATGCGGAGTGGTGTTTAACCGACTGGCTAATTTTGGCAGCGATAAATCGCTTTGCAGATACGGCTTTTCAACCGCCATGAGTCGGGTTAGCTTTTGCAGAACAACTTCTTCGACTTCTTCCGACAAGGATGATTTTTCGTATTTCTTTCTGGGTTCGGTCACAGGCTGAGGCAGCTCGACCGGATCGGCTATACTCACTACTGGCTCAACGCTCAGAAAATCAGATCCCCGCATCACCAGAAAACTTATGGCGTAAATAGTGACAGATATGTACGTAGCCAGCAGGTAGTCGCCAAGGTCGTTGTAGAACTGCGGTTTTACCAGCACAATCAGAAAGGGCACCAGGGCGAACAGCCAACTGAGGATACGTAGTACGTTGAGCTTGCCCGACGACCGCAGCGCGGGATTCCGGCGAATTGCGTTTCGAATGGTCAGCAGCGCCAATCCGGAATAAATCAGGCAGCTCAGCAAGGTCATCTCATTGATATACCCGCGCAGGCCCGTGAAATCTTCGTGCAGGTACGGCTTTACGGGTATAAACGGAAGTTCGGGATGCCAGGAATGCAAGTAGGAGTTGTATCTGAACTCAATGGGCTGATAGAACCACGTAACGGCGTTGGCCAGCCAGATACCAAAGGGCAGCAAATGCCAGGCCCAATACTGGGGAGGCCGCTGGTGGATTCGGCTGAACACGTAGAAGTACAACAGCGGGGCCAGCGTGAAGTTGAACGGCTCGGCAAAATCGACCGTCCACAACGCCCGAAACGTGTAGTTGGTGTAGTTGAGGAAGATCTCGCCCTCTACGGCCGATACAGCCAGCGTAAACAAACCCAGACAGCGATTGGCGACGCTTTGGGCTCGCTTGCCCGTCAGGAAGAACACACCCAGGAAAATCGCCTGCGCTACGCCCAGCAGCATGACCAGCGCAAACAGATCGAGATGAACGGGGAGGGTCTGCATCGAACAGGCGTTATGGGTTGCAAGGTAAAAAAAGCCGACAGGCAAAAAAAGACCTACAAGAGTCGTACGTCTTGTAGGTCTAACGATTAGGCAAACCAAACTTACTATCGAATGTCCATTTCAAACGGCAACCGGGCCTGAATGCCCTGCATCGTCTTCAATTTCTTCAGGTATTTTACGTACGGAGCCAACTCACCGAGCTGCGCCTGAACCTGCGTATCTTCGCTGTCGCCGAACGACCGCATCAACTGCTCAAAGAAATCTTTCTTGCGGGGTTGGTACTTCAGCCGGTAGTCACCCTCGTTCAGCTTTGCGGTCTGGGCCGCTAGTTTTATCGCATCATCCAAGCCCCCGAGCTGGTCTACTAACCCAATGGCTTTCCCTTGTGTTCCGGTCCAAACACGACCACCCGCAATGGCCCGCACGCTATCGACCGGAATTTTGCGGCCAGCGGCTACCTTACTGGTAAAGATGGTATAGAACCGGTCGGCACCTTTCTGAATCACCTGCTTCTGAAACGGCGTCATTTCGTGCGTAACCGACGGAAAATCGGAGTTAGCGTTGGTTTTCACCCGGTCATACGTAACGCCGAGCTTTTCTTTAAAAAACCCTTCGGTATTGAACAGCAGCGAGAAGACGCCAATGGAACCCGTAATGGTATTGGGCTGAGCCACAATCTTATTACAGCCCATCAGCATGTAATATCCGCCCGAAGCAGCGTAATCAGACATCGAGCCAATAACGGGCTTCACCTTACGGGCCAGTTCCACCTCCCGGTACATGACGTCCGAAGCGGTACCATCTCCCCCACCTGAGTTGACACGTAACACAATCGCTTTCACTTTGTCGTCGAGCCGGGCCTTCCGAATCTCTTCGGCAATAGTTTCCGAGCCAATACTGTTGTCATCGCCCTTGCCTGAGTTAATATCGCCCGATGCCACGATGACCGCTATACGGTTTTTGCCGCTGCCTTCGCTGCTTCCGTCATCACCTTTTTCCGCTTTCTGGTATTTGCTGAACGAGATGTAGTTGATCTTCTTTTTCTCATCGATACCCAGTTGCTTCTTAATCACGCTTTCGAGTTCATCCTGATAGCCGACGTTCGTCACCAGCTTGGTCCGTAAGGCATCCTGAGGTGTCTGAATGGTCAGGTTATCGGCATACCGTTTCAGGGAGTCGACGCGCAGGCCACGGCTCTGGGCTACTCGTACCAGCATGTGGTCGTTGATTGAACTCAGGAACGACGTCACCTGCCGCTTATTCGGCTCGCTCATGTCCTCACGGATAAACGGCTCGATGGCACTTTTGAATTCGCCCACGCGGAAGATCTCCGCTTTAATTCCCAGCTTATCGAGCGTTCCTTTAAAGAACGTAAGCTCCGCATTCAGGCCATTCCATTCCAGGTCGCCCGTTGGATTGAGGTAGATTTTATCGGCAACCGACGCGAGGTAATAGCCTTTTTCGGTCATCCGCTCGGCGTAGGTATACACAAACTTCTTCGATTGCTTGAAATCGATCAGCGCGTTACGTACCTCTTCGAGCGTGGCCCAGCCCGCATTCGGATTTTCGGTTTGCAGATAAATGCCTTCGATGTTATCGTCTTCTTTGGCTTCCTTCAACGCCTGCTTGATCTCAATCAGGCCCAGCGCATCGCCAGAACTGCCAAATGCTCCATCAAACGGATTATCGGCACCCCGTTCCTGAATAGGCTTGTCGAGGTCAATTTTCAACACAGAATTTTCCTTCACGTCGGTTTTGGAGTCAGCCGATGATGACACAGCCGCCGTAAAACCGATGAGCAGCAAAAAGCCGATGAACGAAAACAATAAAAGCCCAATAATGGTGGCTAGAACGTATTTAAGAAACTGTCGCATGAATCATAAACGAGTTGTGTGCTTACTACACATAATGAACAAAAATACGCCAGGATTTACCCAGTTCGCAGGAAAAATGTTAAGTGTGCCATTGGGCGGATAAGTGGTCGAAAAACAGAAAAAGCCTATGCTTCCGCACAGGCTATCCATGAGTCAGGTTCTTGTCCAGTCGACTAAGCTGGCATCTCGGCGTAATCCTGCATCGAGGTGCGGATCACTTCGAGCGCTTCCTCCCGGCCGTAGATATTGGCCAGTTCCATAACGGCGGGCTCACCAGGCAGGTTTTTATACGTCAGGAAGTAGTGACGAAGGCGTTTTACAACCGCTTCGGGTAAGTCGCTCAGGTCGTCGTACTGACCAAACATCGCATCACCTTTCAGGACCGCAATGATTTTATCGTCCGCTTCACCTTTGTCGATCAGGCGGAATCCACCGATCGGGATGGCTTGCAGCAGAATATCGCCGTGCGTAATCTCGCGCTCGGTCAAAACGCAAATATCCAGTGGGTCACCATCGCCCATCTCAACCAGACGACCCGACCGCTCGGACGCTAAACGAGCAATGCGGTCGCCACAGAAGGTGCGGGGTACAAAGCCGTACAGCGCCGGGATAATGTTGGAATACTGCTGAGGGCGGTCGATCTTGAGATAGCCCGATTCTTTATCAATTTCATATTTAACCGTATCCGTCGGTACGATTTCAATAAAGGCCGTAATGATGTCCGGAGCGTTTTCACCGGGCGAAATACCATGCCAGGGATGTGCTTTTGAAGGAGTTTTTGCCATCGGGTCGAGTTGTGTCGGCTCAAAAAATGCTTGCATACGATTTTAAGAAAAAACTGGAATAATCTGTGTTTGTTGGAGAGCAAAAACAAACATTCCGCCCGCTTTACGTCCTGAATGGCCACTATGGCCTGACATAAAGCGGGCGGAATGCCCTGAATGCGCACAAAAGTACGAAGGGAAACGGATAAGCCGCGTTTTTTCGTTTAAACGGGCCATTCTTTTCCAGGCGGCATCACCTGTTAACTAGACCGGCATTGTCTCCAGAAAGCCAACCCGTTCGGCAACCTGATACTCTCCGGACCGGTTCAGGCTTTGCCGGACCAGCATCTCGCCCAGAAACCCAGCCAGAAATAGTTGAACGCCAAGGATAATGGCGACCAGGCCAAAATAAAACAGCGGATTGTCGGTCGCATTTCGAAACTTCACGCCCTGCGCAATATTGATCAGTTTGTCGACAATAAGCCAGAGCGCGAGTACGGTTCCGATAAAGAACGATAAGGTACCAAACGTACCGAAAAAGTGCATGGGTCGCTTACTAAAACGATGCACGAAGGCAATGACCAGTACGTCCAGAAAGCCGTTCACAAAGCGTTCGAGACCAAACTTGGTGGTTCCGTACTTACGAGCGCGGTGCTGAACAACCTTCTCGCCGATGCGGCTAAACCCGTTCCATTTGGCTACGATGGGCAGATTTCGGTGCATATCGCCGTACAGCGTGGGTGCTATCGACTTCACCACGTTCTGCTTATAGGCTTTCAGGCCGCAGTTAAAATCATGGAGCTGCACCCCCGAAATCCAGCGCGAAACCGCATTGAACAGTTTGGTAGGTAAGGTCTTAGTCAGCGGGTCGTAGCGTTTTTGCTTCCAGCCCGACACCAGATCGTATTTATCGGCAGTAATCATTCGGTACAGCTCCGGAATTTCGTCGGGACTGTCCTGTAAATCGGCATCCATCGTAATAACGACCTGCCCACGAACGGCCTGAAAGCCGGTTTGCAGGGCGGCTGTCTTCCCGTAATTGCGGTTAAAGCGAATGCCGCGCACGTTCGCATTGACGCTCGCCAGCCGCTCGACAACGGCCCATGAATCGTCGGTACTCCCGTCGTCGACAAATAAAATTTCGTACGTATAATTCTGCTCCGTTACTACCCGCACGATCCAGTCGTGTAATTCTGGCAACGATTCCTCTTCGTTGTAGAGCGGAATGAGAACGGTAAGTTGAAGCGATTGGGTCATGTACTGATTTTCGAACGATGCGCCAAAAACGGGTATTGGCGACTGATTTACTCTATAAACGCAAATTACAGCGCATCAATTCACTGGTAAAGGTCGGAAAGAGATTTAAAAAATCAGGTAAAAATCGCGCAGGAGTTCACGAAAGTCGGCCGTGTAGGTTCGCCCGTCCGGTTCGTAAATAGTCAGTGCGTCTTGCGTTACCTGTTGCTGCGCCAATGAGAAGCCCGTAATCACCCGAAAAACAGGCTTTGTTGCTTGGTGACGTAACGACAACTGCAGGTGAGGGCTTAACCCATGAGCCTGGGCTAGCTCCGTCAGCTTTCCGGTCTCGTATGGCGGCAGCAAAACCCACCATTGCCCATCGGTTCGTAGCAGTTGAACAACCGCTTCGAGCAAGTCTGAAAACGGCAATTCGTCGGTATGTAAGGCCCGATTAACGGCGGCATCAGGAGAGCGGAGGTGGTTGGTGTAGAACGGTGGATTGGTCAGGATGCAATCGTAACGCTCATACATATCGGAAAGGGCGAAATCCTGTATTCGGCTGTGCGTTACGTGTATCCGATCTGCAAACGGGCTATTCGTTACGTTCTCGACAGCCTGTCCGTAGGCTGACTCATCGACCTCAACGGCATCAACGACTGCCGTCGTGTTTCGCTGTGCCGCCATCAGCGCCAGCAAGCCAGTTCCCGCACCAATGTCCAGAACACGGGTTCCGGTTACGTTCGCGTAGGCACCCAGTACACAGGCATCGGTGCACACCTTCATGGCCGTGCGATCTTGCTGAATGGTAAATTGCTTGAAGCGAAACACAATCAGATTATTTGCGACCGAAATCAGCCGGATTTTCTCCCCAAACGGTTGTTTCCCACTTCAGCACCGGATTGGCGTACCGATGGGTTTGCAGCCAGGTTTCAGCCCGATCGAGCAGTTCAAACAGTTCGGCGTTACGTGGCGTTTCTTCCAGCTTCGTGTTGGCTTTCTTTTTCTTTACCCAGCCAATGGCCGTTCTGGAATCGGAGTAAACCGGGATGTTACTGCCTTTCTGGTGAAGCAAAGCGAGGGCATGCACAATCGCCAGAAACTCGCCGATGTTATTGGTCCCATCGGAATAAGGGCCTTTCAGAAAGACTTTCTGCTTCGTGGCTAAATAAATGCCCTGATATTCCATATCCCCCGTAGCGGTATTCCAGGCGGCATCTACCACCAGGCTATCTTCGATCGGGTTGCCTACCAAACCCGGAATTTTCTGGCTTGTTGAGCCACCCGCCTTCACCTGGCCGATGTGTACATGGGGCTTCTCTTTATAGGCTTTAAGCGCAGCGGCTTTGGTATCAAATGATTTAAACAGAGCTCCATCGAAGCCCGCGGTTTGTTTCTGACACGCTTCCCACGTATCAAACACGCCAGTCTCCCGACCACGCCAGACAACGTAAAACTTAGGCTTTTTCTGAGCCATATTCACATCAACTTAATCCTACAAAAGTAATGACAAGCCGGTGTTTGTTCTGTTCTATTTACTTAAATTATAGTTTACCAGTTATTACATAAACCAGAAGCAGTTCAACTACGTAGTTGAACTGCTTCTGGTTTATGCCTATTTTACTTTTTTCTAATCGTCGTCTTCGTCGTCCTGGCTACCGCCCGGCCAGAACGTATAGAGCAATAACCCAGCAACAAATCCCCAGCCGAGTGCCCTCGCTACGTTGTACGAGATTGGCGACGGCATATCGACGATACCATTCTCGTCGGTCACCGCGGGTTGTTTTACGTACCGCCCCTCCGAGGGGATCGACATCTCTTCAAAGCTATGTACCAGCCGATTCAGACCCAACTCTAAATCGAGGCCCCGAACGGACACACCATGACCTGTTCCGGCAGCGCGTGGATTCAGCGCAGCCAATTTCTGCACCGACTGTTTCGCGGCCTGCCAGTCGCAGGTAAAGTAAGCAGGTGGGCCGTGAAACTCTTCGCGTTGCGTCGCCACCGCCGAAGCCGCATTCTGATTTGTCGTAACAAAGGCATCGCCGACAATCAGCGTGCGGTCCTTATCTCGAAATAGCGAAATGTGCCCCGGTGCGTGACCTGGTGTGTGAATCACGCGCCAATCTGGCAACTCTGGAATTGTCCCGTTTTCGGGTAAAGGTTTAACTTTATCTCCGTAATCATCGGGGCCAATCGGGAAGATGAAGGAGGTATACGACATCATTCCACCACCAATGGCCGGATCTGGCGGTGGGTAGCTTGACTTACCCGTCAGGTACGGCATTTCCAATGGATGCGCATACACCGGTACGTCCCATTCTTTCAGTAAAGATTTCAGCGAGCCCGTGTGGTCGAAATGTCCATGCGTGAGCACAATGGCATCAGGCTTCGCATTAGGCCCGAATAACTGTTCGGCTTTTTTCTTGATCTGACCGGTATAGCCCGGCAAACCAGCGTCTACCAGCACCCATGGATTACCAGCACCCGGCTGGCCAATAAAGAAGACGTTGACAAACAAGGTTTTCAGACCATGAACGTCGGTTGTTACGTCATAAGGCGACGGTGCACTCGCATCAGCTGGTACATCGAGTTCGACTTGGCTTTCCATATACGTTAAGATTGGTTAGACGTATCAACCCAGTCACTTACTAGATTGTTCAGCTAACTAGGTTACTGGCCCCAGTCTACTTAGATTCTAGCTATAACGGACTGCGAAGGTCGCCTGCAATGGGCGGATGTTACCTCTACCGATACTCCCTATTACCTGCCCGACCGTATCCTTATACGTAACGGATACGATTAAACGCAGTAATCAATTATGATGCCGTAGCGGAATGCTCAGTTTATGCGAAACGGTCAATCCAGCTACTTATCTTCGTCTCGATAATTAGCTTTTGCTAAATCTACCATCAGCTTCCCTTTCAGCCTCAGATAATCCCAAATGAGAATCCTTCTTCTTACCATTGTCAGTCTCCTGACCATACTCGCACAAGCCTTAGCCCAACCAGCTCAGTCGTCTAGCCTTAAGTCTACCTACACAAATCCAGTCATTGCGGGCGACTTTGCCGATCCTTCCGTCATTCGGGTTGGCGACACGTATTTCGCCGTTGGAACCTCCTCGGAGTGGGCACCAGCCTACCCTATTTACACCTCAAAAGATCTTGTGAATTGGAGCTACGTTGGCCCCGTGTTTAATGAGCTTCCCCAGTGGACAATGGGCAGCTACTGGGCTCCAGAGCTGTTCTACCGGAATGGCACGTATTCCGTGTATTACACGGCTCGGCGGAAAAGTGACCAGCGTTCATTTATCGGCGTTGCGACGAGCCGCGACCTGACGAAAGGATTTACTGATCACGGCCTGTTACTGGAATGGACGAGCGAAGCGATTGATCCGTTTATTATCGACGAGGCCGGTAAACTTTTCATTACCTGGAAAGCCTATGGTTTAGATAAAGGCAGGTCCATTGAACTTCTGGGTGCGGAACTGTCGGCCGACGGACTCAAGGTTACGGGTCAGGCGTTTACCCTCATCAAGGCGGAGGCAGACAACTGGGAAAAAGGAGGAGCTGAAGGCCAGGCGATTTTTAAACGGGGTAGCTACTACTACATGCTCTATTCGGGCAACGCCTGTTGCGGAGCGCAATGTAACTATCAGGTTGGTGTAGCCCGCGCCCAGACACTACGTGGACCTTGGGAGAAATACATTAACAACCCGTTATTAATCAGTGACGACGCCTGGAAATGCCCCGGACACGGAACTGTTGTAGTAACGCCCGATCAGCGCTACTTTTACCTACACCACGCCTACGATGGCGTCGATTTTACCTTTACCGGCCGTCAGGGCGTGCTGAGTGAGTTGATCTGGGATGACAAAAGTCAATGGCCCACGTTTCAGTATGGGCACTCAACGCCTACCCAGGCAGCGTCACCGCTGCAGACGATGCAGAAGCGTCAATCAGACCTATCAGTTAACTTTAGCCAGGCTAGGAACGATGTTCCCTGGGTGTGGGATGTGAGTCTTCCCAAGCCAACCTATAGCATCAAGCAGGGTCAGTTGCAACTGGTCAACAAGGGCACAGGCCAGGCTGGCACTTTTCTGGGCCTTGTCATTAAAAAAGGAACCTATACCCTGTCGGCCGACATCGTTCCCCAGGCCGACTTACTCCAAAGCGTGTGCTTATACGGTGATGCCCAGAACCAATTAGGACTCGGTATTCGGCAGGGATCGCTTGAACTCTGGCAGATTAAGGCGGGAACACGTAACGTATTAAAGACACAGCCGTTACCGGAAGGTACCTCTTCGATTACGCTGGAAATTCGGAGTCAACGGGGTCAGTTTTATGAGTTTGGCTGGCGCAATAAAGAAGGCAAGTATACTCGGATAACCGATGCTGCGTTAGATGGATCGTTTCTGCCCCGCTGGGACCGGGCACCCCGTGTAGGTATCGGTCTTAGTGGCAAAGACCAGGCGAATAGCCAGATTAGTGCAATGTCGATTCACTATGACGAGTCCTAAATTAGCTTGTCAGCCAAATATGCTAACACCTGTCCATTGCTTACGCTACAGTCTGGCTACCTTACCTCCTCAGTTTTTATAATCTATCGTTCGTCCTTGCGTCAGCAAACGCCGGTGGTAATCAATCTGGCCGAGGTGATAGTTCAGATGGCCCGCCAGGTGTACCAGGAAGTAGTGAATGGTCATAGGGTAGCCTAGCACCTCATCTGGAAATGGATTTCCCAGCTGGTCGTCAGTAAGTTTCTCTAGACTTGTTGTGATTCGTGTTTTTGTGTCTTGCAGACTGCTCAGAAGCGTCACTTTAAGGATGTGCTTGTCGGAAAACTCGGCGGGCCGGTCCCGTATGTAGCGTATGTTACCCAGGTTATCACCGATGTACGTGTTCAGGTTTCCGATCAGGTGCAGACAGAGGTTACCCGCCGAATTATTGATACCCGGCGCAACCTCCCATAGCATACGCTCGTCTTCATAAGCCTCTATCTGCTGCATGAGACGATTTAAATCCCGTGCGTACAGTGTCACGAACGATTGGGATAGTGATTTAAAGTCGGTTTCCATCTTACGCTTTTTCTTCCCAAACCTGCGCCAGATTGACAATGACGTCAACTGCCTTCTGCATATCCTGTACCGACACCCATTCTAACCGGGAATGGAACGCATGTTCACCCGCGAAGATATTTGGGCACGGCAGTCCCATGAACGACAGCCGCGATCCGTCCGTACCACCCCGAATGCTACGTCGTTCGGCCGATAAACCCGTGCGTCGAATGGCCTCCAGAGCGTTTTCGACCACGGCCGGGTGCTGGTCAAGCACTTCTTTCATGTTGCGGTACTGCTCCTTCACCACAAACTGCGCCGACGAGCCAGCGTAGTGGACTAGTACCTGGTCGAGCTTGCCTTTCAGATACTCTTCCTTTTCATGCAATCCTGCTACGCTAAAATCACGGATGATAAATTCCACAACTGCCGTATCCTGGTTACCCTCAAATCGGGTTGGATGCACAAAGCCTTCTTTTGCTTCGGTTGTTTCAGGTGAAAGCGTATCCTTCGGCAAAGATGCTAACAGGTCGGCGGCAATTTTCAGAGCATTCTCGAGCTTGCCCTTTGCAAAGCCGGGGTGCGTGCTTACGCCCTGGATAGTAATGGTTACTGCGTCGGCAGAGAACGTTTCATCCTCAAGCGTACCCAACGCTTCGCCATCGATGGTATAGCCAAAGTCGGCTCCCAACTTTTGAATATTCACCTTTTCCGTACCCCGACCCACTTCTTCGTCGGGCGTAAACAGCAAGCGAATACGACCGTGCTTTATTTCTGGATGCGAGATTAAATAATGTGCAGCATCCATGATTTCGGCTACTCCCGCCTTATTATCAGCCCCGAGCAACGTAGTGCCACTGGCCGTAATGATGTCGTTACCGATCTGCTGCTCTAAATCGGGATGGTCAGCTATTCGGATTACCTGGGCCGAGTCATCAGGTAACGTAATGCCGGAACCATTCCAGTTGCGGTGAATAATGGGTTTTACACCCGCCCCCGTTACGTCGGGCGAAGTATCGACGTGTGAGCAGAAACAAATCACCGGTACGTTGGCCTTATCGGTACTGGCCGGAATGGTGGCATAGACGTAGCCCCACTCATCAAGTTCAGCATCGGTGACGCCCATGTCCAGCAGCTCCTGCACCAGAACGCGGCTCAGGTCTTTCTGCTTTTCGGTGCTCGGATTCGTCGTTGATTGCGGGTCCGACTGCGTATCGATCTGAGCGTAACGCAGAAACCGGTCAACAACAGTGTATTGATAGTTGTTCATGGTCATTAGTAGTTAACGCGAATTAGGAATGTTGAGTATACTAAATATCTGTACGTCAAATAGATAAATAGAGGCTTTTATCATCCCGACCAAAGGAGGGATCTTCGGACGAGGCTGCTATTTCCTCCGGCTCCCGAAGATCCCTCCTTTGGTCGGGATGACAAAAGTCGTTCATTTGAGGTCAGAGGAGAATCCACAATTCACGTTAGTCAGTGATCATTAGCGGTTATTGGTTATTAAGTCATTGAGAGTTATTCATTCGGTTGACGAAATAACTCTCAATGACTTAATGGTCAACGACAATCAATGACCTTCTACAATCATCTTTAGATCGGCAGGTGAATAGTTTACGCTTTTCAGGGTTTTGTGATCGGCGTCGCGATAGACCAGGAATTTGCCGTCTGACTCAACGTAATGACAGTCGACGCCCTTGGCCTGATACTGGGCAACCGTAGCTTCCGCTTCTTCGACCGTCAAACAGGCTTTGCTCATGTTTGAACGCTGAACCTCATCGAACAACGCTTTGAATTTATCCCCCAGGCCAAACTCCAGAACGGCCCCCGACAATACGTATTGTAAATCGCAAAGGGCATCCGCAGCGGCTACAATATCGCCCTCAGCAATGGCTTCGCGAAATTCGTCGAGTTCTTCCGCCAATAGCGACACCCGCAGTTGAGCTCTGGCCGGTGATGGGATCTGAGGTGTCTCTAAGATTGGTGCGTGAAAGGTACGGTGAAACTCCGCCACCTGGTTCAAAGAATCCGGTTGCTGCATGGTCAGGTTCTGTTGATTCGAGAGATGCTTGTGCCCGCAAAAATAAGCCCGCAAGCCAGATCAACAGAATCTGTCAAGGAATAAAGGTGATTTTCGGATTCTTCAGGCATTTCATCGCCTGCTCCAGGCCATTGAGCGTTAAGGGGAACATGCGATTACCCGACCATTCACGAATGAGCTGGGTGCTGTGCGTATATTCCCAATACGCGGCTATGTTCGGATTAAGCCAGACGATGTGCGGATACTGCGCTTTGAAGCGATCGAGCCAGACAATTCCTGCTTCTTCATTATAGTGCTCAACGCTGCCCTTAGCCATCGTAATCTCGTAAGACGCCATTGCGGCATCGCCCACAAAAATCACTTTGTACTCTTTATTGTACTTGTGTAGCACCTCCCAGGTTGGTACACGTTCTCTTCTGCGTGAGTTGTCTTTCCATAACGTCTCATAAACGCAGTTATGAAAATACATGAACTCAAGGTGCTTAAACTGGTAGCGAGCCGCCGAGAACAAATGCGAACAGAGTTCAATGTATTCGTCCATTGATCCGCCCACATCAAACAGCATCAGCACTTTCACCCGATTCTGGCGCGAGGGTTGCATTTTTATGTCCAGATAGCCGGCGTTTCGGCTTGTGCTGTCGATGGTTCGATCAATATCCAGCTCGTCTTCGGTCCCTTCACGGGTTAATATACGGAGCCGACGTAACGCCATTTTGAGATTGCGGGTATTCAACTCAATGTTGTCATCGAGGTTTTTGTACGCGCGTTGTTCCCAGATCTTCGCAGCAGAACGATTCCCGCGCGATCTTCCGTTTTCATCCGGATTCATAGTAAAGCCTTCGGGAGAGCCTTGTTTGCCATTGGTACCAAACGGCGACGTACCTTCTGTACCAATCCACCGGTTGCCTCCTTCGTGACGATCGTCTTGCTGATCGAGTAAGTCACGCAGTTGCTGCCAAAGCGTGTCTAAGCCGCCCGTTTGTTCGAAAGCCGCCCGTTCTTCTTCCATTAACTGACTGTCGAGGGCATCCCGCAGCCAGTCGGGCGGTACGTTAGGTAAACGTTCCGGAGGAGTGGACTGCTTACCGGATACGTATTCACCAAATAGCCGGTCGAACAGATCGAGGTGCTGCTCGTGCTTAACAAGAGCCGTCTTGCTCAGGTAATAAAAATCCTCGACACTCGTGCCGCCCACATCGCTCCGCAGGGCCGACAACAACGTCAGATACTCCGGCAACGTAACGGGCAAGGCATGTTGCCGTAAAAGCAGAAAGAAGTCGAGAAACATGAGCAACGACGAATGAGAAACGAACCCAAAGTAAAGAGCTTCTTATCGGGATAACAACGACTGCACCGTTTCGTTAGCGCTGAACGCTTTACTCGTAATGGCTACTCCGCGGTCTATGTTATCACAGACCACTTATGCGCTAGCAATTCCAAATCCTCCCGTCGGATGGCCTGTGAGGACACAGGCCATGGACAGTGACTGCCAGCCTGTGGTAGTTGCTGACGCCTAGTCCTTCGACTCCGCTTAGGATGATATTCTCCCTATAACCGTTTGACTAAACACAACTCTGTAAGCTGTCATGCTGAGGGGAGTCGAAGGACTAGGCGTCAGCCTTTTATTAACCTATCGAGTCAAAAGCCCCGCGTCGAGGACGAATTGCGAGCCTGTGATATAGCGGGCGCGATCCGAAACCAGGTACAACACCATACCCGATACGTCCTCCGGTTCGACCCAGGGAACCGGCAACAGGTTTCCTGCTGACCGCTCGGCAATTTCCTGGGTTGTTGTGCCTTCCAGCGCGGCCAGTCCATCGTTCATAGGTGTGTTGACACCCGTTGGGTGAATCGAGTTGACTCGAATGCCATGCGGAGCCAGTTCGATGGCCCACGACTTCGTAAGGCCGACCAGTCCCCATTTGGAAGCTGCGTAATGGCTTAACCGATTCATACCGCGCAAACCGGCAATACTCGAATTGTTGATAATGACGCCGGATTTCTGCTGGATCATAACCGGAATCACGCGCCGAGCCACTAGCCAGGCTCCTTTCAGGTTAATATCGAGCATGGAGTCCCACTCATCCTCGGATAGCTCGTGGGCCAGGCCGTAGGCGCAGATACCGGCGTTGTTGAACAGAATATCAATCCGGCCAAATGTAGCTAAGGCCTGCTCAACGGCTCTGCTGATATCGGCATCCGAACGCACGTCACCCGCTACCGTCAGGCAACCAACGCCACATTGTTCTACGTCGCGCTTTAACGAATCGAGTTCATCGGTTGACCCAAAGGTGTAAGCCGGATAGCTTAGGTTCTTAGCCACATCAAACGCGACAAGGTTAGCGCCCTCTGCAGCCAACGCTAGGGCAACTGCCCGACCTTGTCCGTGAGCCGCTCCAGTTATAAAGGCTACTTTTCCGGCTAGTTCAGGCATGGGTCGTCGCTTGCGTTAAGGAGAGGTACGGATATAAATATTCGTCAATCTTTACGTCCAGCACGTTGTTAAACAGGTTGGTCGCAATCATCTGTCCGGCAAACGCGATCAGCACAACGATCTCGGCCCCGGTAAAGCGCTGTTTGATGGGTTCGTACAATTCGTCGGACACGACGCCCCGATTCTGCGCAATGGCAGCGCCAAAGTCGAGCAGGTGCTGTTCATCGTCGGTAAGGGTCAAGTCCTCGGGCCGTTCGCCATGCTCGATAATAATCTTACGAAAAAAGGTCGTGCAAAGCGGACAGTTGCTGGCTTCCGATATAGCATGAGCAAACAGATAGGCCGACCGATCGCCGACTATCCCGATAACTTCGTGATAAAGCGGATACCATTGCATGTACACCTCAAACGCCAACGGCGAGTGGCTGAGCGTCGCTTTCATATTCGTAATCCGCGAACCGGGGTAGTCAGCAATATGCTGCGCCCAGGCCGCCTTTAAGTTTTCAGAAGCCGCAGTTTCGGGCAACGGATCGATACGGGGCATATTACAGAATTAGTTTATCGACCGAAAGTCGGTCTAAGTAGGGTTCTAACTCGTCGGTGCAAGCCAGCACACGTACTAACGAAACGTCATAACGTCGCTGGCATACCCACATTTCTACAAAAAATGTATCAAGTGCGTACAGATGCAACCAGAAACCCGGAATACGTCGGGTTTCGAGTAATGTCCCGCGTTGCCAGATAACGTTTAACTGATCCGGAAACGGTTGATCCTGAAAATAGGCGGCTTTCGGTCCGCTTTGCATTTGAAGTAAGGGTTTACAAATTCGTTTTCCAACCGGTGGTATTTCGGCAAACAACGTAAGCAAGGGCTCGACTAATCCTGAAAACGTTTGGCAAACCGATGATAGAATGGGGTTTTACTGCCCGCGTGCTTAGGCTGATAGTCTCCCGTGATGATGGGGATATACATCACCCGCCGACGACTGGCGGCTCCCAGGTAAGGCGACTGTTCAACGCGGTGCCACAGACTGCCGTTGTGAATGGTCAGATCACCCGCTTCAATATCGAATCCAACCTCGCGCCGGTCGGGTCGATGGTCAATGAATTGCCGTTTTCGGAAAAGCGTTAGCAGGGTATTTTGCCGGTGAGTGCCGGGCAGCACCCGTAATCCTCCGTTACGTTGTGGGCAATCGTCCAGGTGAAGGCCTACGTTCAGCATCGGTAGGATGCGCTGCCCCAGGAACAGATCGCGTGGGCTATCGGTATGCCAACCCATCCGCGAAAAGTTTGAATCGGGTGTACGGACGTAATGATTGACGACCAGCCCGTCTTTTTCCTCCGGACTAATTCGGCCCTGATACGGAGCCAGCAGTTGGGTTAAACTTTGCAACCGCTCATCCTGCAAAAACTCCCGCAGCACCGGACTATACAGCGATGTAAACGCAAACCGCTGAATGATATGTCGCCCGGTTTCGTCGTGCCCGAATTTTAGGGGGACGCCATTGACTTTATCAACGTTTTCGGCCAGCCAGCGTGATTCAATTCGCTGTATCTCGCGTAGGAACGTATTGACGGTTTCCCGATCAACGAAATTCTTGATATGGAGGTATCCGTTTTTAGAGAAGAAGGCAAGCTCTTCGTTAGAAAGTACACGGGTAAGCTTAGCGGAGGTGTCGGCAATCATTTCTACCATTATTAAATACAATTAAACAGCCTGTATTGACAGGCATTCAATGAAAAAAGTAACGTGGTGTTGTAAACGGTCAGCGCGCATCGGATAGACTGACATGCGGTGTTACCGTTTTTTATCTTTTTTTTAATGATCACTATAGCGTTTTTCGCCAGCCTGGATCGCTATGGCCAGCCGGTTCTGCTTAGGCGGAATCGGGCAAGTTGCGAAGGGTGTAAACGCGCAGGGTGGGTTAATCGCCTGGTTAAAATCCAGGGTAGTCAGGCCGTCGGTGCCGGGCATATCCGCATACAGAAACCGGCCGGAGCCATACGTCTGTGCCGCATTGGTCTGATCACCGAACAGGATAAACAGTTTCGTACTCCCCTCTCCGACCGCATCGAGCCGATACGTTTGCCCAGTCCGTTCAAACACCAGCGTACCTACCAGCGGCTGCTGTGAAATTTGTCCTGTTACGTCAAGAATGGGTATCGTTCGGGGCTGAGTTGGTCGTTCGAGCCGGGCTTTTACGCGCCAGCTTTCATCGGCTGGAAAGCGGTCGATACCGGTAAACTCTTTTAACAATGGGCTATCGAGGTCACGTAACCGCACCGCATATCGATCACCCCGTTTGATCACGAACCAACGTAACGAACCGTGGGCCAGCGTAACGGGCTTCTTCAAACCGGGTGCGAAGATGGTTTTGGTTTCCAGTAACGGCTGTCCATCAGCTTCAACGACTACGCCCGGTGCCGCATCGAATTGCACCACACCGTTGACCAGATGAAAGACGCCCAGGTTGCTCGGTGCCACACCCATCGGGAAGGTCAGGTCATTCCCCAAATCCGTTCCAGCATCGTTGGAGCCTTCTTTCAGCCAGTACAAGCCCGCCAGGTTCAGCCAGCCGTTCTCGCTCTTCAATGCCTCAATCCGTTGCCGGTGCCATCCATCAAGCTGTTCGCGGTAGGCCGGATCATCGGTTCGAAAAGACAACAGTACTAGACAGGACAGGCCACACATCCAGAAAAACGCCTTCGCGTAACTGTTACGTACTCCTTTGTTTAACCTCAATCTGTTCATAGCTCAAGCTGTTTGTTGAACACTGACCAAGCCCCGTATCGCGCGCAGTTGCCGATCAATGAGCAGACGATAGTGCGCGTTACCAACCTGAACCATTAGG
The DNA here is from genome assembly GCF_054780635.1 of Spirosoma knui. Taxonomy (NCBI): domain Bacteria; kingdom Pseudomonadati; phylum Bacteroidota; class Cytophagia; order Cytophagales; family Cytophagaceae; genus Spirosoma; species Spirosoma knui. Next base: position 427,094 of record NZ_BAAGVY010000002.1, on the reverse strand, counting down.
CGACCTTCTACCCGAACGCCATCGGCCTCGAACGACAAGCTCATGATCCGACAACATTCATCCTGGGGCACCGCATTGGCGATATCATCAACAAAGTTGAGTCGATCAAAACCAATGATCTGATAGATGGTCGGCTGGTAGGCCAGGGTCTGGCAGGTGCCAGCCCATGAACTGATCGGTTGACGTAGCATGGTCATTGTTGATTAGAAAAGCCGTATAAAAAACCGAAGTAGTAGCGCCGGATGAGCGTCTGGTACGCCCACCAGGATAACCCGCCGATATACGCCAGCACGATGAGCATGGGGCTGGCAGTAACTGCATACAGAAGCATCCAGAGCATAATGAGTCGGGTTAGCTCTACGTGCAGCACCCAACGGCGCTGTTCGAGTAAGGCCCCGCAATTAATAAGGGTAAGCAAAATAGAGCCAGCGATCAGGACCTGCCACACGATCGGTAGCGACCCTTCGAGTAAGATCAAGCCAAACAGCAAAAGCAGTACAACTGCGATTTGTCCAATTACGTACCCCCGAAAACGAGGACGCCTGGTTGGGTAAGGCACTTCGGGCAGAATGCTATCGGGCAGGAATTGAGCCGCCAACTCATCTCGAATCTGTTCGTCCACCCGGTCAGGACGGCCAAACAAGACCTGTAGTTTAGCTCGTAAGCCCGGCGTTCGCCGAACGGCCTGGGCCAGTTCAAGAAAGAAGTGAAAATGTTGCCAGAGAAAGCTGTAACTCTTTAATGGTTTTGTCAATCCGTAAACGGGCTCTTCGGTTTCGGCCACAAACGTACCAAAGAGCTTGTCCCAGATGATTAAGACATCGCCGTAGTTCTTATCTAAATACTGCGGATTACTGGCGTGATGCACCCGATGATGCGAAGGCGTCACCAGAATATATTCCAGCCAGCCTAAGCGGCCAATCGTACGGGTGTGAATGAAAAACGGATACAGGCCATGCACCAGCAATAGCGTCGTAATCATGCCGGCCGGAAAGCCAATAATGGGCAATATCGACCAGAAACCCGTTCGAATGATGGCTTGAAAAACTGTTATTCTTGCCGAAACAGTGTAGTTAAACTCCTCGCTCTGGTGATGCACGACGTGAGCTGCCCAAAACAGATTGACTTCGTGCGCTAACCGATGATACCAGTACCAGACAAAATCAGTAGCTATGAACAGAAATAGCCAGGTCCAGATGGAAGGCTGAATGGTTAGCAGCGCGTAGTGCGAATTCAGGTAGTCATAAAATCCATAAAAGGCACCGACAGTGAAGATGTCTACTAAACGCTCCGCAATACCAACGCTCAAATTTGCCACCGAATCGTTGAAACGGAAGTAGCGTTTCTTCGTCCATCGCGATACGGCATACTCAATGCCCATAACCAATAGGAACAAGGGTATTGCATACACTAACCAACTTTTATCTATAACACTCATAATCTATATAATAAATAGATTTATTAAGGAAATAAATAAGCCAGCGCAAAACTGACTCCTGGCACTCTACCTGACAGTGGCTAATGGCCGATGTCGCAAAGGTGGTCATCGAATAAATACGACGCAATGAAAATTTCAAAAATTTGATTGTCAAGCATTTACATAATAGTCTATCTGGTTTTAGGTGATTTGCCCTCCTAGCTGTTACAGCTCCTATTCCTCAGCTTTGTAACAAATTGTTTCAAGTGCCATACGCTCAATTAGTCTTATAACCGTCGGCTAGAGCGGGTAAAGCAACACATAAAATTTGTAGTTTCAAAATAAGTGCATATACTTGATTGATTTAATAGATTAATACGTTAAGCCTATCGGAAATAAGCACTAACCAACTTGCAACATGATCTCAAAAAAAGCCAAATACGCCATAAAAGCACTTAAGGTGCTGACGGAAGCGTACGGAAAAGGGGCGGTGTTAATAGCTCAGATCGCGGCCCAGGAAGGTATTCCGCAAAAATTTTTGGAGACAATCTTATTAGACCTTCGTAACCACGGGCTGCTGCAAAGTCAGAAAGGGAAAGGAGGAGGTTATCAATTGCGCGTTGAACCCGACCGCATCAATCTGGCCCAGGTCGTACGCATCATCGACGGCCCTATCGCCCCGACACCCTGCGTATCCAAAAACTTTTACGTCAAGTGCGACGATTGCGCCGATGAGGACACCTGCACCATTCGGCCAATTATGTTGAAAGTGCGTGACGCCAACCTGGCGGTGTACGAGCGAACAACCTTGACCATGCTGTTAAGCAAACACGAGCCCCCTACTGAAGTCGCCGGTACACGGTTGAAGCTATCGAGCCTGGAGTGAAGGAAAGATTAATTATGAGCAATGTTTAACGGTACGTTTTCTTGCTCATAATTAATTTCTTAGTACGGTCGACCGCCTTTTCGACGTAACGCGGTCATCAGATCGGTATCCTGTTCGTTTTTGAGTAATGATCCGAGGTACGGCGGAAGTTCATTGAGCGCGTCGAGGTCATTTAAATCGTCGTGGGTTACTCCGGCCGCCAGCAGCAGACGTATCCAGTCGATAAGTTCGCTCGTCGACGGCTTCTTTTTCAGGGCCTTTACGTCGCGAATGCTGTAGAAGACTGACATCGCTTTCGCCATCAGCTCCTGCGGCAGATTGGGGAAGTGAACCGTTACAATCTGTTGCATCGTCTCCCGATCGGGGAAGCGGATGAAATGGAAAAAGCACCGACGCAGAAACGCGTCGGGCAGCTCCTTTTCGTTATTTGAGGTGATGATGACTATAGGGCGGTGCTTCGCCGAAATGGTCTGTTGCAGTTCGTAGCAGTAGAACTCCATCCGATCGAGTTCCTGCAGTAAGTCATTAGGAAACTCAATATCGGCCTTGTCGATCTCATCAATCAACAAAACGGCCTGCTCTTCCGACTCAAAAGCCTCCCAGAGCTTACCTTTCCGGATGTAGTTGGCCAGATCGCTAACCCGTCCGCTGCCATCGCCCAACTGCGAATCCCGCAATCGGGAAACGGCATCGTACTCATACAAACCCTGATGCGCCGAGGTAGTCGATTTAACGTGCCAGGTAAACAACGGTTTACCGAGTGCCTGCGCAATCTCATACGCTAAAAGAGTCTTACCCGTGCCTGGCTCACCCTTGATGAGTAAGGGCTTTTGAAGTTGAATGGCCGCGTTAACGGCCAGGCTCAACTCACGGGTGGCAACGTAGGTGGCGGTGCCCGAAAATAGAGTCATTCGTAGTCGTGGATAGTCATCCGTAGCCATCAATTGCCAGTAGTAGAAGGATTGACACTTAATGACCATCCATGACTACGAATGACAGGTTTTATTCTTCGCTTTCGCTGGTGAACGAATACAGCGTATTGTCTAGCGATAAAGCGTTGGCGTTGAAGCTCCGGATGAAATTTTCGATAACCTCGTCGTTGATCTCTTCGACGTGCAGGCACACATCCAGCGCGATACCATAGTCCGACTGCGTATCCACTTCAACGTGTTCCTGTACCTTAACCGTTTCGGTTTCTTCGATCTCTTCAATGATTTCGGTCAAAGCGGTTTCGGCCTCTTCTTCCATCTCGGGCGCAATTTTATAGCCGGGCTGCCGATCTTCGGGCGGAACGTACTCCGGATAGGTTTTGCGGACCTGCTCAACCGCCATTTCGTAGACAAGGCTGCTGTGGTGCAGCCGGAGGGTATAGACCAGCGTATCGAAGATAACTTCTTCACCCTGATAATGCCCAGGAAACTGAATATGAACGCATTCGCCTGACTCCAGTACGTCCAGGTCGTCGTCTTCGACATAAATAAACGACTTACCCTCCTGCTGACACTCTTCTTTGAGCGCGTTTATTTCTTCCGGGTCATAGCCCTCGTTTCTGTAATTTGCCATACAGCAAAAGTAATGGATATTCCGCTAGGAAGAACGAATAATGAGCCTACGCCGTCGGAGACTGCGCGGACTTTTCCCCGATTAGCCATTTGTTCAGTACGGCCTCCGCCAGATCAACGGCTGCCTCTACGGGCCGCATATCAACCTGGGCCAACGTATCATCGGGCTGGTGGATACGCGGCATACGACCATCAGCGTCTAAGGCACATAAAGCCAGCACCGGTACGCGGGAACGAACAAACCAGACACTGTCAAAATCAGCTGTGTGCCACTGACCAACCTTCACTCGTCCTGAAAAAGCATCGGTTCCTACCAGCGACTTGGCCAATCTGGTTGGCTCGTTGTCGTATTTTATCACCTCTACCGTTCCTGTTTGCTCTACAATAGTCAGTTGGCCCGCGCCGAGCGTATCGAAATTGATAGCCATCGTTTGGCTACGGTTCCATTCTTTTTTGTGCGCCTGGACGTAATAATAAGCGCCAATCATACCCGCTTCTTCGGCGCTGGTCAGCACCACTTCTACGTCGAGGTCGGGCAGGTGACGCAGTCGATCGGCGGTGGCTAACGCAGCCGCAACGCCCGTCGCATTGTCACTAGCCCCGTTGGTATACCCGCTTAGCCAGTAGCCAGCCGTACCAGTTATGGCCTGCACAACGAAATACGCCATCAGGGCGTAACGTAAATACGTTGTGTACGGTAGCGCTGCCCCAAACGCTTCGAACGTAGCGACCATGGCTGCCATGGCCATCAGGCCAAGCGATACAATCAGCGATGTCTGGAATGACGCCTGCCGTTTCGGTCCGTACAGCAGCGAGACCGGCGCGGTATCGTAATGCGCCATCAGGATCACTTTCCGTCCCCTCTCTCCCGCTTTGCTCGCTGGCCAGCGCCCGACAACATTGTAGGCCGTGTGCTGAATTGGAAACCGGGTCGCAAACGAATATTGCCAGTTGAAGTACCGCCAGGCCATGAACGCGAAATACCAGACCAGTCCAATGGCCACGCCGGTTACGGGCACCAGAGCAAGTCCCACCAGCAAGCCACCGAGCAGCCAATAAACAACCGTTACGTATGTCTTTGGCGTCTGAAAGGCTTCGGCATGAACCGTTGCGCCCAAATCAGCTAGGTATGTTTGCAGGAGCCGGGCAGCCTCGCGTTCCTGGGACGTAGCCGCTCCCCGGTGCGGTAACCGGCACAGATCACGCAGGAAAACATCTGGAGCGAACATCAACAATTAATGGATTTAGCCTGAGCAGTTAATACTTAGGTATCAGGCTTTTGCTAAATGAGCGATTAGAAATTGGCACCATCAGGCCAGATGGTGCCAATTGAATTTACTTGATAAATAACAGTTCGCGGTATTTGATCAACGGCCAGTCTTCGTCATCAACGATCTGCTCCAGTTTATCTACTTCGTACCGAATCGTATCGAAATGATCTTTTACCTCTGTTGAATAGAGTCTGGCGCGTTCGACCGTATCTGTTACGTTATTCGCTTTCTTTCGCGCTTCGATCATCGACTCAGTTTGCTTTTTAATGACCACAACGCGGCTGGAGATTTCGCGCAGCAAATCCTTGATCGGTTCAGCTTCGGCAGTCATACCCAGCTCGACGAGATTGCGAGCGGTTTCGGCTAATTTGTTCTGGTATTTCAGCGCCGTCGAGACAACGTGATTCATCGCCAGATCGCCCATGACTCGCGATTCAATCTGCACGTTTTTGATGTATTTTTCGAGTTCGATCTCGTAGCGCGATTCTACTTCGGCATGGTTCATGACGCCGATACGTTCGAAAAGTGCCAGCGACTCGGGCTGCACAAATACCGCTAAGGCCTCCGGCGACGACTTAATGTTCGACAAACCACGCTGAGCAGCCTCTTCGACCCACTCGTCGGAATAGCCGTTTCCTTCGAACAGGATTCGCTTCGTATTGGCGTAGTATTCTTTGAGAATGTCGACAATGGCGAGTTCTTTCTTTTCCCCCCTGGCCAAACGGCTGTCCAACTCGGTTTTGAATTGGTTGAGCTGGTCCGCTACGATCGCGTTGAGTACGGTCATTGTTGAAGCCGAATTGGCGGAGCTACCCACCGCCCGGAATTCAAACTTGTTGCCCGTAAACGCAAACGGTGACGTCCGGTTACGGTCCGTATTGTCACGCATCAGGTTCGGAATGCGGTTCAGCCCCAGTTTGTAATAAACGTTATCGCCTTTATTCAGCGAAATCTCATTCTTTGTTTCCAGATCCTCAAGCGCCCTGGTCAGGGTTTCGCCCAGAAAGATCGACATAATAGCGGGTGGCGCTTCGTTAGCTCCCAGCCGATGTTCGTTACCGGCCGAGGCAATACTGGCACGTAGCAAATCGGCATTATCATGAACCGCTTTGATTACATTGACCAGGAACGTCAGAAAACGCAGAATTTCTTTAGGTTTCGAGGTCGGTGCCAGCAGATTGACGCCCGTATTCGTTCCCAGCGACCAGTTGTTGTGTTTCCCACTGCCGTTGATGCCCGCAAACGGTTTCTCGTGGAAAAGCACTTTGAGGTTATGTTTCTCGGCGATCTTATCCATCAGATCCATGAGCAGGGCGTTGTGGTCGATGGCCAGATTCACTTCTTCAAACGTAGGGGCTACCTCAAACTGACCAGGTGCTACCTCGTTATGCCTGGTCCGTACGGGCATACCCAACTTCATCGACTCAAACTCAAAATCGACCATGAACGCGTTGATCCGGGGCGGAATTGAGCCAAAATAGTGATCTTCCAGTTGCTGCCCCCGCGCGGGTGAGTGCCCAAACACCGTCCGACCCGCCAGTACCAGATCAGGGCGGGCGTAGAATAAGGCCCGATCAACTACAAAGTACTCCTGCTCGGGTCCGAGGGTGGGCGTCACTTTCGAGATGTTCCGGTCGAAATACTGACAAACGGCCGTTGCTGCTTTGTCGATCGCGTTCAGGGCTTTGAGTAAGGGCGTTTTATAATCCAGCGCTTCGCCCGTGTAGGAAATAAAAACGGAAGGAATACACAGCGTTTTACCATCGGCTCCATTGTCCATCAAAAAGGCGGGCGACGAAGGGTCCCAGCCGGTATAGCCCCTGGCTTCAAACGTATTACGTAGCCCACCACTCGGAAACGAAGACGCATCGGGCTCCTGCTGGACCAGCGCACTTCCTTTGAATTTCTCGATGGCTTTTCCATCTACCGTTACGTCGAAGAAAGCGTCGTGTTTTTCCGCAGTTTCGCCCGTCAGCGGCTGAAACCAGTGGGTGTAGTGCGTGGCCCCTCTCGACGTTGCCCACGACTTCATGGCACCTGCTACTTCGTCGGCAATGGTGCGGTCGATGGCTCCGTTGGTTTGAATAGCCTCCGTCACTTTCAGGTACGCTTCGGGAGAAAGCAGCGTCCGCATGACTTCGTTGTTGAATGTATTGCTGCCGAAGAAATCGCCAACGCGCTCGGTAGGGGCCGCGACCGGTATTGCATGACGACTCTGTGCAATTTCCAGCGCCTTAAACCGGAAGTTAGACATGGTACGGTTGGGGTGGTTTTTTAGTTAAAAATTAACCAAACATACACGCCATTGGGCCAGATTACAACGACGTAATAAAAAAAGCCTGACCAGTACGTACTGGTCAGGCTTTTGGTCTATCTGTAGTTTACACTACGTCAATCTATGACTAGGCTGTCTCCAGCACATTTGCCGATTTTACGGTCTTGATGATGCAGGCAGCAACTTTGTATGGATCAGCCGCCGAGTTTGGACGACGATCTTCCAGCCAGCCTTTCCAGCCGCGCTCTACCGTAGCAATTGGGATACGGATCGAAGCACCACGGTCAGAGACACCGTACGAGAACTGGTCGATAGACTGAGTCTCGTGCTTACCGGTCAGGCGCATTTCGTTATCAGCACCATACACAGCGATATGCGCTTTGATAACCTCAGCGGGCGAGAATGCCTGACAGATTGTATCGTAGGTTTCTTTGTTTCCAGCCGTACGCAATACTGAGTTTGAAAAGTTCGCGTGCATACCTGAGCCGTTCCAGTCGGTTGCGCCCAGCGGCTTGCAGTGCCAGTTGATCGAAACGCCGTATTTCTCACCGATACGTTCCAGGATGTACCGAGCTACCCAGATCTGGTCACCGGCATCTTTAGCACCTTTTGCGAAAATCTGGAATTCCCACTGGCCGGTTGCTACTTCAGCGTTGATCCCTTCAACGTTTAAACCTGCATCGAGGCAAGCGTCGAGGTGTTCTTCAACAATCGAGCGACCAAAGGCATTCTGCGCACCGACTGAGCAGTAGTAAGGACCTTGCGGACGGCTTGGGAAGCCTTCAGCCGGGAAGCCCAGTGGTTTGTCGATAGCCATATCCCACAGGAAATACTCCTGCTCGAAACCAAACCAGAAATCGTTGTCATCGTCTTCGATCGTGGCGCGGCCATTCGATTCGTGTGCGGTACCGTCGGCGTTCAATACTTCGCACATAACGAGGTAACCGTTCTTACGCTGCGGGTCAGGGCAAATAAAGACGGGTTTCAACAAACAATCGGAGGAACCGCCGGGCGCCTGCTCAGTCGATGAACCGTCAAATGACCACAGTGGACAATCTTCGAGCTTACCCGAGAAGTCACCTTCAATTTTTGTTTTGGAACGTAGACTTTGGGTGGGCTTGTAGCCATCGAGCCAAATGTACTCTAACTTCGCCTTTGCCATGATGTACAGGTGGATTTAATTGATACGGGTTTTGTTACGATACTTTTAGCAAATATAGTAGGCACAAACAATAAAATACATCTGCCTCTCTACTCTTTAACCGTATTTTTTATTGATTTTATGGAAATATTATAATTAAAATTCGCTTAGTACAGAAAAAGTCCATATTTGGCAGTATAAATCACCTACTTTATAATTTTATTGTTTTCTCAGTCAAATTTGATTATTTCCTGATAACAGGTATCGTTTTTGGATATAATAAGACAAAAAACAGAATTTATTCAAAAATTAGGATTTGTCAGAGTTTAATACGATGATCATTAACTAGGCCTTTATATCTCTATGAATTATGCACAACAGGCGGAGACTCAGGTGTTCTTGGCCACGTACTGCAAGGAGTAAATAAATAAACTAGACCTTCCCGACAACAGCAGTATATCCATCCAGCTCAGTAGGTCAACGGAACCCACCCCGTCGTTTTTTTGTAACTTTGTGGGATAGATTACTGACTGTGAAAAAAGTAGCTTTTTATACACTCGGCTGTAAACTCAATTTTTCTGAAACCTCAACGCTGGCCCGCCTGATGGAACAGCAGGGGTTTGAACGGGTTGAGTTTAGCCAGCAGCCCGACGTCTTTATTATCAATACGTGCTCGGTAACGGACAATGCCGATAAGAAATGTCGTAAAATTGTTCGGGAAGCGCAGAAGATCAATCCCGATGGGTATGTGGCGATTCTGGGCTGTTACGCTCAGTTAAAACCAACTGAAATTGCCGAGATTCCAGGGGTGGATGCGGTGCTGGGAGCAGCCGAAAAATTCCGTTTGCACGAACTTCTTCCCACCTTCGAGAAAGTTAATGCGGGCGAACGCGCCCAGGTTTTCAATTCGCCTATCGAACACGCCATTGAGTACCACGCGTCCTATTCGCTCAATGACCGTACCCGTACGTTTCTGAAAGTACAGGACGGGTGCGATTATCCATGCGCCTACTGCACCATTCCGCTGGCGCGGGGAAAAAGCCGCTCCGATTCCGTCGCAAACGTAGTACAGGCCGCCCGCGAGATCGCCGAGCGTGGGGTCAGGGAAATTGTACTTACAGGTGTTAATATTGGCGATTTTGGTCTGGTGGATGGTGGTGACGGAACATCCCATCGGCAGGAGACATTCCTGGATCTGATCCAAGCGTTAGATGAGGTTGAGGGCATCGAGCGGTTCCGGATTTCGAGTATTGAACCCAACCTGCTGACCGATGAGATTATCGCGTTCGTCGCTCAGTCGAAACGGTTTGTTCCTCATTTTCATATACCGCTTCAGTCGGGTAGTAATCGCGTATTGGGCTTGATGCGCCGTCGGTACAAACGTGAACTCTACGCTGACCGCGTCGCCAGGATTAAAACGCTTATGCCCAACGCCTGTATTGGCGTTGACGTAATTGTAGGTCACCCCGGCGAAACCGATGAGCTGTTCAAGGAAACGTACCTATTTTTAAATGAACTGCCAATTTCGTACCTGCACGTGTTTACGTATTCGGAACGCCCGAACACAACGGCATTGAGCATTAAACCGGTTGTTCCGGGCCATATCCGGGCTGATCGATCGAAAATGTTGCACATTTTGTCCGATAAAAAGCGTCGGGCCTTTTACGATTCGCAGTTAGGTTCGCAGGCGACGGTCTTATTTGAAGAAGACGTTCAGGAGGGGTTGATGCAGGGATTTACGGAAAACTACGTCCGTGTGGTCGCTAAATACGATCCGTTACGTATCAACGAAACAATTCCGGTTCGCCTGATGGCCGTGAATACGGATGGGTTGATGGAAGTTGAGGAGGTCGAGCCCGTTTTCGAGCGACATTAATCTAGAGCTCAAAAAAAAGGCCGGTTTGATCGAACCGGCCTTTTTTTTGAGCTCTGGTTACCACCATTGGTGTACGCTTATACATACAGGAAACCGCCCCCAAGCGGAAGCGGCTCCACGAGTACAACAAAACCACAGTAAAGCTGCCGGACATTTCGGCCAGACAGGGCCTGTGGCTCTGTTGCTATATCAAAGGAAATTTGAGGTATAGTCCACTCCCGGCATCTGCATCAAAAGCGGACTATACACACTATCCTATACATTACGCTTCAATTAAGAATTCGTCGTGCTGGCTGATGTCCAGGCCCGATTTCTCGTCTTCTTCCGATACACGCAGGGGCAGAATCAGATCCGTTACTTTTAACAGCAGCAGCGACATGCCAAATGCGAAAGCCGACACGGCAATAAGGGCAATCATGTGATTGACGAACAGGCCGGTTTCTCCGAAGGCCAGCCCTTCTACCGTTACAGCCGAGTTAACACCTTTGGTGGCGAAGATACCCGTCATGATCATACCGACCATACCGCCCACACCGTGGCAAGGGAATACGTCGAGCGTATCGTCCAGCGTAGATTTCGACCGCAGGTGCGCTACGTAGTTCGAGATTATTGCAGAAATGGTTCCGATAAAAATGGATGTGGGAATCGTAACGAAACCGGCAGCGGGTGTGATGGCAACCAGACCGACTACGGCACCGATACAAAAACCAAGGGCCGAAACTTTCTTACCTTTAGCGGCATCGAACAACACCCAGGCTAAACCAGCAGACGCAGCCGCCGTATTGGTCGTAGCGAACGCTGACGCTGCCAGTGGCGAAGCACCTACCGCCGAACCAGCATTAAAACCGAACCAACCGAACCAAAGTAAGCCCGTTCCTAATAATACGAATGGGATATTAGCTGGTGGGAAATAGCTGGCTTCGAGGTGAGATTTCCGGCGCTTCAGGTAAAGTGCACCCGCCAGAGCGGCCCAACCCGCCGACATGTGCACGACAGTGCCACCGGCGAAATCCAGCACGCCTAATTCAAACAGAAGCCCTTTCGGATGCCAGGTCATGTGCGCTAAAGGGGCATAGACGAACAAGCTAAACAGGATCATGAACAGGACGTACGACCGGAAATTAATCCGCTCCGCCATAGAGCCCGTAACCAGCGCGGGTGTGATAACGGCAAACTTCAGTTGGAAGAACGCAAACACAACCAGTGGAATGGTAGCCGCCAACTCCCAAGGCTTACCGTCCAATACGCCCTTGAACATAAAGTGGTCCATCGGATTTCCGATGATCCCACCGATTGACGTCCCGAAGGCAAGGCTAAAGCCCACTACCACCCATAGAATACTGATAACGCCCATCGCAATAAAGCTCTGTAGCATCGTCGAGATTACGTTTTTGTTGTTCACCATCCCGCCGTAGAAGTACGCCAAGCCCGGCGTCATGAGCAGGACAAGAGCCGTTGCCATCAGCATCCAGGCGGTATCGCCCGAGTTAATACCTTCGGTTACAATCTGTGTGGGCACAGAAGGTGAGAATATGGCAGCTACGCTGATAACCAGCAGAATAAGGAGAGGAATGTAATTGGGCTTTTGCATGACAATTAAGAGGTTTTTGTTGTACTTGATAAAGACGGAGAAGTTAGGTTAAGAAACGAAGAAGCGTTGATTAGAACTTGAAGATGGCGGCCATACCCAGCGTAGCCTGTGATGTCGATAGCGACCCGTCGTTCTTTTCAAATTTGTTCGCCGAATACGTATCGATACGGAACTCGGGTTTCAGCAGCACATGGCCGTCGGCCGCTGTGATATTGCCAGTAAATGTCAGGGAGTTTACGCTGGCTCCGCTGCCCGATGCGTCAGTTAAGCCCCGTACTCCACTTTTGTTGTCGAATACTTCGTAGCGGGCACCCAGCGCAAACTTGTCAGTGAAGGCATAGTTCGAGTATACCGCAACTCCCCCCCAGGTTCTGGCCGAGTTAACTCCCGCTGGCACTTGAAAACCGCCTTTCTGCGAACCCGTCGCAGCATTCAACCCCACGAAGAATTTGGAAGTAACCTGATAGGTTGTGGCCAGGTCAAACAGTGAATAGCTCGCATTGTTATCAACAATACCGTTTGAATCTGGAGACGCTTCGTTGGAGACGATCCCGTTCAGATACACGTTCCAGCCCGATACCGGCGAAATAAACAACTGACCAATCAGGCCTTTCTTTTTGTTGTTGTCATTAAGGTTATCTACGTTGTTAACCACGCCTACCATCAAGGCAACTCTATCGCTGAAGGCGTATTGCGCTTTCAGACCGATGTGGTAGAACGGACCGTTGTTAAATAAGTTCGAGAGCGAATAGTTGAAGTTTACTGGAGCATCGATCACTTCGTAGCCGATGTGCGTTCCAAATTGACCAGCGGTGAACGACAATTTCGACGAAGCTTTCAGGGTAATGTAGGCCTGCTTAATAGCCAGCGCCGTTGATCCTGATCCTAAGGGACCGATGTTATTTCCGTAGTTTGCGATGTCGGCAAAAGGGCCAAACGCTAAATCCATGACGGCATCTACCTTGTCAGAGCTGTAAGCCGCTTTCGCCTGTATGAGACCAAGACCAAACTGCCCGGCACGTTGATCGAACGCCCGTGCATTCCCCACTGATTCTCCGCTTAATCCCAGGTTCGACTGACTTTTGGGGTTATTGAAGTTGCCAAAGTAATAGGTGTCCATGTACCCCGAAAACGTAAACTTACCCTGAGGTACGGCTTCTGCTGGCGCTGCTGCTTCAGTTGGAGCAGCCTTTTTATTCATAGAAACGGCCGTAGAATCCTGCGCTTTCAAGCCTCCTGCTGCAAACAAAGAACTTAGTAGTAAAAATGTTTTTTTCATAGCTTTTATTTGGCCAACAATACAAGGAACCTGTGGTTTGTTCGGGAACAAATTTTAGGATATAATTATTATAATCCAACATATCAGCTTTAAAAACTAGCCTTTTTTAGCAAAAAGTACTAATTTTGTTTAAAAAGTTCTACTAATTAACTTCAAAATACATTAAATATGGTTAATAAATACTAAATCATATTATTCTGCTTAATGCCATTTATTTAAAATTTTATTTGGATAAGTTTCGTGTCTTTTAGAGAGTAGTCAACGTAGATAAATGCAAAAAGCCCGTTCTGTCGACAGAACGGGCTTTCCAGAGCTAAGTAAGTCTAGTTTCTACACTTCAGCGTGTAACCAGGCTTTCTTCGCCAGTAACGTTTCTTCATCTTCTACGTGCTCGGGATCGGGAACGCAGCAGTCTACAGGGCAAACAGCCGCGCACTGTGGTTCTTCGTGGAATCCCATGCACTCAGTGCATTTATCGCTGACAATATAATAGAACTCGTTCGAAACCGGAGCCTGTGGCGATTTTCCGCTTACGATCGTGCCATCGCCGAAATCGACTTCGGTCAATTCAGTTCCTCCGCCCCAGGTCCACTCGACACCACCTTCGTAGATGGCCGTGTTAGGGCATTCGGGTTCGCAGGCACCACAGTTGATGCACTCATCGGTGATCATGATTGCCATGAGCAATACGGATTTATAGGCGGTGAAAATTATCTTCTTACTAGGGACAACAAATATAACTATTTAAAGGTTAGCCCCAAACTAATTTTTTATTCCATCCGTTGATGGAGTATTCCATTTGTTTATAACCTACATGCTTCAATCAGAACGCCTGCAAACGTTCGCGGCTTTGGGCGACTTCTTACGCTCAGCCGACGCTCAATCCGAATTAACCGATCTTGCCTACCGGGCTCACCTCAAAAATAACTGGTTTACACCTGATAACGTCTTAAAGGCGTTAGGCGCCATTGCCAACGAATTCCTGACGGCCGATCGTTTGGCTGCCTGGGCGGGTCGCTATTCGGCCGAACCTCTCTCAGCTTCCCGTACGGTTGGTGTGGTCATGGCTGGCAATATTCCTGCTGTTGGCTTTCATGACCTGCTCTGCGTACTAATGAGCGGCCATAAGTTATTGGCTAAGCTCAGCAATCAAGATTTTGTATTAATTCATTATTTAATACAAAAATTAAAAGAGATCAATCCAGCAATTGGAAATTATCTGGAGGAAGCTGAGCGATTAAACGCGGCAGATGCCTATATCGCTACGGGCAGTAACAACACCGCCCGCTACTTCGAATATTACTTTTCAAAAAAACCGCATATCATCCGAAAGAACCGCACATCGGTAGGCTTGCTGATGGGTGCTGAGAGCGACGAGGAGTTCCTGAAGCTGGGGCATGACCTCTCTGATTATTATGGCCTAGGGTGCCGGAACGTATCGACCTTACTCGTTCCTGAAGACTATGACTTTACTCCATTGTTGCGATCGCTGGAACCGCAGGCACAAACGTTCCTGAATAACCACAAGTATCAGAACAACTACGATTATAACAAGTCTATCTATCTCATCAACGCTGTCCCGCATCTGGACAACGGCTATCTGCTGCTGACCGAACAGCCGGGGTTAGTCTCTCCCATCTCCGTTGTTTATTACCAGACGTACCGATCTCAGGCAGATGCAACGGCATGGCTCACCGAACGGGCCGACCAGATTCAGGTTGTGGCTTCGGCAAAAGCCTGGTATCCGAACAGCGTAGCGTTTGGCCAAACCCAATCCCCCGGGTTGATGGATTACCCTGATGGCGTCGACACGATGGCCTTTTTATCGCAACTGTAAGTCGTCGTTTTTCATACTTTTGGCTCTGTGAACGTAACGAATTGCATCGTTACGTTCACAGAGCTATTTGTTGAATCATTGTATGAGCGGCAGTTGCAGCCACCACTCCTCATGTCATAAAGAATGCCTACATTGCTTCAGCAATTGACAATATGAAACCATATCACTTAGGGCATGAGATTAAACTGACAAAGTGGCTATTAATAATAGTCCTGCTTTACAGTCTTTTTGCCTGCCTGGGTGGTGATTTTTTGGGGCAAGATCGCATAAACCTCGGTACACAAATCGAACTACCTCTTGCTACCAGGCAGCAAGTCGATCAGCTTGCATGCGTAGTAAAGGCGAAGACAAACTCAAAACGGTTTTCCACGGCTTATAAGGCCTTCTCAGTTATAACCCTTAGGTTTTACAACCGCCAGACCAACAGCCGAATAACCTTACTTTGTGATAGAGTATCAGTCTGTAGCTATTCGGGTACGTACCTTCAGTTGAAGACCATTCCTGCCGACTCCGACGAGCCTTTTTCGGTTTAATTTAAGGGCAAACACCTCCCCTTTTAGCCCATCAGGTAGCTTTTCCATCTTCTGGTTTTCCTGCTCGTACTATTCGCTACCAGTCTCAACTCTTTATTTTATGTTGCTCAAACGAATTAAAAAGCTTTTCAGGCTTATTGGATTGGCCTGTCTAATCATATTGGCTTTGTGTGGTATAGGCGTTACTGGCGTGGGACCTGTATCCCCTCAAAGCCGAGAACGCTATCTTGATAATGGGATCAAAACTGAACTTGTCCTGACGAAAGACGAAGAGGGTGATTCAGTGCAGGAAGACGAAGCGAAGCTCAAATCATGATCCAAAACAGATGTAACCATTTTGCTATCTGACTCTTAAAAAGGCTAACAATGAATTTGAGGCTGAAAAGGAAGTTAAGTCTCGTTTATCTTGACGGGATCACACCAATCCTTTCATCCATAACTCACGTCATTGATTATGCCTACTAAGTGTATCGGGCTTTTCCAGTAGCTGAAAATAGTCGCCGAGCGACTTACCGACCGCATCTTTGTAGGTCAGTACCTGCGCCAGTGGAAGGCCGGTTTCCTTGCCGGTAGCTACGTAAATACGTTTGCCCGGCATTTGTACCTTCTCCGATAAGCCGCTGTATTCGTCGTTGGACCAATTCTGGTCGGGGCTATATCGTATACGGCCATCGACCTCCACCTTAATATCGTAGTTCTTGCCTTCCTGTTTGCCCCGGAACGTCCGGACAAAGTCTTGCTGATTGCCGTAGACCAGGCCAATAATCTGGGGAAAGCGATCAGCATCATCCCGGCTGAATTGCTGTTCAATACGTGGCCATTCACTTTTGAGTAACGCTACGTAGTGCTCAAAGGCGGCCTCCGTAAACCGTTCCGGCGACAGATACAGCATCGTGCTGGGATGGCGCTGCGGATCGTCTGGCTCGTTGCTGTACGCCCGGTGGTTTTTATCAATGTACACTCGCCTTGCCTTACCGTATAGATCATCGGCATAAGGTGGTCCCCAGTCCGTAGTCAGGGCGTCGATAACAACCCGCTTCTCCCCATCCATCTTTATAGCGTAATCAATCCGGTTCGTGCTAAACCCTTTCGTTTCCAGAGATTGCAGCTCGTAAGCTACTCCCTTGAACGTATCAGTATGAATAGCTTTCCAGTTGTCACAGGATAGTAAACCCAGCAAAGTAATCAGACTCATCAGTATACAGCGTTTAGCCATGAGTAGCAGTTTCGTTACAGCTTGTAAAAGTAACGAACCGATTTACTTACCTGCCTGCTGGTTCAGGTATTGCGACAGCAAAATGTCAGGCTTGCAATTGGCGGATAAGTCTTCGGAGTACGCAATAGGCCGTTCCGTTTCTTCCGTACCATATTTAGGAACAAAAAGCGTCGACTGACCGTAACGCTCCCGAAAAACAAGGACAACAAACGGTCGGCCGTTGTTCTGAATCGTGAACTCCTGTCGCCCGTCCGCTTTCACGACGCTGGCTTTAAAAATTTTTCCATCCCACGGATGGTCGAAACCGTCCAGCGCAACCAGCGACTCATTTTTCGATTCGGGGCCCACTCGTAAGAGCAGCACTTTCAGGCCTTCACCGGCTCGGTAAACCTTACAATATCGGCCAATCTCCGGCCGAGGAGCTTCTGTTTTACCCCTCTGGGCAACGCTTATGGTAAAAGACGATAGGTAGATGAAACAGGCAATGAGGATCCGGCACATGATACAGCTGAGTCTAGTAAGCAGTCAGATTACCTTCTTTATCGACCGAAAAACTTTTGTGAGCCGAAGGGCTGCGCGTACTTTGTACCGCGACACTTCCCCGCAATCCATTCGGGAAGTACATAAACTGCAATTGATTGACGTAACAGTCCTCGGGTTTGTAGCCCGATTTGGCAATGGCTGCTTGGTAGATGTCTCCGGCTTGGTCGAAATCTACAATCGCCTGTTTGCGGAAAAGGGAATTTTTGAAGCCATCGTACGTATCAATAAACGCTTCCCGGCTTCCAATCCCCGTGGATAGGGTCACTTCCTGCGGTCCCTCAACCTCTTTGTTCTGAAAGTCATACCGGTACGAAACAATCTTGTTTTTATCCGTCGGCGATACCAGCTTCAGCGATAAATCAGCCCGATCTTTTTCCCGTTCTATACTGCTTTTACTAAAGTTGACATACAGCTCCAGCAGTTCGGGATCGTCGACACCAGCCTTTTCCAGAATAGCTTTGTATCCTTCATCAATCTGGTCGCCATCCGGCATCTGAAGCATTACGTCTCCATTACGTTCTGAGTTTGGGGAAGCTGTTGTTTCTTCCGAAGCAGTGGTTTCGGTGGTAGGTCCATCCTGCGTACTGTCGCTGCTGCAACGCACAAACAACAGCCAAAGACCAACCACTACTACAATCTGTTTCATAGTCATTGAATACAAATAAGCGAGTACTTTGCTGACGAACGTAGTTTAGGTACGTGCTGTCAGGAAGAGTTAAGCAGGAATTTCGGTCATGACCCGATAGGCGCTTTCCGGAATCTGAATCCAATACGTAGTGCCGTCTTTCAGGGCTAACTCCACATCAAAGGCTTTTTCCAGTTTGCCCACCCCCGAGGCAGCCCGGTTATTTTCCTGATACAGCCGGGCCACATGCAGAATATCGGCAGGTCGAAATCGTAACGTACCGACATTATCTTCCTTTTTGTTGTCTTTCAGGATAAACACGCCATCTGTAGTCAGCGACAGCGCAAAAGTGTCGTACACCGAAACGACCGTGAAGCCCAGCATCAGCCCCGCTACGTTCCCCGCTGTTACCATTGCGTGTTCCTGATCGCTTATTTTCCGCAACCACAGCAACCCATTGGGCCACATTTGGGCAAGCGTTTCGCCGGGCCTATACCCGTAGAATTCGCGCATCACGGGTGTATCGGTCTCCCGCGGCTTCATCGAGAAAAAATAGAAGAGATAACCGCCAACTCCAGCGATGAGTATGAGTGAAAACAAAGTCATGGTTCGCAATGATTAGAAAGCTGTCGATTCCCTCAGTTTTTAGCGGCCATACCGCTTTTACCGCCTTTGGCGAGCCCGTTCAGGATGGCATCGTTCCAGCCGGGAACTTCCTTACTGGCGGGCCCACTAACCGTGACGGTCTGGCCGTCGGGACTCCAGGCCACCTTCATTCCGGTAGCTTGGTCGGATGGGGACAGAATAATGGTTAGCTTATCTCCTTTCGGACGCCATCCTTCGGTAATGTATCGACTGCGCGCTCCAAAAAAATCGGCAATGGTAGTCATATAGCCCATGGCCAGGTTAAACGACACCGGATTCTTGGCAACGTTCGGCGCATCGAATTTGAACGTAAGCTTACTGGCAAGCCCATCAATCTGTTCTTTACAAGTAGGCTGCCACTCTTTGGCTTTGTCAGTCTGAACGGTATAGCCGCACTTCGCATCCAGCGTAGTATAACCCGCTTTGTCCGAAAAATCGACCAGCGACTGCGCCATCCGTTTGAAACTATCCCGTCCGCGCGGCTGGCTGGGTGCCGCCAGTACAGTTTCCCACATGGTCGGCGACAGGTTGATCGTAAACAGCTTATCGACTATGTAGCCGTTCATCCAGACATTACTCGTTGCGATTAGGTCAACGAGTTTTTCTTTGTTGTCCTGAGCGATGGCCGGTGTGCTCATGGCAAGAGCGAGGGCAAGAAAACGGGTTATTGGTTTCATTGGCTGGCTTGATTTGTTCGGAACAAAGGTCAGCCACCGGATCATCTGACACCATACTACCTAAGTAGTATATTAAAGACCATTTTGGGTTGAATTAATGGGCAAAGAGACCTGATAATCAAACGTCTTCCCTGAAGCTACTACTTTTGTAGTATTTATGTATCCAGTCTCGCGACTCCGTAACAGAAGAATTACATTTGCTTATATACACGCCAGTAACATGCCGCAGGTTTTCTTTTCACTTTTCCTGTTTACAGCCGGAATCGTTTTTACGGTCAGTTGCCAACAGCGAACGGATGCTGTTCGGACTGGTATCTCTGCCGCCGATTCGATCCAGGTGTTTCGGCTCTTTGCTCAGGCGTATCAACTACAGCATACCGACCCCGACAGTGCCTACCGGCTGATTCAGCAGGCCGGAGCGCTGTCACGCGCAAACCGCTTCGATCAGGGTCTGTTCAATTATTATAATCAGGCGATGTATAACCGGGCCGCTTACCGGGGCGACTTTAAGCTGGCCAGGCAACTGAGCGATACGGCGATGATACTGCTCCGCGACCCGGCCCGCCAGCGGTTTCGGATGCTCATGGATTTTTCGCGGGCCATTTTCTATCAGCTTCAGGAACAGAACGACTCGGCCATTGTTTACTACCTTCGGGCTCTGGACAACCAGCGATTTACGAAGGATACGTCCCGGATACCGATGATTCAGAATAACCTGGCAATTCTGTTTCATTTTAAGCAACGCGACGATCTGGCCGTAGACTATCAGTTAAAGTCACTGCACCGAGCCATTGTTGACGGCGACACAGGCGTGATTGTGGGCAACTACGTTAACTTATACGGCTTTGAAACGGCTCGAAAAGACACCGCTAAAGCATTCGGCTATCTGGCGAAAGGCCTTAGGTTAGCGGCTGGTCCTAAGGTGTGGCGCGAGCAAACCGAACTCTATAAAAATGCGGGCGAGTACTACGTAGGGCGTCACCAGGTTGATTCGGCCCGGTATTACTTCGGCCGATATTATAATTTAACCCAGTCTTTGTATCCTTCCGCTTATTTGGCACAACCCCTTATCGGTCTGGCTCAGGCTGACTGGCTCGCGGGCGATTGGCAGGCGACTGAACAGCGGTTAAACGAGGTGGCGAGACTGACGTCCATCGACTCATTGCCCGTACTCGACCGGCAGAATTTTTACCAGACCCAGTATCGGCTCTTCAAAAAAACGGCTCGGCCTGCCCTTGCCTTACGGGCGCTTGAGAAGTATAACGGGGTAGTAGCAGAGTTGGAAAACGGCCGAAAAAATGAGCAGCTTATCCAATACGACACGAAGGTTCGGCAACTACGAGAAGAGAAGCAAACCGCTGAGCGTCAACTAGCAATCACTAAAAAGAATGACATCATAACCGGCTTAGTGGCGGGGTGTCTGGCGGTCATTGTAGTGGCCACGTTGCTGGTCTTATACTGGCGTAAGCGCAAAATGCTGGAATCGGAGAAACTAGCCAAACTTCAACTGGAAGCCGAATGGACTCACCTGAAAAGTCGCGTGGCTGCTCAGTTGGAAGAACGCAGCCGCATTTCGCAGGAGTTGCACGATGAACTGGGGGCTACGCTTACGTCTATTTCGCTGGCGAGTGAGCTACTCCGGCAAAACACCCGCAGCGAGTCTCCCGAAGTACGGATTATTGCCAAAGCCTCATCGGAAATGACAACTAAAATGAACGAGATCGTGTGGAGCCTGAACGCCAATAACGATAACGTACAAAGTTTGGTGTCGTACGTTCGAAAGTTCTGCGCTGATTTTCTGGACGAAGCCGGTATTCAAATGATTTTTCACGAAAACATTACCGACCCGGAGCGAGAACTAAAGGGGTTCATCCGACGTAGCGTTTATCATTCGGTGAAGGAAGCGGTTAACAACATCGTCAAACATGCCGAAGCGTCCAGAGTTGAACTGACCATCGAAACGATCGAGAACGAGTTATGGATTTTGATTAAAGATAACGGCAAAGGCATGCCCGACAATGCTGCCAAACGCTGGAGTAACGGCCTGCGCAACATGAAAAAAAACATCGAGACCATCCGGGGGCAGATCAGTTGGGTTACCGAAAATGGTACTTCGGTGCAGATACAAACACCGATGAGTCTCTGAACCGGCTAAACCCTCCTATTCATGATTTCTGTCCTGATTGTTGAAGATAACGAAGACATTCAGCTGCTGCTCCAAACGGTGGTGAGCCGCACCGACGAGTATATATGCGTAGGGGTTGTTTCGACGGGAGCAGACGCGTTGAAGCGAATTCCGGAGCTACTGCCCGATGTGGTTCTAATGGACATTGGTCTCCCCGACATTAGTGGCATCGACTGCGTCCGGCGGCTGAAGCCCCAGTGCCCAAACGTCGAATTTATCATGTGCACGATTTATGATGAAGACGAAAAGGTGTTTCAGTCACTGGAAGCCGGTGCTAACTCGTACATCCTCAAAAAAAGCAGACCCGAACTACTGTTGACTGCCATTCGCGAAGTGCACGAAGGCGGATCACCTATGAGTAGCGATATTGCGCGCAAAATCGTGGCTAAACTACAACGCAAAGACAAAACCCGGACTGACTACGGCATTACGCCCCGCGAAGAAGACGTACTCGTAAAATTATCGAAAGGCCTCACCTATTCCGAAACCGCCGATCAATTGTTTATCAGCGTAAAAACCTTAAAAAAACACATCTATAACATCTACGAAAAACTGCATGTCGACAACAAAGTCGAAGCCCTCAACAAGTTCTTTGGAAAATACTGAGGGCATGTTGTCACGTATTAGAGTAGTGAGTTATTACATACCCGATTGCTTGACAAATTACGTATCAACCAACACCTTAATCTAGTAGGCATCAGTCTCTCCGATGTCCTATTCATCCTCCATCTTATTTCCCTTCTGAGCGTTGCAACGCTGACACATCGGCTGGTAATTGGACAGGGTATTCCCACCACCTTTTGAGCGGGGCAAAATATGATCAATGGTCATTAGCTGGAAGTCGGCGGTGAACAAATCGACATGATGCCCGCCCCCCGGATCAACCGACGTAATCAGGTGAACCCCTTCCACACCACAACGCACGCAGGCGGTTCCTTTTTTGGCAAATACCTGTAGGCGTCGGTGGGTGCTGTATTTGGTATGCAGCAATTCAAAATCCAGTTCTTTCAAGACCCGATTCCCATTCAGAAGGGGTGGTAGCTCATTCGTAATCACAATAAAATCCGTTTCGTTTCACTTAATACCGCCAGCTCGTTACGTCTGCTCCTTTGGGGGCAGTCGTTTCAATCCGTTTCAGTATCTTATCTACATACATGGTATTGTAACGCAGCCGACTAATGTAGTTGGGCTGCGTTGGGTCGCCATTCCAGCAATGTTCGGCGCGATCACCGTAGGCTATTTCGCTGCTGGCCTTTGGGTTCTGAACGCTCTTCAGAAAATCCTCCATCAAATAGACAGCATTATTGAGATAATAGTTGTCCATATCGCCACAATAAATGTGAATTTTTCCGGCCACTTTCGGTCCCAGCGTCTTCCAGTCGCGACGTAGTATATGCAGTAAGTCAAAATGTTCGCGCCAGTACTCGGCAACCTGATGATCAATTTCTCCGGTACGTTTGTCCCAGATTCGTTTCGGGTATCCGTCGGGACCAGCGGGCGAGTAAACGGCTTCCCATATATCGAACTGATCGCCCGAACGGGAGTGCGTACCCAAAGCTAGCTCCCGGTGGTTGGTTTCTTCGAGTGTGCATTTCACCTGCCCCAGGTAATTGCGCTGGCTGGGGCGGGGTGTGCGTCGCAACGGGCCTTCTGCGTAGTACGCGTTTTTATCCTTGTACAGATTGAAAACAGTATAGGCATCGAAGGCGATGGGGTCGGGACAGGCTGCAAAACAACCATTGAATTCATCCGGGTAAAAAACCTGAGCCGCCAGCGCTTCCCAGCCCCCCGTCGACCCGCCGTACGTAAACCGGGCCCACCCTTGCCCTATGCCCCGGAATCGCTGCTCTATTTCGGGCAGCAGCTCACGCATGATCGCATCGCCGTAGGGCCCCAGGTTGGCCGAATTAACTGCGTAGGAGTCATCATAATACGGATTGGCATGCTGTATTTCTATGATCAGCATCCGCGGAAAGTCTTTGCTCGTCCATTTTTTATAGAAGTCATAAGCTTCCTGCGCCACAATCTTCTTATAGCCATGAATTTTAAACCGCTCCACGTAGTCGGTCGTGTCGATGTCGGCGGGCGGGGGCGTTTCGCTGAACCCGTCTAAATCGGCCGGAAAATGCCCGTGGTTGATACAAAGCGGGTAGCGGGCATTCGGATGTTCATCGAACCCGGCGGGTAGCAGCACGTGCGCGCCCAGGAACATAGGTTTACCCCAGAATTCAGTTAGCAGCTTGCTCTGAATTTTGATGTGCTTAATAAACTTGGTGTCTTTGGGCTCGTCAATGGGCGGATTGACCTGATCTAGCACAACCGCAAACGATTGCTTCGCTCCTGCATTCAGCCTGATTTTAACCGGCTTACTGAATAGGTTACCGGGGGCCGTCCGCCAGTTCTGCCCTTCGCCCCGATCCATGGGCAACTTCACGGTGTTACGTGTCCCGTTCGGCCCGTTTTTGACCTGAAATATTTCGTATTTGTGCAACACCGCCTGAACGTAGTATTCACCCGTCGGCAGATCCTTCAGGCTCTGCTTGGGATACCCAAACGTACTAGCGTTAATAATAGCCGCCTGACCTGGTTTCAGGCCATCAACATCGACGCCAAAAATCTGAGCCGTTTCTACAGCATCACTGACCTGCTCACGCGGTTCGGGCTTATTGGTTTTCGCCAGAATCAGCAGCACCCGCCCATCCAGTGGTTTTGTACTCTGACTAGCCGGAAATGACACGGAAAATACAGACTGAGCAACTGTCGGTTGAGCTAGGGCGAGCAGGGCGCTACCGAGCCAGCAGCGCATTTGTAAATGAAGCATAGAGAGGTGGTTGTATGTGGAAGAACCGTAGACACCAGCAACATACAAAAAAAGCCGTTACCTGAGGCAACGGCGAATTGGTTATAAGGGGTTCGGAATCAATCAGACCAGTAAATGAATCAGATGCTGATACGTAGCATAAGTGGTAGAAAGGCTTTGGGTAGAAACATAAACCATTCGGAGCGCTTACCAGACACTTGGTCGGTTCGCTACTGATAGACCCGTACGTAATCAACTTCCAGACGTTTGGGCCAGATGGTCTCATCGACCCCTTTCTGGCCACCCCAGTTGCCACCAACGGCCAGGTTCAGAATCAAATAGAACGGCTGCTCAAAAGGCCACTGCGCTACGTCGCTGCCCAATACCGCTTTCTGCACAGAGTAATACTTCTGATTGTCGACAAAGAAATCGATCTGATCGGCCGTCCACTCAACGGCATACAGGTGATAAGCCGACGTAGCGTCGTTCACTGTAATCTGCTGGCCTTTCTGGGTGCCTTTGCCGTGATTGTACGCTTCCGTGTGTACAGTTCCATGAACAACGCCCTCGTCGAAACCCACGTGTTCCATAATGTCGATTTCGCCACCACGCGGCCATCCCACCTTGGCGATGTCAGTGCCTAACATCCAGACGGCAGGCCACGTACCCCGTCCGGCGGGCAGTTTGGCGAAGGCTTCAATGCGGCCGTATTTCCACTCCGCTTTTCCTTGTGTAAGCAAGCGGGCCGAGGTATACCCCTTACCCTGGTAGTTTTCTTTTCGTGCTTCAATAATGAGTTTGCCATTCTCAAGCCGGGCGTTTTCGGGACGTTTAGCGGTGTAAAATTGCAGCTCATTATTACCCCAGCCACTACCGCCAACGTCATAGCGCCATTTGGTGGAATCCGGCAAACCTGTCCCCTCAAATTCGTCGGACCAGACCAGCTTCCGATTCGACGGAGCCGTTGTCGTGCTCAATGGGGACGTAACGGGCGCAGGTGTTTGAGCCACTGGAAGAGTGACGTCAGGACTGCTACAGGCCAGCAACAGCGTTATTACAGATAGTACCATAAGGGTTTGCGTATATATAAGCCGTATCAACGTATTAATCTCTTGATCGCTTACCGGCCGAATGCCCATTTGAGAAAGTCGGGCATGATCGCGCTCCAGGTTTCCTGGTTATGCTGACCACCTTTCACCTCTACGTACCGAATGTCGCGTTCGCGGTTGAAGCCCTTGTTCACAAGTTCATCGATCAGGTCGGTTGTATCTTCAATAGCATCAATAATGCCGTTGTTGTTTCGGTCGCTGGTTTCGTCTTCGGTGCCGGTTTCAAACCAGAACTGCAATCCCTTTGTATACTTCCCCTTCCGCACGAGATTATGCATGATCCGGTCGGTATCGTCGGAGTAGCTGCTATCGAATTTCTTGCTCCGCCACCAGAACGATCCGGAAAAAACACCCGCCCGGCTGAATCGCTCCGGGTGATGGAAGACAAGGTCAAAAGCCGACAGACCACCCAGCGAAAAACCCGCAAAAACTGACTCGGTCGGAGACGTACTGACCCGGTAGTGCTTTCTGATATACGGCAGCAGTTCGGTCAGCACAAAATCGGTATACAGAGCCGCTTTACTCCCCCGGTTGAGGTAATCGGCCTGGGCCGCCGTACCATATTCCTGGATTCGATCGCCCGCGTGAATAGCCACCAGCACAAACGGCCGGATAGCCTGAGCTTTGTACAGCGAATCAAGTACGTCGGTCATGTTCAGACGGGCCAGATCCTGCCCATCGTTCAGGTACAGAACCGGGTAAGGCCCGCCAGCAGCCTTATAATCAGGCGGCAAGATAATATCGAGCAGAACAGTACGATTCAGCGGAACCGAATACAACGAATCATCGCGCTGAACCGTTACGGGCGTTGGTTCAGTACGTAAAGAGGCCGGTAGATGGTCAGCCATAAGCGCAAAAATTGTCAGAAGTAACGCAATCACAACCCGCAAAGTAGCTAATTTTTTCGGCTTGGTTATTATTTGGCTTTGCCGTTATCAGCGATTTGCTCTATTTTCAACCGATGTTTCAACGTATTATTTAGATCTCAATCGCCTTGCAGGAAGAATATAGAACCTGGTACTCGCACCACCTGGGCCGCAATATGGAGATGCTCGTTTTTGGCAACTGGGGCTATCCCGTGCTGATGTTCCCGACGTCCATGGGTCACTATTACGAGTACAAAGATTTTGGCTTAACCGAAACGGCCCGCTGGTTCGTTGAGTCGGGCAAAGTCAAATTATACTGTGTCAGCAGCATCGACCGCGATAGCTGGTACGCCAAGCACCTGCATCCCGGCACCCGCATCTGGAACCACGTTCTGTATGATCGGTTTTTGCACGAAGAACTGGTGCCCGGTATCCAGCGCGAGTGTAACGTTCAAAAAATCGGCGTATCGGGCGCTTCGTTTGGTGGCTACCACGCCATGAACTTCGCCTTCAAACACCCCGAGCAGGTAGGGCATCTGCTCACGATGGGCGCAGCTTTCGACATCCGCTCGTTTCTGGATGGTTATTATGACGACAACGTCTATTTCAACAATCCACCCGACTTTATGCCAAACGCGAACAACGATGAATTCCATCGGATGAACATTGTGCTGGGCACGTCGGAGTACGATTTCTGCAAGCCGTCGAATCAGCAGATGTCTGACATTCTCAATCGAAAAGGCATCCGCCATCGGCTCGACGTAACCCCCTGGGGCAATCACGACTGGCCCGTGTGGAAAGATCAGTTTCCGCGGTACTTAAGCATGATTTAACAACGCCAACTATGTGGACGGCTTATGCCCAACCGACCGGCTCCATCACCAACGCGTTGTCGAGGCTTCGGAATCACCTGGCGCAGGTTCCGGAACGTATTGCGCGGTTCTCAGAAACAGAGTTAACCCAGCAGCCGCCGGGTAAATGGTCGAAGAAAGAAATACTAGGACATCTGATCGATTCGGCCCTCAATAATCTCAAACGATTTACCGACGCGCAGGTTGCCGATGGGCAATATACCATTCAGTCGTATAATCAGCATCAACTGGTGATTGTCAATCAGTACCAGCGGCTACCAGTAGCGCATTTATTAACCTTGTGGGCTAGTTTGAATACGCAGATCCTCTACGTAACGGAAGCCCTCCCACCCGACCTGCTAACCAAGCCTATTCAGCCAAAACAGGCTGACGGACAGCAGCTAACACTAGGTTGGCTGATCGAGGATTATGTCGCTCATCTGGAACATCATCTGAAAACGTTGTTATAGTGTACGAACACGTAATGCAGAAAAAACGCCGAACACAAGCCGGTCCGGCGTTTCGCCAACTTCTATGAGAAATCCTTCTGAGGGGATCTGCCCTAAAGAAGCTTGTTGATGAGCCGACGTTGCATGAGGCTCATAAAAAACAGAGCCCGGCCCACCACAGCCGGGCTTTTTTAGTACCTCTCACCTCCACTTGCTAATTCTATACATTTAATTGTATGGTGACTTGTTGAATAGTATACTTCCTTAGTAGTTTTACAAGCAAACCCTTCTTGATTATATAACCCCCTCTCTAGTGAAACACGTTTTTACGCTGCTCTTACTGGTTACGAGCTGGTTGAGTTACTCTACTCAGGCTCAATCTATCTGGACAGGTGCCTCCAGCACCGATTGGAATACGGCTGCTAACTGGGACCCCGTCGGTGTGCCCACTGCAACCAGTGATGTCGTCATCCCTGCTGTTTTCAACGATCCTGTTATTTCAACAGGGACGTCAGCCCTGGCCAAAACCGTAGAAGTACGAAGTTCCGGGTCCCTGACCATCAGTAGTTCAGCTACTCTGACCGTCGGGGGAAATAAGGCCCCTGGTGATTATCCATTTTATAACATTGCCTTTTACAATAATGGTCTCGTCGCCAATAGGGGATTGTTAAGCATTGATCCAAAATCGTCGGACACGTTTGGTCTTTTCAACACCGGTGCTTTTACGAACTATGCGGGAGGAGAAATCCAGACTGACAACACTGGCACTAGCGGATTGGCCAACTGGGATGAGGCCAGCACCTTTATCAACGCAGGCCATATCCTGATTGGGTTCAGAACCTCGGGGGAAGTAGATGGGCTTCTTAACGATGGAACCTTTACCAATGAGCCGGGTGGACTGATTGAAATTGAACGTACATTCAGGGGCATAATTAACCGAATTGGGACCAGCACATTTACCAACGCTGGTCATATCCTCATTGGGGCCAGCGCAGCCTCGGAATCCATTAGCTCTGGCGTTTACAATAGGGCTAACTTTACCAATAACGCAACCGGTGAGATCCAGATTGGCCGGGTCACCTCTGATGGCTTACAAAACGTCGAGGGCACCTTTATCAACGCAGGTCGTATCCTTATTGGCGCTAATGCAGCTGTAGGTCGGTATGGCCTTCAAAACATTGACGGTAGCTTTACCAACAGCATGGGTGGACTGATTCAAATTGACCGCTCTACTATGATGGGATTGTTCAACGGGCAAATAGCGGGCAAACCAGCCAATGACGGCAGCTTCACGAACGCGGGCACGATTACCATCGGGGCTTCAGCCGCCGTTGGCGAGTATGGTCTTTACAACCGAATGACCTTTAATAACAATGCAGGAGGACTCATCCAGATTGACCGGAGCAGCTTGAATGGATTGTACAACGACAAGGGCACCTTTACCAACTCGGCCCGTATCGTTATTGGGGCTAACGCACCGGTAGGCGACAATGGCCTTCGAAACGAAGCTACCTTCAACAATAACGTAGGCGGGCAAATTCAGATTGACCGCTCCACTCAAAGCGGTTTATTGAACCAATATGGCACTTTCACCAATGCAGCCAGCATCAGTATTGGGACCAATGCCTCAGTAGGTGAGTATGGTCTTACCAATCGAAATATCTTTAGCAATACGACAGGTGGGCAAATTCAGATTGACAAGACTAACTTAGATGGTCTGTTAAATATTGGCAACAGCTTTACCAATTCGGCCAATATTGTCATAGGAGCCACTATTGGTCGGGATGGGTTAGCCAATTCATTTGGTACCGTTACGAATACGGCTTGTGCCAGCCTGAGCGTGTTGGCTAGTGTCAGCAACACTGAAACGTTTACAAACCAAGGTTTGCTGACGGTGAGCACTACCCGAGCTAACGTCAACACCGGTACATTTACGAACAACGGCGTTATCGCTTACCCGCAGGGCAACCCCATTCCTAATGTCACGAACAACAAGCTCATTGCCCTGCCTCTGACTACCAACTGTGACTTAATCGCAAGTCCAGCCTTGCAGATCGGAGCCAGCAATGATCTGACTGTAGGAAGCAATTGGTATCAGGACGCAGCCTTAAGTAACCTAGCCGGCACGTATTCCCCTAACTCGTTTATCGCTACTAATCTGACTCCCGGCGCTACGTCCCCTGTTTACTTTCAGGTAAGTGGATTAGGCGATGGCTGCTCACAAACCGTATCCATTCCTGTTACGGTTCAGGCGGCTCCCCAAGCTAAGCTAGATAACTCAGGCATCATCACCTGTACTAATCCAGCCGTGACGCTTACCGCTTCGCCTGCTGAGCAAAGCAGTTACGTCTTCTCCGGCCCTTCATCGTTCACCCAGAGCGGCACCAGTGCAGTAGCTTCTGTCACCGCCAGCGGCACCTACTCTGTAACAGTCACGAACGCCAGTGGCTGTTCAACGACGGCTACCGTTGAGGTTACAGGCAACACTACGGTTCCCCAGAATATAACCTTGACGAATAACGGTCCATTGTCCTGTTCCCAAACCAGCGTGACGTTGACTGCTGCCAGCAGCAGCGGCTCACTGAGCTACAGTTTTACCGGTCCTAGCTCGAGTCCCATTATTCAGAACGGCAGTGCTGTAGCTAGTGTTACCGCTGGAGGAACCTACACAGTCACTGTTACGGGTACTAACGGCTGTTCAACGACGGCTACTACTGAGGTAGCAAGCAACACGATACCACCCAGTCTTTCCCTATCCAACAGTGGCCCCTTGTCCTTTACCAACACCACTGTTACGCTAACGGCTACGGCCACTCCTGGCGCCACCTATAGCTACCGCTTTAGCCCCGGAGCGGCTCAGCAAGGTAGCAGCAACATGGCTACCGTCAACACCACGGGCGTTTACTCAGCGACCGCGACCCGGCTGGACAACGGCTGTTCAGCGACGGCTTCCACGACCGTAACGGGTGGTAACAACCCCACGGTTTGTAGAGGAGGTGCAGCCGTTATCAACGTAACAGTCGATGGCGATCCGGTTAAGTACGAATGGTACAAAAACAGCCTCACTACGCCTAAGATCATGGAGACGCCCCAGCTTTTCCGGGGCACCGCTACGTCCAGTCTAACCCTGATCAACGCCCAAAGCAGCACCCAGGGCAACTTCTTTCTCAAAGTCACAGACCGCTCAGGTACGGTGAAGATCTATGGTCCGTATCGCCTGACAGTCGACGGCAGTTGCCGGGCTAGAGAGGTCGCTCAGTTGGAAACGCCTTTGCAAGTGGAGCTGGCACCAAACCCCATCAGCGGAGAGCGGTTGCGGGCCGTGATCCGTGGTGCAGAAGGTCGCCCGTTAGAGGTGAACCTGGTAGACCTTAGCGGTAAGTCCATTCGGCAGCAACGGTGGAGTGAGGCTCAGCCTGAGCAACCTGTGGAGTGGGACTTACAGACTCAGGGCTCAGGAGTGTATCTCTTGCAGGTCGTCAGCGGAGCTAGTAGTAGTGGGCCTGCCCAGCAGCAAAGTCTGAAAGTGATCAAACCCTAAACTAAAAGCCCGGCTAACCACAGCCGGGCTTTTTTGTTTATACTTGTGTCAGCTTACAGATGGGCTCATGCCCGTAAAAAGCTGTCTGTTCTACTAATGTTTCACTCGGCACCTTACTAATCACCACTCAACAACTTTATTATGAGTATGCAAAAGAAGATAGGCATTTTATTCGGCCAGGAAAATACGTTTCCGCAGGCCTTTGTGGATCGCGTCAACGAAAAACAATCTGATTTCCAAGCCGAGTTTGTAAGCATCGACCAAGTCGAGCAAAGCGTGCCGACAGATTACGCTGTGATCATCGACCGCATCTCACAGGACGTACCCTTCTACAAGGCATATCTGAAAAATGCGGCCCTTACGGGTACAGCGGTTATCAATAACCCATTCTGGTGGGCCGCCGACGAGAAGTTCTTTAACAATGCACTGGCGGTACAGTTGGGCGTTCCGGTGCCGAAAACAATTTTGCTACCCTCCAAAGACCGGCCGGACGATACCAACCATAATTCATTCCGGAACCTGCGCCACATGAACTGGGATGCCATCTTCGGGCACATCGGTTTCCCGGCCTTTATGAAACCACATGCCGGGGGCGGCTGGAAGAGCGTTTACAAAGTCGATAACCCGGAGCAGATGTTCAGGGCGTACGACGAAACCGGGCAGTTGGTGATGCTGTATCAGGAGGCTATCGAATTTGAGGATTACTTCCGGTGTTATTGCATTGGCGGCAAAGACGTACGTATCATGCCGTATGAACCCCGCAATCCGCATCACCTGCGTTACGCATCCGAGATGAAAACAACCGGCGACGCGGGCAAGAAACTCTTAAAAACCATGACGGACTATGTTTTGAAGCTCAATCATGGTCTCGGCTACGACTTCAATACGGTTGAGTTTGCCGTGCGCGATGGCATTCCGATCGCCATTGACTTCTGTAACCCCGCCCCCGATGCCGACGTCCATTCGGTTGGACAAGAGAACTTCGAGTGGGTGGTTGAAGCCGCGGCCACTATGGCGATTGACCGAGCGAAGCGCGCACAAAAAGGCAAAGACAATCTCACATGGGGTACGTTCGTTCGCGGCTCCGTGGACGGAACCGGACTAACTCCGGCGAAAGCTGCAAAAACAGCTCCCGAAGCCACAGTAGGCAAAAGCGTAAAGGAAGAGAAAGCGCCGAAAGCCGAAAAAGGAAAGAAGGACGAACCAAAAGACGATAAGCCGAAAAAGGCTAAAAAGTAGTTTGTTCTTGTATCACCCAAAGCCGTTGCCGAATCTAATTCTGGCAACGGCTTTATCATTCCAACCCTTCGCCAGCGGCTGGAGTCCTAACTGAACGTAATTAGCCTTATCTATGCGCAAACTCCTTGGTTTACTGGTTCTTTGGGCTGCCTTAGTAAGTTGCAGCAGGGAGGACGAACCGATAACGCCTGAAACGCTGACCGGAACCTGGGTAGAAAAGTCGGCCCGCCGGGATACTCTCATTTTCAACCCGGTATTTCAGGGCCAGGTGCTGATGGGTACACTCACCGTAAACCGGGGCAAAGAACTGAACGCTGGCGGTTATCTCTTGCCTAAACTTGGCAGCGGCATCTATTCGTATGAGCTTCGGGGTGATCGCATTTACGTACGTAACAGCCTTTCTAGTTCATCTGTGGGTGCAGAATACAAGCTTGCCCACCGACGTAACGAACTGCTGATTGAAAACTTTTTTGAGCTAGGCTTCAATCAGCCAGCCACCACCCTCCGTACCCTGGTTCGCTTACCGTAACGTAGTATAGGCTAAATACGGTCCGTCGTTATGGGGCGCGCGGCAGCCACTTTACCGACTATTCAAATTCGCTTACAATCCTATTTCTTTGGGATCAATATTCATATCGCGGGCCGATGCCCGAAGAATCGCCAGCATCTCAATATAGCTGAACAAACGGCCATCAATGTAATCCTGCTCCTCCGGATCGGCGAACGCTTTCTTTTCTTCCAGATCCCGAATGTTGGCGTGAATCGTTATTAAAACGTCCTGAATAAACTGTTCAAATTGCTGAGCAGAAGCGGTTGTCATATAATTGTCAGATTCGGGCGATTATTAATAAATACCCCGTGCTTGGGTAATTAACCAGAATATTATTAGGTATTTTCTCGGATAACCCACTTACCATTCGTCACAAATTACGTCTGGGCGACTGATCTATCCACTGTTTTTGACCATATTCGCGTTTTGGGACTATAACGTATCGTGTAAATCATCAACCAACAACCCTGTTAAATTAGTCAACCAGTTCATGAAACGAAGAGATTTTATTCAGTTGTCTGGTTTAGGAGTAGGTGCCCTGATGGGTGCATCGATCCCTGTACTAGGCAACGCCGTTCCGCTCGAATACCTGCTTGAGCCGGGAGCCGACGCAGCTACTAAGAAACGGCTGGCCGACGTTGCGCTGAACGCGGCCAAAAGCAAAGGCGCTACGTATACCGACGTGCGCATTGGCCGTTATTTGCAGCAGTTCATGTTCACGCGTGAAAAGCAGGTGCAGAACATTGTGAACGCAGAGTCGTACGGCATTGGGATTCGGGTTATTGCCAATGGCACTTGGGGATTTGCCGCCACCAGCGACGTAACGCCCGACGCCATTGCCAAATGCGCAGCCACCGCCGTTGCCATCGCTAAAGCCAATGCCAAGCTCCAGTCCGAACCGGTACAGCTAGCTCCCCAGAAAGGCGTTGGAGACGTAACGTGGAAGACGCCCATCAAGAAGAATGCGTTTGAGATCCCGGTTCAGGAAAAAATCGACCTGTTGATGAAGGTGAACGGCGAAGCCATGAAAAATGGAGCGGCCTTCGTAACGTCGAATTTGTTTTTTGTGAATGAGCAGAAATACTTTGCCTCGACCGACGGATCGTATATAGATCAGGACGTTCACCGCGTCTGGCCAACGTTCACCGTATCGGCGGTTGACCGGGCGTCGGGCAAGTTCAAAACCCGCGATGCGATCAGTTCGCCGATGGGCATGGGCTACGAGTACCTCGACGGCTTAGCCTCCGAGAAGATTCCGGGACCCAACGGATTAGTCGGCTATCGCAACTCGTACGATATGGTCGAAGATGCGGTGATGGCCACTAAGCAGGTAAAAGAAAAAATGACCGCTAAGTCGGTGCAGCCCGGTAAGTACGACCTGGTTCTGGACCCGAATCACCTTGGCTTGACGATCCACGAATCGGTAGGCCACCCTACTGAACTCGACCGCGTACTTGGTTACGAAGCCAACTACGCGGGTACGTCGTTCGCGACCCTCGACAAGTGGAAAACCAAAAGCTTCAACTACGGCAGCAAACTCGTCAACATCGTCGCCGATAAGACGCAGCCTTATACGCTCGGCACGGTTGGCTACGACGACGAAGGTGTTCCCTGCAAAGAATGGGATTTAATTAAAGATGGTATTCTGGTGAATTACCAGGCCATTCGCGATCAGGCCGCCATCCTGGGCGAAAAAGAATCGAATGGCTGCTGCTACGCCGATAACTGGAACTCGGTGCAGTTTCAGCGGATGCCGAACGTATCGCTCAAGCCCGGCTCTGAAAAGCGCTCAGTCACTGACATGATCAAAGGCGTTGACAAAGGTATCTACATCATCGGTCGGGGCTCCTACTCCATTGATCAGCAGCGGTATAATTTCCAGTTTGGCGGACAGCTGTTCTACGAAATTAAGAACGGCGAGATCGTTGGCATGCTCGACGACGTAGCGTATCAGTCGAACACGCAGGAATTCTGGAACTCCTGCGCGCAGCTTTGCGACAAAGACGACTACCGTACATTCGGTTCGTTCTTCGACGGCAAAGGGCAGCCCTCACAGGTCAGTGCCGTGTCGCACGGTTCGGCCACTACGCGCTTCAACGGAGTCAATGTCATCAATACTGCCAGGAAGATTTAACTAGTCATTACGTTGTCAATCCAGGTGCAGTAGCAATTGCCACGAACTGACCAGCACTGACAATCAACAACTAAAACAATGGCCATCTTAACCAAAGAAGAAGCAAAGAAAATAATCGATAAAGTGCTCTCCTACTCGAAAGCCGATGAGATGAGCGTCAACCTGTCGGGCGGCCGCACGGGCAACATTCGTTACGCCCGCAACTCGGTCTCCACCAGCGGAGAGAGTTCGAACCTGTCGTTGAGCGTAACGGCAGTCTTCGGTAAAAAATCCGGTACAGCTACCATCAACGAGTTCGATGATGCCTCGCTGGAGAAGACCGTCCGGCGAGCCGAAGAGATTGCCCGACTGGCACCCGAGAACCCCGAGTACATGCCCATGCTGGGACCTCAGACGTACCTGGCCACGGATCCGTACGCTGAAAGCACCGCCAAAATTGACCCCGCTTATCGGGCGCAGGCCACCTTCGACAGCATTGATCCGTGCCGCAAAAAGAACCTAACGGCGGCCGGATACATGGAAGACCGGACCGGTTTCAACGCCATCGGCAACAGCAAAGGATTATCCGCCTACAACCGGGAAACATCGGTTGAGTTTTCGATCACCGTTCGGACGAACGACGGGCTAGGCTCCGGCTATGCCACCAGCGACGTAACCGACGTATCGAAGCTGAGTACCAAAAAAGATACCGAAATAGCCATGCAGAAAGCTATGGCATCGAGCAGCGCCCGGGCGTTGGAACCTGGTAAGTACACCGTTATTTTGGAACCAGCCGCGCTCGTATCCAATGTCGATGCCTCGCTGATGGTGGCGTTGGTACGTTCGATGGATGCCCGGAATGCCGATGAAGGCCGGAGTTTCCTCAGCAAAAAAGGGGGCGGCACTCGTCTCGGTGAAAAACTCTTCGACGAACGCGTCACGATTTACTCCGACCCAACCAATCCGGAAGTACCCAGCGGAGCTTTCAGTGGTGATGGTCGCCCGCAGGAGAAGGTAACGTGGATCGAAAAAGGCGTGGTCAAAAACATGCCGTACACCCGCTACTGGGCCGAGAAAAAAGGGGTAAAGGCCATTCCACCGGGTGGTAACTTCATCATGGAAGGCGGCACCCAGTCGCTGGCTGACATGATCAAAAGCACCGAAAAGGGCATTTTAGTTACCCGGCTCTGGTACATCCGCCCTGTCGACCCGCAAACGTTGCTGTATACGGGCCTAACCCGCGACGGAACGTTCTATATTGAAAATGGGCAGATCAAGTTCCCGGTGAAAAACTTCCGCTTCAACGAAAGCCCGGTGATTATGCTCAACAACCTCGAATCGATGGGCAAACCCGTACGCATTGGCGGCAATCTGGTTCCTCCGTTGAAAATTCGGGACTTTACGTTCACAAGCCTGTCGGACGCTGTATAAACCTGTCATTTGTCGTCGTTCGCTGCGCTGTCGTTAGTCGTCTTACAGCGCAGCGAGTGACTAATCAATAAACTATGAATCGTCGAGATTTTAATCAATTGTTAGGTATGGGCGCGGCTGGGATCGTGATGCCCAGTTTGCCGGCTTTCTCCCGCACCGTTAGTCCTGAAGCGCTACTCGAACCCGGTTTGGACGTAGCCGTTAAGAAGCGTCTGGCCGATGCGGCTTTGAACGCAGCTAAGTCGAAGGGAGCTACTTACGCCGATGTGCGTATCGGCCGCTACCTGAATCAATTCGTGCTCACGCGCGAAAACAAAGTGCAGGGCATTATTAATTCCGAGTCCTACGGTGTAGGCGTACGGGTCATTGCCAACGGTTGCTGGGGATTTGCCTCCGTCGGCGACGCCCGCGACGAAACGGTTGTAGCCAAAGCGGCTGAACAGGCCGTTGCCATTGCTAAAGCTAACGCCCGCCTGCTGACCGAACCCGTTCAGCTTGCTCCCCAGAAAGGCTACGGCGAAGTAAGCTGGAAAGCTCCCATCAAGCGCAACGCGTTCGAAGTGCCGGTTAAGGAAAAAGTCGATCTGCTGCTGGAAGCCAACGCAGCGGCCATGAAAAACGGGGCCAACTTCGTGAACAACGTCTTGTTCCAGGTAAACGAGCAAAAGTATTTTGCCTCGACCGACGGTACGTACGCCGATCAGGATATTCACCGTATTGGACCCAGCTTCACTGTAACGGCCGTTGACCCGCAGAACGGAAAATTCTCGACTCGCAACTCCTTAAGCGCCCCGATGGGCATGGGCTACGAGTATCTGCAAACTAACCCCAGTGATAAACTTTCCGGCGTTACGACCCGCTACAACAAGGGGTACGATATGCTGGAGGACATCACTGCAGCAGCAAAACAAGCCAAAGAGAAACTAAACGCCAAGTCGGTTGAAGCCGGTAAGTACGATCTGGTTCTCGATCCGTCGCACCTGTGGCTCACCATTCACGAATCCGTTGGGCACCCCCTCGAACTGGATCGGGTACTGGGCTACGAAGCCAATTACGCGGGTACCAGTTTCGCTACGTTGGACAAGTGGCAGACCAAGAATTTTAACTACGGCAGTAAACAAGTGAATCTGGTGGCTGACAAGACGCAGGTTGGTTCGCTAGGCGCTGTGGGCTGGGATGACGAAGGCGTGAAGACGAAGAAATGGGACTTGGTCAAAGACGGCATCCTGGTGAACTACCAGGCCATTCGTGATCAGGCGCACATCATTGGCGAAAAAGAATCGCAGGGCTGCTGCTACGCCGATAACTGGAGTTCGGTGCAGTTTCAGCGCATGGCTAACGTATCGCTCGAAGCCGGGAAGACACCTTTGTCGGTAGAGAACATGATCAAGGATGTCAAGAAAGGTATCTATATCATCGGCGATGGTTCGTTCTCGATCGACCAACAGCGCTACAACTTCCAGTTCGGTGGACAACTCTTTTACGAGATCAAAGACGGTCAGATCGTCGGCATGTTAAAAGACGTAGCGTATCAGGCCAATACCCGGGAGTTCTGGAATTCCTGCGTAGCGGTTTGTGACCAGAGTGATTACCGGCTTGGCGGTGCATTCAACGATGGTAAGGGTCAGCCAGCCCAGTCGAGCGCAGTATCGCATGGCAGCGCAACCGCCCGCTTCAACGGGGTCAATGTCATCAATACTGCCCGGAAGATTTAACTAGTCATTACGTTGTCAATCCAGGTGCAGTGGCAATTGCCACGAACTGACCAGTACTGACAATCAACAACTAAAACAATGGCCATCTTAACCAAAGAAGAAGCAAAGAAAATAATTGATAAGGTGCTCTCCTACTCGAAAGCCGACGAGATGAGCGTCAACCTGTCGGGCGGCCGCACGGGCAACATTCGTTACGCCCGAAACTCGGTTTCAACCAGTGGCGAATCCGACAATATTGCGCTGTCGATAACGGCCGTTTTCGGCAAACGTAGTGGAACGGCCACCATCAACGAGTTCGACGATGCCTCGCTGGAGAAAACCGTCCGGCGGGCCGAAGAAATCGCCCGACTGGCGCCCGAGAACCCCGAATACATGCCCATGCTGGGGCCGCAGACGTATCTGGACACGAAAACATACGCCGAAAGCACCGCTAAGATTAATCCGGACTTCCGCGCTCAGGCAGCTTTCGATAGTATCGACCCCTGTCGGCAGAAAAACCTGACCGCAGCGGGGTACATGGAAGACACCACCAGTTTCAACGCCATCGGCAATAGCAAAGGCAACTTCGGCTACAATCGGTCGACGGGCGTCGATTTTTCGATCACCGTCCGTACCGCTGACGGTTTGGGCTCCGGGTATGCGAATCCGGATGTGAACGATGTCAGTAAGCTGAGCACGAAAGCCGCTACCCAGATTGCCATGCAAAAAGCCCTAGCCTCAGCGAGTGCACGCGCGTTAGAGCCGGGTAAGTACACGGTCATTCTGGAGCCGACCGCATCCGTTGAGTTACTGAACAATATGATGCGCAGTATGGACGCCCGTAACGCCGATGAAGGCCGGAGTTTCCTCAGCAAAAAAGGGGGCGGCACGCGACTTGGCGAAAAACTCTTCGACGAGCGCGTCACGATCATTACGGACCCGACGAACGCCGAATTACCGTTGTCGCCCTTTGGCGGAGGAGGTGGCGGTGGCCGCTTCGGTGGCGGAGGTAACGACGGTCTACCTCAGGAGAAACGCACCTGGATCGAGAATGGCGTGGTCAAAAACATGTTCTACTCGCGGTACTGGGCTGACAAGAAAGGTGTTCAACCGATTCCGGCTCCGGGTGGATTCATCATGCAGGGCGGCACCCAATCGCTGGCGGACCTGATCAAAAGTACGGATAAAGGGATTCTCGTCACGCGCTTCTGGTATATCCGTGCCGTTGATCCACAAACTCAACTGTATACGGGCCTGACCCGCGACGGGACCTTCTATATCGAAAACGGGCAAATCAAATTCCCCATCAAGAACTTCCGTTTCAATGAAAGCCCGGTGATTATGCTCAACAACGTCGAAGCGTTGGGCAAGCCAGTTCGGGCGGGCGGCAATCTGATTCCGCCGATGAAAATCCGCGACTTTACGTTTACGAGTTTATCGGATGCGGTATAAACCTGTTATTAATGGTCGTTTGCTTCGCGGTCATTAGTCATTACGTGGTCATTCATAGCCGTAAAACTTGAATGACCACGTAATAACCATACGATGACTAGCTCATAACCAATCCATACACTATGAACCGCCGAAATTTTAACCAGCTTCTGGGCATAAGTACCGCCGGTATTCTACTGCCCAATCTACCCGCCTTCTCCCGAACTGTCAGTCCGGAAGCGCTGCTCGAACCAGGATTAGACGTAACAACCAAGAAGCGCCTGGCCGATGCGGCCATGAACGCAGCCAAAAGCAAAGGCGCTACGTATACCGATGTGCGCATTGGCCGCTACCTCAACCAGTTTGTCGTTACGCGCGAAGACAAAGTTCAGAATATTGTCAACACCGAATCCTACGGCGTAGGTGTACGGGTCATTGCCGATGGCTGCTGGGGCTTTGCCGCGGTAGTCGATGCGAAGAGTGAAGCCGACATGGCTAAGGCTGCTGAACAAGCCGTTGCCATTGCCAAAGCAAACGCCAAGCTGATGAAGCAACCCGTTCAGCTGGCTCTGCAGAAAGGGTATGGCGAGGTTAGCTGGAAAGCGCCGATTCAGAAAAACGCGTTTGAAGTCCCCATCAAAGAGAAAGTTGACCTGCTGCTGGGCGTTAACGGGGCAGCTTTGAAGAACGGAGCCAACTTCGTGAACTCAGTGCTGTTCATGGTCAACGAGCAGAAATACCTGGCCACCACGGACGGTACGTACGCCGACCAGGACATTCACCGCATCTGGCCCTTATCGACCGTAACGGCGATCGACCCAAAGACGGGCAAGTTTGAAACCAGACAGTCGCTGAGCGCCCCGATGGGGATGGGCTATGAATACCTGCAAACCAACCCCGCCGACAAAGTAACGGGCATTACAACGCGTTACAACAAAGGCTATGACATGCTGGAGGACGTAACGGCAGCCGCCAAACAAGCCCGCGACAAGCATAAGGCGAAGTCAGTTGAAGCCGGTAAATACGATCTGATTCTGGACCCTTCCCACCTGTGGCTCACCATTCACGAATCGGTAGGTCACCCTCTCGAACTGGATCGGGTACTCGGGTACGAAGCTAACTTTGCGGGTACCAGCTTTGCTACGTTAGACAAATGGAAGTCGAAGAACTTCAACTACGGCAGCAAACAAGTGAATCTGTTTGCCGATAAAACCCAGGTCGGTTCGCTGGGTGCCGTTGGCTACGACGACGAAGGTGTCAAGACCAAACAGTGGGATCTGGTGAAAGACGGAACACTGGTGAATTACCAGGCCATTCGTGACCAGGCGCACATCATCGGTGAGAACGAATCGCAGGGCTGCTGCTACGCCGACAGCTGGAGTTCGGTGCAGTTTCAGCGCATGGCCAACGTATCGCTGGCGGCCGGGAAAACGCCGTTATCCGTTCAGGATATGATCAAGGATGTTAAGAAAGGCATCTACATCATCGGCGACGGCTCCTTCTCGATTGATCAGCAGCGGTATAACTTCCAGTTTGGCGGACAACTGTTTTACGAGATCAAAGATGGTCAGATTGCCGGGATGCTCAAGGACGTAGCGTATCAGTCGAACACGCAGGAATTCTGGAACTCCTGCGTAGCGGTTTGCGATGAACGTGACTATCGACTTGGCGGCTCCTTCTTCGACGGCAAGGGACAGCCACCCCAGTCGAGCGCGGTCTCGCACGGTAGCTCGACAGCCCGGTTCAACGGCGTTAATGTGATTAATACAGCTCGTAAAATCTAGAACACCACTATGTCTATCCTACTTACCGAAGCAGAAGCGAAGGCCCTGTTGACGAAAGTTCTCAGCTACTCCAAAGCCGACGAGTGTGAGGTTAACCTGTTGGGTGAAGAACGGGGCAACCTGCGCTACGCCCGCAACGAAGTGTCGACCAGTGGTTCGCTTATCAATCAAAACCTACAGGTGCAGTCGGCATTTGGCAAGAAGGTCGGGGTAGCTACGATTGACGAGTTCGACGATGCGTCGCTCGAAAAAGTAGTACGTCGGGCGGAAGAGCTGGCGAAACTGGCACCCGAAAATCCGGAATACGTTGGACTGCTGGGTCCTCAACAGTACATAAAATCGAGCGGTTTTTTTGACTCGACCGCCAACATTACGCCCGACGCCCGTGCTACGGCCGTGGACAAAAGTTTACAGCTAACCCGGAATGCTAACCTAACGGCGGCTGGTTTTTTGCAGGACAATCGGGGTTACTCAGCCATGATGAACTCCAAAGGGCTGTTCGCCTATTACCCCAGCACGAATGTCAACTTTTCGCTGACAGTACGTACCGACGATGGCAAAGGCTCGGGTTACGTAGCGCGGGGGTTCAGCGATTTCTCAAAGCTGAACACGGCCTCAGCCACCAACATCGCCATTCAGAAAGCGCGGGGATCGGCGGAGGCACGCGCGATTGAACCGGGCAAATACACCGTCATTCTGGAGCCAACCGCGGCTGTCGTTTTGCTCGAAAACATCTACTTCAACATGGATGCCCGCTCGGCCGATGAAGGTCGTTCGTATTTCAGTAAAGCCGGCGGCAAGTCGCGTCTGGGCGATAAAGTGGTTGATGAGCGGGTGACAATTTACTCCGACCCAACGCATCCAGAACTCCCCGCGTCGCCCTGGTCGGGCGATGGACGTCCGCAGGAGAAAACCATGTGGATCGAGAAAGGCGTGGTCAAAAACCTGTCGTATTCGCGCTACTGGGCACAAAAGCAAGGAAAGAAAGCCGTTCCCAGTCCCAACAACATGATTATGGCTGGCGGCACTACTTCGCTGGAGGACATGATCAGGAGCACCCAGCGCGGCATTCTGGTCACCAAGCTTTGGTACATCCGCGAAGTCGATCCGCAAACGATTCTGCTCACCGGCCTGACCCGCGACGGAACCTTCTACATCGAAAATGGGAAGATCAAGCACCCCGTTAAGAACTTCCGCTTTAACGAGAGCCCCATCATCATGCTGAACAACCTCGAAGCCTTAGGCAAACCCGAGCGCGTGGTCAGCACCGAAACGGATGGAAACTACCTGGTGCCGCCGATGAAGATCCGGGAATTCACGTTCACAAGCCTGTCGGATGCGGTGTAATACCAAACTTTCCCCGAGCCTGTGCTCGGGGAAAGCACTCAGATACGTCCTAGTACGTCCTTAGTATGCCGGTTATCTCCGTGTTTTACGGGCTGATTATTAGTCTGTATTATTTTGACAACAAGCAGCACAATTTGCCCCATGTTCACGTTCGATATAGTGAGATGGAAGGCGTATTTGCCAACTTAGTTATTCGCTATTTCTAGTACGTTTTGATTACAAACGCCTATGCTCGAATCACGTGTTCATGATCTTCTTGAAGCGCCCGATGCGAAACTAGTCATCGAGCGGGCACAGGCTATTCTGGCCGATGAAGCCGAACGTCGCCGGTCGTTTCGCGAGTGGCTGCGTGACGACGTAAAAGCCGAATTCATCAACGGTGAAGTCATCATGCACTCGCCCGTAAAACGGCGTCATCTGGATGCTACTAAGTATTTACAGAACCTGTTACTGAATTTTGTAATGCTTAACGACCTGGGTGTTGTGGATTCAGAAAAGGCGTTGGTGGGTCTGACACGTAACGATTATGAGCCAGACATCTGCTACTGGAACAGCGAAACAGCCAGTTCGTTCGAGGACGATCAGATGGAACACCCCGCTCCGGATTTAATCGTGGAAGTCCTGTCGAAAAGTACGACCGGTCGCGACAGGGGCGTTAAGTTCGAGGATTATGCCGCTCACGGTGTTCTGGAATACTGGATTATCGATCCGGTCCGCAAATCGGTTGAGCAGTACAAATTAGATGAATCAACCATGGCGTTTGCGTCGGCCGCGACGTTATACAGCAATGATACGTTGGAGGCCTTGACGGTTCCTGGCTTTATCATTCCGGTGCAGGCTATTTTTGACAAAAAACTGAATATGGAAACATTACAGATTCTGATGACAAAACAGACCCCGTAATGTTTTTTAACATCTCAACAGTTTGAAACCCTTCATCTTCACTCGTATTCAATATACCTCCGGCGACTGGGACACCGACCAGCGGATGCCCGTTAATCTGCTGCACTCACTGGTTGAGTATACTACGATTCCGGTTGACCAAAAGGAAAAAGTCGTGCAGTTAAGCAGCCCGGACCTGTTTAAAAGTCCGTTTTGTTACCTCAGTGGTCACAAGCTGGTCGAGTT
This sequence comes from Spirosoma knui, assembly GCF_054780635.1. NCBI lineage: Bacteria > Pseudomonadati > Bacteroidota > Cytophagia > Cytophagales > Cytophagaceae > Spirosoma > Spirosoma knui. The sequence continues at coordinate 383,202 of NZ_BAAGVY010000002.1, read as the reverse complement.
TTCAGGCCAGGAGCGGGACCACTTCAGACGCTACGTTCAGAATGGCGGCTTCGTGTTCGTTGACGACTGCAACCACGATGTCGACGGCTTATTCGCTAAATCGTTCGAACAGGAAATGGCCCGCACTTTTGGGCCAAAAGCCTTACAGAAAATTCCGAATAACCATCCGCTCTATACCTGTTTTTTCAAGTTTGAGGATGGTCCCCCCACTACGTCGTTCGAGTTAAATGGCTGGGGGGACGATCTGGTACACGACTACCTGAAAGCCGTTACGATCAATGGACGTATCGGCGTTTTATACAGCAATAAAGATTACGGCTGCGAGTGGGATTACGACTTCCGGAATAAACGCTTCCTGGCCGAAGACAACACAAAGTTTGGCATCAACATCGTGACCTACGCCTTAACCGCGTAGTAACAGATGCCAACTGCCTGAAAAGACAACCTGATAAATTGAAAATTTTGGAATCAACAGACTTAACCCACTACAAAACCCTGGTAGCTAAACTGCCACAGTTACGCAAAGAGATTGGAAAGGTCATTATCGGACAACAGGAGGCCATCAGCGAAGTGTTGATTTCGCTCCTGGCGGGTGGTCACTGCCTGCTCGAAGGGGTACCTGGCCTGGCTAAAACGCTCATGGTCAAAACCATGTCCGATGCGCTGGCCATGCGTTTCAAACGCATCCAGTTCACCCCTGACCTGATGCCCGGCGACATCGTCGGTACGGAGATCCTGGAAGATGACCACGAAACAGGCCATAAAGTCTTTGTCTTTAACAAAGGTCCTCTGTTTGCCAACGTAGTGCTGGCCGACGAAATCAACCGGACCCCACCCAAAACGCAGGCGGCCATGCTCGAAGCGATGCAGGAATACAAGGTTACCTACGGCGGTAACGACTACCCACTGCCCCGGCCGTTCCTGATCATTGCCACGCAGAACCCCATTGAGCAGGCCGGTACGTACCCCCTGCCCGAAGCACAGCTCGACCGGTTTCTGCTGTACATCAAGCTCAGTTACCCCTCCGAGCGCGAAGAACTCGACGTATTGAAAAGTACGACGGGAACAAACCGGCCTGAGCTACATACCGTCCTCTCTGACCAGGACATCCTTGATCTGCAAAGCCTGACCCGGCAGGTTCATATCAGCGACGAACTCATTGAGTACATTAACCGGCTTGTACGGGCAACCCGCCCACAAGACAGTCCTTCGGCCTTTGTCAAACAATGGGGCGAGTGGGGCGCGGGTCCTCGGGCTGGTCAGGCCCTGGTGCTTTGCGCCAAAGCACGCGCCGTGCTGAACGAACGGTTTTCGGTAATTCCGGAAGACATCAGAACGTTGGCATTTCCTGTGCTCCGTCATCGGGTCGCGCTGAATTTTCGCGCTGAGGCCGAGGGCGTTACCACGGATAAGGTGATTAGCGAGTTGCTGCAGTCCGTTAAGTAAGCATTGGCGCTTATTACCGGCTTTTACTTACTCATGACACTTCATGTTAACGACTGACCTCATCAAACTGAATAACCTGCAACTGGCCGGAAAACTGGTCAGCGATGAGCTGTTGCTGGGTATTCAGACCAGTCGCCGGTCGGGTATCGGTACCGAGTTTGAGCAATTTCGGCATTACACGCCGGGCGACGACCCGAAACGGATTGACTGGAAGCTATTCGCCAAAACGAGTCAATATCTGGTCCGCGAATCGGCTACGGAAAGTAACCAGCAGGTCCGGCTGCTGCTCGATCTGTCGGGCTCGATGAACTATGCCGAAGCGACTATCAGCCGGTTAAACTACGCCAAACTTTTGCTGGCCTCGCTGGCGTATCTGGCGAACCGCCAGGGCGATCAGTTAAGTCTGTACACCTTGCAACACGGCAGCTTACAAACCCTCGTGCCGGCGGGCAAACAGGCGTTTCAGAAAATTGTGGCTATGCTCGAACAGGCACAGGCATCGGGAAGCTGGCAAAACGAGGGGACATCGTTCCCGGAATTCAGCCGGAAGCAAAGCGAACTGCTGATTATAGCCTCTGACTTTTTGCAGGTGAACGATGAGTGGCTCAGTCTCATTCGGAGCGTAGCCGGGCCGCGTCGGGAGATCGTTATTTTTCAGATTCTGGGCGATCAGGAGCTTGATTTCAACCTCAGCGGCTTTTACCGATTTCAGGACCTGGAAACCGGCAAAGAAGTTGAATTACAGGCCGACACAGTGCGCGAACTGGTACAACAGAAAGCTTCGGACTACATGACCTCGCTGGAAGAAGGCCTGCGTATTCCACACGTCCGGCTCATCCGCACTCGCCTGAGCGACCCGTTAGCCCTGGTACTGAAAAAATTCTTGATTAGTTGACGTAACATGCAGTTTGTCGAGCCGTATTTATTGTGGGGAGCCCTGGCCGTAGCCATTCCGGTGGCCATTCACTTCTGGCACCAGAAGCGAGGAAAGCTATTGCCCTGGGCCGCTACCCAATGGCTTACCGAAAAAGACCAACAACAGAGCCGGGGGTTGCGGCTGGATAACATCGCTTTGCTGCTTGTTCGCTGCCTACTTTTACTGCTGTTGGCTATGCTGCTGAGTCAGCCCGTTCTTCACTGGTTCGATCAATCGAAAGCGAATCAGCGAATCCACCTGGTGCAGCCCAGCGCCCTGGTCGCCAATAATTTTAAGTTCGAGCTGGACGAAGCACAGAAGAAAGGTGAATCCGTTTACTGGATACATGATCAGTTGCCCACTTACACCACGCCCCTTAGCAGCCTCGCCAATCCGACTCCGTTCAACGCGCTGACGTTACAAACGACCATTGATCAGCTCCCTCCTGAAACAACCGAATTACATACGTATCTGGTTAATGATCAGTCGTTAGCGACCTTGCCGGCGATCACGGTTCCGGCAAAATTTCAGTTGCACAGTGTACCGGATTCAACCACTCCAGTACGGCCTTATCTTGCCATTCGAGCCAATAAAAAGCTGTTTATAAACCGGGCCGGAAAGCTCACGAGCAGCGAAACGCTTGACCCATCCCTAAAATTTCGACCGAGTCCGGCGTTTACGAGCAGCGTACGCGTCCTGTTGAGTTACAGCAACCCACGCGAACGACAAACAGTCAGGGCCGCCCTGGCTGCCTTGAGCGATGTGTATGCGCTTGATCTGCTGATTGACGAAAAACCTGCGTCAAACCAGGCGTATAACTGGGTCTTAACCGATCAGACGGCGCTGGCGAATCGACCGGCCCCACAAACGCTTTATATCATATCAGGTCCGGGTCAGGCTGTGGCGACGAACAACGTCATTTTTACAAATGAATCGTTGACGCCACAAACGTCAGAACGGGTGGCATCGGGACAGCTACCGGAATGGCTTGGGCAACAATTCATTCAGCAGTATACCCTCAACCCGACTCACCAGCCCCTGAGCCAATCGGCCCTGAACGCCTTGTTTATTCCATCGCCCAAACGTAACGTAACGCAACAGGCCGGAATCCAACAGGCGCTGTTGCTGCTGATGACCGTTTTACTCGTACTTGAACGCTGGCTTGCTTTGACCAAAAACGCATGAAGGAAATCAACCGCCTTATATCGTCCGTTACGTATCAGCTTTACGCCAATGCGTTGCTGCGGTCTGGATTACTGGCTGTATCCGCTTACCTGCTGACGGCGACCTTTGTTACGTCCCCGATCTGGTCCATTCTGGCCGGATTTATCGGGTTGGGCGTGGGTATTTTTCTGAGTCGGCTTTATCAGGACAAGAAACCCCAGGCGATCCGGCTGATTCACCAAACCGTTGGCGACGTGGAGTATAGTTTACCGCTCCTGACAAAATCACAGTTAAATCTGGCCGAACGGCTACAACTCGAACGCCTGGGTGAGCAGGTGCAGAACGTCCGCCCACCGCAGGTGGTGTTGTCGAAAGCAGGGGTATATGGAGCCGGGCTGCTGGCGGCCCTGGCTATACACATTGGCTATCCTTTGCTCGACAAGAATCCGCAGGAATCGCAAAAACAGACCCATCTGTCGACTGTCGAAAAAACGCGTGAGCCGGTTGCGCCCTCGTTTCGATCAGCCGACCTACGTGTTCAGCCTCCGGCGTATACCCGACTGCCCGAAGTCAATTCCAGTAACCTCAACGTATCAACGATTGTGGAAGCAGTACTGACCTGGCGACTCAGGTTTAGCGATCAACAGCAGGTAGCCGTGCGGTTGGTCAACAGCCGTGGGCAGGAATTACCCTTTCGTCAAACTGGGGACCTGTTTACGTATCAGGACCAGCTGGTGAGTTCGGGCTTGTACGCCATTAAAGCCTACTGGCATGACAAAAAGCGGGATCGGGATTCGTTGATCTATCAGTCCGACTTTTATCGGCTCGAAGCCAAACCCGACTTAGCCCCGAAAATTGAGCCGGAATCGAAAGAATTATACCGTTTTCATTACCTCAAAGATTCGAAAACACTAAACGTAGCCGCTACATTTTCGGACGATTTCAGTGTAGCGCAGGCGTTTATTGTCGCCACCGTTGCCCGTGGCTCGGGCGAGAACGTGAAGTTCCGGGAGGTGCGCATGCCGCTAGGACAGGCAAATTTCAAAAAGGCCCGGCTCAGCAAAACGCTTGACTTGAAAGCCCTGAACTTTGCGCCCGGTGACGAACTGTACTATTACTGGGCCGCGTTCGATAACCGCCAGCCCGAACCAAACTTCACGAAGTCAGACACGTATTTCGTGGTCTATAAAGACACGACGCAGGTGGAAGAAAGTGCCCTGGCTACGATGGCGGTGAACATTATGCCGGAGTATTTCCGGAGTCAGCGGCAAATCATTATCGACACGGAGAAACTGATTGCTGGCCGGAAAAAGATGCCTGTGAAGTCGTTCAACAGTATGTCGAACGAGGTCGGTTTTGATCAGAAAGCCTTACGGCTGCGGTACGGCCAGTTCCTGGGCGAAGAATTTGAAACGTCAATTGGTGGCGGGCACGCTGGCCCGGCCGATGACGATGAAAATCCGCTGGCGGGCTACATGCACGACCACGACAAAGGCGAGGGTGAGCACGGTGCCGAACACCATAAGGACGAGCACGAAGAACACGGCCATGACCACGATCACGGTGGCGGAACCGCCGATGACAGTAAGGACCCGCTGGCCGCGTTGATGGAGCAGTACATGCACTCCCACGACAACGCCGAAACCAATACGTTCCATGAACAATCGACGCGCAGCCTGCTGAAGATGGCCTTGGAGAATATGTGGCAATCGGAACTGCATCTGCGTTTGTACGAACCCGAAAAAGCGCTTCCGTTTGAGAAGAAAGCGTTGGAATACCTGAAATTATCGCAGCAAAAAGCCCGGTCGTACGTGAAGAAAACCGGCTTCGATCCACCCCCAATCAAAGAAAAAGAAACCCGGCTGACGGGCGAGTTGAAGAACGTAACGTCTGCGTTCAAACAAGAACGCGCCTACAGCCAGGAACGTATTGAATCGTTGGTTGCGCAGGTACTGGGCTATATCGACCTAAAATCGCTTACCGTGCAGCAACGTCAGTCCGTACAGCAGTTGGGCAATGCACTGGCTGATCGGGTCGTGAGCAGTGGCCTGCAAAACTGGTCGGTGCTGGCCTCGCTGCAAAGGATGGCGAGCGGAAAGCCGGTTTCTGATCAGGAGCGTATGCAGTTGAAAACAAAACTTTACGCCTTAAGTGGAGCAACTGAACGTACGGGTCCATCGTACGTAAGCGACCAAAGCCTGCGAAAAGCGTTCTGGCGGCACTTAAAGTAATCAGCTGCCGTGTTCTGAATTTTTCCACCGGATGTGGCCGCTGGTACGCCAGCCTGGCCAGGTTACACTGAATGCATACATCAATAAACTGGAGTGAACCCATGAACTGGGTTATTGGACTAGTTCTGCTCGGGCTGCTCATTGGCCAGATCGGGCTGATCGTCCGCAACTTATCCCTGTCGAGGGAACGTAAATGGATTCGGGCGGGGCTGAATCTGCTGCTTTGGCTCGTGCTGGTCGGCTACTTTCTTCAGATTCGCTGGCCGAAATCCCACCCCACCACACATGCGCTGCTGGTCGGGAATGAGGTGCCTGGCGAATTTGTGCGTTACGTTAAAGACAGTCTGCGCATCCGCGACAGTTTCTCGGCCCGAAACCTGAAAGCCTCCTACGACTCCGTTACGTTGGTAGGGCAGGATCTCCCGGCCACTACACTTGCCCAGCTTAGCCAGACGGCCCTGCAATGGGTTCCGTACAACCAGCCCGACCGGGTCAATGACCTCCAGTGGAAAGGTTTTCTCCAGCAGGGCGAGTTACAGCACGTAACGGGCCGGATCTGGTCGTCGGAAAACCAATGGCTTGCCCTTCGCTACGGAAATCGTACGCTGGACAGTGTCAGGTTAAATAAGGGCGACAATACGTTCGCCCTCCAGTTTCCGGCCTTCACTCGTGGTCGAACGCAGGCGGAGTTAACGCTTGGCGGTTCACCCATCGATACCCTGCGCTTTTTCTCCCGGCCAACTCAACCCTTAACCGTTCAGTTCATCGTAAGTGGCCCCGATTTCGAGAGCAAGACCCTGGCGAACTGGCTTGGCAAACAAGGCCATACTGTGCAACTCACCACATCACTTTCGAAGAACATAACCAGCGACGTTCGCATTAATAAGTCGGGCACGGCAACCTCGAAAGCCCCCGACCTCATTGTTACCGAACCAAACGAAGCCGGGAATCCAGCCATCCGGAAAGCCATTGCCGAAGGCAAGTCGGTGCTGTTCATTAGCCTGACCAACCCCGAAGCTGACTGTCGAGTGATCAATCAGGCGGTGGGCAGCCGGTGGCAGGTTCGTAAAACATCCAATGAACCCGTTGTTCCGATCAGCGAGGGCTTAACGGCGCTTCCCTACCGCTTTGCCGATGCGGTCAATCAATTTGCCGTTGCGGGTTACCCAATCGCTATCCAGCAAACGGCGGGTCGGGTTGGGGTTAGCTTACTGAGCGAAACCTTTCCCCTATCGCTCAGTGGCGATACCGTTACGTATCACCGCATCTGGACAGCCGCATTGGCTCGTCTGACAGGCTCTAACCGCAACACCGTTCAGATCGACGCGCCCGTCTATAAGGGTATGCCAAGCCTAGTTTCGGTGAATAATCCCAGCCGAAAGCCATCAATGTTGGTAGCTGGGCACGATACAGTTCAGCTCACGACCGTGCCGGTAAACGAACAATCTACGCAAGGCTTGCTCTTTCCGAGTCAGACAGGTTGGCAAACGGTAGCCGATACCCTGGCGATCTACGTCAATGGGTTAAATTCAGCCGATCAGTTGGCTCAGCGGAAGGTCGTAAGTCAATTTGTGCGTGCCCACGCACGCTACCAGACAGCCTCACCCACGAACGAAGCAACGACAGCCTACGCAGAACTACCGGAATGGGCGTGGCTGGTACTTTTTCTTGTCTGTTTGACAGCGCTATGGGTCGAGCCAAAATTGTCGTAGCAATACGTTACCACCAAATTACTCATTAACAGCGATTACCTGGATGTATCCTTTGGAAGCATCAATCGACCACTTGGCAACAGAGGTGCCACAGGCCGCCAGGTCAGTATCTAACAGTGAATTACACATGAAATGATGACGTACAGTCCTGACATGGCGGACCGTGCATTGGCGATACTTTGGTTATGAAACGGTTGAATTAGGTGCGATCCATAATTCACGTTATTTAGGTAATGGACACTGTTGACCTGGGATTTTGCGTACATTATCGCGGCAAAAGAACAACCCATGAAGCTGTTTATTAAGAGATTACCTCCCTCCCACGCTGCCTATACGGGTCATGATGAGGCTGTAATTATCTCCTGCTTTTTCAACCCCACCCGTTCGGCCTATCGTCTGAAGGTGTTTCATCAGTGGTACGAAACCATAAAGCACCTGAACCACCGGATTATTGAACTGGCGATTGGCAATGCGGCTTATGAGCTCCCCGAATCACCTTGGATTGAGCGACTTAGAACTAGTACGTTGCTCTGGCATAAAGAAACGCTGCTCAACAAGATCATCGAAACGTTGCCCGATCGCTTCAAATACGTCTTCTGGATCGACGCAGACGTTCTATTTACCAACAAAGACTGGCTGGTGGAAAGCGTTCGGCAGTTCGAATTCGGCATAAACCTGTTGCAGCCTTTCGAGTACTGCGTGCACCTGGATCGTGACGAAACCGAGCCTTCTTACTGGCAGGAGGGGATGACAATCTGGTCGTACCTGAAACGGCGGGAAAGAAACGTATGGCGAGCGTACAGTGCTAACTTTGCCGATAAGGGCAGGCAGATTTTCAATCAATTATATAATAAACGAGGGCATGTTGGACTGGCCTGGGGAGCCCGTCGCGAACTGCTCGATAAGCAGCCCTTATTCGACCGGGCGCTGATAGGCGGGGGCGATGGCATTATTGCCTACGCATCGGTGGGCGATATAGTGAACAAGTCGATTCGGGAGTCCTTTAAACATCCAGAGGAACTGGCTTACATTGCTACGTGGCAGACGGAGTGGTTCCGTTTGGTTCAGGGCAAAGTCGGCTATGTTCCCGGCAACTTGTATCACCTTTGGCATGGTGATCTCAAAAAACGCAACTACCTGAAACGGGTCCAGGATTTTACCCCTAAAAGCATTAAGATTCGGGAGCGGGACAAAAACGGTTTTTACCGAAACACCGACCCGGATGCTACAGCATACATACATAATCATTTCAATTGCCGGGAAACAACTGAATCGATTGACACGGGTGCTAGCGAACCTGACGGTGCGGTATCTGACCCCGCTTAAGCCAGTGAGTCGGTCAATTGTACGCTTCTTAGAACAAACAAGCCCGACTGTTACGTAACAGTCGGGCTTGTTTGTTAACGATTATCGAATTACTATGGCTTAACAACTTTTATGTTCAGCCGCTGGGTAGGCAGCCCGGCACTTCCTTCGCTCACCACCTGCAACAAATACATCCCACTCACCTGCCCCTGCATGTCCCAATCAATCAGTTGTTGACTTTGGGCCTGACTCCAACGCTGCTGACGGATCGGCTTACCACTCAGATTAATTAGCTCGACTTGTAGCGAACGTCCCTCAGCCCCTCGAACGATCGCTCGGAGTCGGTCCTGCTGGATAGGGTTAGGCGCTAGCTCGACCTGCAAGAGTGTTTCTAGATTAGCTATCTCTCTAGCCCGGCAGCCAGCGTTTACTGTCAGGCGATACGGGCCGTATACTTTCACACTACCTGAGCGGTCAGTCACTTTCAAGAAGAAATTACCCTGGGTATTGCTCTGGGCGTTGATTAACGTAAGACTAGATGTAGCCGTCCCCCGAAACAGTTGAGGTGTCTCCATGATTTTAGGCGTGGACAGGCTGTTCTTGTACCATTCGTACTTCACAGGATCACCTTCGACCGCTACACTGATCACGGCTGTACCGCCACGGCACACGGTGGGGTTGTTGCCACCTAGTACCGTCGTGGATGCTATCGAGCTACAGCCATTGTCTTGCCGGGTCACGGTCACCGAGTAAACGCCCGCAGTCGTTACCGTAGCCGTGTTGCCACTACCTGGGTAAACGGCTCCATTGCTGAAGCTATAGCTGTAGCCTTGTCCTTCTGTAGCGCTTAGGGTAACGCTGGTGTTGGTAAACGACAAGGGGCCGTTGTTGATTAACGTTACGTTCTCAGGAGCCGTTGTGTTGCTTTCTACAGTGGTGGTTTGGACTGCCGTACAACCGTTGGTTCCTGTTGCTGTGACGGTATAAGTACCGGGCTGGTTGACACTCGTACTTGGTCCATTGTAGTTAAACCCACCTGGTCCAGCTATACTGTAAGTGTCCCCCTCAGTGTTGCTGTCCGCCAACAGGTTAACATTGGTCTGGGCGCAGGTAAGCGTCCCGCTACTGCTTAGAGTAACATTCTGGGGAGCTACCGTATTACTCTCTACAGTCGTGGTGGCCGATGCAGTGCAACCATTGGGTCCTGTCACCGTCACGGTGTAGGTACCTCCGTTGCTAATCGTGGCGAAAGAACTTCCATCCTGAGTAATGGGACTGCCGCCGGTAAAGCTGTAGCTGAGTGAGCCGGTAGTGCTACTAGCAGCAGTAAGCTGGGCAGAGGTCTGGGCACAGGTCAGAGGCCCGTTGTTAGTCAGCGTTACGTTCTCAGGAGCCGTTGTGTTGCTTTCTACAATCGTGGTCTGAACGGCCGTGCAACCATTATTTCGCGTAGCCACTACTGTGTATTCACCTGGTTGATTAACCACGGCCGTACTGGCGTTATAAGTTTGATTGCCCGGCCCGCTAATGACATAACTGACCCCGCCATTACTGCTACTAGCGCTGAGCGTCGCTGTTGTCTGGGCACAAGTCAATTCGTTACTAACGCTTAAGGCCAGGTTTCTGGGCACAGCGGTATTGCTTTCAATAGTTGTCGTGGCGCTGGCTGGGCAACCCAGAGAATTGGTCACCTGCACTGTATAGTTGCCGGGCTGGGTAACTGTAGCCGTGCGGCTGTTAGGCCCTGAAGATTGCACATCACCACCGCTAAAATTATAGCTAGCTCCGGATCCGGCTCCCTGGACAGTCAATCGAACGCTGGTTTGGGAGCAAGTTAGGGGACCGTTGTCATTAATGGTTACTGTATAAGGGGCGCAGGGTATGTAAGTTATAATAACCACACCTGGGCCTGAATTGCCATTAGCGGCTCCGGTTTTACTGTCGAGTAGATTCCCTGCCTGATAATAGGAGCCTCCCCCGCCACCGACACCAGTATTGCCGCCCCCGCCACCACCACCGGAATAGCCACCACCGCCACCACCGCTGGCGTTAGTAGTACCCGTGCCAACTCCCGCCCCACCAAGTGGGGCCGCTCCAGCGGGACCGCTCCCGCCAGCACCGCCATTAATAAAGGCCTTTCCACCCCCGTTCGGTTGTTCTCCCGGAGCACCACCGTCGCCAAGTAGCCCCCCACCGCCACCACCGTTTCTCCCGGAACTGATGGAACCACCGCCACCACCGTTAGTGCCACCTGCACCACCGCTATTTGCTCCCGCACCGCCACTGTTACCCAGCTGACCCTGTTTGGCTGTAGAATTAACATTACCACCGCCACCGCCACCGCCTGCTATCACTAACGGAGTCGGGTTGCCGGGGCTACCAGGCGCTACCACAAAAGAACCACCGCCACCATGGTTAACGCCCAGACTAACTCCACCCACCAAAATACTAATCGATTGGCCCGGCGTGACGCTTGCACGGGCTATTATAATGGCTCCTTTACCAGCAGCGGCCGATGAGACGGCGTTCGTGTTTCCTTCAGCCCCACGAGCTTCGATAGTCAATGACGTAACACCGGTGGGTACAGTCCAGGTCTGATAGCCGGCATTAAAGGTTAACGAGGTCGGTGTTTGGGCTAGGGCAAGTGGGCTACTTGCCCAAAGCGTTAGCCAGGAAAAAAAAGTAAAAATATGTTTCATAAATAAGCAGTTGTTTTAAGTATTAATAAGGTAGACCGTTTGTAAAGCTACTTAGTTAAAATTCTGATCTAAACATCGCTTTTGAATAAAGAGATTGTAGTTACTAAGCGGACGTAAAACCACTAAAAGCGTAACCGATACTTAACGGCAGGATTTTCCAACTAACCTATTCATGTTGACGTATCAACACGTTCTTATCTTGACGGAGCCGGCTTCTGCTCATTGGGCAGGATACACACTAAATTCATTACATAATTGCCCACCCTATACAACTGAGAACCGCTTTAGCAGCCCCTACTTAAGTGTTTAGTCGAATAGGCTAGATCTTCTTCTTTGTCATTCACGAGTCGTCCCAATTCAGGGAAGAACTATGCTTCAGTATATTGAAAAAGAGAATAAAAGTTATAGTACGCCTTAACCACAAATCCCTCTTTTTAGTAGTATTAGTCTAGATTCGCAAAAGACACCCGAAAAGCCAGAACCCATGCCGATATTCACATTAGGGATTGAAGAAGAATTTCAAACGATTGACCCCCATACCGGCGAGCTGCGTTCGCACATGTCGAAGATTGTAGAAGGCGGAAAAATTGTACTTCAGGAGCGCGTTAAAGCCGAAATGCACCAGGCGGTCGTTGAGGTGGGCACGAATATTTGCAACAACATCCACGATGCACGTCAGGAGGTCACGTATCTCCGGAAGATGATTATTGAGCTGGCGGAACAGCAAAACCTGAAGATTGCAGCCGCCGGTACGCACCCCTTCTCCGATTGGCAGGATCAGCTCATAACCCCCAACGAACGCTACGACCAGCTAATCGACGAGTTACGCGACGTAGCGCGGTCAAACCTGATTTTTGGTCTGCACGTGCACGTAGGCATCGAAAGCCGGAACGAGGGCATTCAGATCATGAACGCGGTGCGGTATTTTCTGCCCCACATCTACGCGCTTTCTACCAATTCTCCGTTCTGGCGAGGACGTAACACCGGGTTCAAATCGTATCGCTCGAAGGTGTTCGATAAGTTTCCGAGAACCGGCATTCCCGATTACTTCTCCTCAGCGGCCGAATATGATGAGTATTTGAGTCTGCTCGTTAAAACCGGCTGTATCGATAATGGTAAGAAAATCTGGTGGGACATTCGGCTGCACCCCTTTTTCGACACCATCGAATTCCGCATCTGCGACGTGCCCATGCGGGTGGATGAAACGATCTGTCTGGCAGCTATCATGCAGGCCCTGGTTGCCAAGATTTATAAGCTGCACAAACAGAATCTGAACTTCCGGCCATATCGGCGCATCCTGATCAATGAAAATAAATGGCGGGCCGCTCGCTACGGTATCGAAGGCAAACTGATCGACTTTGGCAAGCAGGAAGAAGTACCAACCCATGCCTTGATTCACGAGCTACTTAATTTTATTGATGATGTTGTGGATGAATTAGGTAACCGAGCGGAGTGTGAATACGTCTTAAAGATTCTGGAAATGGGAACCGGCGCGGATCGCCAGTTAGCCGTTTATCAGCAGACCAACGATCTGAAACGCGTTGTGGATTACATTGTTGACGAAACTTCTTTAGGAATACGGTAGTTATTTTTTCGGCGGCTACCTACTGCAAACGTTACGCCGTAACTTATCATCATGAGCTTAGTGAAAATTGCCGTTCTGGACATGAATAACAGCCACGCCAATGAAGGTATGCGCTGTATTTTACAATTGATTCGGAACGTACAGGGAAATGATCATGCTGAACTGGCATTCGATATTTTTGATGTTCGTACCAACAACGAAATCCCCGATCTGACCTACGATGTGTATATTTCATCGGGTGGTCCGGGAAGCCCGATGGCCTCGGAAGAAGCTTGGGAACAGCCTTATTTTAATCTGATCGACCAGTTGTTCGACTGGAATCTCCGAAATGAACGGAAGAAGTACGTATTTCTGATCTGTCATTCGTTTCAACTGGTGGTTCGCCACCTGGAATTAGGTCTGCTGAGTAAGCGGAAATCCACTTCGTTCGGTATTTTTCCCGTTCACAAAGTAGATGAAGGAATCACCGATTTGCTGCTGGACGAATTACCCGAACCGTTCTTTGCCGTTGATTCCCGCGATTATCAGATCACGGAGCCTAGCAATGAGCGGCTGAACGATTTGGGAGCTTCTATATTGTGTCTGGAAAAAGATCGACCCCATGTTCCGCTGGAACGCGCGGTGATGGCCATTCGTTTCTCGGACGAAATTGTAGGAACGCAGTTCCACCCGGAAGCCGACAATGAGGGGATGCTACGGTATTTCCTTACGGACGAAAAGCGCAATCATATTGTCCTGAATTTCGGTCAGGAGAAATACAACGATATGGTCGCTTACCTTCAGGACCCGACTAAAATAGCGTTGACGTCATCGGTTATTCTGCCCGGTTTCCTACGGCAAGCCATCCGGTCGCTGTCGCAGGAGATTGAAGAAACCGAAGCGGTTTAAATAATTAATCTGGCCCACTAACGACGGACTGGTACCGTCGTTAGTGGGCTGCCCATTGCGGACTGATAAAAGCACGTTATGATTAAACCCGTTCGCCAAGCCTTCAATCAAGCCTTTAGCCCGGACCAGTACCAGGCTTTTTTAGCATCTATCGAAGCCGATTTGCCCGGCCAGCTTGATTTTCGAGTTGCCGAAACGCCGGTTTTTGTTCCCAAAGAACTCACGGGTAAGCTGGTTCAGGCCTGTGACGATATCGTTGACGTAATTACTGGCGACGACTTTAAACGTTTAACCGAGAATGCAATTCCGGGTGATCAGCGCGTGCCCAACGAGGATGCACACCCGCAGTTTCTGGTAATAGACTTTGCAGTCTGCAAAGACGATACCGGCGAACTCGTTCCACAATTGATCGAGCTCCAGGGTTTTCCGTCGCTGTATGGGTTTCAACCATTTCTGGCCGACCGTTTCCGAGCTCACTACCCTATTCCGGATACGTTGTCACACTTATTCAACGTAGCCGACAATCAAGCGTATTGGAAGCGGCTGCGGCAGATTATGGTGGGCGACTGCGATCCCGAAGAGGTGATTTTGCTGGAAATTTACCCCGAGAAGCAGAAAACGCGGATCGACTTCACGCTTACGCAGCAAGCGCTGGGCATTGCGCCGGTCTGTCTGACGAAGATCAAAAAAGACGGTCGGCAGCTGTTTTACGAAAAGGACGGTCGACGGGTACGAATCAAGCGCATTTATAACCGGCTTATCTTCGACGATCTACAAAATTTTCCCGGCCTACAAACCGATTTTCAACTTACCGACGACGTAGATGTCGAATGGATTGGGCATCCGAACTGGTTTTTTCGCATCAGTAAGTACACCTTGCCCCTGCTCAAAGGGCCCTACATTCCAGCCAGTTACTTCCTGTCTGATCTAAGTGAGTACCCGACCGATTTAAAGAATTACGTCTTAAAACCGTTGTTCTCCTTTGCGGGCAGTGGCGTTAAAATAAACATCACTACCGAGGATTTAGACGCCATTCCGGCTCATAAGCGGCATGAGTTTCTGCTTCAGCGCAAGGTAAAGTATGAGCCGGTTATTCAATCGCCGGACGGCTTGGTCAAATGCGAAATTCGGATGCTGTTTATCTGGCCCGAAGCCGATGCTAAACCGACGCTGCTGACAAACCTGAGCCGTTTAAGCCGCGGGGAGATGATCGGTGTTAACTTCAACAAAAATAAAGACTGGGTCGGCGGCACGGTTTGCTTTTTTGAGCAGTAATCAGAAGAGCTGAGCTGCGTCCTGGTATACCCCGAATTTTCATACATGGAATCCAAACCCGCTTCTGTAACCGAGAAAGCCTTGTTTGATCTCACCGGCAAGGTTGCCATTATAACCGGTGCCAGCAAAGGTATTGGTGAAGACATTGCCCGGCTTTACGCCCGCTTCGGTGCTAAAGTGGTAGTAAGCAGCCGTAAACAAGATGCCTGCGATACGTTAGCCAGTGACATACGAGCTGAAGGGGGCGATGCTACGGGCATAGCCGCCCACGTAGGCGACATGAGCCAGCTTCAGCAACTGGTCGACAAAACACTGGAAGTGTATGGCGGCATCGACATTTTAGTCAACAATGCGGCTTCGAACCCGGTGTTCGGCCCCTCGCTCGATTGCGACGGTGCGGCTTTTGACAAGATCATGCAGGCGAACGTAAAAGCTCCGTTCGAACTCAGCAAACTATGTTATCCCAGCATGAAAGCCCGCGGGGGCGGCAGTATCATTATGATGAGCAGCATTGCGGGCCATACACCGGACCCCGGCTTAGGCATGTACAGCGTCAGCAAGGCATCCCTGAACATGCTCACGAAAGTACTGGCGAAAGAGTGGGGACCCGATGGCATTCGCGTCAATGCCATTTGCCCCGGCCTGATTAAAACGAAGTTCAGTCAGGCGCTCTGGCAGAACGAACAAATTCTGGATCACTTTACGAAACGTTTGCCCATCGCCCGTATGGGAACGACCGACGAAATCAGTCCGCTGGCTTTGTTTTTGGCGTCAAATGCATCGTCCTACAGCACGGGTAGTTTGTTTTACGCCGATGGCGGCACGGTTATCTAAGCACTACGACGGATGTCTCCTATCGAAACCCGGGAAGTCTGGCTACGTGGGCCATTGCCAGACATAGCTCCGCTGCTTCAACCCGTGGCGCATGCTCTTCTGCAAGCACGCGAAGAAGTGAACACAGTGCTCGCTGATTTCCCTGATGCCTTACTGTGGGTACGTCCGGCGGGGGTGGCTTCGGTCGGTTTTCATGCACAACACCTCACCGGCGTGCTGGATCGCTTGTTTACTTACGCACGCGGGGAGGCCCTTTCTCCGGATCAGTTGGCGGCTCTAGCGTCGGAAGGAGAAGCGACCGACCCACCCGTTTCGGTACAGCTCTTAGTCGGTCAGTTTAACAGGCAAGTTGATCAGGCAATTGCTCAACTGTGCGAAACGGGTGAACAAACGCTGACCGAGGCCCGGACCGTTGGTCGTGCTCAGCTCCCTTCAACGGTGATCGGCTTGTTTGTACACGC
Source organism: Spirosoma knui (assembly GCF_054780635.1). Taxonomy (NCBI): domain Bacteria; kingdom Pseudomonadati; phylum Bacteroidota; class Cytophagia; order Cytophagales; family Cytophagaceae; genus Spirosoma; species Spirosoma knui. The sequence continues at coordinate 366,686 of NZ_BAAGVY010000002.1, read as the reverse complement.
GGCCGAACACACGATGCGTCACCTGGGTCAGCTACTGGTAACCGTACGCGTCGTGCAGGCCGGTTGATATTCCGTCGGTCAAACTTATTTGCTGGACAATCGCCGTTCTTTCTACTCCAACTACTACGTATCGCTAGGGAATACGCCATTTTGTGGCGATACGTAGCTATTTTTCTTCTCAATACGTAGCGCTACAGTCGCAACGAGACGTAACTTCCACTCCCACATCCTGACTGATCTTTGGTTTAACCCGGATAATATAGGCCTATACCAAGAGCTTATTAATAATTGGTCTAAATAATTTTATTCCTATTGATCCAGGTACCATCTTTGCATCTGTTTGTATTAATTCTAAATAGATGCGTTCATTTTACTATAGTACCGCTTGTGTTTTGTTCTTTGTTTTGCTGGTTACCGTACCGGTGGCTGCACAAACACACGGTTCCATTAAAGGCATAGTTACCAGTAACGAAGGCTCACCCGCGGGGTATGTTACTGTCGGACTTCGGGAGATTCGCCGGGGTGCGGTTACCGCCGAAGACGGCTCTTATCAACTTAAGAATGTACCTTCCGGCATTTACACCCTGCGGGTTTCTTCGGTAGGGCTGCAACCGCAGGAAAAAACCATCACTGTACAGGCCGGTCAAGTTAGTGAAGCCAATTTTGCCCTCGTCGAGAACGCGGCTCAACTCACCGAAGTTGAAGTAACCGGCTCAAACAAGGCCGTGCAAATCGGCAAAGCGACTATTGCTCCCTTGGATCTTCCACAGATGACGGGAAAAGTGAGCAGCGTCGTCATTGAAAATCAGCAGATTTCCCGACTGGGCGACGCTATTAGGAACGTAAGTGGCGTTTCGCTGACTCAGCAGCGGGGTGGAGTTGCCGAAACGTTTTCGGCGCGTGGCTATAGCATTGGTATTGCCGGTGCCGGTGGCAGTATCTTTAAAAATGGGGTCATCACCAATACCATGGGCTTTCCGGATGCCAGTACGCTGGAGTCGGTCGAAGTGCTGAAAGGAAGCTCTTCGCTTTTGTACGGAAACGTATCGGGTGGGCTGATTATCAACATGGTCACCAAAAAGCCGAAATTCAATTTTGGTGGCGAAGCGTCGATGCGGGTCGGAAGCTATAATCTGTACAAACCCACCGTCGACGTGTACGGGCCTCTTTCAAAAAACCTGGCGTTCCGGGTGGTCGGTACATACGAAAATGCGAAGAGTTACCGGGATGTGGTAAAAACCAATCGCGTTTACGTTAGCCCATCGCTGCTTTACAAACTCGGCACCAAAACAACGGTGCTGCTTCAGGGCGACTATCTCCAGTCGAACCTAACCCCCGACAATGGCATGGGATCGCTGAATAAAGATCAGGATGCGGTCATTCCGACCTCAATTCCCCGCTCGCGATTTATCAATACGATTTGGGCTTACAACAATGTCGACCAGACCTCAGGTTCGGTAGCGGTTAATCACAGCCTGAACTCCCGCTGGAAACTAAACGTCATTGGCGCTGCCCAAGGCACAAACGTTACTGCATACGGTGCGGGGGTTCCTAATAATAACGTCGCTGCCAACGGCGACTGGAATCGCTCACTAAGTCGGACCAAAACAGCTGAGAATAATTATACGGGCCAGGTTAACCTGAACGGTCGCTTCAATACGGGTTCCATTGGTCACCAGCTCCTGGTCGGCGCTGATCTGGTGAGTATTGTCAGCGTGAGCAATGCGTTTACCATCACCAGCAATGGTGTGGCCGTTACGACTTACGATAAAATTAACATCCTGAATCCCTGCCTGTATGAGCAGCGTACGGACATTCCGGATGCTACCGCCATTTCCCGCACTACGTCGCCCTCGGTTCGGACGGGTTTCTACGCTCAGGATCTGATCAGCCTGACCAACAAAATTAAACTGCTGGCAGGCTTGCGCTGGTCACAGCAAAAAACGGTACAGACGACTATCCTCAATCTGAGAAATCAGGCAGAAACTCGTGGGCCTGCCGAAACGAAAACAGACGCAGCTTTCTCACCTAAAGTCGCATTGATCTACCAGCCAACGCAGTCGACGTCGTTCTTCGGTAGCTACGCCAACAACTTCACCATCAATACGGGCGTTGATATCTACGGGCAGATTTTGAAGCCTTCTCTAGTTGACCAGTTCGAAGCAGGCGTTAAGAACGATTTGTTTGGCGGACGTATCACCGCGAATCTGGGCGTCTATCACATCGTGAATAGTAATTTCGCGCAAATGGCTCCTCTCAAGCTGGACGGTTCGCCGAATACCGATGCAAACGTCAAGGAGTTTACGGGACAAACCACGAGCGATGGGCTGGAAGTCGACATCACCGGTAATCTTTCCAAAAATTTCTTTTTCATTACTGGTTACGGCTACAACTACATGCGCTATACCAGAGCATCGCGGGTAAAAGGGTCGCCGATCGAGGGGGAACGGTTAACGAATAATCCCGCCCATACAGCCAATGCCACGATCTTCTATACGTTTGATCTCCCCCAGCTTCGAGGTTTGAAAGTTGGCGCTACAGCTTTTTACACTGGTGCCCGCTATGGTGGCAACAACAACACGTATGGACAGACGCCTGAGTTCAGCCGCCTGATTCCGCTAACGGGTTACACAACGATCGACTTGTCAGCGGGTTACAGTTTCCGGAAAATCTCGCTGTTGGCGAAGGTATCGAACGTTGCCAATACGCTGAATTACCTGATCCACGACCGGTATAGCATCATGCCGATTCCACCACGCCAATTCGTTACGACCTTATCGTATCGGTTTTAAGGGGAAGATAAGCCATACCGTTTTCAGACACGTATTGCACTACTGTACCCCTCCCGGCCTCCCCTTCTAGGGGAGGAGTTTTGACCGGCTAATTTTGCTCCTCCCCTTCTAGGGGAGGTTAGGAGGGGTACATAGCGGCACAGTTTGGGAAGGGAGGGCAGGAAGCCCGCAACTATCTGAAAAGTCCTTGGCCCTGATACGTTCGAACGTATCAGGGCCAAGGACTTTTAACGTAACAATGGACTGAAAATCAGAAACAACTCCGCTCGTCTATGTAATATCGCTACATCTTGACCGCTAAACAGGCTTCTTCCGATTAGCGACTTTGGCAGCTGTAAACTCCGATGGGGTCTGATGATATTGCTCCCGAAACCGCTTAGTAAAATAAGCCGGACTCTCGAAGCCAACCCGGTATGCGGTTTCGGTGCTGCTAAGCCCCTGTTCGAGTAGTTCAGCCGCCCGCTTAAGTCGGTAAGCACGAATAATCTCTCCGGCCGACATCCCCGTAAGTGCCTTTAGTTTGCGGTGTAAACTCATCCGGCTTAGTCCGCTTTGTTCGATCAGATCATCGGGACGGAAGGAAGAATCGTCGAGATGTTCCTCCAGCAACGCGTAAACTCTATCCAGAAAGGGGTCGTTCGTTTCGGAGCCAGGTTCCAGGCTGGGTAGAGGCTCGTCGGCCTGGGTCAGGCGTGCGTGTATCCACTCCCGCAGTTGTCGACGCTGTTCGAGCAGATTTCGTACCCGCAACTGAAGCTCCTGTACGTGAAACGGTTTGGTCAAATAGTCATCCGCTCCTGCCGACAAGCCCGTAATTCGGCTATCGTAAGACGATTTTGCCGTTAGTATCATAACGGGAATGTGACTGGTTCGCTGATCTTTTTTGACCCGCTCACAAAGCGTATACCCGTTCATGACAGGAATCAGTACGTCGCTGATAATCAAATCGGGAAGGAGACTGCTGGCTTGCTCCCAGCCTTCGGCTCCGTTAGCCGCCCGAATCACCTGATAGCGATCCGACAGACTGTCGGCGATAAACTCGGCAAGCTCGTCATTATCTTCAACCAGCAGGATAACCGGTTGCTCATCCGTGGAGTCAGCGTCGGGCCGCTGCGCCGGGGCAGCGTCAACAGGCGTTTCAACCGCAGCCGGTGCTGTGCCCAGCGTAACGGGCTGATACGGCAGGTGCACGATGAACGAACTTCCGTGTCCGACATCGCTCACTACGTTAATGGTGCCTTTTTGCAAATCAACCAGTTCTTTCACCAGGGCCAGGCCAATACCAGTCCCCTCCTGCGGCCGGGTACTCGAGTCGTCGATCTGATAAAAGCGGTCAAAAATTCGGCCCAGCTTATAAGCGGGAATCCCCGTTCCGGTATCGGTGACGGTCAACGTAACGCCCGGTGTCAGGCCCACATCCACCTGCCCACCGGCCGACGTAAATTTAAGGGCATTCGACACCAGATTGTATACGATACGTTCGAGTTTACGCGCATCGAAATAATACTCAGCATGCAGATCTTCGTGATGGAAGCTGAGCTGAATCGAGCGGGCTTCGGCCTGAGCTTCGAACGACAGGATTACCTGTTCGACAAACGAAACCAGATTACCCCGCACCTCTTCGACCTGGAGAGCATGCGCTTCCAGCTTAGCCAGGTCCATCAGCTGGTTGATTAGCCCCAGTAGCTGGTGCGCATTCCGTTCGATCACACCCAGCCAGCGGGCGTCGTCCGGGTCGCGCCACTTTTGCTTCAGCTTCTCAGTTGGGGCCAGAATCAGGGTGAGCGGAGTCCGGAATTCGTGCGTAATGTTCGAAAACAATCGGGTCTTCAACTCGTCGATGAGTTTGAGCTGCTGGGCTTGTTTATGCTTCAGATACACACGGAATAAGCCAACCGCTCCCCCGCCCAAGGCTAACGCATACAGTACATACGCCCACCAGGTGGCCCACAGTGGCGGATGGATGGTGATCGTCAGGGTTCTGACGTGCGTACTCCAACGTCCCGAGGTGTTGGTCGCATTCAGTTGTAAGGTGTACGTACCGGGGCTGAGGTTGGTATAGGTAGCCTCCGGCCGATTGGTCACAATCCAGTTTTTACTGACCGGGCTCAGCTTATAGCGGTACCGCAGTTGGTCGCGCCCGTTGAACTGCAAGGCCGCAAAACTTACCGTCAGGAAGTTCTGGTCGTGGGCTAGATCCAGGTGATGAACCATCTGCACGGGCAACGTATCGATTGGAGAGCCAGGGCCGGGAACAACCGGCTGATTGTTAATCGCAATATCGGTTACCTCAGTAACGGGCTGGTACGTATCTTCCCGCAACTGAGTCGGTCTGAACGAAATAAGTCCTTTCAGGCCACCCAGAATTAGTCGTCCGTCGGGAAGAACCAAGAAGTGAAACCGGTTAAACTCGTCGCCTGGCAGGCCATCGTCGTGGGTGAACGTACGCACTTCAAACGTCCGTCGATTCAGTCGGCACAGTCCCTGATTAGTAGCGATCCAGAGAAAACCCTGCCGGTCGGGAATAGCGGTGTAAATGACGTTGTTCGGCAGACCATTCTGCTTGGTCAGGCGTTGAGACTTACCCGTTCGCTTGTCGAAGCGGCACAGTCCATTACCGAACGTACCAATCCAGAGAATCTGTTTATCGATTGGATCGTCGGTCAGACAAAGCAGCTTGTTACTGCTGAGCGAAGTGGGATTACCCGTCTGGAACGAATAATTTCGAATCTGGCCGCTGGACCGGTCGACGCGAAACAGACCTTTGGTACTGGTTGCCATCCAGAGCGCCTGATTGTCAGCGACCATTTCGACAATGCGGGCCTGAATGGTGGGACGTAACGCAACGGGCAACAAATGCCAGGCTCCCTGCTCGTACCACCTGGCCTCACCGTCATGCACAACCCACACGCGCCCCTGCGGGTCAGTGGCCATTGGCGCTATCTGATCGTCCCAAGTGCGCTTTCCCCGAACCGGAAACGGAATTTTCGTTAAGGTCTTCGTCTTCAGGTCAAACTGGTAGAAAGGCGAAATACCAACGTTGAACCATAATTTACCCTGCCCATCGGTCGTGTACCGAAAATTATACGGCCATTGCCCTTCCTGCGGGTCAAAATAGGGTGCTTCGGCTTCGGGTATGCCCAACTGATTCCGGAGTATATCGTTGACGAAATTAGACTGATAAAGGGCAGCATTGAACTGACTAACCTTCAGGTTATACTTACGAACGCCCTGCCCATTCGTACCCAGCCACAATACGTCTGAACGGTCGACAAATGTGCTTTGAACCCGATCTAAGCCGCTGGCCCGATCAATCAATTGAACACCATGCTGATCATTGAAGCGAAATAGAAACTCACTGTAATTGAAATAATAATTCCCCTGACTATCAACGGCACCAGAAGGCCTGAGCCACCAGGGAACATTGGGCCTATCCACCGGCAACGGATACGCTCTGCTCTGTTCCGTACGGGGATTGAATACGGTGAGATGCTGGCTCGACAACAAGAGCAGATCCCCGTTTTGCCGAAGAAAAATACTTTTAAGTCCATTCTCTGGAATGGCACTCGGCTGCCCAGGTTGCTGCCGAAAATGCGTAAACTTACCTGTACGACTGTCGAGCCGGTCGAGGCCATTGGAAGTAGCCAACCACATACTACCCCGCCGATCTTCAACAAAGGCAACCACAGTATCGCTGCTCAACGAATTGGGATCGCCAGCGCGGTGGCGGTACCGTTCCACCCGACGCGTAACCGGGTCAACGCGGGCCAGTCCGTGCCGTTCGAAACTCAACCACAGCCGTCCCTGGCTGTCCAGCGTGTGCATAAAGATTGTATCGTGATCGAACGCCCGTCGGTACCAGGCCTGGTTGGAAAAATTAATGAATGTTTCCTGACGTGGGTCAAACACATCAATGTCACCCTGGTCACTACTGATCCAGATACGCCCCGCCGGATCGAGCTTTAGGGCCAGCACTGCCGACGACGACAGCGCGGGCCGCCCGTCGGAACCGGGCTGAAAGACTTTGAAATTCTGGCCATCGTAGCGGCACAGGCCCTCGCGGGTCGCCATCCAGATGAAGCCTTGTTTATCCTGAATAATAGAAGGAACGAAAGCCTGCGGAAGTCCCTGCCGATCGGTGATGATCTGAGGTTCGGGCAGTTTAAACGGCTGGGCCGATAGGGTGAGTACGTTCAACAGACACCAAAAGCCGATCCAGAGAGACCAATGTCTGTTACTTCGATAGCAACAGGCTATTTCTCGCTCTTCGGTCAACGCACAGCCGCGTTGAAGAGACCTTTCTACAGAACCACAAATTACAATTGGCCGTAGCACGTTCAAGAAATATAACTGGCTCGTAAACAGTTTTTCAACAGCTTATACTCAACGTAAGTAACCGAACATACGACTACTAACGCAAAACCGATTTATTGAGAAACAAGTTATTAGTTTCCCTTCAGTATTTACGAACAAAGGTCACATTCTTACTAAATAGCCTGTTTTTCAGACAGATGCAATAACGTAAGTAAATAAACTAAAACATTTTGTTGAGTAAAGGCTTTTTTTATATCGTCTGTCTGCCATTTTCTCGCTTGCTGATTAAGTAAGAGGATATAAAGAAGGGTATTGGGAAAGTTGTTATACAGTTTGGTATAAATGAGATAGTGTTTGTTTAAAGCCCCCGCTAAGTTGCGGCCTGATTTTAGTCTGTATATACTACAGCTTCCCATAAACACGGTTTTGTTCAATTAATCATTTCATACGCTCGGTATCTGGCGTTAATGTCTTCACAACTTCAGTTAATATTCATCAATAGTTGCTAAGTGTCTATGAAGAAGGTCCTAACCGATGAAGAGCTTATCCGAAAACATCTTCCGCTTAATCCCACCGATTGCTTTGAAGAACTTTATAGTCGTTACGTAACGAAAGTCTACCATCGCTGCCTTTCCCTAACCCGCGACAGTGAGCAGGCTCAGGATTTCACCCACGACATTTTTCTGAAAGTGTTTGCCAAGCTGGAGTCCTTTCAGGGCCGATCAAGTTTTTCAACCTGGCTTTATTCCATCTCCCATAACTACTGCATGGATCAGTTGCGCTGGTCGAAACGCTCAGCCACGGAAGCGATGGAAGCCAACGATGGTCACGACCTTGCCGATGCAAACGAAAATAGCGCCATCGAAGAAGCGCTGGGGCTCCTGAAAGAAGTAGTGGATCAACTGGCACCCGATGAGAAGATATTACTTCGGCTAAAGTATGAGGAAGAGCTGAGCGTCGGGCAGATCGCGATGCAGTACGGTATTAGCGAAAGTGCCGTGAAGATGCGACTGAAGCGAACCCGGGATAAAATCTATAACCGCTACCCCCGTTACTGATTTAGCCTTTGTTTTTTTGGCTACGTAAGGCACTGACGATGCCTCACATTGGTGATTGCTGGTTCTGGTTATCTGGCTACGCGATTTGCCTGGAGATCGTTTACGCATTTCTGGTCATAAGCAGCGTGGAATTTTCGGCTCAATAGCCTAAGAGAGCTTATTTGATTAAACGGAAATAACGTTATTTCCCTGGTTTTGTACGTAAAGAGTAAATTTTGGTAAGCGTAAAACTGATAATTTAGGGGCTGGCAAATCCTAAAAACGCTTACTGATGCCTTGTTTTCCAAAACTGGTCTGGTTTACGGCCTTCCTCTGTACACTCACACCAGCCGCTGTCCCGGCGCAATCGCCTTCCTCTACAACCCGTTTTGCCTTTGCCGAACCGAGCCTGTCACCCGACGGCTCCGAAATCGCGTTCGTCTCCGGTGGCGACATCTGGACCGTCTCCGCAGCGGGTGGTGAAGCTCGCCTACTCATATCGCACCCCGACAACGAATCCCGTCCGCTGTATTCGCCCGACGGAAAGTACCTGGCCTTTACGTCCTCGCGTACCGGAAACGGCGACGTCTATCTGCTGACGCTGGAAACAGGCGAGGTAAAGCGCTTAACCTACGACGATGGCAACGAAGTGCTGACAGCCTGGTCGCGCGATAGCCGAATGGTATACGTTCAGGCTACCAGCCGCGACATTGCCGGCATGAACGACATCTATCGCGTGCGGATCACAGGCGGCACGCCGATGCCCGTCACGGCCGATCGGTACGCGAATGAGTTTTACGGCTCCCCCTCACCTGATGGCACGACGTTGGCCTTCTCCGCGCGAGGCATTGCTTCCAGCCAATGGTGGCGCAAAGGCCGCAGCCACCTGGACGAAAGCGAAATCTGGCTGCTTCGTAATATTGATAAAAAGGGCCAGAATCCGACGTATCACCGCTTCACAGAATCAGGAGCCAGAGAACTGTGGCCTATGTGGAGTGCTGACGGCAAATCGTTGTATTACGTATCCGACCGCAACGGTATTCAAAATTTATATGCTCATCCGCTCAGTGGGAATCCAACAGCTCTAACCACGTTTAAAAATGGCCGTGTTCTGTGGCCGATGGTCAGCTACGATAGCCGTACCATTGTCTTCGAACGGGATTTCCAGATCTGGAAACTCGACCTCGCCAGCAAACAGGCGGCTCCGCTGGCGATTCGGCTCAGGGGCGCATCGGCTAGCCCAGCCGTAGATCGGTTAAGACTCACAGCGCAGTTTCGGGAGTTAGCTTTATCGCCCGACGGCAAGAAAGTGGCTTTTGTTGCGCATGGCGAAGTCTTTGCAGCTTCGGCCAAAGACGGGGGCGATGCGGTCCGAATTAGCAACAGCCCCGCCGTTGAATCCCAGCCGACCTGGTTGCCGAACAGCCGCAGTCTGGTGTATGCATCGGATCGGGATGGCGTAAGTCACCTGTTCCAATACGACTTTTCGACACGCGTTGAAACGCGGCTGACTGACGACAATACGGATGATGGCTCACCCGTTACTTCGCCGGACGGCAAATCCCTGGCGTTTGTGCGCAATGCGCAGGAACTGCGCGTGCTCGATCTGGCTACTAAAAAAGAGCGCGTGTTGTATAAAGGCTACTTGGGGCGCCCACCGTTTGCCAATGGGGGTTCGGTTGTCTGGTCGCCCGACAGCAAATGGATCGCTTTCGCCAGCTACGGGGCTAAGACGTTTCGTAACGTATCGGTCGTTCCGGCGCAGGGTGGTGACAGCAAAGCCATAAGCTTCGTCGCCAATACGTTCGGGGGAGACATCAACTGGAGTCCCGATGGAAAATACATTCTGTTCGAGACCGCCCAACGTACCGAACTGGCGCAGATTGCCCGCATCGACCTCGTACCCCGCACGCCCAAGTTCCGCGAAGATCAGTTTCGCGATTTGTTCAACGAGGAAGTCCCGAAGACGATAATCTCCACAACGCCAACTCCTGCGCCCAAAAAGTCGGCTACCAGCGATACAACTGCCCTTTCGGCTTCGGCCGATACGACCCAGAAATCGGCGGGGAAACAGCCGTTACGTATCGTGTTCGAGGGCATCCGCCAGCGACTGAGTTTATTGCCTGTGGGGGTCGACGTAGATGCGCACACCATCAGCAAAGATGGTAAAACCTTACTGCTCGTGGCTACCGTGGCCGGTCAGCAGAACCTGTACACGTATTCGCTCGATGAGCTGGCCCGCGACCAGCCCGTTGCCCGGCAGCTCACCTCTACCTTCGGCTCAAAAAGCGGGGCTCAGTTCTCGCCCGATGGCAAAGAGGTGTACTATTTAGAGCAGGGACGTATCCAGACCATCAGCCTCGACCGGCGCGATTCAAAACCATTGGCTATTACGGCTGAGTTGGACGTTGACTTTTCGACCGAAAAAGTGCAGGTATTTCGTCAGGCGTGGGATGTGCAGAACAAAGGGTTCTACGACCCTGAGTTTCATGGTGCCGACTGGAACGCCGTAAAAGCAGAATACGAACCATTGGCATCCAGCGCCCGTACGCCCGATGAGTTACGTCGCCTGCTCAGCCTGATGGTGGGTGAACTTAATGCGTCGCACTCGGGTGTTTCGGGTCCGCCGAGCGCGGTTCAGACTACGACGGGACGTATTGGTCTACGTTTCGACCGGGCTGAATACGAGCGCTCCGGTAAGCTACGTATCACCGAAGTCATTGCGTTGAGTCCGGCAGCTCTGACGGGCACCATCAAACCGGGCGATTACCTGCTGGCGGTCGATGGAGCACCAGTCGATGCCCAGACGAACCTGGATCAACTGCTCGAAAATAAGATCAGCCGACGCGTAACGCTCTCCGTAGCAACATCGGCTAATGCAGCTCCCCGCGAAGTCATCATTCGGCCTGTAAATCTGACTACCGAAAAGGGTTTACTTTATAAACAGTGGGTCCAGCAACAGCGTGATTACGTAGCGAAAGCCAGTAATGGCCGCCTGGGGTACGTACACATGTTCGATATGTCGGCGGAGTCGTTAGCTCAGTTGTATGTTGACCTTGACGCTGAAAACCACGCCCGCGAGGGTGTTGTAGTTGACGTACGGAACAACAATGGTGGGTTCGTGAACGCGTACGCCCTCGATGTGTTTGCCCGCAAAGGGTATATGACGATGACGCCCCGTGGCCTGCCCTCGGCTCCGGCCCGTACGCAGTTAGGGCAACGGGCGCTGGAAACACCCACGATTCTGGTTACCAATCAACACTCACTATCCGATGCGGAGGATTTCACGGAAGGCTACCGCGCGTTGAAACTCGGCAAAGTGGTGGGCGAACCCACGGCCGGCTGGATTATTTATACGTCGGCAGCCCAGTTGATCGACGGCTCAACGATCCGCCTGCCTTTTATCAAGATCACTGATAATAATGGCAAGAACATGGAATTGGCCCCGCGGCCGGTTGATGTTCCCGTTTCGCGCCCCATCGGCGAAAGCTACACCGATCAGAATGTTCAGCTCGATGTAGCGGTGAAGGAACTGTTAAAACAGTTGGATCAAACCAAGCCCAACCGAGTGCTGACAGAGAAGGAATAAACAGAGCAAGGCCCGCCTAAAATTAATTGGGCGGGCCTTGTTCGTTTTTGAAGTTGATGCGGCCATTGTTACTTCATTCTTGAAGGCCGAATCAACGAATTTTACGTACAAAGTGCGTTACCGCGGTACGCCGACCATGTACAGATCGAAGCCGCCTTTACCGCCGGGTCGGTTTGAGGAGAAGATCATGAGTTGATTCAGAAAATTTGCCTGACTGTTCAGGATCGGCCGATATTCGTCGTACGACGTATTGATGGTCGGGCCGAAGTTGACCGGATCAGACCATCGGCTTCCGTCCCATTTGCTGTAGTACAAGTCATAGCCTCCGTAGCCACCGGGTCGGTTTGAGGTAAAAACCAGTGTACTTCCGTCAATGAATGGGCATTTGTCGTCGGCCGTTGATGATAATTCCGCTACGCGCTCGACTGTTACGTTCGTCAGCGACGGCAAGCGGCTGTGCAACTCCGTACGAGGAACGTCGGGCAGTATCGCTTTGTAGACGTCGAACGTACCACCCCGGTTTGAGGTGAAATAGATCGAGCTGTAGGTTTTATCGAATGTCGGATACCCGTCGTCGGCCGACGAGTTCAGAAAGGGTACGGGGACCGGTTTGCCGAAGGTCTTTCCATCCAGTGTATTGCTGGTTGTCGACGTAGTGGTTGCAGTAGGTTTGTAGTTATGCGTTAGGTAAACGTCCAGATCGCCCGTCCGGTCCGAGGCAAACAGCATCAGGTATTCGCCATAGTGTCGGCGACTGCCATCACTCAACAAGTCGTGATCGTACGAGCGGATATAAGGCCCTAATTCATTAGCCGTCGAGTTGGCGATGTCAGTAGCCCAGTAGACCGGTCTCTGCTCCTGTACAACGTCTAACCCTCCGTACGGCTGATTGTCGAAAGTGAAGGTTCCCTTTTTCAGATCAAAGGCATAATTAAAGGACTCCTGTACAAAATTAAAATCGGACCGACCACCCCGTTTCGACGAGAAAGTCAACGCCATCACCCCACCGACTACACTCAGATTGGAGTTATAATCGTCATCAATAGAGTTGATAGCCCCCAGATTCACCGGCGTTTCCGAAAGTACAGGTGGATACGAACGCTGTTCATCCTTTTCACAACCAGCTAAAAGTGCCAGCAGGCAGGCCATAGGTACCAGGCGTTTCATACGGTAAGAAGTTTAGGAAAGGGTTTGAATCAATGACCCGAATGTATGGATAACCGTTGTAACGAAAAAAGCCGAAACGTTATACATTCGGCTTTTTAATGCACCTATTTTACTCGCCAAAATAATCATTATCCATGCGTTTGATCTCATACGTCTGCTGAAGCGTGACGCCTAAGTTATAATCAATCATGAGCTGAGCGAGCTGCTCACCATCAATTAAGGCAATTTTGGTTTCATTACGTGGTACATACTCCAAGGCATCTTTTGAGAAGCTTGATGTCGTAATAAACACGCCTTTCTTTGCGCCTTGCCCAGCTAATGCCCCGACGAATTTGTGCAACTCAGGCCGACCAACTACGTTTCCCGGTGCCCAACGCTTAGCTTGGATGTAAATGATATCCAAACCTAGCTTATCTTCTTTGATGGTACCATCAATACCTTCGTCACCACTTTTCCCAATCGCTTTACCCGCGTCGGCTATAGATCCACCATATCCCATTTTTACCAGTAGCTCGACAACAAGCCGTTCGAAAAAGGCAGGAGGTAACGAAATCACCTTATTTAGTAGGTCTTGCGCTAGTGTTTTACGAATACGCTGATACGAGCCTTCAAGCGTTTCCTCTGGCGTCTGTTGAGAGCTCTCATCGATCATTGTGGATAATGGCTCAACAACAAACTCATCTTTTTTAGGCGTTTGAAATTCGACGAATTCTGGAAATTGCTTTAAAAACTTGACATTTATTTCTGCCGGATTCTTATGCAGCACTTCCTTACCCCGATCAGTGATAATAATCACCGCTCGCCTTGGCGAGTCTAGTAAGCCGGCTTTCTTCAAGTACGTCCTTGCCCAGCCTATTCTATTACCAAACAGGAACGTTTGACCACTTGGTAGAAGCTCATTCTTTTCTTCTTCGGTTAGTTTAAATTGATCACTAAGCGTTTCAACTAAGTCGTTGAATTTGTACTCACGTCCATCAGCTACCGCCTTCAATAGAGGTAGCATAGCACTTTGATAATCAGGGATAGGCATAAAAAAAGGTGTCAGAAGTCTTGCTCCCGACACCAAATCTATATTAAAAATGACAAGGAATTTAAATAATAGTTTACTTAATCTCTCCAACCATATCTTCCGGCTTCACCCACTCGTTGAACTCTTCTTCGGTTAGGTACCCGAGTTGAAGAGCGGTTTCTTTAAGTGTAGAACCGTTTTTATGAGCGGTTTGGGCAATCTCAGCGGCTTTGTAGTAGCCAATCTTGGTATTCAGAGCCGTTACCAGCATCAGCGACGAATCGACGTGCTTTTTGATGTTGGCTTCGATCGGTTCGATGCCTTCCGCGCACTTATCGTTGAACGACACGCAGACATCACCAATCAAACGAGCCGAGTGCAGGAAGTTGTAGATCATGACCGGCTTGAATACGTTCAGTTCAAAGTGGCCATTCATGCCTCCGATGTTGATGGCTACGTCGTTCCCCATCACCTGCGCAGCTACCATTGTCATCGCTTCGCACTGCGTTGGGTTTACTTTGCCCGGCATAATCGACGAACCGGGTTCGTTGTCAGGAATATACAGCTCGCCGATACCCGCCCGTGGACCGCTCGACAGCATCCGAATATCGTTACCAATCTTCATCAGGCTGGCCGCAACGGTTTTCAGAGCGCCGTGCGCTTCGACAATGGCATCGTGCGCAGCCAGAGCCTCGAACTTGTTTTCAGCCGTAATGAAGGGCAAACCCGTTACGTTGGCAATGTGCTTCGCTACGTTCTCCGAGTAGTTCGGGGGGGTGTTAATGCCGGTTCCAACGGCGGTTCCACCAAGGGCTAGTTCGCTCAGGTGCGCCAGTGAGTTGTTGATCGCGCGCAGGCCATGATCGAGTTGCGATACGTAGCCCGAAAACTCCTGCCCTACTGTCAACGGTGTGGCATCCATAAAGTGCGTCCGGCCGATCTTGACGACATTCATGAACTGCTTCGACTTAGCCGCCAACGTATCGCGCAGCTTTGTAATGCCCGGAATCGTTACGTCCAGCAAAATCTTATAGGCCGCAATGTGCATGGCCGTCGGGAACGTATCGTTGCTCGACTGCGACTTGTTCACATCGTCGTTCGGGTGCAGAAACTTCTTCTCGTCGGTTAGCTGTCCGCCATGCAGAACGTGCGCGCGGTAGGCAATCACCTCGTTCACGTTCATGTTCGACTGGGTTCCCGAACCCGTCTGCCAGACGACCAGCGGAAACTGATCATCGAGCTTACCATCCAGAATCTCGTCGCAGGCCTGACCAATCAAATCACTTTTTTCCTGCGGCAAAACGCCCGCGTTGAGGTTCGTTAGTGCGGCTGCTTTTTTGAGGTACGCAAACGCCCGGATGATCTCGCGGGGCATTTTATTGATGTCCTGAGCAATTTTAAAGTTCTCGATGGAACGCTGGGTTTGTGCGCCCCAATAAACGTTGGCCGGCACCTGTACCTGGCCCATCGTGTCTTTCTCGATGCGGTATTCCATAGTTAATGAGCGAAAGAATAAATGAGTGAAATCGGACCGCCGAAGCGGAGCGAACGCTGGATGCACGAATGATACGATACACTCTTCCTCTCATTCGCTCCGCTTCGGCGGTCCGATTTCACTCGTTGATTGAGCCGCAAAGGTAGAACGGGGCTTGTGTTTTCCCATACGATTCAGCAGTTTTACGCGCATCAACGAGGGTTTATAAATGGAGTCTCCAAAAGAAATCACCGCGAAAATCCTTTACCAAAAAGGTTTAGAAGTATTTCAGTCTACCGAAGCCTACAATGACTGGCTTAATAGCTACATTCCCAATCTGGGTGGATGTAAGCCGAGCCATTTAATTCATTCGGAGTCAGGGCGTCGGCGGTGTCATCATGTTCTGAACGCAATTTTATGGGGTACCTTTTTTAGAGAAAAGAATCAAAAAACGCGCACAAACGGTTAGCGTAGTTAGTACCAGCTTTATAGAACCTGGTAACCGCCATGACAACGTATAAACTTCCCCAGAAAATAGCCGCCCGGCAGCACGAAATAACGGCCGACTTTCTGGCTATCATCGACCGGCACCTGGCCGACCTGGTGGCCGGACGTGTAACAGAAATGTATGAAATTCGGGATATTGCTGGTGAGATGAATATTCACCCGACACACCTCAGCAACACCATCAAACTGACTACCGGAAAGGCACCCTGCTTCTTTTTTGAAGAGAAAATTCTGGATGTTGCCCGGACGCTGCTGCGGGATACCCAGCAGCCCATTGCCGAAATTGCGGGTACGCTCACCTACGATCCGTCGAACTTTACGAAGTTCTTTAAACGATTTCAGGGCGTAACACCGAAGCAGTACCGGGAAGAGCAGTGGCAGGCCAACTGGGAAAAAACTGAACTACTCACCATTTAATCTGAAACTGTCACCATAGCCCGCCCGGCTGCGCAGCCCAACTTTGTGCCATTATTAAATCCAGCAAACGATGGCAACTGAAAACAAAATAGCGTTGGTGACCGGTGGTAGCCGGGGGTTAGGCAAAAACATGGCCTTAAGTCTGGCCAGAAAAGGCATCAACGTCTTGCTGACGTATAACAGCAAACAGGAAGAGGCCGAGGCTGTAGTAACAGAGATCAAGACCCTCGGTCAAAATGCCGTTGCCGTACAGCTCGACAGCAGTCGTGTGCAAGGTTTCGACGCATTTTATGAGCAGGTCAGCACGGCACTGCGCGACACCTTCAATACTGACCGCTTCGATTTTCTGATCAACAATGCAGGCACGGGCTTGTACGTGCCCTTTGCAACGACTACCGAAGATCAGTTCGACGAGATGATGAATATTCATTTGAAAGGCGTGTTTTTTCTGACGCAGAAAGCCCTTCCTCTGCTCAACGATGGCGGACGTATCATCAACATCTCGTCGGGTCTGGCCCGTTTCTCTAATCCCGGCTCGTCGGCCTATGCCAGCATGAAGGGCGGCATAGAAGTGCTCACCCGCTACCTGGCCAAAGAGTTGGGTGAACGCGGCATCGCAGCGAACGTAGTAGCTCCTGGTGCAATTGAAACCGACTTCGGCGGAGGACGGGTGCGCGACAACGCGGAAATGAATAGTCACATAGCGTCGATTACCGCACTGGGCCGGGTTGGCCTGCCCGACGACATTGGCGGGGTCGTTGCGTTCCTGTGCAGCGAGGAGGCCCGTTGGATCAACGCCCAACGGATCGAGGTTTCGGGCGGTATGTTTTTGTAGTGCCCGTACGTGCCCGCTGATTTCAACAAAAAGGGCCTTCCGCAGTGGAAGGCCCTTTTTGTTGAAGTATGTTGTCTACTACGTATCACTCAGACACTGGCTATAAAGGAGTTACCAGTACAGGCTATAGCTAGGTTCAATCGAACAATATTGTGGAGGTTACATTATACACGCTTTTATACTTATCGAATAATAAGAATAAACCCATAAATTCTATAATTTTTATATTAATCGTTGTTTTTCAGCTACTTATATTGAAAAAAAATTTTGCCAAGACATTTTTCAATCGTAATTTAGTGTACTATTCTAATATTCCTCATTCAGACCGTTATGATTTCAGCCCTCAAAACAACGCTATCCACCCGGCTTGACCGAAATCAGTCGTCCACCCATCGCCAGGAATTAGTTTGTTTCGATTGCTTGTCGCAAGCGCTTGACTACCGGGAATCGGTTGAAGAGCAGGGTGGTCAGCATCACAGCATCCTGCGGCTGGAAAAACACATGTTTGGCGTGGCTCCCTTACCCCTGGTTAACGTCTTAAAAGGAGCTGGGTTCCAGATTATGGTTCAGTAGTCAGAACTTCTATAGTTATATTACCAGGCCCTACAACTGAAGACATGCTGTAGGGCATTTTTGTAGGCTACCCCCAGACCTACTTATGCTACTCGATTTAACAGGTATTACCACCAAAACGGCCCTTCACCAGTTTTTCAAACGTGAACTCCAGTTTCCCGACTGGTATGGTGTAAGCTGGGATGCCTTCTGGGATTGTATCGTTGCCGTTGTTGAAATGCCTCACCAATTGACACTGACCCACTGGGATGAGTTCGCCCAACATTGCCCGCGCGACATGCAGATTTTAAGGCAGGTTGTTCAGGATTATAACCAAGAAATGGCTCCCAAATCTATAGTGCTTGCCTGACACTCTGGTCGGGACTGAGGCCATTCACCCCAACTTAGAATTATAGTACAACGCAGAGACAGCCATTCTAAGCTGCCCTATTCTCATTGCTAAGCACAAATCCGTACGCGTGAGAGCCGAATATCCGTTCGGTTAAATTGGCGTTGCATTTGGGTAAACACCCAATCAATCGCTTCATCTGGGTCCGAAGCCGTAACGGATAAATCCCCGTTGAGCCATAGGTTGTGTTTAGCTTCATCAAGCACATCAAAAACGATCCGGATCACTTGCTTCTTGTGGGCAGCCATAAAGAGTTCAATTAATGAAAGAAGAGAATCAAAGCCAATGACCGTTGCCTCGCTAATAACAAGCTAGACTTGGGGTAGCTCTGAAACGACAGACAAAAGTAGCAACTAACTATTTTAGTTGTATTGTAATTATAGCAAAATAATATTCTAGTGTCTATTTTTCGAAGATAACTGTAGCGCATTTATTCGTTGCGGGAAGTAAAAATTTTCATTGCTTCTCTCCTATTTCATCAAAAAAGGCGTCGGATTCCTCAGCCTGAGTGGTCCGACGCCTTTCTATATTGTATTGTTGTGATCTATTTTGGACTAGTCTCAAAGAGCTTCAGGGCTTCGTCATCCTTGTTCTTAATGATATCTGCTCTGAGCTGTGCCTTCAGGCTAGCCGTTATTTTTTCGTAACCCTTCTGACCGTAGAGGTTCTTCAGGTTATGAGGGTCTTTCTGAATATCATACAACTCCCAGAAGTTATCAGGACCGTAGAACCGCGCAATCGTGTAGCGTTCGGTCCGCAGTCCGAAATGGGGCGCTACGTGGTGCGGCTCCGGATACTCATAGTAGTGATAGTAAGCCTGATCCTGCCAGTTGGTTTTGGGACTGGTCAGTACTGGCAGAAACGATTTGCCCTGGAATTCCTTCGGAATGCTGGTCCCCGTAATGTTCAATAGTGTAGGCGCCCAATCGACGTTCGATACCACGTTACGTACCTGGGTACCGGGTTTGATTACCCCCGGATAACGAATCACAAACGGCGTCTTGAGCGACTCTTCATAGATCCACCGCTTGTCGAACCAGCCGTGTTCGCCCAGGTAAAAGCCCTGATCGGAGGTGTAAACGACGACTGTGTTTTTAGCCAGACCAGTTTTGTCCAGGTAGTCCAGCAATTTACCGATGTTGCGGTCCAGCGAATTGGCCGTTGCCAGATAATCCCGCATATAGCGCTGGTATTTCCACTCGACCAGAGCTTTGCCAGTCAGTTTCTTCTGCTCAAATTCGCGGCTAATCCGGTTATAGTAAGCAGAGAACGCTTTCTTCTGCTCGGGGGAGAGTCGCTTGTAGGAGCC
Organism: Spirosoma knui; assembly: GCF_054780635.1. Lineage (NCBI taxonomy): Bacteria > Pseudomonadati > Bacteroidota > Cytophagia > Cytophagales > Cytophagaceae > Spirosoma > Spirosoma knui. The sequence continues at coordinate 347,275 of NZ_BAAGVY010000002.1, read as the reverse complement.
GTTCCGCACAAAGTTTTCCAGTTGTTTATCCCGCTCGGGGGTGATGGGCTGATTGCCGAAATAGGCTGCGTTCAACTCCGCTTTTTCTTTGGCAACGTTGGCTTCGTCCAGTTCATAGGCCACATTGATCTTGAGGTCTTCCTTTAAGCGCATTGTTTTATCAATGGTCATATCCTGCTTTTGGGCCGCCAGTCGACCCTCATACTTATCGTAAAAGGTCGGAGGTATCGGGAAGGTAACGTTGTCGTAAGCCCCCAGGTCTTCGAGGGCGGGCATCCACTCGCGGTGGGTGGCTTTATGCCCCACCACCAGAAAGAACGGCTTGTCGGGAGCGCGCTTCTCGAGCCACTCGGTCGAGAGCTGGGTAACTACGTCCGTTACGTAACCGGGATATCGTTTGGTCTGATTCTGCGAATTGACAAAATCCGAGTTGTAGTAGCTCCCGTGACCGGGCAGAATATTGAGGTAATCGAACCCATGCGGCAGGCTGCCTAAGTGCATTTTACCGACCCAGGCCGTTTGGTAGCCGTTTTTTTGAAGTTCTTCGGGAAAGACCGGCTGATTGATATCGAATACTTTCTCGTTGAGTTTATAGCCATTGGTGTGACTGTATTTACCGGTTAACAACGTCGCCCGGCTAGGTCCGCAGATCGAGTTCGAGATCACGTTATTGTAGAGGATGGCACCTTCGCGGGCGATACGGTCGATGTTGGGTGTTTTGGCCAGCCGACTGCCGTAGGCGCTGATGGCCTGCGAGGTATGGTCGTCGGAGATGATAAAAATCACATTGGGCCGGGCGGGCGGAGACTGCTTCGGGGAGGCTTTGTCCTCCTCGATGCCTACATAACTGGGCAGAGCCAGTACTAAACTCCCCAGGGCCAGGGCGACTGCAAAGGAGCGGTAGATAAACGGTCGAGTCATGGTTTTACGATTAAACTGGATACTACGGGTTCAACATGAGTTTGTGAGTGGGTTTGTCTGCCTGAGTTAGCGGGATGTTACGCACCGAAATCCGAGGTTGTTGCTGGCGCTGCTCACTTCGCCTTTGCCCCGGCTTCCGGCTTTATACCGGTTACAGTACTGATCGCTACACAGGAACGACCCTCCGCGCTGAACCCGCTTTATTGCAGTAGGTTCCTGGGGATCATAGCTGTCTGAAGGCCCCTGGGGATTATTCTTGGGAGAGTGCTGATAATAATCGGGTCGGTAATAATCCTGGCACCACTCCCAGACATTGCCTTCCATATCATACAGCCCATACGCATTGGCCGGAAAGGTTTTAACCGGGGCCGCTTCCGCATAACCATCCTCTAATGTGTTCTTTTGGGGAAAGGAGCCCTGATAAATATTGGCCCGCCACTTCCCGCCCGGCATAAGTTGATTACCCCAGTAGTAGGTCTGCGGTCTATTACCACCTAGGGCGGCCCATTCCCATTCGGCTTCTGTAGGCAGTCGTTTGCCAGCCCAGGTAGCGTACGCGGCAGCATCTTCATAACTGACCTGTACAACGGGTTCATCTTCGTGTCCTAGGATAGTGCTGTTAGGTCCTTTCGGATGCCGCCAATTAGCGCCCCCAACATAGTCCCACCACTGCAATGGATTGTTGAGCGACACCGGTTGAGCGGGTGGGGTAAACACGGCTGACCCCGGCACCAGTTGAGCGGGGGCGACACCTGGATAGTCCCGCGGATTCAGCGGGCGTTCGGCAACCGTTACGTAGCCGGTTTCGGCGACAAATTGAGCGAACTGCGCGTTGGTGACTTCGTGCTGATCCATCCAGAAGCCGTTCAACGTTACCGTGTGTACAGGGCTGGCATCCTCAAATGCATCCGTACCCATCGGGAAGGTGCCACCCGGTATCCACACCATGCCGGTTCTACTTGATTTTTGAGCCGCCGTGTCCGTAACGTTACGTTGACTCGTCACCAACACGGCTGATTTTGGACGTACTGCCCCCTGGTGTCCGCAACTCGTCATAGTAGCGCTGGGAGATTCGGACTGGTTGGCCGAGTGGCAGCCCCAGCAACCCAGGATGCTGCTAGTCAGAAGCCAACGAGCGGCCTGGCCAATTCCGGTCTTCCAGACGAATCCATCAAGAAGGTCATTGAACATACTATTACTTACGTTTGCGAATTACAGACCTGGAGTCATACGTGCCTATCCGACCGCAGGATTCCTGACTTTTAACTACCCTAAAAAGAACAAATACCTTATCTTTAACCGGCGCGTTTATTGAGTCAAGTTAACCTATATTGAGTAAATTTGACCCAATGTACGATAGAATCGCTCTAGCTACCAAAAAAAGACTCACTTTATGTCAAACGGGTCGCTGCCCAGCCAGGCTTTGTTGAATGGTCACGATTATTTTTTGCCGGCTGTATCCATTGATAACGTCATTTTTGGCTTTCACCAGAATGAACTGCGGGTGTTACTGCTACAGGCCAAAAGCAACCAGCAGTGGATGCTGCCCGGTTGGTTTGTTGGCAAAGACGAAGACCTGGACGAGGCAGCCGCCCGTATCCTTTGCGAGCGTACGGGCCTGAAGGATGTGTTCCTGCAGCAGTTTCAGGTTTTCGGCAGTGCCAAGCGGAACCGCAAGCAGCATCTGAAAGACGTACTCAAAACAATTGGGATCGAATTAACGGCGGACAGCTGGTTCATGCAACGCTTTATCACCGTTGGCTACTACGCGCTGGTTGACTCGGCCCGGGTAGTGCCCCAACCGGACGAAAGCTCTCTTACCTGTGCCTGGCAGGACGTGGGCAAGCTCCCTCCCATGCTGTTTGACCACGAATCTATTATTGCCAAAGCTTTACAGGCCCTGCGTTTGCAGCTTAACTACCAGCCGATTGGGTACAATCTGCTACCGAAGGAGTTTCCGCTGAAGAGCCTGCAAACGATTTACGAAGCCATTCTTGGCCGTAAGCTCGACCGGAGTAATTTTAATCGGAAAATTCTGTCCTACGGCATATTAGAACGGAAAGAAAAACACTATTCGGGAGCGGCTCACAAGGCACCTTTCTTATACTCCTTCAACGGGGAGACGTATTTTAAAGCTTTGCAGAACGGCCTGGAGAAAGATTTTTAGGCCCGCATTCCCTGGTATTTTACTCCGCCCCCCTCATTTTTGGGTAGAACCCCGTATTACCAAGTGACTTGGCAAGACAATTGTTCTCGGCGCTACGTCCCCATCCCGGTCCGCGAGTTGTTCGACCAATAGCCGGGCGGCCTGCTGCCCGATTTCATGCACGGGCTGCGCTACCGTTGTCAAGCCCGGTTCGATCAGAGCAGCCAGTGGGTCATTACTGAAACCCACAATCGCCACATCCTCTGGCACTCGTAAACCCCGACCTTTTATAACGGTCAGGGCCTCAATAGCCGTTGGGTCGTTGATGGCGAACAGCGCATCGGGCGGCTGGGGCAAATTCAGGAGATGATTGACGTAAATATTGGCTTTCTCAAGCGTGAGGTCATACGATATAATCAGGTCGGGTTCAGCTGGTAAGCCGTGTTTCTGCAGAGCGTCTTTATAGCCGTTCAACCGTGTTCGGCTGTTGGGCAACGTATTCGGACCGGCCAGGTGCGCAATCCGCCGACGCCCCGTCTGGATCAAATGCTCAACCGCTTCAAAGGCTCCGGCGTAATCGTCGACCACGACTTTCGGTACGTCCATATCTTCGCACACCCGGTTGAAGAAAACAACCGGAATTCCGTGCCGCTGAAACTGGCGGAAATGATCGAAGTTGCGGGTTTCCTTCGTATGCGATACAATCAGCCCATCGACCCGGCTGGCCAGTAACGCACGCGCGTTCGTAACCTCGGTTTCGTACGACTCGTTCGAGTGGCAGATCACTACGTTATACCCCGCTTCAGCCAGCGCTTCCTGGGCACCAATAATCACTTTAGGAAAAAAATACGAAATGAATTCAGGTACCATGATCCCAATGGTATGCGTCTGACTGGTCAATAACGAAATCGCAACCTGATTGCGCTGATAATTGAGCTGCTCAGCCAGTTCAAGTACCCTTCGTCGGGTCTCGGCATTGACATGCGGATGTCCGGTCAGGGCTCTCGACACCGTAGCATTCGATAAATTTAATTGCCGGGCGATGTCGATGATCGTCGTCTGATGCGATTTCATTTTTGTATTTTTCCTGTAAAAGACGAATAAACCCTAAAAATACTTTGAAAAGGTTACATAAAATTGGAAACGTTTCCAGAAAAAATTGGAAACGTTTCCAATAGAATAATTACAATAAATCTTGCTAAAAGCTGATAATTGATCTACATTCAAGCATATTGTATCGTACAGTCTGGATATACCCCATAAGGGCACTAAATAAGCCAGAACGGTTGCTTTAATTAGACTCTACGGAAACCAACCAAAAAAATTGCACTTTTCCCTTATTCCTTCTATGAAAAAAATCGTACAGATTCTTGTCTTCATGCAGTTGTTCTTCCTCGGGGCAGGAACAGATGCACGGGCGCAAGCGAACACAGTAAGCGGACGCGTCATTGGCTCTGACGGAGCCCCTTTACCGGGCGTTAGTGTCGTGTTGAAAAACACGCAGCGCGGCACAACCACAAATACGGAGGGCCGTTACTCACTACCCAATTTACCCGCCAACGCCGTGATTACGTTTTCGTTCATCGGCTACGTATCGCAGGATGTAACGGTCGGCAACCGCAGCAACATCGATGTAACGTTGCAGTCCGACGACCGTTCGCTGGGCGAAGTGGTAGTAGTTGGATATGGTACGCAGCGGAAAATTGAAACGACCGGCGCTATTGCATCGGTAAAATCGACCGAGCTGGTGCAAACGCCCGTTGCCAACGTAGCGCAGGGGTTACAGGCCCGCGTATCGGGCGTACAGGTAAGCCAGAATACGGGTGCACCCGGCGGCAACATCAGCGTCCGGATTCGAGGAACAAACTCCATCAACGGAAACTCAGAACCACTCTATGTCGTAGATGGAATTCAGATTTCGAATGGCTCGAGCAATAGCAGTGAAATCAACAGCGTCAGCCCGCTCTCGACCATTAACCCGAACGATATCGAATCGGTCGAAATCCTGAAGGATGCGTCGGCCTCCGCTATCTACGGCTCACGGGCGGCTAACGGCGTCGTACTGATCACGACCAAACGCGGTAAAACGGGCGCTACCCGCGTTACGTTGGATAGCTACTATGGCGTACAGAACGTAGCCAAAAAGCTGGATGTGCTCAATGCGGCTGAGTTTGCCCAGGTTGAAAACGAAACCTTCAAAAACAACTACTACGCGAATCCGTCGTCGCTGGGCGAAGGCACCGACTGGCAGAATATCATTTTCCGGCAGGCTCCCATTCAGAGCCACCAGCTATCAATCAATGGCGGTTCTGAGAAAACTCAGATGGCACTCTCGGCCAACTATTTCAACCAGGACGGTATTATCATTAACTCCAACTTCAAACGGTACTCCTTCCGTCTGAACGTCGATCACCGCATCAGCGACCGTGTAAAAGTCGGCACGAGTATTTTAGGGAGTTACGCCACCAATTCGGGTGTCACCACGGGTAACCAGAACATTGGCGATGCAGGCGTAGTGACGGGAACCGTGCTGGGCGCAGCCATTGGTGCCCCGCCAACTCTGAAACCCTACCGCGAAGACGGCACTATTTTCCCCTTCGGCGAGCAGGCAAACGGGCAGTACCGCGAGGTGATCAACCCACTAAACTACACGGCTATTCTGAACCAGACCGCCATTCGCCGGACGCTGGCCAATATCTACGGAGATGTCACGATCCTGAAAGGACTGACGTACCGCGCTTCATTTAATATCGACATGCAGAGTACCCTTCGCGACACGTATTCGCCCCGTTCGATCGTCAACAAGTCAGATTTAAACGACAATTCGGGTGCTGGTTCTAAAACGAATACCAACAACCTGGCGCTGCTCCACGAGAGCATTCTGACCTACAACACGACGTTCGCCAAAGATCATTCGCTGAAATTTACGGGCGTATTTGCCTCTCAATCCGAGAATTACAACCAGAACCAGATCAATGCTACAGGCTTCCCGAACGATGCGACGCAGAACGAAGCCCTGCAGCTGGCCCTGAACCGAACCGTAACCAGTAACCGCACGACCCAACGGCTCGATTCGTATCTGGGCCGGATCAATTACGGGTTTAAAGACCGGTATTTCCTAGATCTGACGGCGCGGGTCGATGGTTCGAGCCGGTTTGGGGCAAACCACAAATACGGGGTGTTCCCGGCGGTATCGGCTGGCTGGCGGATTATTGAAGAGCCCTTTATAAAATCGGTGAACTGGATTTCTGATCTGAAATTACGCGCCAGTTATGGGATCACCGGAAACGCAGCTGGTATCGATCCGTATCAATCACTGGCCACGGTTTCGGCTTCGGGCAGCGACTACAACATCAACCATACCTTCGTAACCGGAATCAATCCGTCGGGCATTGCCAACCCCGACCTGCGCTGGGAACGGTCGGCTCAAACCAACATCGGTCTGGACCTGGGCATCCTGAACAACCGCGTCAGCTTTATTGTGGATGTCTACAAAAAGACAACCCGCGACCTGCTCTACGTAAAAACGCTGCCGTTAAGCTCGGGCTACAGAGATATAACGGGTAACTTTGCCGCCCTCGAAAACAAAGGTCTTGAACTGGCCACCAATGCGCGGATTCTGGACGGGCCGCTGAAATGGAACGTATCGGCCAATGCTACGTTTAACCGCAACAAAGTGCTTGATCTGGATGGCGGCACCACGCAGGAGCGTTTCGTGACAACCTACACCGTCCTACAAGTTGGCAGTCCGCTGGGTCTGTTCAAAACCTATGTATTTGACGGTGTGAACCAGACCGGCGAAACCATTCTGCCGGGCTATGGGGGTACATTAGGCAGCCAGAAAGTAAAAGATCTAAACGGAGATGGCACCATTTCGGCGGCCGACCAGATTATTACGGGTAATCCAAATCCGAACTTCATTTACGGTTTCTCGACGAACCTGTCGTTCAAGAACTTCGATTTCAGTGCGTTTCTGTCGGGCTCGCAGGGTAACGACATCTACAACGCCAGCCGCCTGTCGTTTAGCCAGCCACTGGGCCAACGGAACATGCTGCAAGGTGTTGTGAATCGCTGGACACCAACCAATCCCAGCAACGAGTTTCCGGCTCCGGCGCAGGGTAGTCGTATGCCCATCAGCAACTACGTCGTGGAAGACGGTTCGTACCTGCGCTGTAAGAACGTAACGCTGGGCTATACGCTCCCACGGATCAAAGGCATCCAGAACATTCGGGTGTATGTGAGCGCCAACAACCTCTTCACGTTGACCAGCTACAGCGGCTTCGACCCCGAGGTGAATACCTACGCCGGTTCAAATACGCAGATTGGTATCGATAACCTGGTTTACCCACAAGCAAAGTCGTTCCTGGGCGGCTTGCAGATCACACTTTAATTGGCGAAAGAGTGAATGAGTGATTGAGCGAATAATCTCAGAAAAAATATTCGCTCAATCACTCATTCACGAAATCACTCAATACATTCATGAAAAAGACTCTCATCCCTATACTTGCAGCGCTGTGCCTGACTAGCTGCGAACTGGACGAAACCATTTATTCGTCGATATATACCGAAGCGTTCTACAAAACGGCGGCCGATGCCGAAAAAGGCCTGATTGCGGCCTATGATCCACTGGCCGATATGTACAGTGGTCCGGCCATGACGTTGGTCCCTGATTTCAGCGACGACCAAACGTATCCACGGGGCGTAGTGGGACGGAACACGCTGACGCTTTTCTCGTATGATGTCAACTACACCGTTCAGAAAAGTAACGGACGGGCCAATGAATCGCCCCAGCAAATCTGGACGTCGAGTTACGACGGCATCGAAAAAGCGAACTGGCTTATTGCCAAAGTGCCAGCCGCGAACATGGACGAAACGCGGAAGAAACAGATCATTGGTGAAGCTTATTTTCTACGGGCGTTCTATCAGTGGGCACTGGCCAAAAATTTCGGTGATGTCGCCATCAAAATAACACCCAGCTACTCGGAAGCCGACGCGGTTGTTGGTAAAAGCCCCAAAGCTGACGTCTACAAGCAAATCTACGCCGACCTCGATCAGGCCTTTGCGGCCGGATTGCCTTCGTATCCAGCCGTTGACAAAGGACGCCCATCGAAAGAAGTGGTAAACGCGCTGTATGCCAAAGCGGCTTTGTATAACGAAGACTGGGCCAAAGCTCTCGAAAAAGCGCAGGCGGTGATTACATCGGGCAAATATTCGTTGATGCCTGATGTACGTAACGTCTACAAATACGATCAGGAAGATGCGGCCCGTATCGAGAACATGTGGGCGTATGAAGTCGATCCGATTTCGCCCGGCCGCAGTCACCAGTTGGTCGGCCTATGCGGCCCCGCCGGTAGTGCCGGTGTCGAATACGCCCGCACGAGCTTTGGGTCGATGTTCGCTTATATGTCGTTCTTCAAATCGTTTGATCCGACCGACAAACGGCGTCAGCTACTCGATACGAACTACGTGGACAGAAGTGGCAAACTTGTTCCGCAACGAAACATCACGCCCATCACGCCTGATGGAGTACTGATCAAGAAGTATCAGGACCCGAACTCAACGCAGGGGAATATATCCAACATCCCCATCCTGCGGCTGGCCGACGTGTATCTGATCGCGGCTGAAGCCGAAGCCCGGTTAAATGGCGCAACGCCAGCCGCGTACGGCTACATCAACGTCGTACGGAAACGGGCCGGACTGCCAGATTTGCAAACCGGCCTGAGCAAAGACGCATTTATTGACGCCGTGATTCAGGAACGCGCCTGGGAATTCTTCGCCGAAGGTGACCGCTGGTACGACCTGACCCGCACGGGCAAATACCTGACCGTCATCCCCAAAGCGGTGAACAGCGTGTATCCATCACGTCCTGTAACGGCCAAAAATAAATATTTCCCCATTCCGCAGGACGAGCTAAACGCCAACCTGAAAATGGAACAAAACCCGGACTGGAAATAAAGAGCGAAAGAGTGAATGAGTGATTAACTACATCTACTAATTGCTCATTCACCGCTCCGGCGGCCCGGTCTTTCGCTCATTCACTCTTTACCATGCGCACTTGGCTCATACTTGCTGGCTGTTTCCTTCTTGGCTTTTCGGGCCGGTTGCTGGCGTTTGCCGATGATCCGGCACGCATCCGGGAGTTCCACATTCGCGAGAATGACACTACGTCGTACACACTCAAACTAGCCCTCAACGAAGCAGGTGAACCTGAATTTTTCTTTCGGAATATTTTCACGCCGGTTTGTCTGACCGGCGAGTGTAAGCCGGTGTATATCAATTTCTACTGGGACTTACTGGGCAACTACCTCCGCTATGATTTTCCGCCGGGGAAGGTGCTCACCAAAATGGACCATAAAGAGTTCAAGCCCGAAGACTACGAAAAGATACAGACGATTCTTCGGAACAGCAGTTCCCTGCTGAAAGACGTAAGCATGGAGGATCTGGTCGGGAAAGGCACCGAAAATCTGGCCGATTCGGTCGATGCGAAGGCGGGTGCTACGCTGAAAACCGTTAAAAATGAGGTGATCGACGGAGCCGTGTACACCTGTTATACGCTTTGGCACATTGCCCACGGCTACGTCGTGAATGAGATTCGGCGCATCACCGAAACCTACCAGAACGATACGTTACTACACCGGTTTCTGGGCAGCACCAACCACGATTATCAGTACTGGGCCATGGACCGGGCGATTACACCCGACGGCGAGATTTACCCCGGTTTTCTGCCCGATATATTGAATATCATTCAGGGGAAAAACCTGTTTACGGCCCGCTACGCCCTGCAAAAGCTAGGCGACAATTTTTTTCAGGCCGAGGCCCGACAGATGTGGTTGTGGGATACGTATCAGCAAGCCAGCTACCCATTCCAGACGGCGATCCTGAAAAAACTGACGACTATCCCGTTTCGCCCGGCGCTGACCGAAGCGATTGCGCTGCAACTGCCAAAAACGAATCAGGAACAGTCGACTTTACTGCTAAAACTGCTGGCCCAACAGCCGAAGCTCTCCGATAAAGCCCAGGTGCAGCTAGCCAGTCACCTCAACCGTTCAGACTCGGAGCAGGGCCAGGCGATATACCAGTTGTTAGCTAAGCAGAAACCAAGAAATCAGGAAGTTGTGGCGCAGTTAAAAACATTTGAACGTAACGCTACTCAAAATAATAAGTAATATGAAAACACTATTCAGCGTATTGGTTTGCCTGCTGATGAGCCTGACTCTATCAGCCCAGGACCACGTGTTCGTCGAAACAGAATCCTTCGAGAACAAAGGCGGCTGGGTGATCGACCAGCAGTCCTTCGTCGTACAGGGCTCGTCGTACATCATGGCGCACGGTATGGGCCGCCCCGTCAAGGACGCAACGACCATTGTGAAATTCCCCAAAAAAGGTAAGTACCAGATTTGGGTACGTACTAAAGACTGGGCACCGTTTCCGAAAGGGCCGGGTAAGTTTCAGGTGAAGCTCGACAACCGTCCGTTGCCGATGGTTTTCGGCGAAAGCGGCTCCGACGAGTGGAAATGGTACAACGGGGGCGAAATCAACGTAACGAACGAACAGATGGCACTCGCGCTGCACGACCTGACGGGTTTCAACGGCCGCTGCGACGCGATTCTGTTCACGAATGTGCCCAAATTTATGCCCCCCAACAAGCTGGAAGACCTCAACGCATTCCGCAACAAAGTACTGAACCTAACCGGCAAAACCGCCGAAGCGGGTCAGTTCGACCTGGTCGTGGTTGGTGGTGGTATTGCCGGTACGTGTGCGGCCATTTCGGGTGCCCGTATGGGCCTGAAAGTGGCGCTCATTCAGGACCGCCCGGTGCTGGGGGGTAACAACAGCTCCGAAATCCGCGTGCATTTGATGGGTGATACCGATAAAAACCATTACCCGAAACTCGGACGTATCGTGCGCGAAATGGACAACGGCGACCCCGGCAACGGCAACCCCGACGCCAAAGAATACGGCGATGCCCGCAAAACGAACATCGTGAAAGCTGAACGAAACATTACGCTGTTTCTTAATACGCACGTCTACAAAGTCGAGAAAGCAGCCGAAAAAATCGTGGCTGTTATCGGGCGCGACATCATAACTAACAAAGAAACCCGTTTCGAGGGCACCTACTTCTCCGACTGCACCGGCGACGGGACGCTGGGCCATCTGGCCGGGGCTGAATACCGCTTTGGGCGCGAAAGCAAAGCCGAAACAGGCGAGTCGCTGGCGGCCGAAAAAGCCGATCAGTTTACGCTGGGTACGTCGAATCTGTGGGCATCGCTGGAGCGCGACACCGTATCGTCGTTCCCCGAAACGCCCTGGGCTATTCCGTTTTCGGAGGAGTACCACATCGACGAACCCAAGGCGGATTGGCAGTGGGAAACGGGGTTCGGCAATTTCAACACCATCACCGACGCCGAAAAAATCCGCGACCATAACCTGCGCGCTATTTTTGGGAACTGGTCGTACCTGAAAAACAACAAGAAAGAAAAATACGCCAGGCGTGAACTGGCGTGGGTGGCCTACATCGGCGGCAAACGCGAATCGCGCCGGATCATCGGCGATCATATTCTCACGCAGATGGACATTCAGGAAGGCAAACAATATCCCGACGGAACCGCTACCGCCACCTGGACCATCGACCTGCATTTCCCCGACGCCAAAAACAGCAAATACTTTGAAGGACAGGAGTTTTTCGCGGGTACGAAGCACATCAAAGTGGCCCCGTATACGATTCCGTACCGCTGTTTGTACTCCAAAAATATTTCGAACCTGTTCATGGCAGGACGTAACATCAGCACCACGCACGTCGCGTTCGGCAGCACCCGCGTGATGCGGACCTGCGGCATGATGGGCGAAGTGGTAGGATTTGCCGCCTACGTAGCGAAGAAAAACAATACGTCGCCACGGGGGGTGTACGAGTCGCACCTGCCCGAATTGATGGGGATTATTAAAGATGAACCCGCCACAGCAAAACCATAGTCTGTTTCTCCTGGTCTGCCTGCCGTTTTTGTTCCTGTCAGCCGGAACAAAAACGGCAGTGGACGATCCGTTGATCAGTTTGTTGGGAGAAGCGCAGGGAACAACGTATCATATCAAATACCGCGACGAGCAGCAACGGAACCTCAAAGCGGAGGTGGATTCGGTACTGGCCCAAATTGATAAATGCCTGTCGCTTTACCGGGCCGATTCGGAGATTTCGCAGTTTAATCGGAGCCTGAAGCATCGGTTTCGGTCGCCTTATTTTTATCCAGTCTTAAGGAAGTCGGCCGTGGTGTTTCGGAACACGGACGGGGCCTTCGACCCGACCGTTTTGCCGCTCGTAGAAGCTTACGGATTTGGCGCAAACCGCACTGGACAGCTCGAACTGACGAACATCGATTCCATGATTCGACTCGTTGATTTTCGGAACATTACGTTCGATTCGACGAGCATACAGAAAACAAATCCGAACGTCAGAATTGATTTGAATGGCATCGCGCAGGGGTATTCGGTGGACGTGGTTGCGGAGCTATTGGAGTCGAAAGAGATTCAGCACTACATGGTCGAGATCGGCGGGGAGATTCGGACGAAAGGACAAAAAGGCGGGGGGCAATTCTGGACGGTCGGCATCACAAACCCGTTACGTCCCGAACAGCTTTATGTGACGATAAAACTGACGGGGCCGACCGAAGGCCGGGCCGTGACAACGGCGGGAAATTACCGAAATCACTACGTAGCGAATGGGCAGACGTTCAGCCACATCATTAACCCCAAAACGGGCCTGATGGAGCAAAGCGAGTTACTGAGCGTGACCGTTTTTGCCCCGGATGCCATCACGGCTGACGGCTACGACACGGCATTCATGGTGATGGGGCTCGAAAAAACAAAGCAATTTCTCGCACACCATACCGAGTTAGATGCGTACCTGCTGTATACCGACGCCGATGGAAAACTCCAGTCGTTCGCAACCGAAGGCGTAAAGAACTTATGAAAAACAACACGTTTCTTTTTATTGGTTTACTCATCAGCTCAGGCATTTGTCTCGGGCAAACCCCTCAGCTTGCGAACGACCATGTAAAGCTCGTCTGGGCAAAAACGGCGCAGGGCTTTGCCGTAAAACAAGTTCAGGTGAAGCAGGGCAGCCGCTGGCAAACGCTGGGAACGCCCTCGGGCGAACATACGCTGCTGTATTCGGCCGATAAGCCGTCTACCACGCCCGACACGACGTTCAACGACATCACCGGAGAGCCGTTTCCCGGCCCCAAATACCATTACCAGCGCGAACAATGGAATGAATGCACCAATCCGATTGCGCTCAATAAAGCCGGAAAAGCCATTCACTTTTTCCCGGCAACGGTTCAGACAACCGGCAAAACCAACGTAACGTTTCGGCAGGAAACCGACGTAGCTACCATCAGCACCACCTGGTCGCTGGACCCGACATTCCCGACGGACGTAGTCGTTAGCCAACAGCTCACGGCCAAGAAACAAGGCTATTTTTCGCTGGCCACGCCATCCATCGCCACAATCGCCGAATCGCAGTTGAGCTGGGCAACCGTACCGGGCTATTTCCAGGGCAATACGTTCCAGACCAATTTCGCACTTGCCTACGCCTATGGGCACGGCATCCCAACCCTTCCCGCCATTTATCGCGAACGGAGTGCCAGTACGTTGTCGCCGATGGTGAGCACCCGTAACGGTTTGACTTTATCGGTAATTCCGCAACCCGGCCTGGGCCGCGATCCGTGGAAATCCGACAAACTCACCCAGACCGATTGGGAGCTTGGGTTATCGCACATGAACCGCAAAGCCCAACTGTCGCCGACCTTGTATTTCCCAATTCTGGGCGAAGCAAAATCGGCGCTGAAAGCCGGGGAAACCGTAAGCTATACGTTCCAGTACAGCCTCACGAATGGCGACTGGTTCAAGGCGCTGAACCACGCGGTATATGATGTGTACCGGTTTAAAGAATCGCTGGCCATCCGGCAGAATAAACAGTCGCTGACCGACCGGCTCGAAAAAATGCACCACTACCTCACCGACCCGAAAACATCGCTGTGGAACGTTGAGGAATTTGAAGGCCGGAAAATTGGGGCGCAATCCTACCTGGGGGGCGTTGTCGGCTCCAATAAAGACGCCATGAAGAACTCGGACTATGGTGCAATGTGGATGCTCGCGGCATCGACGAACGATCCGCTGCTGACCCAGAACGTGTTGCCCTACGCCTTAAATTTCAAACTGGTCCAGCAGCAAACGACACCGGGCTTTTTTGAAGGGGCTGTTCGGGGGCAGTATTACCTGGCGAAATCCAAAAAGTTTGTCGAGGAGTGGGGCGACGTAATGGAGCCAATCGGCGTTACGTATTACACCCTGCTCGATGTGGGTAATATGCTGCTCTTCGAGCCGAATAATGCCGAACTGAAACAGCGGCTAAAACTTGGCGCGGAACGGTTATTGAGCTGGCAGAAACCCGATGGTAGCTGGGCCGTTGCCTACGACCATACCAGCAATGCGGAAATTTTCAGGGACATTCAGGATGTTCGCCCTACGTTCTACGGAATGATCGTTGCCTATCGCCTGCTGAACGATCCGAAGTACCTCACGGCCGCCAAAAAGGGAGCCGACTGGATGCTGAAACAGGCCATCGAAACCGGCAGCTACCTCGGCGTTTGTGGCGATGCCCGCTACGCTCCTGACTTCGCCACTGGTCAGACGGCGCAGGCCTACCTCGATTTATACGATCTGACGAACGAAGCCCGCTACAAAGAAGCTGCTATTACGGCCGCTAAAGTCTATACGACTTCGATTTATACGCACCCAATTGCCAGCCACAAGCCCAAAACGGTAAATGGTATCGCCCGCGAGGATTGGGAGATCAGCCAGACCGGACTGAATTTTGAACATGGCGGCATTTTCGGCTCGGCGAATCGACACGGGCCTATTCAACTGGCCAGTCATGCGGGCATGTTCATTCGCCTGTATCGCCTGACCAGAGAGCCTATTTTTGCCGATATGGCGCGGGCGGCTGCCGTCGGTCGCCATGCGTTCGTTGACCCGCAAACCAGCGTCGCTTCGTACTACTGGAACACCATGAACAAGGGTGCCGGGCCGTATCCGCATCATGCGTGGTGGCAAATCGGCTGGCTTACGGATTACCTGCTGGCCGAAGTCGAGTTGCGCTCTGGTGGAAAGGCTACGTTCCCGCGCGGGTTTGTTACGCCCAAAGTCGGTCCACATCAAACCTACGGATTCGCACCGGGCCGCATCTACGGCCAGGAAGCTCATCTGCTGATTCGGGAAGGTATCGTGCTGCCCGACAACCCGAATGTGGAATACGTCCTGGCGCAATCGGCCGACAAAAAACAGTTGTTCATCATATTGCTCAACAACCGGGCGCAAGCCACCAATGCCCTGGTTCAGCTAAAGCCGGAGGTGCTGCGGCCGGGCAAAGGCGTACTGAAATCGGTATCCGATACTCGTTCGCTGGATGCAGCTAAAGCAGCCGTTCAGTTGGCTCCGTTTGGTATAGCGGTCTGGTCGTACGAATGGCAGTAGCGGCACGCAACGTAACAATCTTAACTCGAACTAATTATGCATCTGAGAAATCTGATTCTTGTCCTGCTCAGTAGTTGGCTGCTGATAAACTGCCCACTAGCCTGGTCGCAGCAAACGCTGACTATTCAGAATGACACATATCAGATTTCGGTACCTGCCCGCCTGACGTCACAATCAACGCTGACGATTACAAAAGGCAATCTACGTCGGCAGGTCCGTCCGGAATTAGTGCTGCAATCCACGGTCCAGAACCCGAATCTGCAACACACAGCCGCCGAAAAAACGCGCTACCCGACTGCGGGCTGGAAGCGCTCAGACAAGGACATTGAGCGCGATGCTTTTAAAGCCGCTCCGACTGCGTATCATCGGGCGGCAAGCGTCCGGCAGGGCACGCGTAACGAGCTGATTTTCTCGTTTACCCAAACGCCCCAGGGTACCCTGGGGCTGCGCGTTACGTTGCCACCCGGCCACGATGCCCCTGTGATCGAGATGCAGCTCAGCCCGAAAAAAGAAGCCTATTACTCGCTTGGCTTCACGGGCGTAACGGCCACCGATACGGCTCAGGTGCAGTTTCTGTACCAGCCGATGGTCTGGTCATGGCGGAGGTTTCCGGCGAAGTCGTACCTGGCTCCCGAAGCCTTTGCGCTCACGGCCGCTACGTTCGTCAATACCAATGGTCTCACCGAAGGCGTAGCGCCCGACCCGTCCGAAATTCCGTACCGCTACGCCTTTACCAAAAATTCGCGCTTCGGGCTGGTACTCCGCGACGAAGCCGGGAAAGCCCGCCCGATGCTGTTCGCGCCGATTCTGGGGGGCGAAGAGTCGAAGATGACACCGGGGAAAACGTATTCGTTCAAACTTCGCTACGTCCTGCATCCGGGCGACTGGTACGCGGGCACACAGTACGTATTACGCGACATTTTCCGCTACAAAAAAGAACGGCAGAACGCCACCGTTTCGCTCAATCAGACGCTCCAGAACATGATCGACTACGCGATGGGGCCGTATGGCGGTTGGGTAGACGAACTGAAAGGCTCGGATTATGTGCAGGATGTGGTAGGCTCGGTCAAGAACGTATCGGCCCTGCACGCGCTGGGCGTCGCCTTGAGTACGGGAAGCATGGAAATTTACCGGCGTCGGGCCCTGCCGATGATGGAATACGTCATGTCGCGGGAGAAATACCTGTACGCCATTTCCGACACGATACGCCTGCAAAGTCCGTCGCATTTTCTAAAAGGCCCCTGCGTCGAAATCGGTGAATTATCCGGCTTGCACGACATGACGGGTGGCCGAACTTCAGCGTTCCGGCTCGAAACCGAACGCATTTTCGGCACCGCCCGCAAATTGAACCTGAACACTGCCACGGGTGGCGATTCGTGGCAGGATTTTCTGGCGCGTTACCGAATGGAACGCAATCCAGCCGACCTCGAAAAAGCGCGTCAGAAAGCGGATGCGGCCATTATACAGGAACTGGGCAAGTACCCGACCAACTTCCAGACCAACGCAGGTTTGAAGGACTCCGAAGCCTTGTTCTACACCGATTTCACCCCGCGCTGGATGGATCTTCTGGAGTTGTATGAGGAAACAAAGGAACCCCGGTATCTGGAAGCGTCGGTCGTCGGTGCGCGGCAGATGCTGCTCTGGTTACGATCCAATCCGATGGCTCCCGACTCGGCGATTACCGTCAATAGGGGGGGCGTCGTAAACGGCCAGGCGCATAAACGCTACAAGATCAACAGCCTCGACTTTCTGCCCGGTTTCGACGCCACCATTCAGGCTCCCGAACAGAAAATCGACGCCTGGCGCACGTCACTGGTAGGGCTTTCGCCCGAGCAGCCGCACACCTACGTCGGCAACGGTCCGATCATGTTAGCGCACTATGCCGCTGATTTGCTTCGACTGGCCCACCTAGCGAACGATACGTTGTTTCGCGATGCGGCTTACAACGCCGTGGTTGGGCGCTACGCGAATTTCCCCGGATATTATTTTACGACGTTGAATACCAACGTCTATCAATCACCCGATTACCCCTTGCATGACTATTGGGACATCAAATTCAACTTCATCTTTTTCAATCACATCTGGCCGCACATTGCGCTGGTAATGGATTTTCTGGTCAGCGACGCGTACCGGTTATCGAAAGGACAGGTCAATTTTCCGTCGGCCTACGCGCCCGGTTACGCATACCTGAGCAGCAAAGTCTATGGGCACAAAGCGGGCGAGGTATTTGGCAATAAAGACGTAAAGCTCTGGTTGCCCGCCCATGCCTTGCAGGTCGATGAGATTGCCTTGAACCATGTCCTTGGCGTGGGCGCAACCGACTTGTATGTCGTGCTGATGAATACGGCCAACCAGCCCATTACATCGATGCTGCGTTTGCAACCCGATCTAATTCCGTGGAACAAAGGGCAAACGTATAAGACTACTGTTTATCAGGCCGATGGTACGTCCACAGTGGGCACCATGACCGACGGAAAACTATCGGCAAACGTCCCTTCGCAGGGGTTGATCGCTATAAAAATTCATGGCTTGACGGTAGACGTACCCTTGCAGAAACAGGCCGCTCTAGACCCACAAACGCGCGCATCTGCGCAGCAGAGGTTTCACCGGAAGGAAACCGCCACGACGCTGGGCACCGTAACGGGCATACTGTTCAATCTGGTACCGCAGTTTTCGGATGCGTATATATTTACGGATGCCACCGAAAAAACGCTGAAACAGGTGACGCTACGCCATCGGCTGGGAAATGAGACCTGGAAAACCATTGAGGATACCCGCTATCCCTATGAATTCAGTATCCATCTGAACGACCCGAAACAACCGCTGGAATACCGGCTGGACGGAATTGGCCTGGACGGGAAAACCGTAACGCTCGACTCATTAACGCTACGTAACTAACGCATGAATACGACCATTGATACCACCGTTATCGTCATTTTCTCGGCGTTTGTGCTGGGAATTGGGATGCTGTTTGCCCGGACGGGCCGCAACCTGAAATCGTTTTTTGCGGGTGGCGAAGCCGTTCCCTGGTTCATTGGGGGCCTCTCGTTGTTCATGAGCTTTTTCTCCGCCGGTACGTTTGTTGCCTGGGGCAGTATCGCCTACAAATACGGCTGGGTGGCCATTACCATTCAGTGGACCATGTGCATCGGCGCCCTGGTAACGGGGCTGTATCTGGCGCCCCGCTGGAAAGCCACGGGCGCGCTGACGGCCGCCGAATTCATCCGCGAACGGCTCGGCCTCACGGTGCAGAAAGCCTATATTTTCATCTTCACACTGGTCAGCATTTTCATTAAAGGCTCGGTGCTTTATCCCGTAGCCAAATTGGTCAGTTCGTCCTTGAACCTGCCCCTCATTCCGACGACCATCGGGCTGGGCATTTTCATGATTGCGTACACGGCCGTTGGTGGTTTGTGGGCCGTGATGGTAACCGATATTTTGCAATTTGTGGTGCTGTCGGCCGCCGTATTCATTCTGCTTCCCCTCTCGCTCGACAAGGTGGGTGGCTTCGATGGCTTTTTGCAGAACGTACCCACCGATTTTTTCAGCCCGCTCAACGGCGAATACACGATTGGGTTCGTGTTGGCCTTTGTCGTGTATCATATCGCCTACATTGGCGGTAACTGGACATTCGTGCAGCGCTATACCAGTGTTGACAGTCCAAAATCGGCCCGAAAAGTGGCCTTCCTGTTCGCGGGCCTGTATTTGATCAGCCCGGTAATCTGGATGATGCCGCCCATGATTTACCGCGTCATTGATCCCTCATTAACCGGACTAGACACCGAAAACGCGTACCTAAAAATCTGCCAGTTAGTGCTGCCACCCGGTTTGCTGGGCCTCATGCTGACGGGTATGTATTTCTCAACGTCGGCCAGCGCGAATACGGCGCTGAACGTCGTATCGGCGGTGTTTACGAACGATATTTATAAAGGGCTGATGAACCCGAAAGCCTCCGACCGGCAACTGATTCGCGTCGCGCGGGGGTCATCGTGGTTTTTTGGGCTAGGAATGATTGTGATTGCCCTGCTGGTGCCGAAAGCAGGCGGTATTGTCGAAGTAGTGCTGAGTATTTCGTCGATCACGGGCGGGCCTTTGCTGGCACCTCCCCTCTGGGCCTTATTCTCTAAACGACTCACCAGCCGCGCTACACTCGGCATCACCAGCATCGGACTGGCGGTGAATCTGTTCTTCAAAGTGTTATCCCCCATTCTGTTCGACTTCAAACTGTCGCGTGGTGCCGAAACCGTTATTGGCGTTGGCCTGACGTTGGCCCTACTCATGATCTACGAACTCTACGCTCGCTCGAAAGGTCAGGTCGCCGATGAGCATTTGCAGTACGTAGCCGCTCGCCAACGCAAACGTGATGACGTATCGGATGCTACTTCCGAAGAAGAGAAACGAGCGATTGTCGCTCAAAATCAATTCGGCCTGAAAGTCATCGCGGGTTCGCTGGTCTTTACGGCACTGATGCTGTTCGGACTAGGCGTACTAGCCGATGTTGGTGGTAGTGTTACGTCGATCATCGGGGTCGTGATTCTGCTGGCCGCGCTGATTCCGTGGCGAGCCAGCCAACGTAAAGAAGCAACCGATGAACCCTTAAATCAGACGGAGAAATTCATCAATTCGAATAACTGAAACTTGAGGAAAATCAATGGTACGAAGAATGGAAAAATGGCGATCTTCTGAAACCAGATACGTAACATCTGCCGCTAAAGCACAGTCGACATACTTGTTATCATCAGTATCATTTTCCATTAAGCCCCAGTCAAAATAAATCGCTTGCAATATGCAGTTTTCAAGGGATAACAAGAGCTTTACTACATTGTCTGCAACGGAAGGAGAGGTTTTCTCCGCTAGTTTCTCATGGTATTCGAGAAGAATATCGTTACTAACCACAAGCTCAAAACGTCCAGTTCGCAACGCATCGAAAATTGGACGATACGGCGAGGCTACCGGCAGTGAAATCAATAATACATTTATATCAAGAACAACGCGCATCCTCAGGCTTTGGTCGAACGCAAATGTTCCTGTTTCCAATCTTGAATGGTCTGCTCATTCCAGCCCTTTTCTTGCCACAATTGATTCATTTCACTATCAATCTTCCGGGCGAAATAGTCAGCCAATAGTTGACGAATTTCCTGAATCTGGGCATCGGATACGTTATACGGATAGAGCTTCAGCAACTCCAGTTGCAGATTACTCAGTGAGGAAACGTTTTGAACAGCCATATCAGAACCTGTTTTTCACAAATTTACTTAAAATAACTTGTCTAATCCTGGGTTTAACGGCTTCTGCGTTTGCCCAGCAATCCACCCTCAACGGTACGTGGTTGTTCCGCACCGATCCCAACAACATCGGCGAGACCGAACGCGGCCCGCAGCAGGCCTGGTTCTGGCCCGAAGCCAACGTAACGGGCTGGGATTCGCTGCCGGTTCCGGGCAACTGGGATTTGCGAAACGAGTACGCCCAATACGTCGGGAAAGGCTGGTATCGGCGTACGTTCGCTACACCCGCCCACAACGCCAACACGGTAGTGCGGCTGTTGTTCGAAGCGGTTTATCACGATTGTACAGTCTGGCTCAACGGACACAAGCTGGGCGAAAATCACAGCGGTTTCCTGCCGTTCGAGTTCGACGTAACGAAGTTATTGAATCCCAACTCACCAAACACGCTGGTCGTTTGCGCGGATAACTCACTCACACGCGGGGCCATCTGGAACTGGGGGGGTATCCGTCGGCCGGTATCGCTGGTGGTTTCGAACCCCGTCCGAATTGTTCGGCAACACATCACGCCATCGGTCAATCTAGCCGGAAAATCGGCGAACGTAGCGGTGCGGGTCTTCCTGCAAAACCATACGGATCAACCCAGCGACGTATCAGGTACCGTAGCCCTTTCCTCGGCTAATGGTTTTACAAGATCGTTGCCGTTCAACGTGAGCGTACCGGCCAGCGGAACCACTTCGGCGTTGGTGCGAACTACGATTTCGCCCAAAGAAACGCATCTGTGGCATTTCGACGATCCGTTTTTGTATACCTCCAGCGTAACGCTTTCGAACCGGGCCGCCAGCGAGGGCGAGAAGCAAACCAACCGCTTCGGGCTGCGTAAAATCGAGATCGATAATAAAGCGTATACGCTTAAACTCAACGGCGAGGTGATTCGTCCGATGGGCTTCAATCTGGTGCCCGACGACCGCACGACGGGCAATACGTTGCCGACCTGGCGGATAAAGGAAGATATTGATTTGCTCAAAGGTGTGGGCTGCACGCTGACCCGGCTCTCGCACCTGTGCCTGCCCGACGAGGTGATGGACTACCTCGACGAACGCGGCATGCTGGTTATTTCCGAGATTCCACTCTGGGGATTCGACCAATTTGCCGACCCCGCCAGTGCTACCTCGCGCGATTGGCTTACCCGGCTCATAACGAATCAATACAACCACCCGAGCGTGATCGGCTGGAGCGTGGGCAACGAAAACGGCTATTTTCCAAAAGCCATTTCCTACGCCAAAGAAGCCATTCCGTACGCCCGAACGCTGGACAGCACCCGGTTTGTATCGGTCGTGAGCCATACAGGGCAATACACACCCGACGTTGTCGATTTTGGCGACATCGGGCTCCTGAACCGCTACGGGCAAAATTTAGGCCCGACTACGCGCCAGCAGCACGAAAAACATCCCGAGAAAACCTTGTTTTACACCGAATACGGCATTACGCAACTGGCCGAAAACCTGGACGCTACGTTCAATGCCCGGCTCTTGGTCGATTCGATACGAAACCTACCCTATCTCATTGGCGGGTCGCTGTGGACCTTCAACGATTATCGGAGTCGATTCAATGGCACGAAAGAAGGGTCTGGCAATCGTCCGTGGGGTGTCGTGGATGTGTACCGGCGTAAGAAACAGGCATATTTTGCAATACGTAACGAGTACAATCCAGTCCGAAAGCTGGACGTCAACGCGAGTGCTACGTCGGCAACGGTTACGCTGACACCACGCGGGATTCTCGATCTGCCCGCGTATCCGCTACATAATTATCGGCTGCTCTGGAAACGTACCGACGCAGCGGGTAAAATCGGTCAGGGTGGTTTGGTCAATCTCCCCGACATCCGCCCCGGCGACGCGGCCAAAACCTATTCGGTTAATTGGCAACCCGACAACGCCTTTTCGCTGACCGTTGAGTTGATAACGCCCACAGGCGATGTGCAGGCCGACACTACGTTGTTTCTGCAAAAGCCAGCAGCGCCAAAAGTCACGTACCTCAACGGCGGACGTTCGTATTATAACGGCACGAATGGCGGAGGAGTAATACGGATTCATTTCGAGAAAAGCCCCACCGCTACACAGTACAAAGCCCGCTACGGCGAAACCAAGCCCGATCAGGAAACACCCGCTACGCTCAACGATTATATTGATATTCCGAAGCTGGTACTGGGCAAAACGTATCAGGTAGCGCTGGTGGGCATGAACAACGCTGGCGAAACCCAGTCAACCGACATTCGTTCCGTGAAAGTCGATACGCTGCAGTTTGCCCCGCCGGTTATTCAACACGTAGAACCGGCCGACGGTGGATTTTACCTCGGCTACGCCAGCCCCGAAGCGGATTATATGTACCGCGTTCAGGTGACTACGCAACCCGGCAATTACGCCAGCGCCCGGCTGGTACAAGCCATGACGCCCGGTACGTTGTTTGTGCCGAATCTGACAAATGGACAAGCTTATTCTTGTCGACTTCAGCGTGTTACCGACAGTTGGAGCGACTCCGACTGGTCGGAAGAACGTAGCGTTACGCCCGATGGCGGTCAGCGGCCAGCGACTCCGGTTTTGCAGGGCATTGTCCGTTCGGGCCGCGATGCGATGATCTGCTTCGACCCCGTTCCGAAAGCCACTGGCTATGTACTGGACTACCGCCCGGCGGGTTCGCAAACCTGGCTTTCACAGTCTATTTCAGCGGCTCAGACCGGTCGGTTTATCCTCACCGGAATAGATCTAAAAAAGACGTATCAATACCGGCTCGCTACGACAAATCAGGTGGGTCAATCAACATTTTCTGTAAGCATATCCGATCAACCCAATGATAAAGTCCAACGCAACCGATAAACGTGCCCTCAAAACCATTTCTCGTTCCGCTGATCTGATTGTGGTTGGCGGAGGTCTATCCGGCGTTTGCAGTGCCATTACAGCCGCCCGGGCGGGTGCTCAGGTGGTGCTGGTGCAGGATCGACCCGTTCTGGGTGGCAATGCCTCCAGCGAAGTTCGCCTGTGGGTGCTCGGCGCTACGTCGCACATGGGCAACAACAACCGCTGGGCTCGCGAAGGGGGTGTCATTGACGAACTGCTGGTCGAGAACTGGTACCGCAACCCCGAAGGCAACCCCATCATTTTCGATACGATTCTGCTTGAAAAAGTAGTACTGGAACCTAACATTACACTGCTCCTCAATACGGTGGTATACGAAGTTGAAAAAGCTGCGGTCGGCGCTCAGGATTCCAACACGATCAGTGGTCTGAAGGCGTTTTGTTCGCAAAATAGTACATTGTACGACCTGGTTGCGCCCTTATTCTGCGACGCGTCGGGTGATGGCATCGTTGGCTTTCAGGCCGGAGCCGCCTTCCGAATGGGTGCCGAATCGTCGGACGAGTTTGGGGAGAAGTTTGCGCCAACGGCCGAATACGGGGAGCTGCTGGGGCACTCGCTTTATTTCTACTCGAAAGATGTGGGTCGGCCGGTGAAGTTTACGCCCCCGGCTTACGCGCTGGATGACATCACCAAAATTCCGCGGTACCGGCGGTTCAACGCCCAGGAATATGGCTGCCAGTTGTGGTGGATTGAATACGGCGGTCGGCTCGACACCGTTCACGAGACCGAAACCATCAAATGGGAACTCTGGAAAGTCGTGTACGGCGTCTGGAACCACATTAAAAATTCAGGGCAGTTTCCCGAAGCCGAAAATTTAACGCTTGAATGGGTTGGTACGATTCCGGGCAAGCGCGAAAGTCGGCGGTTCGAGGGCGATTACATGCTTATTCAGCAGGACGTCGTGGAGCAGCGCGAACACCCCGACGCAGTAGCCTTTGGCGGCTGGAGCATTGATTTGCACCCGGCCGATGGCGTTTTCAGCGAAAAACCGGGTTGCAACCAGTGGCACAGCAAAGGCATTTATCCCATTCCGTACCGCTGTTTGTATTCCCGAAATATCGACAATCTGTTTCTGGCCGGACGCATCATCTCGGCCTCGCACGTCGCCTTTGGCTCGTCGCGGGTGATGGCTACGGGTGCACACGTCGGACAGGCGGCTGGTATGGCAGCGGCTATATGCGCCCGCGATGGGCTGCGTCCGCGTGATTTGCTGGAACCGCAACGCATGACGTCTCTACAAACCGAACTGCTGAAAACGGGCCAGCACATTCCCGGTCTCACGTTGGCGGATGCGGATGATTTAACGCGAACCGCTACGGTATCTTCGTCCAGCGAGTTTGTACTGACGCAATTACCTGCTGATGGACCGCTGGAACCGCTGGCCGATTCAGCCGCGCAGATGCTGCCCCTACCCAAAGGGCCGGTTCCGCAGATGACCGCCTTCGTTACGTCGGCTGCCGATACGACCTTGACCGTTGAGCTCCGCAGCAGCAGCAAAACGAAAAACCACACCCCCGACGTAACGCTGCAAACGCTGACCATTCCAATTCAGAAAGGAAAGCAGGAAATCCGGCTGGCGTTCGACGTAACGCTTGATGAGCCGCAGTACGTGTTTGTCATGTTCCTCAAGAACGAGCACATTCAACTGCAATACAGCCAGCTGCGCGTCACGGGTGTATTATCGGTGTTCAACAAGACGAATCCGGCCGTCTCGAACTACGGAAAACAGGAACCGACGGAAGATATTGGCGTAGATGCGTTTGAATTCTGGTGCCCATCGCGTCGACCCAACGGCCATAACATAGCGCTCACGATTGACGGTGGAATTTCGGTCTTCGACGCCAGCAACGTAACGAATGGGTTGCAACGACCTACGAATCAGCCCAATGCCTGGGTAGCGAGTTTAACCGACACCAACCCGACCTTAACGGTACGTTGGCCGGAGAAGCAACTGATCAGCCGCGTCGAGTTATTTTTCGATACCGACTTCGATCATCCGCTCGAAACGGTAATTATGCTCAATCCCGAAACGGTTTCGCCGTTTTGTGTGCAGCACTACGTCCTTTGCAACGACCGTCAGGAGCGGATTCACGAAACGACCGACAACCACCAGGCAAGGAACACGATCCGGTTCAGCGAACCTGCCGAAACCAGTCAGTTAACGATCCACCTCAAGCCGCAACCGGGGCAGGCTCCGGCGGCCTTGCTGGAAGTTCGCTGCTACGCATAAAAGGCATCCGACTGGTACAACGAAGGGTATTCCTTAAACTAAGGGGGTTATGCATGAAAAGCTGAGTGCCAGTTTTTCGTGCATAACCCCCAATTGTTGTGTTACTTCAGATTTTTAAGATAGGCGATGCTTTGGGGCACCTGCACGTCTTCTTTATTACTTTCATCTTCAATGAAGTAGTGTTTCACGCCAACCTTTTTGGCCGTTTTCAGCACCGCTGGCATATCGATCTGCCCTTGGCCCAGCACCACATCATTTTCGGGCGGTGTTCCGCCACTCAAATCACCTTTAACCCCTTTTCTAAGGTCTTTCAGGTGCATCAGTTTCCAGCGGCTGCCATATTTGTTCAGCAGTTTAACCGGGTCGGCCCCGCCATGCTGCGCCCACATAATGTCCATTTCGAACGATACGTATTTCGGGTCGGTGTTTTTCACGATGTAATCAAATAACGTACCGTCCTGATACGGCTGAAACTCATAGCCGTGGTTGTGGTAGCAGAACGTCAGTCCGTTGTCGGCCAGGACCTTTCCTACACGGTTGAAATCCTCGACGGCCTTCTGCGCATTTTCAAGCGAGAAATTGCTCTTTTGATGCGGAATCCAGGCGACCATTACATACGATGCGCCCAGCGCTTTCGCCTTTTTGACCACAGATTCGGGATCTTTCACAATCTGTTCGTAGCCCGAACCGGTCGCGACTAATTTGATGCCGCGCTGATCGAGCATTTTCTTGAACTCCTCTTCAGTCAGTCCCTTGGGTGCTCCGCCTTCCATCTCCGTAAAGCCCAGCGATTTAATGAGGTCTAGCGTAGCGGTCACATCTTTCGGAAAGCTATTCCGATACGTATACGATTCAATACCCAGCGGAAACGTATAGACCGACTTACTGGATTGTGCAGAAACGGCAGTCAGGCCAAGCCCGAGCGCGGCAACCCCGAACAGGGCACTCTTAAGTTTATGTATCATAGACAGTTTACAGGTTTTTCTTTTTCAGTTCGCTCACGGCAAAATCGGCCGCCCGCGCCGTAAAGGCCATATACGTCAGTGACGGGTTCTGCGTGGCGGTCGAGGTCATGCAGGCCCCATCGGTCACAAACACGTTCTTCACCGCGTGCAGTTGATTCCACTTATTCAGCAACGAGGTTTTCGGGTCTCTGCCCATCCGAACGCCACCCATCTCGTGAATGTCAGACCCCGGAGCGGCATGCGAATCTATCGCTTTAATATCCCGGAAACCGGCCAGCGTGAACATTTCTGTCATCTGCTCGATGTAATCCTTTACCATCTTATCGTCGTTCCCGGTCCAGTCGGCAGACGTAATGAGCTGGGGGATTCCGTATTTGTCTTTCTGGTTCGGATCGAGCCGAACGTGGTTCTTCTCAATGGGTACCGTTTCGCCCATCATCCAGCCGCTGACGTTCCAAGGGCCGAGCTTGGGGTTCAGGAGTTGTTCTTTCAGGGTGAGGCCCATACCGTCGCGGTTCTGAATCGTACCCCGCCCTCCGCCAACGCCAACCGCATACCCCCGCAGAAAATCGGTTTCCTGCTTGTGCACGTTCCGGAACCGGGGAATGTAGCCATTGCTGGGGTTCTTTCCGTCGGTAGTTTTATCCGCAAACCCATCATACTGCGCCGAAATTTTGCCCCGGTAGTTATGCCAGGCGATATACTTACCCAGTAAGCCGCTGTCATTACCTAAGCCGTTTGGGAAACGGCTGGAAATTGAGTTCAGCAGAATAAGGTTACTGTTCAGCGCGGAGCCATTCACGAAGATGATTCTGGCGTAGAACTCCATCATCTGTTTGGTATTGGCATCGACCACCCGAACGCCCGACGCCCGGCCCTTCTTTTCGTCGTAAATGATCGAATGCACCACCGAGTGCGGCCGCAGGGTCATATTGCCGGTTTTTTCGGCCCACGGTAAAGTCGACGCATTGCTGCTGAAATACCCGCCGAATGGACAGCCCCGAACGCATAACGACCGGTGCTGACACTGCGCCCGCCCCTGGGCCGTATGGATCGGCTGCGGCTTGGTGATGTGCGCGCACCGCCCCTGAATCAGTTGACGATCTTTATAATGCTGGGCAATAACGCCCTGCAGGTGCGACTCCACGCAGTTCAGTTCAATCGGCGGCAGAAACTCCCCGTCGGGCAAGTGCGGCAAACCGTCTTTATTCCCGGAAATACCGGCGAACTTTTCAACGTAACTATACCAGGGTGCTATGTCGGCGTAACGAATCGGCCAGTCGACGGCATAGCCATCGCGAACCGGACCTTCGAAATCGAAGTCACTCAAACGCTGGGTCTGGCGCGCCCACAGCAATGATTTACCACCGACGTGGTAGCCGCGGGTCCAGGCAAACGGCTTTTCTTCCACAAAGGGCTGCTCATCGGGTTTGATGGCCCAGTGCAGGGTTTCTTCCCGCATGAACGAGCGGATATTCCCGTATTGTGCCCGTACTGCCAGCGGAACCTGACCGCGGTGCTCAAACTCCCAGGGGTTCAGGTTCGCCGTTGGGTAATCGACTACGTGCTTTACGTCGCGACCCCGTTCGAGCACCAGCGTTTTGAGTCCTTTCTCAGTCAGTTCTTTAGCAGCCCACCCCCCACTAATGCCCGACCCAATTACGATCGCATCGTACGTCATGCTCTTAGCGGCATCAATCGCAAAATTCGCCATATCGGTTCAGGTTATTTGGTGGCAATTGGAGCAGGTACACAGCCGTAGAAATGGCCGGGTATCATGGTATAGTTATAAAACTTGGTCATTACGTATTCCGACGTAGTGAACCCCTGAATCGTCAGGTTTTTGAGCAGGGCATAAAAGCTTTTCTGGTCGGTTTCCGGGGCCGTTTCCATCGCTTGCAGCACGGCGAGCCGCTGCGTGGTATCGCAGGCCAGAAACGACTGGTGAAAGCGCTCATCAGCAACCGTATCGACAGTATCAAGTCCTATTTTGAACGTTTCCTGCACGGGTGCTTCGTAGCAGTCGGCAATCATTTTCTGCACAAAATCCGCAACGCCCAGCGCTTTAGCACCTAGACTGTCGGACGCGGGAATCAGCGTATCCACGACTTCGGTCAGAACAGCTACCTGATTCGCCCCCAGCATGCGCTGGCTTACCTGAACCGAGGTCTTTGTCCAGGCATTTGCCCAGGTGGGCAGGACTAACAGGCCACCCGTTGCCAGGGCCATCTGTTTGAGTGCAACTCGTCTTTCCATTCGTCTCGACTGCGAGGTCGGTATTGGTACGTCCTTTTAAAAAGAGCCCCAGCCCGTCGGGCTACTAATCCAGACCGAATTATTTAAGAATTGGTCGAGCAGACGCGCTCCCTTAGAGTCAAAACAAATGCGCTCCCTTGTAGGTATAAACAGTGGTCGCAAACTGCGACAATGAATGCAAAGAATATTTGTTGAGTTCATCCCGAGCGGCTAATAAATAACGCACCGGTTACGTAATATTACAGGTAGTATACCGACCTTCCAGAGACGTGTGTGGTTACTACGATTATACGCTGTATTCTCTTAACATTGCTATTACATGCACAAAATACCTACCTGTATCAAAACTGTTATAGCTGGGTTAATCCTGTTGCCCATGCAGGGTATCCGGGCGCAAAACGTTCTGTCGCTGATCGGCAATAACGTATTTGCGGGCAACGGTGCCGGCATACAAAATACCACCGGTTCATCGAACGTTTTTGTCGGTAGCAACACCGGAGTTAGTAACACTGGCGGCACAGCGAATCTCTTCTTAGGTCAATTAGCTGGCTTCAGCAACTCAGTCGGAAACTACAATACCTTCATTGGCAACTCATCAGGAGAAGCTAATTCTGTTGGATCAAACAATAACTTTATCGGTAACGGAGCCGGCTTGTCCAACACTGAAGGAAACTTCAACGTATTTATTGGCTCTGCATCTGGGGCCAGAAATAGACAGGGAGGCTCTAATGTTCACATTGGCGGGTTTGCTGGCCGAGAAAATATAGACGGCAGCGCCAACACGTTTATCGGTCATAACTCGGGTGTACCAGCCGGGGCGACGTTAAATAATGTCACCGTTCTTGGGGCTAATGCGTTAGCAACGGCTAGTAATAGTGTCATTTTAGGCAACAACGCAAACGTAGGCATCGGCAATTCAGCACCCCGGAACAAGCTGGAAATTACCCAGGGAACCGCCAATAACAGTGGACTGCGCTTTACTAATTTGACCGGAGCCTCCCCGGCTTCATTGCTCAATCAGACTAAATTCCTGACTGTCAATGCGCAGGGTGACGTAGTGCTGGGTAGTATTAACGGATCGGGTCGGCTGGCCGCAGACGCCGAGGGGGCCTGGCAGGTCGTCAACAGCAACCTTCAGAATACCAACAGCGGTGGGGTAATCATCGGCGCGGGAATCAACACGACTCCCGCGGGATACCGATTGTACGTAGCCGACGGAATTTTAACTGAAAAAGTTAAGGTAGCCATTAAAAGTACGGATGACTGGGCCGATAAAGTGTTTTCACCAACATATCGTCTTGCCTCGCTGGCAACCGTTGAGCAGTTCATTAAGCAGCATCAGCACCTGCCGGGGATTTCATCGGCGGATGAGGTGGTTCGGGAAGGCATAGATGTCGCCCGGATGAACGCGAAACTGCTGGAAAAGGTAGAAGAGCTGACCTTATACAGCATTCAGCTTGAGAAAACGAATCAGCAGCAGCAGGCTATAAACCGGCAGCAACAGCAAGAGATTACAGAAATAAAGGCGATGCTGATCAAACTCCTGAAAAAACCAACGAGACAGCGTAAGTAATCTGCGTCACTACGTATACCAGCCTTGTCTGGCTGAGGTGCATTTCTCACTAAATTCAATACGTATTCGCCCACTTGCCAATCGATTGAGCAAAGCGAATTCGCTACGAACCCATTCCAGCGCCTGCTTGTTGAAAAAACAGCAGGCGTTTTGTTTATACCTTTGCCTGCACTGCCGGATAAATACCGGCCCAGCAAGCCATGATTCATCAACTTTCACTTACGCTTACGCCCGAACTCGCCTTCGACGATTCACTATTTCGGGAGCAGGCACTAGGTTCGTTACGTCTCGCTGACGATACGTCGGCGGTTGTGCGGAAGCGTCGGCAATCGATCGATGCCCGCGGGCGGCAAATTCGGGTTCACGTCGATGCCGAAGTATTCGTCGGTCAAACGCCCCCTCCCCTTATCCAGTACCAGAAACCGCAAACCGATGTCAGCCGGGCCGCGCAGGCGATTATCGTCGGGGCTGGCCCAGCGGGTCTGTTTGCCGCGCTACGTCTGATTGAACTAGGCATTAAACCTATTGTTCTGGAGCGCGGAAGCGACGTTCGTGCCCGTCGGCGCGACCTGGCGGCTATTAACAAAGATCATATCGTTAACCCCGAATCGAACTATTGTTTTGGCGAAGGTGGTGCTGGAACCTACTCCGATGGGAAGCTCTATACCCGCTCAACCAAGCGGGGCGATGTGCGTCGTATTCTCGAAATTTTTGTTGCCCACGGCGCTACCGACGAGATTTTGGTCGACGCGCACCCGCATATCGGTACTAACAAACTGCCTAACGTAGTGGCTGACCTCCGCGAGACGATACTCCGGGCGGGGGGCGAAGTCCGGTTTGATACCAAAGTAACCGATCTGCTGATTGAGAACAATGCGCTAAAAGGCGTAGTGACCGCCACCGGTGAAGCCTTGCCAGGAATTGGGGTAATTCTGGCAACGGGACACTCGGCCCGCGATATTTTTCACCTGCTGCACGATCGTCGTATTCTGATTGAGTCGAAACCGTTTGCGATGGGTGTACGGATTGAGCATCAGCAGTCCTTAATTGATCAGTTCCAGTATCACCGGCCCAACCGGGGAGATTATCTGCCGGCGGCTTCGTATAGTTTAGTCACACAAACTCGTTTTAACGGGGTAGAACGGGGCGTTTTTTCGTTTTGTATGTGTCCGGGTGGATTTATTGTTCCGGCCGCAACCGCTCCGGGCGAGTTGGTCGTTAACGGTATGTCGCCCTCCCGTCGGGATTCGAAGTACGCCAATTCGGGTCTGGTCGTAGCCATTACCGATACCGATCTGAAACCGTACGCCGACGAAGGGCCGCTGGCCGGACTCGCCTTACAGCAGGATCTGGAGCGCTGGGCCTGTCGGATGGGTGGGGGATCGGAGACGCGCCCGTCGCAAACGGCTCCGGCGCAGCGGGTGGCCGATTTCGTGGACGGGCGTGTGTCGAATGACCTGCTGCCGACCTCATACCAGCCGGGTTTAGCCTCGGTCGATATGGCCGAGGTGCTACCGGACCACATTACGCAGCCGCTTCGTCAGGGTCTGCGCGATTTTGGCCGTAAGGTACGCGGTTACCTGAGCAACGACGGGCAAATCATCGGTGTTGAAAGCCGAACATCGTCGCCGGTACGTATTCCGCGTGACCGCGATACGTGCGAACACGTAACGCTCCAGCGGTTGTTTCCATGTGGCGAAGGAGCGGGTTACGCGGGCGGAATTGTCTCGGCCGCTATGGATGGTGAACGCTGCGCGGAGCAGTTAGTTAAGTTATATAAGTCGCTTTAGAATGACGCGTATAGTTCGGGTTACCCTTTTGTTCGTCTGGCTGTTTCCTTCCTTTGTGCAGGCTCAACTGCACGTTCGGTCATTGTCTATGACTGGGCCAGACGTAGAGCGATGTGACTTAAAAGGGCCCGTCAGGCAGGTTACCCAGGTTCAATCGCCCATCACCAATCGAAAGGAAGATTTTCTGGATGGGTATTCGGGCCAGAACTTTACCAAAGTCTATACGAAAGAGGGCCTACTGCAAACGTATACCTCGCGTGACGACCATAACAAAGCAAGAAGTGTTACGTATAATGAGTATAATACTCGCAATCGGCTTGTCTTGCTTCGAACCGAGCAACTCGTTCCTGACCCTATCTGGGGCGTAATGGAGGCCGGGCAAATTGAGTACGCCTATAACGCAGCAAAAAATCGGGTTGTCGTTTTGGACAAGCGTACCATCATGGGAAAACCCGTTAATGGCCGTAAAGAACTATTGACGGATTCTTTAACCAGAACCTTTGTCGAAAAGGAATATAAGCAGGACACCTTGATTCGGGAGCAACGGTACAGGTGGGATGAAGGGGGGTATGTAGTCGAACAAATCAGCCGCTTTCGGAAGCAACCTCCTGAAATCAATGAGGTAGATACCGCTACGCTTGGGCGTTTCAAGCGTTCTTTAGAAGTCGATATACCACAGGTGGATAAGGCCGAGTTAGACAGTACGTTACGTAAGCTACAGGCAGAGCAGTTAGCTAGCTTCGACGCGAGCCCCGAATGGCGAGAAGATACGGTTCAATACCGTAATCAATACGACGCCAAGGGTCGATTAATCGAACAGGAATCCCGGAACCAAAACGGATCGCGCGAAACGATCCGGTATCAGTATAGACTTGAGGCTACTGAAGTTACCCGACAAAATTATAATAAAGCAGGCGACTTAACTTCGGAAACGATTAGTTTGCAGCATCCCGTTCACCATTACATTTTATCAGATCGGAGCCGTAGGAAAGTAGGAGATAAATGGAACGAGTTAACTTATGACTCAAAAGATTATCCTCATCCCACCTATCGTTATCGGTACGATAGGCACGGGAACTGGATCGAACAAAAGCAGGTGGACGCGAACGGAAAACAAATAGGCGTAGCGCTGATACGTACTATTGAATATTACCGGTAGCGTTGCGCAGAGCAATTCGTTACGTTGTATAGATAAGGTTTCGCAGTTGGGTTGATGACCAGTACGTTGACATCCATGCCGATACGCTGAAAACAGGAGACCAGACCATGATTGACACCACATTCCATTCGTTCACGGAGCAACTCCGTCAGCGGTTGCAGAAGCCCTTGCCGGGTGAGACAGCTCACGCGAAAATGGCGTCGGCGGCTCGTTACCGACTTGGTATCAAGCCCAATGAACGAACGCGACGGAGTGCGGTACTGATCTGTTTTTATCCGTATCAGGACTCAATCCTGCTACCCCTGATTTTGCGCCCCCAGTACGATGGGGTTCATGCCGGGCAAATGGCCTTTCCGGGTGGACGCATGGAACGTATCGACGAAAACCTGACCCGCACCGCCCTGCGCGAGGCTCAGGAAGAAGTAGGTATTCGGGTGACCGACGTAAAAGTGCTGGGGTTACTAACCGAACTATTTATTCCACCCAGTAACTTCTACGTTCAGCCGGTAGTGGGTATGCTGCCCTACCGACCCGATTTTTACCCCGACCCGCGCGAAGTCGAAGCGGTTGTCGAGGTCTCTCTGGATACGCTGCTCGACGAAACCATTGTAGGCGATAGTCAGATTGAAGTACGCGGGGTGCTGGTCGATGCGCCGTTCTACCAGATTCAGGGGTACCGCGTATGGGGGGCCACCGCCATGATGATCAGCGAATTGCTGATGGTGATGGACTCGTAGCTCATTGCGTGGTACCCGCCACAAAATACAGTTCGGCAATGGCTTTCTGGTATTTGGTTTTTAGCTCCTCTCCTTTCAGCCGCAGGTCAATCAACTTTGTTTCGCGGGCGTTGACCAGAAACAATGAGCTTTCGCCAAGTTCGAACTTCTGCTGTTCGGCCTGAAGTAGGCGCTCCTGATTCTGAATCGTTTGTTGCTGCAAAGCGACCTGACGGGCAAGCGCCTGAAGCTGGTTGTAAGCCGCCTGGACCGTAGTGCTGATGTCACGGCCGGTTTGTTGGCGCTCCAGTTCCGTCTGCTGGTTTTTAATCTGCACTTCGCGCAGTTTGCCTCGCTCTTTCCGCAGAAACAACGGAAACACAAAGTCTACACCTATTTTATGGTTCTGGGGTCGGAAGGCGTAATAGCTCGACCAGTCGTACGGTACGTCAACGGTTGGGGTCTGGCTAAGCAGGCTGGCCGTTACCGACACCTGAGGCTGAATCATGGCCTTTCTGAAACGCTCTTCCAGAGCGAGCTGGCCGAGCTTCGTATCCAGCTTCAGTAACTCAGGATGCTGACGAGCCGCCTGATTGGCCAGCATCTGCAACGTACTCTCAGTTAGAAGTGTCAGAGACGGCTCCTCAGGAATGGCCTGCGCGGGCAGTTCAACCGGTCGGGCGCTTGCATCCCACAAAAAATTGTTGACGCGAAGCCGGGCGTTCTGTTCGTCAATTTCCGCCTGCTGACGCTGCAACAGTCGATCCTGTACAGTGATGAACGCTTCTGTCGTATCGATACCAGCGGCATCGCCAATCAGCGCCCGTTCACGTAACGCCTGAAATCGACGCTCGGCCAGTTCAAAACCTTCGGTTACCCACCGGCGCTGCTGATAGGCCAGATACCAGTCCCAGTACGTTTTGGCGGCATCGAACAGCGTTTTGTTCACCAGTTTAAGCTGATCGGCTTTAGCCATATCCTGCGCCAGTCGCGCCTGCCGAACAGCATTTCGGCGCGCATCAATAAACAGGGCCTGCCCAACCGGCACACTCAGGCCAATTCCGGTCAGTCCCGAAGCAGGTGTTCGCTCTTCCGGATTTATATACTTTCCTTCGTTACGATCATACGATACATTCAGATCAATACCCGCCACCCACAACGGAACGGCCAGCTTGTTCTGCCAGTGGTTGTAATACAGATCCTGCCCAAACTCTTTCCGATCGTAGTACGACACAAGTTTGGGGTCAAAGGCCCCCCGCGCCTGAACCAGTACCTGTCGGGCTTCTTCGTTGTAGAGAGCCGCTTGTTTAACAATCGGATGGTGCTGTCGGATTATGTCGAAGAAAACCGGGGCGGGAAAGGCGGTCGTGTCGGGTTGTCGCTGCCCCGATACGACTACCGTCTGACTCGTTGCTGCGGGCGTCCACGCGGCTCCTGTTGAAGCCGTCACCAGCCCTGGCAGCAGCCAGCCAATGCCCAGCCACCACCGTATACCAACCCGCCCCCTCATTTGTCCGCTCCTTTCTCGGCTTTAGGCTCCTCCTGCAAACTTGGTGGGAAACCGTTTAGCAGCCGCCAGAGCTCGTACCAAACAGGCACATCGTCGAGCATCACCCAGCCATGAACCCCCGATCCTACCCGCAGCTGCGTCGGCCAGGGTTGGTCGCCTTTTTGCTGAAAAGGACGTACCAAAATCCGATACTTACCGCCAACGCTACTCACTGCATCGATAACCGCAACCTTTCCGCCAAACGTACCAACCGATACCGTGGGCCAGCCCGAAAACTGAATGGCCGGCCAGCCATCGAACTGTAGGCGAACGATTCGGTCCCGCTGAATCAGGGGTACATCCATAGCCCGCACATACAACTCCACAGCCAACTGCGGATTCGACGGTTGAAGCGTCGCGATGGGTTCCCCCTCTTTGATGGTTTCCCCAATCCCCGCTTTCGACGGACGAATCACGTAACCATCCTGCGGAGCGCGCACAACATAAAGCCCCTGACGGACGGCCACGCTGCTGATTTTGTTGCGCAGCTTGGACACTTCACCATTGGCATCGGCCAGGTACGAAACCGCCGAACTCCGGTCCGACTGCGCTTTTGCTAGCTTCTCCTGAAAATCAGCCTGAATCGTGTTCAGGTCAAGCCGGGCGTTCACCAGTTCCTGCCGCGATACGTTCAGCTTGTTTTCCTGCGAGATCACTTTAGCGTTGTCTTCCTGTACCTTCAGCCGTCTGGCTTCTAAATCAGTCAACGAGAACAAGCCGTTTTTATACCCCTTCTCGTAGCGCTCGAGTCGATCGAGCGCAATCTGATAGTTTTTACGGACAGCCACCAGATCCGCTTCGTCTGCCGTAACCTTAAATTCACTTTGCTGAACCTTGTTACGTGCGGCTGCCAGCTTCACCTTCAAACCCGTCTGCAACGCGGTAATCTGGCCATCGAGCGCCTGAATTTTAGCCTCAGTAGCCTCTTGGCTGCCTTGCTTGGCCGTTAGCTGCTCGCCCAGCCGCTGGGGCAGATTCGGATCAAAATATTCGTCTTTTATGTCGGAGATAACCATGAGCGTATCGCCCCGCTTAACGTAGTCACCGTCGCGAACTGCCCAGCGTTCGATGCGCCCGGGAATGGCATTCTGAATGGTTTGTGGGCGATCCTGCGGAGTCAGAGCTGTCAGCGTTCCTTCACCGTTGATGTTCTGTTGCCACGGCATGAACATGGCAATCAGGCCAACGATCAGGAAGAAAAGCATCCAGCGGCCCAGTTTTTGCCCCCCGTCCGATTGCGGTAATGTTCGGAGCGTTTTTAAGGGATAGCGGTTAAACAGTTCTTCGTCTACCCGTTGATTCGATAAGTTTAACATAAAATGTTCTTGAAGAAGAATACGGTTTTCGGATACAACAGCCTGTCCGGCTGTCTGTACGTACTCTCTGCTAGGTAGTCTCCAGCGGCATGTCGGTGATCGTACCAATTTTTTCTACGGCTGTCAGCAGATCAAATACAGTATCAATACCCGATATGAGCTTATCGACCGAGTTGGTAATCAAGACAATAACAAGTTCAGCCGCGACAAACTGTCCAAGCGACATTTCCCGACCGACTACCAGGGTCGTCCCCAGAATCAACAAGCCGCCCGTAACAATAGTTTTGAAGGCTACGGCGCTGTAAAAGAACCGCTTCAACACCTTAAAGTGCTGGTTGCGATGCTCAACGTAATTAGCTACGAGGTCGTCCATTTTGTCAATCGGCTCTAAACTGCCGGATTGCTGATAGCGATGGACGGGTAAATCGCGGGCTATATCTTCAAGCCAGGCGACTACCTTGTATTTATACTTCGACTCGTTCAGACTGGTCTTGACTCCCCGTGCTCCGTACGCCCAGCAGATTAACACGACGATCAGCGCGGTGAACAGGCCAAATCCAACAAAGATGGGGTGATAGGCCGAGAGCAGTATTAACCCAAAAACGATCTGTACCGTTGCGGCCGTCAGGTCAATCAATAACTTCGGCAATCCTTTCTGAATCGTTAGTACGTCGAAAAAGCGGTTCATTAACTCGGGTGGATAATAACCCGCCAGGGCGTCGGGTTGAATACGTGGTAGCCGATACGTAAACTCAAAGGCCGCTTTCGCAAAAATCCGCTGCTGTAACACCTCAACCAATGCCATTTGGCCAACCATCAATAAACCAGTTCCCAGTACGCCGATGATCACGAGCGAAATCAGCACGTAGACTGAACTGAATACGAGCCCTCCCGATACGAGTGTAAACACCGCCTGAATACCTAGTGGCAGCGACAAACTAATTATGCCCGTTACCAACGCATACAGATAAATATACCCAATGTCTTTCTTCTCGTTGGTCAGGAGCCGAATCAACCGTTGTGTCGGCGATGGTGGCGGCTCTACTGCGTTTACTATGGCCATTTTAATCCGTTTTTAATCTCACAAACAGTAATCTGCCCGTTTCCTCTCCCGTTACGCCCAATTTTTTAATAAATAATGTGTCTGGTAGTAAAAAGAGCGGACCTGATAGTATTACTATCTTTTTTATAAACACAACTTTTATTAATGTAAGTATGTTCCTGATAGTAAAAACTTTTGGTTGAACGGAAGAACAAGTTTATAAGAAGAACAAGTTTATAAATGGAGTATTCGGTGCAAGTCCGCATGAACGAGCGGCTGTTTTTACGTAATCCCGACGGGTCGGAACTGGGTCGGCGGATTGTGCGACAGGGGATTTTGCTATATGATGAAATTGGGTTTGAAGAAGCCACCTTCAAAAAGCTAGCCGACCGGCTCAACACCAAGGAAGCCAGCATTTACCGCTACTTCGAGAACAAGCACCGCCTGCTCATTTATCTGGTCGCCTGGTACTGGCAATGGCTCGAATATCAGCTTGTTTTTCAAACCAACAACCTGACCGATCCGGGCGAAAAGCTGGAGCGGCTGCTACGGCTTATTTTACTGAAAGACCTGGACACCTCATCCACCGATGATATTGACGTAAAGGCGTTGCACCGGGTTGTGATTCGGGAGTCAAGTAAAGTGTATTTAACGCACCACGTAACGGAAGATAACCGGCAGCAGTTGTTCAAGCCCTACAAAGATCTGTGCGGACGTATCGCTGCGCTTATTCTGGACTATCGACCTGATTACCCGTTTGCACGATCGAGGGCAAGTTCACTCATCGAAACGGCACACTACCAGGCATTTTTCATGCAGAACCTGCCGACTCTCACTGACTTCGAGATAAGTAAAGACGAAAATCAACTGCTCGACTTTCTGCGTCACGTCCTGTTCTCCAGCTTAAACGGCCCTATTTCTGAGTAAGTCGATTCCTGGTTGACAGATGCGGTAACTGGACCAGCTTTATGGATTTTGAGTAGACAAATCGCTCTGGCTAGTTTGGTACTGTATATGGATGCGGGCGAATACGTTCATTCATTAGGTAACCCGAAATTGTTAAGCCTGCTTTCCAGCCACTTATTGCTTGGGATAACTAAACTGGCCGGTCGATAAAGTCGCTTAATCCCTGTAAAATAGATTAATGATCGAGCATTTGAGGATTGATATAACCGTTTGGGCTCATAGTTTTGTAGTTCGTAACAAACGCGGTCATTCCGACGTTAAAAATTAAGTTTTATTGCTAATAACTCTCCTGTGAAAAGATGGATTGCTATCGTTCTCGTCGTTGTTGTCCTCGGCGGGATAATTGTGTACAATAAAGTATTACATCCGGCACCCGGCGCCACATCCGGTGCCCCCGGCGGGGGTGGAGGTGGTGGTGGCGGCAAAGGCGGAGGGCCAGGCGGCAAAGGCGGTCCTGGTGGCCCGGGCGGGGGCGGTCCCACCAACGTAAATGGCTTTGTCGTGATCACGAAGCGATTACAGGAAGATGTTGTATCCAGCGGTTCCCTGCTCCCCAACGAACAGGTTGACATTTATCCGGAAATATCAGCCCGTATTACCCAGTTAAATATTAAGGAAGGGCAGCCCGTGGCCAAGGGCGCGTTACTGGTGAAGCTTTTCGATGCCGACCTACGCGCTCAACTCCTGAAACTTCAGGCTCAGGCCGACAACGCCCGACGGACGGAAGAACGGAATAAGCAACTGCTCGCCAAGGGTGGAATTAGCCAGCAGGAATACGACATTGTTACCACGAACCTGCGTTCGTCACTGGCCGACATCGAACTGGTAAAAGCGAATCTTCAACGTACCGAAATTCGGGCACCCTTTTCGGGCGTAATTGGTTTACGTAATGTCAGTGCAGGCGCTGTGGTTTCCCCCAGTACGCTGATTGCCCGATTACAGCAGGTATCCTCCCTCAAACTTGACTTCTCGATTCCGGAAAAATATGGTCAGGCGGTACAAACCGGCGCAACCATTTCCTTCCTGGTGGATGGAACCAAGCAG
The DNA here is from genome assembly GCF_054780635.1 of Spirosoma knui. NCBI lineage: Bacteria > Pseudomonadati > Bacteroidota > Cytophagia > Cytophagales > Cytophagaceae > Spirosoma > Spirosoma knui. Next base: position 306,943 of record NZ_BAAGVY010000002.1, on the reverse strand, counting down.
CCAAGTCAGGCGGTAGTGTACGCCATTGAACCCGGTGTAGAACAGCAAACTCGTAACCTCAGGATTCGGGCCAGAGTGAACAACAATTCGGCTAAGTTCCGCCCCGGTACGTTTGCGCGGGTTACGCTGGCCATTCAGAACCAACAAAGTCTGGTTGTGCCTACGCAGGCGGTCATTCCACAAACGCGGACAAACCAGGTTGTGGTGATTAAAGGCGGCAAAGCTCAGTTCCGCGACGTAACAACGGGGCTGCGCACGGCGGGAACAATTCAGATCTTGTCGGGCATTCAGGCGGGCGATACAGTAGCTACAACGGGTCTGCTGTTTCTGAAACCCGATTCACCCGTTAAAGTAGGACGCGTAGTACAACTGCCAGGCGATGAATCGAAAGTGGCAACGCGGTAATCAGTTTACGTTACCAACGTTTCCTTTTTTGGTTTATACCCGAAAATGCCAGCCATGTTTGAAAGACCTGGCTGGCTCTTTAACCAATGAAACCTGTTAACTCAACACGTTTATGAGTTTACCCGAATTAAGCCTTAACCGACCTGTCTTTGCGATGGTAATGTCCATCGTCATTGTCTTGTTTGGTGTCATCGGCTTCACCTTTCTTGGCGTCCGCGAATACCCGGCCATTGACCCGCCGGTTATCACCGTTCGAACCAACTATACCGGTGCGAACCCCGACATCATTGAGTCGCAGATTACCGAACCCATCGAGAAATCGCTGAATAGCGTCGAAGGGATTCGGACGATCTCGTCGAACAGTGCCCTGGGAGCCAGCACCATCACGGTTGAGTTCAACCTTGACGCGGATCTGGAGCGGGCTGCCAACGACGTGCGCGATAAAGTAGCGCAGGCCCAGCGCCAACTGCCGCAGGACATCGACGCTCCTCCGGTGGTGACGAAGGCGGATGCCAACTCGGACCCAATTATTTTCATGACCGTTCAGAGTACGACGCGTAACCCGACACAATTGTCTGATTACGCCGAAAACGTGCTTCAGGAGCGGCTGCAAACCATTCCGGGTGTAAGCCAGGCCAACATCTACGGTCTGAAACGCCAGGCGATGCGCCTGTGGATTGATCCGATCAAGCTGTCGGCCTATCGACTGACGACGCAGGACATCCAAAACTCGCTGACGGCCCAGAACGTAGAACTGCCGGGTGGTAAAGTGTACGGCAATAACACGGAATTGACGGTTAAGGCCGTTGGTCGGCTGACTAGCGAAGATGATTTCAACAATTTGATTCTTCGCCAGACTAACGACCAGATCGTCCGCCTGAAGGATATAGGCTACGCTACGTTGGGGGCCGAAAACGAAGAAACCATTTCCAAGCAGAACGGGGCCGTAGGGGTAATCCTGGCCTTGATTCCGCAGCCGGGTGCCAACTACGTCAGCATTGCCGACGAGTTCTATAAACGGTTTGACCAGCTAAAGAAAGACCTTCCTGACGACATTATTGTCAGCATCGGCATCGACCGGAGTACGTTCATTCGCCGGGCGATTGAAGAAGTAGGCGAAACGCTCATTATCTCGTTTATCCTGGTTGTACTCGTCATTTATTTCTTCTTCCGCGACTGGCTGATCGCCTTCCGGCCCCTGATCGACATTCCGGTATCGCTGATTGGCGCGTTCTTTATTATGTACGTTGCCGACTTCAGTATCAACGTATTGACCCTGTTGGGTATCGTTCTGGCAACCGGTCTGGTGGTGGATGACGGTATTGTGGTGACCGAGAACATCTTCAAGAAAATAGAGGATGGTATGGAAACCCGGCAAGCGGCCAGAGAAGGGTCCAACGAGATTTTCTTTGCCGTACTGGCGACGTCCATTACGCTGGCCATCGTGTTCCTGCCGATCATCTTTTTGCAGGGTTTCGTAGGTCGCCTGTTCCGCGAGTTTGGTATTGTCGTAGCGGGTGCCGTTTTGATTTCGGCCTTTGTATCCCTAACGCTCACGCCCGTATTGAGTGTGAAGCTGACGAGCAAGAACCACGGCAAGGACTCCTGGTTTTACAAGAAGACCGAACCGTTTTTCCAGTGGCTCGACCAAAGCTATCGCGATTCGCTGAACAATTTCATGCGCAAGAAGCGGTGGGCCTTTGCGATGATTGCGATCTGTATCGCCTTGATTTTCGGCATCGGGTCAACGCTTAAATCAGAGCTGGCTCCGCTCGAAGACCGTAGCCGTACGCGCGTTTCCATTACATCACCCGAAGGCACCAGTTACGAAGCGCAGGCTAGCCTGACCGATCGGGTCATGCAGTTTGTGCTCGATTCGATTCCAGAAACCAAGCTGGCCTTTAGCGTAGTGGCTCCTGGTTTTTCGGGCGCCGGGGCGGTTAACTCGTCGTTTGTCATGATCAACCTGAACGATCCTTCCCAGCGGAATCGTTCGCAGCAGGAGATTGTAGACTACGTGAATAAAAACCTGAAAAAGTTCAGTGAAGGGCGCATGTTCGCTACGCAGGATCAAACGATTCAGGTAGGTCGGGGCGGTGGCTTACCCGTTCAGTTCGTTATTCAGAACCTGAATTTTGAGAAGCTGCGCGAAAAACTGCCCAAGTTCCTGGAAGAAGTGCAGAAAGATCCGACTTTTCAGAACAGTGACGTTGACTTGAAATTTAATAAGCCAGAGCTGAACATCAGTATCGACCGCGAAAAAGCGACGAGTCTTGGTGTTTCGGTTCAGGACGTTGCCCAAACCCTGCAATTAGCGCTCAGTAACCGTCGGCTGGCTTACTTCCTGATGAATGGGAAACAGTATCAGGTAATTGGTCAGGTTGCCCGTGGAGACCGCGACGAACCCGTCGATCTGGCTTCGTTCTATGTCCGCACGAATCAGGGTGAATTAATTCAGCTAGATAACCTCGTTCGGTTTGCTGAAGTCAGCAGCCCCCCGCAGGTGTACCACTACAACCGGTTTAAGTCGGCAACGGTATCGGCGGGTTTAGCACCCGGCAAAACGGTCGGCGACGGCGTAACGGCCATGCAGGCCATTGCCGCCCGTACACTCGACGATACCTTCCAGACGGCATTGTCGGGGCCTTCGCGCGACTACGCCGAAAGCTCCTCGAATACGTTGTTCGCGTTCGGCCTGGCCTTAATTCTGGTGTATCTGGTTCTGGCTGCGCAGTTCGACTCATTTGTTGATCCGCTCATCATCATGATCACGGTACCGCTGGCGCTGGCGGGTGCGGTATTCTCACTTTGGATGTTTAACCAGACCCTGAATATTTTCAGTCAGATCGGGATCATCATGCTGGTCGGTCTGGTAACCAAAAACGGGATTCTGATTGTCGAATTTGCGAATGAGCAGCGACTGACGGGCAAGAACAAATTCGAAGCCGCGGTTGAATCAGCTGCGTTACGTCTGCGCCCCATTCTGATGACGACGCTTGTGGCCGCTTTCGGTGCATTGCCGTTGGCATTAGCGTTAGGGTCGGCGTCGAAGAGCCGCGTTCCACTCGGTATTGTTATTGTAGGAGGTCTTCTCTTTTCGCTGGTGCTGACCTTGTACGTAGTACCCGTTATTTACACCTACATGACGCGCCGGAAGGACGCCGAAAAACGGCCACTTCCCCAACCGGAAGGACGCGAAACCGGCGACACGACCCGACCCGAGGAAATGGAAGTACGGGTATAAATCTGGAACAGTTTATAAGAAACGAAAGGCGCGAACTGATGTTGGTTCGCGCCTTTCGTTTCTTATAAGCAAATCAAGCCCGATTATTTGCGGTGTTTACGGGCGCTTATAAACTTTCCGTCGGCGTCGAACAACAGGTAGTACGTATCGCCCGTCTGCGTAATCGCCACGGCATACAGCGTAGCACCTTCGCGGGTAGTGGCCTGTTCAGCGCGTACGAATGTGTATCCGGCGTAGTTCGTTGTCAGGTAATCCAGCGTTGCCTGTGGCAGCTTATCCTGCGTAACACTCGTAGCCATTGGCGGCTTGCCCGGTCCACCCGGCCGACCTTTTGGTCGCTCCAGGAGTTTACCCGTTGCATCAAAGTTCAGCCGGATTGCTTTGCTGTTCTGGGTAATCTCCACCTCGTAATACAGCACCACACCTGATGCATCGGCACCTTGTTCAGCCCCTACAAAAGCATAGCCTGCGTATGTCGTGTTCAGATAATCCAGAATAGTCTGCGGGAGCTTGTTCTGCGCAATCGTCGTCTCGTTGGCTTCGCGCGGCCCTGGTCCGCCTTTGTGGCCACGTCCCGGCAGCAGCGTACCGTTCGCGTCGAAGTGAAGATGATAACGGACTCCCCCCTGCTCAATAACAACGGCATAGAATGTAGCACCCGCCCGGTCTGTGCCCTGAACGCCCTGCACGAAGGTATAGCCCGCGTAGGTCGTGTTCAGGTAATTCAACACGGCCTGCGGCAGCTTGTCCTGCGTAATCACGGTACCTTTCCCGAAACCATCCACGGCAGTTGCGCGGGCAGCCGATGCGGTTGTCTGATCGTCTGGTGTTACGTTCGTACCAGCCTGATTACAGCCCGCTGCCAGCGCGGCAACGAGCGCGATAAACATCCATTGTTTTTTCATAAGAAAACGTAGCGAAACGAGACTAAGAGTTAAGAACGTATTGCGGTAAAGCGTGAGCCCTTCAAAGGCTATCGTCCCGGGTCGGCCATTGGTCATCGCCATTTCGCCTGACCGCCTGAATTGTGACAATAGTCGGGGATGACTGGTAAAAATCGAACAGCGCCCGTCCCAGCAGTTCGTGACTAACGGCACTCAGGTGCTCCGGGTCATTCGTCAGAAAATATTCATCGTGGGGCCGCAGCACCAAACTCGAATCGAACACGCTGAATAACTGATCGCCCGCCTTTCGGAGTAACAGCGACCGGCACCGCCTGCGCAACCATCCCTCAACGGGGTCACGATGCGGCAGTGGAGTCAGCAGGAGTACGTGATGCCGGTACGGACGTAACGTTCTCAGCAAAGCTGATACGAAAAGAGACCTTGAGCGGGGCCGGGTCAACGCCCGTATGCCGATGGTTGCCCATTCCCGCAGGCGCTGCATGGCTCGACCTGCCCAATGCCGTTTTGGAGACGTAGCGTTTCGGCCCAGTCGGGGTAAGGGTAGGTGCCGCATTGAAGGCTGCCCCGTCGCATAGTCCAACTGCAACAGGATGAGGTCGTACTGGTTTAGCGACAGTCGATCTAACGTGGCCAGCACCTGCGTCGGCGTTAAGTGCGCGTAGGCCTCAACCGACACCGCCCGTCCGGGGCGGCTCATCTGGCGAATAAAGTGTCCTACATAACTCAGTTGCCCCGACGATAGCCCGTATCCATACGTATGACCATCGCCAATTACCAACACATTCATCAGATAACGAACCGAAAACGAGTGATTGTTTTCTGGTCTTTACGAAGGGCTGCAGTGAAACGTGGCAGGGCGTTCTAAATTTTAATCAACCAAACGAAAGGGTGCAACGTTGTGTAGTCGGAAGGCGTATTGTTTTTTACCATCACGGGTGTTTACGTTAATCCGACCGAACTTTGTTTTTCCGAAAATCGTCCCCGTTCGCCGAAAATGACCTCATTAGTGTCATTCGGGCCTGTCGTGCTAACGATCCGCGAGCACAACGTACGCTATTCAAGCAGTTTTTCGGGTACGCGAAAAGTATTTGTTTGCGCTACACGTCAAACGTTGAAGAAGCCGAAGACGTCCTGAACGAAGGGTTTCTGAAAGCCTTTCAGCATCTGGACAGCTACGACGAATCGCTGCCGTTCAAAGCCTGGCTTCGAACCATCCTGGTGAACACCGCCATCAGCCATTATCGAAAGAATCACCGGCATGAACAGCACAGTTCGCTGGAATCGGGCGAGCAGGTTACGTTTGACGATGACATTGTTGATCAGATTGCGGCCGAGGAGATTCTGGCGTTGGTACAGCAGCTTAGCCCAACGTACCGAACGGTATTTATGATGCACGTCGTGGATGGCTACAGTCTCCACGAGATTGCGGGCTTACTGAGTCATAACGAAGCAACGGTTCGCTCCAACTTCGCCCGTGCCCGCCAGAAATTGCAGCAACTCATCAAACAGGCGTATCCGTTCCACCAGAAACCTCTTCCGTCGACACCCATCCGATACCATGAAAACTGACCGATTTACCGATAGTATCCGGCGAAAACTGGAGAGCATTCGGCCGGAATTTTCCGAGAACGACTGGTTACGTATGCAGGCAACTCTGCAGCAGGCTAGTCCCTCTCAACCCAGTCCGACCGGGAACAGCCCTTCTCCCGTTGCTCCTAGCTGGACGGCCCAGCCCTGGTTAATGGCAGCGGCTACGATCAGCACGGTCGCCCTGATTACGCTCAGTGTGTGGCAACGCCGGGAGATTACGCAGCTTCGCGAAACCATTGCCCAGGCCAACCAGCAGAAGTCAACGGCACCTGCCCCTACCCCAGCAAACGCTAACGACAGACCAATAGAGCGCTCTGAACAGCGGGAGCCATCAACCGATGGACTACGTCCTGAGGCCTTAAACGCAGCGCCGTCTGGAGGGAATCAGTTGGGACAAACCGTTCGTTCGGGTCGCGATACCGTTTACATAACCCGGTACGTTCCCATGCCTACCCAGCAGAAGGCTACCGAGCCAACTTTGCCTGTACAGCGTGAGGCAATCGCCCGTCAGCGCTACGCGACAGCCAAGCCTAAACCGGCCGGAGTCGACAATGAGGTAGCCTATAACACCCCTATTCCTAACCAAAACCTTGACCTGAATGATAAACTTTCTACGCCAAATTCTTTAAGTAGACGTACCCGTAATAACCAATCGACAGCCTCGAACCGGGAAGCGAACCGAATCGAGACAGGCCAGGAGCGTCCTGAAGAGCGCGTTACGTACAACACATCACAATCAACACCGTCTTCTGATACACCAGGCGTAACTGCAACAACTTCTTCAGCAATTTCGTCTGCCAATTCACCGTCCGAAGTCGTTGTGTCTGCTCCAACAGCTCCGGTTGAGTTAGCCGCCAGTCGGCCGCTGGCGCTGCAATCCATTGATTGGAATACGGTACTAAGCAATCGGGCCAGGCGCCTTCGTCCTGCACGCGCATCTGTACCTGCTACGCAACCCACAGTCAGCAAGCCGGTTGAGCAACTGGCGTTCAAGCTCCGCCTGGGCGCTGGCGGAGACGTAACGGCGCACATGTGGAGCGTAGGCGGACTCGCCGAAGTAGCGGTAGGCGACCACTTTACGCTGAGTGCGGGGCTGAGTCGGAGTACCTACCTGATGGGGACGTTCCTCACCGACGAGGATTTTAATGTACGTACGCACCGGGATTTCCGTCGGCAGATTGCACGGGGCATCGACCCGAGAAGCGATATTCTGAACATCGATACGCGAATGATACGTATCCAGATTCCGATCAGCCTGGGCTACCGGATTCCGATTAGTCGCTCGTTTACGTTACTGCCCTCAGTGGGTACGTATTTGAATCTGTCCAACACAGAAAATGTGACGTTTTACTACCGGATGATGCCACTCCGTGGTTATGATACAGCCAATTTCAAGAACCGCTGGCCCGTAGACGTACTCAATAACATAAATCTCGCCACCAGCCTGGAATGGCATGGAGGCCATTGGGCGGCTCAGGCCGGACCGATTGCTACGATGCGGCTACAGCAACCCAACTTTCCGAATTCGCAGCAAGAGAATGGCATTGGTTTACGGGCTCGAGTGTTTTATCAGTTCTAAAATCTGACAAAGGCCAGAAGTGATTCATCTTCTGGCCTTTGTAATTACATTTCTTAACCTGATTCCTACGGGTTATCTTTCTTTGCCGATAGTTCGTTGCCCTGCACAGCCATCGTTAAACCGGTTATGGCTTTTGTGGCCGCGTCCCGCCTAAACGTAATGACGGAGCCGTACGAACTGGTTGACTGATACGTATCTGCCTTTGCCTGCTTCAGCAGTTTGTTCTTCCCGTAGCTATCAGCCTCGCCGTATAAATCGCCTTTCTCGCTGGTTACGGTAAACTTTTGAATCGGGCTACCGCTGGCGAAGGTATACGCGCCGGTGTACGCCTTGGTAGAATCAGTAGCTGCGCCGGTCGTTTGCGCCTTTGTAGTCGTTGCAGCAAACAGAAGACCGATGATCAGAAATAGGTTTCGATACATTTTCATAGTATAAAGGACTTAGGTTCAATCGGTTTACAAGGTAAGCGAAAATTTGGCATAGGGAACCAGTCCTTTATAAAACACTTCGCTAACGGCTTCCATACCAAATCGCCGGTAGAAGTCGGCCGCATCGAGCCGGGCATCACACCAAAGCTGGGTTGCTCCTGCCTGTTGTGCTTCCGCAATCACCCGAGTTAACAGCATCGTGCCGATGCCCTGTCGCTGACAATCCGGACGGGTAGCAAATTTCCGAAAACGCGCCGTCTGACCATCGACGAAGAGCGAGATCACTGCCACTAAATCTTCGTGCTGGAACGCGCCGAAATGCTGGCCTTCGGCATCATTGTCAACTTTAACGTACTCCAGCGGCTTATCGGGCCACAGCACCGCATGGCGTAGCGGATAGGTTTGTTCGGGCGAAATAGATTGAATCGTAATCATGTCGGCACGCTTGATTCGGCAAACGGCAAAACTAAGGGTTTCTAAAATTAGACAATCCGTTGTTAAGCATTGCGACCAAGCTACTTACGCTTCATTGCTGTAGTTGTAACTACAGCAAAAGGAGTTTACGCTACGTCTGTTTTTGACATACTGCGGAACTTTGTGCCTATAAAAAAAGCAGTGCGCACACCGTATTGACCAGCTCGCCAGGTAACATTGGCCAGGTTCAGAATAGACATGCCGTAACGCTTATCAGCAGTATGCGCTTAATCAGCTCTCTCTAATTAAACGACCGTCGGAAAGCCAGGGGCGATAGATGCGTTTTCGTTTTAAAGAGTTTACTAAACGATTGTGAGTGTTCAAAACCCAACGTATAAGCGACTTCACTGACTGATAAATTAGTCGTAGATAAGATCTCTTTCGCTTTGTCGATGAGTTTACCATGAACGTACTGCTGCGCATTCTGACCGATGAGCGACCGCAGCATGTCACTCAAATAACTCGGCGATAGGTTGACCTGCTCGGCCAGATAATGAACCGTCGGTACCCCCTGGTTCACCGATCGCTGGTCGGCAAAATAAGCCTCTACGACCTCTTCCAGCTTCTGTAACAGATCACTATTAACGGCTTTGCGGGTAATGAACTGCCGTTTGTAATACCGATTGGCGTAGTTGAGCAGCAACTCAATCTGGGCTATAAGTACATTCTGGCTGGAGTCGTCAATCCGGCTGTTCAGTTCGTGCTCGATCATCGTAAAGATATCGAGGATGGTTCGCTTCTCGTCCTCCGACAGATGCAGGGCTTCATGGGTGGCATACGAGAAAAAGCCATACTGTTTAATGGATCGGGCCAGTGGATAGCCTAAGAAGAAGTCGGGATGAATCAGTAACGTATACGCCGAACACGCAGTGGCTTCATTGTCGTGGTTGCCGATAAGTTGACCCGGCGCAGCGAACAGCAGACCGCCTTCATCAAAATCATAGTAATGCTGGCCGTACTTTAATTTACCGCTCAGTTTTGGTTTATACGATATTTTGTAGAAGCCCAGCACATGGTAAGGAGGAAGTCTGAGCTCTTCTACCTGCGAATGAGGGCCATTGATCAGACTAACCAACGGATGCCGGGGTTGAGGCAAACCAAAGGCCCGGTGTGCCTCCGTGAGTGATTCAATTTTATAGGGACTGTTCTCTTCTTTTTTCATGATGTAGTCCGAAATGGCTACCCGATAACCGGTTGGCTATCGAGTAGCATTAATATGTTGGTAAGCAATTTTTGGGGGTTCCGGGTTCCTGAGCTGGATTACCCCTGAGCCGAGTTGGAAACGGCTTCCCAGGCTTCCCAGGTGGCCAGTCGCTCCGTAAAGGCGGCACGTACCGCTGGTAAATTATGGCTACCCAGAAAGAAGCGTAACGGGGGATTTTGGGCATCGACCAGTTGAAAAAGTGCACCTGGAGTTGCAGCCGGATCACCGCGCTCCAGCGCTCTTAAACCCTGGAAAAAATTGTCTTTGTAATCAGCGTAGATGTCCATGCCTTCGGCGAATTTCAGGGATTCCTGACTGCCGAATTCAGTGGCGTAAGCTCCCGGTTCAATAAGGGTTACGTTGATACCAAAGGGTTTAACCTCGGCAGCCAGACTTTCGTGAATGGCTTCGAACGCCCATTTCGACGAACAGTAATAACCAATCACAGGCATGGTAACCTGGCCTAGGTTGCTGGATACGCCAACAATGTGACCACCTCCCTGCTGTCGGAGCAACGGCAGAGCTGCCTGAATGACGGCAACCGGGCCTAACACATTCGTTTCATAAAGGGCGCGAATGTCCGTCGCGCTGGCTTCTTCAATAGTGCCAACCAGTGAATATCCGGCGTTGTTGAGCACAATATCGAGCCGGCCGAAATGAGCGTGGGCTTGTTTGACAACGGTCGCAACCTGCTCAGGATTGGTCACGTCAAGCTCCAGGGTTAGTACGTTTTCGCCGAATTTTTCATTCAACTCGGCCAGGCTGGACAGCTTGCGGGCCGTAGCAACCACCTTGTCACCCCGCTCAAGAGCGGCCTGGGCCCAGATTCGTCCAAAGCCCCGGGAAGCCCCCGTAATAAACCATACTTTAGAAGCTGTTCCAGCTGCCTGCGCCTGGCTGGGAGCTGCCGTTTCGTTTTGCTGTATCATAAAACTACATTGATTAATGATGCAACAAAGGTCATCGGGCGTGAGCTGTCATTTGTAGGCTAATCGGGGAGATTTGTAGTCGAAACGGGTACTCAAAAACTAGGGAACTGTTTTCTCATATAACCTAATTCTGGTAGACTACCTCTCAGGAGATTGATAGCCTCAGGCACGCTACACAAAAGCCGTTGCAGATTTTATATCTGCAACGGCTTTTGTATAAGAACGCACACATTAGGGAATTACCAGCGGACTATACCTGGGGACGATCCCAGAACGCAGGCGGTTCAACGCCCAGACTGCGTAGGTAGACATACGCCTGACCCCGGTGATGAATCTCATTATCGATCAGGTAGAAAAGAAACCAGTAGATCGGGCCTTCATACAGACCAAAAGCCTTGTCGACCTCCTGGAACCGAGCGGGTGGAATCTGCGGCCAATAGGTGTTGATCTTCTCGGTCACCCGATCCCACTGCGCCAGCACCTGCTCTTTTGCCGTCGCTTTGGGTGGTGCCTCCGCACCATCGTCAAATGAAGGCCACTCGCCCGATATAACACCCTGCATACTCTGGTCAGCCATCTGCATGATTTCATCGATTAGTGCCGAACAAGGCCGCATGCCGCCGAGGGAATACGTAAAGAAGTGCTCGTCGGGATAGACTTCAATCAACCGTCGGGTGAGTCCCCGGTGTCCCTGCCAATGGGCAAGAAGTTGCTCGGGAGAGATGACGATCTGATCCGTCATTTGGCTACGTTGCGCTGTGTTTTCCATGATCTGCTAGTGGTTGAAGTTGTCAATCAATTGACAATACAAAGAAAAGCCGGGAGAGTGACAGCAGTATGTCAGTAGTGAACCCAGCCGACTGTACTTAATCAAGCTTAGCAGCACGGTTTATGATACGAGTAGGTCGAAGCGATCCACGACTGCGAACGCAGTCGCAATTAAGATGACCTTCCTTTTTGTCATCCCACGAACAAAATCCTCCGCATTGCAAATTTTCAGCGGACGTAGCGGCCCCATGCCCTGATTATTAAGAAGGAAAACATACTCTTCTCAAAATGAAGCCGGTTTCTGCTGTCTAGCAAGAGCGTAATCTCCGGCTCAGCGATTGTGTGCTTGCTTTGAGCAGTCATTTTCAAAAAAGTGATGGTTTCTTTTCGTTGGTGATGGTGCGTTTCATAGGTATCAAAGGAGTAGCCGATCAGTTCATAAATTCGTTGAAGGGCTAACTATCTGAACGCCTAAGCAGCCCCCAGCCAGGTGAGAATGGCTGGCCCCCAGTAGTAGCGGGTAAAATAATAAGTACCTACGCCCAGGAAAATCGTTGCGAGTAGTAACAGTCCGGAGGTTAATAGCTTTAGGGTCGCCGAAGCCCGGTATGTCCCGGATCGGCTAAGGGCTTCGACAACCAGCAGATTAGGAAAATAAAAGAAAAAGGCCATCACCTGATCAAAAGGGCCATTAAAGGTGCGGGTATGCCCCAGCCCGTCGGTGAGCATCAGCCAAAAGCCATAGTCCATGCGGTAGAGCCAGGAGCCGATGGCCAGCGCGTAAAGTCGAAGAGCCCAAATACGGTGCCGCTCAACCTGTCGCTTAACGGCGTACCGATAGGTTTCCAGAGCCGCCCAGCCCATCAGAAAGCCGTACAGGGCAAACCCAATGTTCATCACAGGCCCGCCAATGGTGCCTTTGAGAGCAATAAATACGAGTCCCCCTATAGCAGCTAGCAGGCAAGCTCCTACATACACCCGACCTATCCAGCGGTGTAGGACCGGGAAACGAATCCGAACCGAGTCAAGTAGTTGGATACTGCCTAAAATAAGGATGATGCCCCCGGCGGCAAAATGAAGGCCAATGCCAGTGGTAGCCGTTGTTGTTCCAGACTCATACAAACGAGGGAGTACGCCATTCCAGCGCTGCATGTCTCCTTGATACAAGGCTGCAGCATAAAAGGCTAGTATGTAGAGACCGAATAAAAAAGCGCTGGTCCATACCGTAGTGACCAGAATGCGGCTTGACCAACGCAGAACGTCTCCACTCAGCTTGGAGAGGAATAACCGGGGGGTGGGCTGTGGAAGATCATTACTACTGATCATGTCCGTTGTTAAGTTGATTAGTTAGCAGAGGAGGGTAAAGAGGACTTCTTTTGCAAAATAAAGATAGTGATCGGAACTCAAAACGGCAGTTTACCTAGGTCTACATTTCCCCCCGTCAGGATGATCCCGACTTTTTGCCCGGCAAATTGATCGGGTTGCTTCAGTACGGCGGCTAATGGGACAGCACACGACGGTTCAATCACAATTTTCATCCGCTCCCAGACCAGTCGCATAGCCGCTATGATCTCTTCATCCGATACAGTAATGATATCCGATACGTGTTCCCGAATGATCCCCAGCGTTCGTTCGCTGAGCGTCGTCATCAGCCCATCGGCAATCGTTTTAATGTAGGGGGCTTTCTCCACCCGACCGCTCCGAAAGGAACGTACCGTATCGGCAGCGCCCTCGGGCTCCCCGGCAACAACGCGCGTTGTTGGGGATAAATAATGTGTAACCAAAGCCGTACCACTGAGCAGACCGCCCCCACCAACCGGAGCCAGTATTACGTCGAACGGGTTCTGACCAAAATCCTCGATGAGTTCCTTAGCGGCCGTCGCCTGACCAGCTATTACGCGATCATCATCGAAGGGATGCACGAGCACGGCTCCAGTACGTTTTATTACGTCCTGTACCCCGGCTTCGCGCGCTTCGAGCGTTGGCTCGCACTCGATCACCTCGGCCCCGTAGCCCAGTACAGCCTCTTTTTTCACCTGCGGAGCCGTGCGAGGCATAACAATGTACGCCGGTAAACCCACCTGACGAGCGGCAAACGCTACTGCCTGCGCGTGATTACCCGACGAGTGTGTGGTTATAGCCTGTCCTTCCTTATTCTGGGCGACCTGTAGCACGGCATTCAACCCACCCCGCGCTTTAAAGGCCCCTACTTTCTGGAAGTTTTCGCACTTGAAATAAACGTCAGCTCCGGCTAGCCGGTTGATCGTTTGATTGGTCAGAACGGCTGTGCGGTGAATATGAGGTCGAATCCGTTCGTGGGCATCGCGAATCGTGTCGAGAGAAATCATGGATGAGTATATTGTTTGTAGTTTGAGGTTTGAAGTTTGTAGTTTCGCAGCTGACTTCAACTCGTGGGCCGCTCTGGCGGACCATTACAAACATCAGATAATAAATCATAAACCCCAAGCCTATTTTCGTTATGACTACCAACCGTCGTACGTTTATCAAACAGGCCACCGGAGCCCTAGCCGGAATGACTCTCTTACCAAGTGCGTTTGCTGACATTTCGAAAAAGAAAATGTTTTTTGATATTTCCCTGGCAGAATGGTCGCTGCATAAATCGCTGTTCGCTAAAAAAATCACGAACCTCGATTTTCCGGCCATTGCGAAAAAGGAATTCGACATCAGCATTGTTGAGTACGTAAACCAGTTCTTTAAAGACAAAGCCCAGGATAAAACCTACCTCAACGACTTGTTAACCCGCTGCAAAGACAATGGCGTGACCAATCACCTGATCATGATCGATGGCGAAGGCGGCATGGCGGAACTGGATGCAGCCAAACGCAACCAGGCGGTTGAGAACCACAAAAAATGGGTGGAGTGCGCGAAGTACCTAGGTTGCAAAACGATCCGGGTGAACGCCTACGGTCAGGGTTCGGCCGAAGACGTGCAGAAAGCGGCTGTCGAAGGACTAGGGAAATTAGGTGAGTTTGCTAAGCCGATGAACATCAACATTATCGTTGAAAACCACGGCGGTACCTCATCGAACGGACAATGGCTATCGGGCGTAATGAAGCAGGTAAACATGAAAAACGTCGGTACATTACCCGATTTCGGCAACTTCTGCATCAAGCGCAGTTCAACTGGCTGCGACGAGCAATATGACCGGTACCAGGGTACGAAGGAGCTTATGCCCTTTGCGAAAGGAGTATCAGCCAAAACGTACGATTTTGATGAAAACGGCAACTGCATCGAAACGGACTACAACCGTATCCTGAAAATTGTAAAAGAAAGCGGTTTCAAAGGCATTGCCGGCATCGAATACGAAGGCAGTAAACTTGATGAATACGAAGGTATCCGCAAAACCAAAGCGCTGCTCGAACGCGTAGGCGCAATTGTTTAATCGTCATTGGCAGTCATGCAGAGTTATTTTGCTTTCATAACGAATGCCCCTGCATGACGATCAATCACTATAATGACCAGTAGATGACCACTGAATATCAACTCAACGTCAGTTTCGTTGGCAACGAAGCCGTCCTGGGCGAGGGCGACTCGTTTTACAGCTATGCTCCCGCTCGCAATGAGCAATTGACCGATTCGTTCACCAACGTATCGGTTGAACAGGCGAATCAGGCCGTTGAAAAAGCAGCGGCTGCTTTTTCGCCTTACGCAAAACTTCATCCTGGCCAGCGCGCTGATTTTCTGGACGCTGTTGCGGCCGAAATTGAGGCACTGGGCGATCAGCTGATTGAACGGGCTGTGCTGGAGAGTGGCCTTCCTACAGGCCGTATTTCGGGTGAACGGGGCCGCACAACGGGGCAGCTCCGGTTATTTGCGAACCTGCTGCGCGAAGGCTCCTGGGTGGATGCCCGCATTAACCCGGCCCTACCCGATCGTCAGCCGATGCCCCGTCCGGATCTGCGCCAGATGCGCGTACCACTTGGGCCGGTTGTGGTGTTCGGTGCCAGCAACTTTCCGCTGGCGTTCTCCGTGGCTGGTGGCGACACGGCTTCGGCCTTAGCTGCCGGTTGTCCGGTCCTCTTTAAAGCGCATCCTTCGCATCCCGGTACGTCGTCGTTAGTTGGTCAGGCCATCACAACGGCGGCCCAGAAAACGGGGATGCCCGATGGCGTGTTCTCGTTGCTTCACGCCGACAATGAGGTTGCCCAAAGTTTAGTAGCTCATCCGGCAGTTAAAGCCGTAGGGTTCACGGGCTCCCGTCGGGGTGGACTGGCCTTGTTGAAAATTGCCCAGGAACGCGAAGAACCGATCCCGGTTTATGCGGAGATGAGCGCTGTAAACCCGGTGGTCATCATGCCGGGGGCTATTCAGGAGAATTGTAATAAAGTAGCCGAAGGCCTAGCCGCATCAGTAACGCTCGGCGTTGGCCAGTTCTGTACGAACCCCGGTCTGGTGTTTCTGTTGGATTCGGCTCAAACTAACGACTTTCTCGACACGGTTGCGGCCAAGATTCAGGCGACAGCACCTGCCACTATGCTAAACTCGGGCATCCATCAGGCGTACACCAAAGCGGTTCAGCACATTCGGGTATTGCCCGGTGTGCACGTACTGGCCGAAGGCGAGGTTGAAGCCGAAACCGACCGCACCGAAGGACGAGCCACTGTGTTGACCACTACGGCCCCGCTGTTTCTGAGCAATACCGAATTAAGTCAGGAGATCTTCGGGCCCAGCTCACTGGTCGTGCTTTGCCAAACCGAAAACGAATTAGCCGAATGCCTGGAGTCGCTGGAAGGCCAGTTGACGGCAACGCTCTACGCCACCGAAGCCGAACTCCAACAATCGGAGTTCGATTGGGTAGAACTGCTACAAACGAAAGCCGGGCGCGTCTTATTCGGCGGTTTCCCGACCGGCGTTGAAGTCTGCGAAGCCATGACCCACGGAGGACCGTTCCCGGCTACCACCGACAGCCGCACCACATCGGTTGGTACAGGTGCCATCCTTCGCTTTGTGCGGCCCGTTACGTATCAGAGCTTCCCAGATTCGCTGTTACCGCTGGCGCTGCAAAATGCCAACCCGCTGGGCATCTGGCGTAACGTGGACGGAAAGACGACAAAAGAATCCATCTAACAGCGTAGTGAATAAAGAAAAAGGGACGAACTCAGGCAGTCGTCCCTTTTTCTTTATTTAAGAGTACCCATTCCTCCATCAACCCCAATCACCTGACCGGTAATCCAACTCGCCTGATCGGACAGGAGGTAAGCCGCCATGCTGGCAATATCGGCGGGTGTACCGTAGCGATTAAGTGGATGTCGTTTATTGCCCGCTTCTCGCTTAGCGTCGTCAGCTAAGAGAAACTGGGCTAAAGGCGTATCGGTTAGTGAAGGCGCAACCGCATTTACGCGCACGTTATAAGGAGCAAATTCAGCCGCTAGCGACTTAGCCAGGCCCTCAACAGCTGATTTGGCGACGGATACCGAAGAATGCAGGCCCATGCCTAATTTGGCCGCTACGGTGCTGAACAGGACAATGCTGCCTGCCTTCGACTTTTTGATGGCCGGGTAAGCTGCGTGAATAGCCGCTACGGCACCAAGCACGTTGATTTCCAGATCAAGGCGGTAGTCCTCAATTGTGAGCCGCTGAAATGGCTTGAGATTAATGGTGCCAGGACAATACACCAATCCATGAAGAGTATCGGGAAGTTGATTGAGTGCGTCGGCAGCGGGCGTCTGGGCGACATCCCAAACCATGTGGGTCGACTGAATGCCCTCGGGTTGCCGACGACCGGCGGTGAAGAGCGTAGCGCCCTGCGTTTGAAGCTGCTGAGCCAGGGCATGACCGATGCCCGAGCTGGCACCAATAATGAGAATGTTTTTATCCTGCATGATCAGTTAGGTTGTTTATCAGTTTGTTTAAGTTTTCATTAACAAACTGATAAACAACCTAACCGCCGAATAACTTAGATTGTTACGTTCGATTGGGCAATGTAGCGCAGCAGTTCCTGCCGGGTTGCTTCCTGTTCGAACTTGCCGCCATAGGCCGACGTAATGGTTGAACTGTTTACATCGTGTACACCCCGCGTCGATACGCACAAGTGTTTCGCGTCGATGATAACGGCCACGTCTTCGGTTTCAAGTACTTTCTTAAGCTCGTCGGCAATCTGTACTGTCAGGCGCTCCTGCACCTGGGGCCGCTTACTGAAATACTCGACGATACGGTTCAGCTTCGATAGGCCGATCACTTTCCCGCTGGAGATATACGCTACGTGTGCTTTCCCGATA
The DNA here is from genome assembly GCF_054780635.1 of Spirosoma knui. Lineage (NCBI taxonomy): Bacteria > Pseudomonadati > Bacteroidota > Cytophagia > Cytophagales > Cytophagaceae > Spirosoma > Spirosoma knui. The sequence continues at coordinate 289,178 of NZ_BAAGVY010000002.1, read as the reverse complement.
ATCGGCACAAAATGGTGCTCGCAGTACGTCTGCACGGTAATGTCTTTTTCGACCAGCATTTCGTTGTACCGAAACTTGTTGTCAAATAGCGTGGCCGCTGGCTTGTTAGCGGGGTTCAGCCCACTGAAAATTTCTTTTACGTACATTTTCGCCACGCGCCGGGGAGAACCTTTCAGGCTATCATCGGTCAAATCAAGGCCAAGTACGCCCATAATTTCCCGAAAATGTTCTTCAATCAGGTCAATTTTCAGGTCATCGTCGAGATCGAAAGCGTCGGGCCGCATCGGCGTATCGATCGAAGAAGCACCGTGCGCATCGCCCATCTCGTCAATTAGTTCGTCGGCAGCGTGACCGTTTAAGGCATGACCGTTGATGTGGCTTCCGTTAAGCGGGGTATTCGACGAAGTTCCGTTCAGTTTCATACAATCTGATTTTAAGGTCTAAGCCCTCGCTTAGCTGGTTGCGTAAAATGTTGTAAATAACGATGGCAATGTTTTCGGCTGAAGGGTTCAGATCAGCGAACTCCTCCGTATCCAGGTTGAGATTTTTGTGGTCGAAACGCTCCGTTACGTGGTCTTTGATCAGATCGCCGAGGTATTTCATATCGATAACGTAACCCGTTTCTGGATCAATAGGGCCAGTCACCTGTACGATCAACTCGTAATTATGCCCATGATAATTCGGGTTATTGCATTTGCCGTAAACACGCGTGTTTTTTTCGTCCGACCAGTTCGGATTGTTAAGACGATGAGCCGCGTTGAAGTGCTCTTTGCGAAACACAGTAACCCGTGGGGCTTCTGCCCGGGAACTATTCATATAAGATAGAATCGAAATAGGGTTCGATCAACCTGTCGTTACAAAGTTTGTGTACAACACAGGCAGACGGCAGAGCGTGTAGCCAGGACGCTCATTAGTGTGCAAATACTCTATCCCTAACCGGAAGTGCTTTACTTTTGTTCAAGATTTATCGAACAAAATTAAACAAAACGTCTTCGGTTCGTTTACATAACATCTGCTTTGAACTGAATGTTCCTGATACCGCCATTCTGGTAGGAACCTCATTTAAACCGGGTCCGTTGTGGCACCATGAACCGTTTACGAACCACCATGATCGCCACTCTTAGTATACTAGCCCTGCTGACAGCCGCCGTTTTTCTGTTTATACGCCAGCCCCCCTTTGGCAGTGATCCAACAGCCAGTCGGCTGGAACGTATTCAACACTCGCCCAACTACCGGGATGGAACCTTTCAGAACCTGGCTCCCACGGCCGTTATGCGGGAAGATGCTTCGTACCGTACCATGCTCGTCGATTACTTTAATAAGTCGAAAGACAACAGTCCGAACAAGCCGCTTCCCTCCATTCAGACCGATTTGAAAGCAATCGCTGACGATAAGCCCACGATCGTGTGGTTCGGCCATTCATCGTATCTAATCAAATCGAAAGGGATTACCGTTCTGGTCGATCCCGTATTTAGCGGGAACGCATCGCCGGTGTCGTTCTTTGGCAAGTCGTTTCCGGGTTCGGACGTATACAGCGCGGATGACATGCCTGACATTGATCTGCTGGTTATCTCCCACGACCACTACGACCACCTCGATTACAAGACGGTTGCTCAGCTCATGCCCAGAGTTAAGAAAGTGTACACGGCATTAGGCGTGGGAGCTCATCTGGAACGCTGGGGGTTTCCGGCCGATAAGATTGTGGAGTTTGACTGGTGGGAACAGCATAAAGTAGCCGACGATATTGAGTTGACCGCTACGCCAGCCCGGCATTTTTCGGGGCGGAGCCTGACACGCGGAAAAACGCTCTGGACCTCGTTTGTACTAGGCCTGCACGGCTATACGCTTTTCCTGGGTGGGGACTCTGGCTACGGCGATCATTTTAAAGAGATTGGCAAGAAATACGGCCCCTTCGATCTGGCCATTCTGGAATGCGGTCAATATGGCAAAGACTGGCCCAACATCCATATGTTTCCGGCCGAAGTCGCGACAGCCGCTCAGGATCTACGCGCCAAAACGCTGCTCCCCGTTCACTGGGCTAAATTCGCCCTGGCGTATCATGCCTGGAACGAACCCATTCAGCTACTCACGCAGGCAGCCGAACGGCAAGGGCTGGACGTAACAACGCCCCAGATCGGCGAGCCCGTGGTAATTGGCGCTGTGTATCCTAAAAAAAGGTGGTGGTTAACTGAATAAAGTTGTTTCTTTAACCGGTTAATATTCCGTTTTCATGAGCACCACCCGACGCCAATTCATTCGTACAGCCGCCCTCACGGGTGCCAGCGCTTCTGTTTTTCCGTCCATCATAACCGCGGCCGATCGCGTACGATCGAAGCCCGCCGATCCAAAAGTCAGGTTAGGCTTCATTGGGGTTGGCTCACGGGGGCGCAGCCATGTGGAGCAGGCCCTGTACCGCGATGATGTGGTAGTTCCGGCCATCTGCGATATTGACCCCGACAGCATTGCCCGAACCAACGAACTCTTCAAAAAGAAAGGGCTCCCCGTACCCGAAGCGTACACCAAAGGCGACGAAGCCTTTTTACAGATGCTCAAGCGGGATGATTTGGATGGGGTTGTGATCGCCACGCCCTGGGAATGGCATACCCCAATGGCCGTAGCAACCATGAAAGCAGGCAAATATGCGGGCGTAGAAGTTTCGGCAACCGTTACGTTAAAAGAGTCGTGGGATCTGGTCAATACGTTCGAAAAGACAGGCAGCCCCTGCATGATTCTGGAAAACGTCTGCTACCGACGCGACGTGCTGGCGGTCCTGAATATGATCCGGCAAGGCTTATTCGGCGAAATGACCTATGCTCACTGCGGCTATCAGCACGATCTACGCGATATTAAGTTTAACGATGGTAAGCATTACGCCGGTGGAGGAGCCGAATTTGGCGCGAAAGGATACGCCGAAGCCCGCTGGCGCACCCAGCACTCGGTCGAACGTAACGGCGACTTATACCCTACCCACGGTCTTGGTCCGGTAGCACACTGGCTCGACATTAACCGGGGCAACCGCTTTGTGCACCTGACCAGCACAGCGACCAAAAGCCGTGGCCTGCACAAATACGTAGTGGATAAAGGAGGACCTAACCACCCCAACGCGAAGGTCAACTTCAAACTCGGCGACGTAGTGACCACGGTGATTCAGTGCGCCAATGGCGAGAATATTGTCATCATCCACGACACAAACTCGCCCCGCCCCTATTCGCTTGGCTTCCGGGCTCAGGGAACGCAGGGCATCTGGATGGACGACAACGACATGATCTATCTGGAAGGCGTTACGCCCAAAGCGCACACCTGGGAACCGTTTGCCGCCTATCAGGACAAATACGACCATCCACTCTGGAAACGCCACGCCCAGACGGCCGAAAAAGCGGGGCATGGCGGCATCGACTTTTTTGTCATGCGCGCGTTCATTGAATCGGTGAAAACCAAAACACCACCCCCGATTGACGTGTACGACGCAGCCGTCTGGAGTGCCATTAGTCCGCTGTCGGAAGAAAGCATTGCTGGCAATAGCAAATCCGTCGAAATTCCAGACTTTACCCGGGGCAAGTGGAAGACCAACAAGCCCATTTTTGCTCTGGCTGACACGTTTTGATGAATTATGTAGAATGAACGATGGATAATAAAAGCAGAAAAGCGTAGTTTGGCGATTCGATTACCATAACTACTCTCAGACCCAGTATTCATCGTTCATTTTTTCTTCCTGTATGACCCCAACTGCGACCCAGACCCCACCCAAAAACTACACGGGCCCACTACTAATTATTGGTGCTCTTTTCTTTGTTTTTGGCTTTGTTACGTGGGTAAACAGCGTCCTGATCGCCTTTTTCAAGCAGGCGTTTAATCTTAGCACAGTCGGATCAAACCTGGTGGCTTTTGCCTTCTTCATCTCGTATACGCTAATGGCCATTCCGTCGTCGGCGGTGCTAAAGCGCACGGGTTTCAAAAATGGCATGTCGTTAGGCTTGCTGGTCATGGCCGTAGGAACGATGATCTTCGTTCCAGCGGCTAATGCGGTGTCGTATCCCTTGTTTCTGGTGGGTCTGTTCCTAATCGGAATCGGCTTAACGGTCCTCCAAACGGCTTCGAATCCATACGCTACTATTCTGGGTCCACGCGAGAGTGCTGCCCAACGTATTAGCTTCCTAGGTATTGCCAACAAACTGGCGGGGATTATTAGCCAGCGCATCTTTGGTGGGCTGTTGCTAACGGGAACGAGCGTGGCGATCGGGGCCGAAAGCTTGCAGAAAGTGGTTAGCCCCTACATGATTCTGACGGGCGTTTTAGTAGTTCTGGCCGGGCTCATCCGCTTTTCAAACCTTCCTGAAGTATCGGAAGAGCAGGCTGATGACAACGTTGAGGTGGTCTCGAATTATACCAGTATCTGGCAGTTTCCAAACCTGGTACTGGGCGTACTTGCCCTTTTCTGTTACGTAGGTGCCGAAGTTATTTCGGGCGATACCATCATCAACTACGGTAAAGCCATTGGGTTTGGCAACGACGAAGCAAAGCACTTCACCGAATACACCCTCTACGGGCTGCTGGCGGGTTATGTACTGAGCATCATCGCCATTCCCCGCTTCATTTCCCAACAGAACGCCCTGCGCTACGGGATGATCCTTGCGTTGGCGTTAACAATCGGTACGTTAGTAACGGACGGATTCGCGTCTGTACTGTGCATTGCCTTATTGGGTTTTGCGATTGCTCCAACCTGGGGTGCTATCTGGCCGCTGGCGCTGAACCGCTTAGGCAAATTCACTAAATTGGGATCGGCCCTACTCATCATGGCCATTGCCGGAGGAGCCGTACTGCCTTTACTACACGGCTATCTGACGGATACCGTAAGCCCTAAAGCTGCTTACGCCATGCTGCTGCCACTCTTTAGCTTTATTCTCTATTACGCGACAATAGGCTACAAAAAGACGAAGTGGTAAGGCAGGTTGACGAATGAGGCTCATGTATCTGGCGGACCATCTCCTGATATATGAGCCTGATTTTAAAACCAGAAGGCAATGACAAGACTTGAAGCCTGCCCCATTTGTGGAGGCCATAAAGAAGCGGGTTACACGACGTTTAGCGCCGATTTAGGTGAAGGTTTAGTGGTTGTACGCCACGTCCCAGCTACGATCTGCAACCAGTGCGGAGAAGAGTGGATTGACAATACGATTGCTCAGCAATTTGAAAAAATTGTTGAGGAAGCCCGCCAGAAAAAACATCAGGTAGAAGTTTTATCGTTTTAACATTGCTTATTAACGCTTCCACTCCCGGCCGGATCTGTCTGTTTGGTGAACATCAGGATTATCTGGGGTTACCCGTCATTGCAGCCGCCATTTCCCGTCGTATTGAGATTCAGGCCGAACAGACCGACCGGACCGGCTTCCGACTAAATCTACCCGACATACGTAGTTCGGTCGACATCCCCTTCGACGGTACGCCACTAAGCTATCCGCAGGATCGGGATTATTTCCGGTCGGCCGTTAACGTGCTGCTGCGGGAAGGGTTTACGTTCTCGAAGGGTATTCAGGGCGACGTACACGGCAACATTCCGATTAACTCAGGTACGTCAAGTTCCTCGGCCTTGCTGGTGACCTGGCTCAACGTACTGACGCAACTGGCCGACGAACCGCGTCAGCTCTCGCTGGAACGACTGGCCGAACTTGCCTATGTGGCGGAAGTGCTTGAATTTGGCGAGCCGGGGGGCATGATGGATCATTATGCTACGGCTGTTGGCCAGGTTATCTATCTGGAGTCGAAGCCTGCCATTAACCTCCTTAAACTGACTCCACAATTAGGTTCGTTTGTGCTGGGCGACTCACTGGAGCCTAAAGACACGATTGGTATTCTGAAACGGGTGAAGTTTGGTATGCTGGCTATTATTGCCCGGCTTAACAGTGTTAACCCCTCGTTTTCCTTGACCGAATCAGAAGGCACCGAAGTCACTGAGTTCAAGGACATTTTGACAAAAGACGAATACATCCTGCTGAAAGGCAACCTGGCCAACCGGGATATTCTCCGGGAAGCGTTGTCGGTTATGCAGGCACCCGTGCTGGATCACGTTCGGTTTGGCCAGCTCTTAATCGACCACCAAGCCAACTTACGGGATGCCCAGCGGATTTCAACGCCTAAGATCGACCGGATGCTCGACGCAGCGATGAAGGCGGGCGCACTGGGTGGAAAAATCAACGGATCGGGCGGGGGCGGCTGCATGTTTGCGTATGCACCTTCGCATCCTGAAGCCGTTGCCGAGGCCATCGAACGAGAAGGCGGAAAAGCCTACGTAATCGCCGTCGACACCGGCAGTGTTAGCACCCAGACTACGTAACGTTAGCCGCTCGCTGGGCCGGAAACCAGGACGTAGCGAACGTAATGCCGACCACTAAAACGCCAGTTAAAACGATATCAGCCAGGTCCAGGCGCACCGGATACGCATCGATGATCGAACTGGTCGTGCCGATTCCAACAAACCCGTACTGCTCCTGAGCTAAACAAATAGCAACACCCAGGACTAATCCGGTAAATGCACCGGTCAGGCCAATGATTGCCCCTTCGGTCAGGAAGATGCGACGTACCAGACTGGCAGTGGCTCCCATCGCGAAAAGAACTTTTATATCTTCTTTCTTTTCGACAACCAGCATCGACAGCGAAAAGAAAATATTGATGGAAGCCGCCAGAATGATAAACGATAAGGTTACGGCAACCAATAATTTTTCAATCCGAATCGTTCGGTAGAGCTCGGTGTTGAGGTCATCCCGGCTTTGCACCAGCAACTGCTCCCCTACTACGTTTTGCAGCGCTGTCCTGGCTTTAGTTTCGTCGGTACCGGGTCGTAGTTGAATTTCCAGGCTTGTCACCTCGTCGGGCTGGTAACCGAACAGGGAGCGGGCTACGTTAATAGGCGTTAAAACAAAGTTGTCGTACTTCGCTTCCGGAATAAAAAACACGCCTGAAACCGTCAGTCGCTCACGGCTTAGCGCTTCCGGGTTGAGTACGCTGAGCGATTGGCCCCGTTGTGGGTACAACAGTTCGAGGGGCGTCAGAATATCGATAGTTGAAATGCTCAGATCGTTCCGTACTCCTTCGGCTACAACCGCATAATTTATGTCGTGCTGACGTAACAGCAGCTTACCTTCCAGCAACGCCGAATCAAGCTGCTGGCGTTGCAGATAGCTCTCGTCTACCCCTTTTACCTGCACGACGGTCTGCCCGTCGGCGTAATGAGCTAGCGCGTTATCCTGAGCCACGGTGGTTAACAACTCAACGCCCGGTGTCTGGCGCAGGCGGTTGAGAAGTGCCGCATTAGCCATAAACCGCTTGCCCTGCTTTGGCGACACGGTCATGTCGGCCTCGAAGGTTTTGAAGATCTGCCGGTTTAGCTCGCGCATGCCATTAAACACCGATAGCACGACGATCAGGGCCATGGTGCCAACGCCGACACCGAGCATCGACATAATAGACAGTAAGCTGATAAAGCTTCGTTTCTTCTTCGAGAAAAAGTACCGGCGGGCAATCCAGGCGGGGAGGTTCATTTTCTAATGAGTGAAAGAATGAAAGAGTGAAAGAGTGAAATCGGACCGCACGGCGGACCGTCGCCGAAGCGGAGTGATCCAGCCATCTTTCGCTCTTTCGCCCTTTCGCTCATTCATTTTCGTCTTCGTCTTCCGGAGCGGGCGGAATTTCTAAACCGGCGAAGAGTTTATCCATTTTGTCGGCGTATTCGGCCGTATCGTCCATAAAGAAACTAAGCTCAGGCACAATTCGAAGCTGGTGACGAACGCGCTCGCCCAGAAGCTGACGAATGGTCTTTCCTTTTTCCTGAATGCTTTCCAACAGCATCTCTTTATTCTTCGTCGCCAGAAAGCTCAAGTAGACACGGGCGACACTTAAATCCGGCGAAACCCGCACACTGGTAACGGTTATAAACGCGCCGTTGAAGAGGTGTGGCACTTCCCGCTGAAAAATTTCGCTTAAATCTTTCTGCAATTGCCGGGCTACTTTCTGCTGTCGTTTCGATTCCATAATACTATAGCTAGGTAGTATGCTGAACGGTTGAGCGGTTGAATAGTTTACGGTCACCGGAGCGACCGAACGGCGGATTCTTCATCAACCCATCAACTGCTTCCCTCGCTACCTTTTTGCAAATATCCGCAGGTTTTTCCGTTCTGCCGAAATTGACTGTAATTTCGCAGGGTAGTACGTTACGGCGCAGCCGGACGGGTGGCTGATCCGGCCGTTTCAGCGCCAGCCTACGTACTGACTAACTGACTGATTACCGCTTTGTTAAGTTTCTTTCGCTCTTACTTTCCGTATCAATACGTTAGCCTGTTAGGACTGCTCTTCTTAATTCGGCTGCCGCTGTTGCTGCATCCGTTTCCGCTGCTTGTTCCCGAATTGAACTGGATGCTGGTGGGTGAGCAATTAAATCAGGGCGATTTATTATACCGCGATCTTTGGGATAGCATCAGCCCACTTTCGGCCGTGGTGTACTGGGGCATCGACGCGTTGTTCGGTCGTTCGTCCATCGCGCTGCACGGAGCCGCCACGCTGGTATCTGTTCTCCAGATTGTGTATTTCAACTACGTAACGAACAACCGCGATGTGTATCCCGATCGTTCATTTTGGCCGGGGCTGATCTACATGCTTTTCCTGCATCTTTCGTTCGACTGCCTGACCTTATCTCCAGTGTTAATGTCGACGAGTTTTCTGCTGCTGGCATTCGGTACGCTGATCCGGCAAATGGAGCGACGGGGTGCTACCGACGAAGTGTTTGAAGTGGGTTTTTACATTGGCATTGCCGCCCTGTTCTACCTGCCTTCGGCCTTGTTTATACTTTGGGCTACGTTGTCGCTCCTGTTCTTCACGGGTGCTACGTTCCGGCAACACTCGCTGTCGCTGTTTGGCTTTCTGTTTCCGGTTGCAGCCACCGTCTTTTTTTATTACCTCAGCGATAGTCTGGACGATTTTAACCGGAATCTGCTCTCGTCGGTATTTCGCGTACGGCAGTACTCTTTGTCTGACTTCCAGTCATTATTCGCTTCGTTGCTGATTCCCATCGGCCTCGGTATTCTGGGTTTTCTGAGTTTGTTCAATGCCACAAGTCGGTACGTAAATTTTCAGCAGCGGGTTCAGCAAATCATGATGATCTGGTTCGTTATTGCGTTCCTGAGCATTGGTCTGATGCCATTCCTGGCCCCGATGTCGTTTTTGAGTTTCGTGCCACCCATGGCCTATTTCGCTGTGTATTACTTCGAAAATATCCGGAAAGCCTGGATGCGGGAAGTAAGTTTCACGATTGCCTTCGGGCTGATGCTACTTTTGTTTTACCAGGGAGCGCTCGGGCTTATTCCAGGAGCCGAACTGGGTCGCCTGAGTAGCTTACAGGTACGCCCTTCTCCCCTGCCCGCCAACATCCAGAATCAACATGTGCTCATCATTGGTGAAGACATCAGTGCCTATCGCAACAACCAGCCCGCTACGCCCTATTTGAACTGGGATCTGGCCAAGTATGATTTAAAAAATTTAGACAACTACGAAGCGGTCATCAACGTATTTGACCATTTCCGGCAGGACCCGCCCGACTACATTATCGACCACGAAGACGTAGTACAAAAACTGTTTCAGCGGGCACCCGCGCTGGCGGCTCAGTACGAAAAAATGCCGACGGCGGGAGTATACAAGCGAAAGTGATCGACGATTTCGGATTTATGATTTATTTTGGGATAAATCATAAATCCCATCTTCCCTATGCCCACCTATTCGTTCACGAACAAGCGGACTAATCTTTACATCTTCCTGAGCGCCGTGTTTCTGACCAATGCGTTGGTTGCCGAGATCATTGGCGTTAAAATCTTTTCGGGCGAAGCATTGCTCGGCACAAACCCGGCTCAGATTCATTTATTCGGCGATTTCGTGCTCGATTTCAACCTGACAGCGGGGGCGGTTATCTGGCCGTTCGTGTTTGTTACATCGGATATTATTAACGAGTATTTCGGTAAGGCGGGCGTTCGGCGAATTTCGTTTCTGACCGCTGGCTTTGTTGGCTACAGCTTCCTGATTATCTACGCCGTTACGACACTTCCACCCGCGCAATTCTGGCTGGATGTAAACGCCAAAGATGCCGCTGGCAACCCGATTAATATCGACAACGCGTTTCGGATGATTTTCCGGCAGGGATTAGGTATCATCATCGGTTCGTTGACGGCCTTTCTAATCGGGCAGATCCTGGATGCGTCCGTGTTCCAATACCTGCGCAAGATTACCGGTAGCCGAAAAATCTGGCTCCGGGCAACCGGCTCAACCCTTATTTCGCAGTTGGTCGATTCGTTTGTGGTTCTGGGGATTGCCTTTTACGTGTTTGGCAACTGGTCGCTGGCCCAGGTAATCGCCGTAGGCATTATTAACTACCTGTATAAAGCGACGACGGCCGTTTTGCTTACGCCCCTGCTCTACGTAGCCCACTATTTCATTGACCGGTACTTAGGCAAAGAACACGCCGAAGAACTGGCCAACGAATCGGCCATGAGCAGCTTTATGTAGATGACCTCACTCCCATCCCCCCTCCTTTCAAGGAGAGGGGGATTTATTATGAAAAGATGCTTCTCCGCCAGTTATCCAGCAGAACGGCGGTTGCAATGCCTACATTCAACGACTCAGCCTCGCCATAGCGCGGAATCGTCACCCGCTGCGTTACGTACGTAGCAACCTCAGCCCGAATCCCATTCGACTCATTTCCCATCACCAGATACCCAGCCGGTTTAAACGGCAACGTATGCACATCGTCCCCATCCAGAAATGCGCCATACACGGGTTGGTTAACCTCCGTCGTCAGCAACTGAACAATATCGCCATACCACCAGGCAACCCGGGTGAAGGAGCCCTTACTGGCCGAAATCACCTTCGGATTGTACACGTCAGCCGTCGTTTCTGAACACAGGATTTTGCGGATGCCGTACCAATCGGCGATCCGCAAAATGGTGCCCAAGTTACCAGGGTCCCGGATATCGTCTAAAATCAGGGCAATTTCACCGGCTTCGGCCAATAGTGGACGATTTTCTTTCGTTCTGACCACAGCCAGCGCTGCGTTGTTGCTTTCGAGGGTGCCGATACGTTCGAGTTCGGCCACCGACGCGATTTCAACGGGCGTTGGTTGGCGGTCTGTCAACTGCGCGTTTTCTTTGTAAAACGCTTCAGTCGCAACAAGCAACTCGACCTCAAAGTCAGATTGCAGCACCTCCTGTACGCTCTTGGCTCCTTCGACCAGGAAAGCACGGTGTTGCTGACGAAATTTTTTCTGATGCAGCGACTGAATGTATTTGATTTGATTTTTGGAGAGCATGAAGTGGAGTTGCGATTTACGGATGGTCCCGCGCCGACGCTTATTACGTCAGCGTGTCAGTTACGTCTGCCAACATATAGGCAAGGGGGTTGTCTGTATACCAGACGCTATCATTCGGAACGCGTATGTTGTCGTATGCCTGCTTGTTGTATCGGGTTGTGTCACTACAAAAAATCTTCGCACGAACGAGTACATTCTCACGTCGCAGCAAATTCGGGGCAATCACACCATTACCGACGAAGAACTCGAAAGCCTGATCCCGCAAAAGCCGAATCGACGGGTGCTGGGATTGCCCATTACGCCCCCTCTCTGGTTTTATCAGTTAGGCCAACGTCGCTACAACCGGGAAGCCGCCATCCGCGAGCTAGAAGCCAAAACTAACGAATTTGAGCAGCAAAGTCAGCAGTTTGCCGAGCAGCCGCAGGTACTTAAGCAACTGAACCGCCGGTACGGCCGCGAACTCAAACGCCTGCGCCAAAAAGCGGAAGAAGGCAACTGGCTGATGCGTAACCTGGGTGAACCGCCGTCGTACTTCGCCGAAAAAGACGCCCAGACGAATGCTGCGAAGATGCAGAAATATCTGTTCGACAAGGGTTTTTTCAACGCCCGAACCCGGTATAAACTCGATACGCTACGTAAACGGCAGATCCGCGTCAATTACGTCATTAATGAGAACGCGGGGTATTACCTGCGCAACATTACGTACGAAATTGCCGACCCGCGTGTGGACTCAATTGTCCGGCAATCGCTGTTGAAGTCGGTGTTACGTTCGGGCGACCGCTTCGATTTCGAAAACCTGTCGGCCGAAAAAGTCAGGATCGAATCGTTGCTGCGCGACCAGGGGTATTACGCCTTTTCGCGGCAATATATACGGGCCACGGATGTGGATACCATTCGGCGTGGCGCTGATCAGTTTATTTCTACGGATACCTTACGGCGCAGCGCAAACGTATTTATTCAAATTATTAATCCACCGGGACTGGCGGCCCACCCAATCTACCGAATCGGTGACATTCAGGTACGGATTAGTCCGGACGAAACGCAGCCGGCCGCAGCGTCGTTCGGCCTGGATACGGTTAGCCGGAACGGTGTGTTGTACCTATTGGGGGGTCGAAACATATCGGCTCGTTTGCTGGACGGCAAGATTCTGTTACGTCCCGGCGAATTATACAGTCAGTCGCATTACCGCGATACGCAGCGTCAGTTATTCCTGCTGAATCAGTTTAAGTTCGTGAACGTGAATTTTACGGATACAACGAACCGACAGCTAAAGACGCTGATCACGGCTACGCCTTTAGACCGATATGAAGCAACCGCCGAAGGGGGCGTTACCGGCTTATTGTATCAGGGACAGGGCTATCCAGGCGGATTTGGCAGTTTGATTTTTCGGGTTCGGAATTTCTTTGGAGGCCTCGAAACCTTTGAAACATCAGTACGGTATGGGATAGAAGCGCAGACCGGCTTCCTGACGAATACCACGAAGACTGGTGATGTTTATTCATCACAAGAACTTGGCGTAAGTAGCTCGCTGACATTTCCGCAGATTTTATTTCCGGGGCGCTTTCGGTTTTCATTCAACCCCTATAACCCCCGAACGCAGATCAGCTTAAGCTTTAACAATACGTTCCGGCCTGACTTCCGGCGCTCCCTGCTCCGGGCAACGATGGCCTATAACTGGCAGACATCGCTCACCAAACAGTTTAGTTTTTTCATTGCTGACATCAACTTAATTAATGCCGCAGCGGGTACGAATAAGGAGATCAGCGATTTGTTCCAGCAAAATCTTGATGCGTTAACGAAACAAGGCAATACAGTCGGACTTAGCTTCCGGCGTTCGTTTGCTTCCGGAATCAGCTTTGCGTATACCTATAATACCAATGTCATCGGACAAAATCGACGCGCTAATTTCTTACGAACCGTAGTCGAATCCGGAGGGACAACGCTTAACTTTTTCCCGGATGCCACCCTCCAGAAGTTATTCAATACACAAGATACGTCCAGAGGTTTACAGTATTATAAATACCTGCGTTTGAACGTTGACTTTCGTCATTATATACCCCTTCGTACGCATACTACGTTGGCATTTCGGATTAACACAGGTGCCGTGTTTGGCTACGGTTTTAACCGTACGGCTCCTTACGAAAAGCTTTTCTTTGCGGGCGGAAGCAACAGCATTCGCGCCTGGTTACCCCGACGATTAGGGCCTGGGTCGCAGTTACCACAGACATCGGCGGCCAACCCAAACTTACCCCAAACAAACGAAAATGGCCAGTTTCTGTACACGTTTGAAAAACCCGGCGATTTGCTGATCGAAGCCTCGGCGGAACTACGTGGACGTTTGTTTCATCTAGTGGCCGATGTAAACGGCGCGTTGTTTATCGATGCAGGTAATGTATGGACGCTGCGGGACAATATAAACCGTCCGGGAGCGGCTTTTAAATTCGATACGTTTGTTCCGCAGATTGCCGTAGGTACGGGCGTGGGGTTACGCCTTGACTTTTCGTTCTTCATTATCCGACTCGACGGTGGCATTAAGGTCTGGGACCCGGCCCGGCGATACATCGATGCAGAAAATAAACTCGTTGACCAACGATTCCTCCTCCCTAAATTCTCTCTTCGCCAGCTTTCCAGCGGCCCTAATCCGCTGATTATTAACTTCGGTATTGGCTATCCCTTTTAACAAAACAGCAAAGCGCCCCACGTAATCTTAACAGAATTTAACGGGCTTTATCTGCCAAAATGACAGCTTATTTAGGCTTTATTCCTAAATTTGTAAATCGTTTGGCAAGTTATTGATGATCAAGATTTGTGTAAGCTGCCAGGCATTCAACTGATTGACTGTTATGACGCTCATCCCTGAATTAAGCATATTACAACCTGAAGATAAAGAAGCCATTGAACTGCCGCGTACCTCCGAAGACGAGATAGCGGTAGGTAAGAAGCGGCTGTATATTGAGAGCTACGGTTGCCAGATGAACTTCGCCGACAGCGAGATTGTGGCAGCCGTGATGCGTAATGCAGGCTTTGCCACTACGTCCTCGGCTGATGAAGCAGACCTGATTTTTCTGAATACCTGCGCCATTCGCGACAATGCCGAGCAGAAGGTTCGTCACCGGCTCAAACACCTCAACGCGCTGAAACGGCAAAAGCCGGAGTTGCTCGTTGGCATGCTCGGCTGCATGGCTGAGCGCCTGAAAACGAAATTACTGGAAGAAGAAAAAGTCGTTGACATTGTCGCAGGTCCTGATGCCTACCGCGACATTCCTAAACTAGTTGAAGAGGCTGAATCAGGCCAGAAAGCCGTCAACGTATTTTTATCTCGGGAAGAAACGTATGCCGATATTTCGCCGATTCGGTTGAATTCAAACGGCGTAACGGCCTTTGTTTCGATCATGCGCGGCTGCGACAACATGTGCTCGTTCTGCGTAGTGCCCTTCACGCGGGGCCGCGAACGTAGCCGTGATCCACACAGTATTGTGCGCGAAGCCCAGGATTTATTCGATAGAGGGTATCGTGAGGTGACGCTACTGGGCCAGAATGTAGACTCGTATAAGTGGCTGGACAAAGAAGATGTTCAGGCGACAACCTTCGCCAACCTGCTTGAGATGGTAGCCCAGATTCATCCCGATCTGCGCGTTCGCTTCTCGACGTCGCATCCGAAAGATATTACCGACGAGGTGCTGCACACGATGGCCCGCTACGACAACATCTGCAATTACATCCACCTGCCCGCTCAAAGCGGAAACAGTCGGGTCTTGAAGCTGATGAACCGGACCTATGACCGGGATTGGTATATCGGCAAAATTGACCGCATACGTGAAATTCTGGGCGAAGATTGTGGTATTTCCACAGATATGATTTCGGGCTTTTGTACTGAAACCGAAGAAGAGCATCAGGAATCGCTTTCACTGATGGAATACGTTCGGTATGATTATGCGTACATGTTTGCCTATTCCGAGCGTCCCGGTACGTTAGCGGCTAAAAAATACACCGACGACATTCCGGAAGAAGTCAAGAAACGTCGGCTTAACGAAATTATAGCTAAGCAGTTATCCCACTCGGCGGAGCGCAACCAGCGCCATATTGGCCAGGTGCAACGCGTGTTGATCGAAGGCGAATCGAAACGTTCGGCGGACTTCCTGTGCGGACGCAACGACCAGAACAAGATGGTTGTCTTCTCTAAAGGGAATCACCAGAAAGGTCAGTACGTAAACGTGCTGGTTACAGAATGTACATCAGCTACCCTGCGCGGTGAAGTAATATAGTTGCTGGTCATCAGTGATAGGGATAGTAGCTGTCACTGATGACCAGCGTCCAATGACCAATGACTTAATGAACAATCAGGAGATACAATCCGTTAAACAGCGCTTCGGTATAATCGGTAACGCCCCTGCCCTCAACTACGCCATCAACGTAGCCATGCAGGTTTCGGCCACCGATTTGACGGTGCTGATTACGGGCGAAAGCGGCAGCGGTAAAGAATCGTTTTCTAAAATTATTCATAGCTTAAGTGCCCGCAAACACGGCCAGTTCATCGCCATCAACTGCGGAGCGATTCCCGAAGGAACGATTGATTCAGAGTTGTTTGGCCATGAAAAAGGCTCGTTTACCGGGGCCGTTGATTCGCGCAAAGGTTACTTTGAAACGACCAATGGCGGTACGATTTTTTTAGATGAAATCGGCGAGATGCCCCTGGGTACTCAGGCCCGTTTGCTACGTGTTCTGGAGAACGGCGAATTCATTCGCGTCGGTTCATCAAAAACGCAGAAAACCGACGTACGCGTGGTTGCGGCCACAAACGTCAATCTGCTGGATGCGGTCGAGAAAGGTAAGTTTCGGGAGGATTTGTATTATCGGCTCAACACCGTACCCATCTACGTTCCGCCCCTGCGCGAACGTGGTACGGACATCGAATTGTTGTTCCGGAAGTTTACCACTGATTTTGCCGAGCGTTACCGGATTAAGCCGTTACAGCTGACCGAAGGCGCCAAACAGTTGCTCCTTAACTACCCGTTTCCTGGCAATATCCGGCAACTGAAAAACATTGCGGAGCAGGTATCCATTCTGGAGTCGGATCAGAACAAACCCCTCGAAGCTGACATATTAGGTAAATACCTGCCCCAGTCTCAGCAGCCCAACCGAGCCTTAGCCTTATTCCCGCACGCGGCTGGTGGTGCGAACGCCGACAATTTTTCGGAACGGGAACTGCTGTATAAAGTGCTGTTCGACATGCGCCGGGACGTAAACGAGCTAAAGAAACTGGTTCGGGACGTACTGGGTAATGAACTGGACGGGCGGCAGATTTTACACAATCACCGGGATCTTTTCGACTCGATTCCGTCGGAGGGCGACGGTGGTGCTGACGGTGGTATGGGCCGCTACCTGCCGGCCGTTAACGGAGCCCCCCGCTCCGATACTCCGCCTTCGGAGACGTACAACAGTCACCCACCCGTTCAGATTTTCGACGACGTAGACGGCGACATCAACGACGTAACGGTTGAAGATGTTACCCACGAAACCGAAGAAGATGATTCGCTTTCGCTGGAACGGCAGGAAAAAGAAATGATTCTGAAAGCACTCCGGCGGAACAATAACAAACGGAAATACGCGGCACAGGCACTTGGCATCTCCGAGCGGACGTTATACCGGAAGATTAAACAGTATGAAATTGACGAAGAGTAAGCTAATGGCTAAAGGAGTTCGATGGAGTCGCGTGTTCGTGCTGGCGCTTTTAGGCATTAACGCTACGGTGTTCATGTCGTCCTGTGGCGTGTATTCATTCACCGGCACTACGTTGTCGCCGGATATAAAATCCGTAACGGTCAATAACTTCGTGCTGGCAACGGCTGGCGGACCGGCAAACCTGCCCCTTACATTCAACGAAAAGTTAAAAGAGTATTACCAGCGGTACACCAACCTGAAAGTCTTACCCGCTAATGGCGACATGGTGCTGGAAGGCAACATCACGGGCTACGACCTGCTGGCCGTAGCACCAACAGCCCAGGATCAGGCCGGTGTGAACCGATTACAAATTACCGTACTGGCTCGCTTTTATAATAATAAGGACGAAAGCAAAAACTTTGAGCAATCGTTTTCGTTCTACCAGGACTTCCCGCAGAATCAAACGCTGAGCCAGAACGAGAGCCGACTGGTGCCCAGAATCCTGGATCAGATCGTGCTTGATATTTTCAACAAAACGGCGGCTGACTGGTAAAAGATTTGCGTCGTCCGCCATGCGAATTACCGCGCAAAGACGTACTTTCGCATGGTTGCTCAACAACGCGCATCCGCGTTTCCGATTTTGAGTTCATAACCCGTAAAGCAATACCTTCCCTCCGTGCTGGCCCTCGATAAAGAAACATTTTCCTACTGGGTAACCCACCCGGATGATCTCACGGCTACTGATTTTATTCAGTTGCAGGAAAGTCTGGCGCAATTTCCGTACTGTCAGCCGCTTTACACGCTAACGGCAAAAGCGGCCTCCGTGCACCACCGGAGTCAGACAGTTGCCTATATCCGCCAGGCAGCAGCGCACGCCTTAAGCCGCAACGCGTTACGTAAGCTAATCGACAACGAGTTTCAGTGGTCAGAGAATCTGCTCACCAAGCTGAATGAATTGTCGGCTAAACACGTACCGATTCCCGAAGATTACCAGCAGGAGAGCTACGCTTTTTTCAAATCGAAAGCCGGGTTAAGCACGAGTTTTCCTAAACTGGCCCTGCTGAGGTTACCCGAACGGTCGGAGCCCGAGCCAACAGCTACTGTACCGACTCCGGAGGACATGACTCTGGCCGAAACCAATCTGCAGAATGAGCTGGTGCAGATTGCCGAAGCGGCTCCTACTCCGCCTACTTTATCGGCAACCGATCTGGAACGCCAGCGCCAATTAGACTTGATTGATAACTTTATCAAGAAAGAACCCCGCATCTCTCCGGTACGTAACAAACTTGGCGAACCCGTTGAGCAGGAAGACCTAACGAAACGCACAAAGCCGGTTGGTGGCGGTTTCGTTACGGAAAGCTTCGCCAAGATATTGGAGAAACAAGGGAAATTCGATAAGGCCCGCGAAATATACGAGAAGCTGATAGTTAAAAATCCAGAGAAAAAAGCGTACTTTGCGGCAAAAATCAGTGAATTGGAGAAAGGTCACGATATACCTAAGCAGTAGTTTGTCATTCTCCAAACCTGACAGACATTAACCGAACATTTAGAAACTCTTTACATGATAACGGCAATTATTGTCCTCATTTGCATTCTCACCGTCTTATTGATTCTGATTGTGCTCATTCAAAACTCAAAAGGCGGAGGATTAGCTGGCGAATTCGGCGGACTCGGTTCGAATCAGCTGATGGGGGTTAAGAAAACAACGGATTTACTTGAGCAGATTACCTGGGGCCTCGGTATTGGCGTTATGGTGCTGTCACTGGCGTCTTACATCATGGTCGACCGCAACACGACCGCTGGTATCAACAGCGTTAACGTCGACCGTGCTCAAACGCAAACTTTACCAGGTGCAGCGGCTCCAACTCCGGCACCAGGTGCTGCTAACGGCGCAGCACCAAGTCAGACCGCTCCGGGACGGTCCGACGCTTCGGCGCAAACGCCAGGTGCTTCTACATCGGCTCTGACGCCCCAGAAGTAAGCACGATCCATTTTTCAATAAACGCAAAAAGCCGACTACGTAGTCGGCTTTTTGCGTTTGCACCAGGACTTAGGCAACAGCCTGCGCCAATAGCTGCTGAGCAATTGGCAGCAATGTTTCCTGTACAGGGTAGGTCCGTTGACTTTCGAGCATAAACGTCGCCGGATTGGGCAGGTGACGGTGCCGCCGGATTAGATCGAGCTTCATATTTTCGAACGTATTGGCTAATCCTTTCGGTATGGCTTCTACGTACCGCAGCTTTACCACACGGCCGCCCGGCTCCTGCTCGGAGTACAGTGTCAGGCAGAAATAATAGACCTGGGTTTCATTGTGATTGGTAGCGTGTAGGAGCAGGTACCCTTCCTTCGGCCGCAACGGCATCAGACCGATGGGGGCCAGCGTTAGCGATCCGGCAATATCGGTCCAACGTTGCTGCCCTTCCGTGAGCATTGCCTGAAAACGAGGTAAGGCGAAGTTCATAATCTCGTCGACTTCCGACATAAATTCATCGTCCGTTACCTCGGATTTATACTCAATCCGGGGAGGGGGTCCGGTCACACCACTTATCCGCTTGGGAAACGCGGCATTTAACGTACCTTTGCCCCTCGAAAAACGGACGCCAGCATCGTAGTGGGTACGAAGTTCGGGCAGATCAGGGCAAAGTTTGTCATGTTCAAAATTTTGCCGGACGGCCTGCAAGTATGCCATCACGACATATTTCTGGTATTCGGCGTCAAGCCAATTTTGCGTAAACCAATCAGACTGCAATTTTTTCATAGACTCTAAAACAGCGCTCTGTCAGCGTATAATAGACTTAAACTAATCAATTTAAGCAGAGTTGCCAAATGTTATTCAGTGAAATTGTTCTTTCTCCCGAATAAACAATCATGAAAAGAAGGAGTGGCAGACTGTCAGTGAATATCCTGAAAATTTGACAGTTTTTTAGGTTGGCACAGTAATTGGCAAGCCGAACGTGTCGTGTAATCATAGTACACAAATAAATAGTAACCTTAATCAACTCATTATCATGGTAGCAGAAACGGAAAGCGTTAAAGTGAACGTGAAACCGCTGGCTGACCGGGTGCTGGTAGAAGCAGCTCCGGCCGAAGAAAAAACCTCGTTCGGGATCATTATCCCTGACACGGCAAAAGAAAAACCCCAGCGCGGTA
This sequence comes from Spirosoma knui, assembly GCF_054780635.1. NCBI lineage: Bacteria > Pseudomonadati > Bacteroidota > Cytophagia > Cytophagales > Cytophagaceae > Spirosoma > Spirosoma knui. Next base: position 269,026 of record NZ_BAAGVY010000002.1, on the reverse strand, counting down.
CGGTCGTGGCCGTTGGTGCAGGCAAGAAAGATGAGCCGCTGACAGTACAGGTTGGCGATACGGTACTCTATGGCAAATATGCTGGTACGGAAATCACCGTTGACGGCAAAGAGTATCTCATCATGCGCGAATCTGACATTTTCGCGATTATCTAATTTTCATTGCTCACATTACGTAAGCAAACGTTTTTTGTAATCCAAAACGATTAACAGTACAATGGCTAAGAAAATTTTCTTCGATACCGAAGCGCGTGAGCGTATCAAGAAGGGTGTCGATACCCTGGCAGATGCCGTAAAAGTAACCCTGGGTCCTAAAGGCCGGAACGTTATCCTTGACAAAAAATTCGGCTCGCCTGCTATCACGAAAGATGGTGTGACGGTCGCTAAAGAAATTGAACTGAAGGACGCCATGGAAAACATGGGTGCTCAGTTAGTGAAAGAGGTAGCGTCGAAAACGGCTGATTCAGCTGGTGATGGTACCACAACTGCAACCGTTCTGGCCCAGGCGATCTACTCGATCGGCGCTAAGAACGTAGCGGCTGGTGCAAACCCAATGGACCTGAAACGGGGTATCGATAAAGCCGTTCAGGCGGTTACGGCTAATCTGTCGGAGCAGGCACAAACGGTTGGTGACGATTTCGGTAAAATCGCGCAGGTAGCTACTATTTCGGCTAACCACGACGAAGAAATCGGTACCATGATTGCCGAAGCCATGAAGAAAGTGGGTAAAGAAGGTGTTATTACGGTTGAAGAAGCACGCGGTACTGAAACGGAAGTTAAAACCGTTGAAGGTATGCAGTTCGACCGGGGTTACCTGTCTCCTTACTTCGTAACGAACACCGAGAAAATGGAAGCTGAACTGGATCGTCCGTTCATCCTGATCTCGGAAAAGAAAGTGTCGTCGATGAAAGAACTGCTTCCAGTTCTGGAGCAGGTTGCTCAAACCGGCCGTCCGCTGCTGATCATCGCTGAAGACGTTGACGGTGAAGCACTGGCTACGCTGGTTGTTAACAAAATCCGGGGTGCGCTGAAAGTTGCCGCCGTGAAGGCTCCGGGCTTTGGTGATCGCCGGAAAGCTATGCTGGAAGACATCGCTATCCTGACCGGTGGTCAGGTCATCAGCGAAGAGCGTGGCTTCAAACTCGAAAACGCTTCGATCGATTACCTGGGTCAGTGCGAAAAAATCCTGATCGACAAAGACAACACGACCATCGTAAACGGTGTTGGTCAGAAAGACGACATCACCGGTCGTGTTAACCAAATCAAAGCCCAGATCGAGAACACGACGTCAGATTACGACCGCGAGAAATTGCAGGAGCGTCTGGCCAAACTGTCGGGTGGTGTGGCTATCCTCTACATCGGTGCTGCTACCGAAGTAGAAATGAAAGAAAAGAAAGACCGTGTTGACGATGCGCTGCATGCAACCCGCGCTGCCGTTGAAGAAGGTATCGTGACGGGTGGTGGTATCGCGCTGATCCGCGCTATCCCAGCGCTGGATGGTGTTAGCTCGATCAACGAAGACGAGAAAACCGGTATCAACATCATCCGTCAGGCTCTCGAATCACCACTACGCACGATCGTAGCTAACGCCGGTGGCGAAGGTTCGGTTGTTGTGAACAAGGTGAAAGATGGCGACGGTGGTTTCGGCTATAACGCAAAGAACGATACGTTCGAAGATCTGTTCGCAGCCGGTATCATTGACCCGAAAAAAGTAACCCGTCTTGCTCTTGAGAACGCAGCGTCGATCGCAGGTCTGTTGCTGACGACTGAGTGTGTAATCGCTGACGAACCAGAAGAAGCTCCGGCTGGCGCTGGTGCCGGTATGCACGGCGGTGGCGGCATGGGTGGCATGATGTAATCATTGCCCCTACCCAGTTTATAGAAACGGCCCACAGTCTAATGACTGTGGGCCGTTTCTGTTTGTGATGTATTGTAAGATTCTAATTAAGCTTACTATAATGGCAAATGTATAACGCAACAAACCAACCTTACTAGGTTGGTTCTTATATTCTGTAAAATCCTTGAAGAATAGACTCGCTGGGAAAAAGCTGATAGGTATTGTAACAGAGGCTAAGGCATCGAGCGAGGCAGTAAAACCCTCGCTATAGGGCAACAAAAAAGCCAAGCGAGATACTCTCTTGGCTTTCTGATTTACTCAACGTTATGAAAAACTTTTCTTTTCGACACAATTATAAAACAAAAATAATAATTATTGATTCTTTTTCCTAAAATAATTTTTTAACAATTCTTTACAGCTCTGTTTATCAGCCTATTAACTACTTATCAGAAGATTACTTTCACAACGTTTTTAAGTAGATATACTTATTAAATCAACTCTCAAGTCTCTACATACATAGTAGAATACTATCAATAGTTTTACGCAAATTAAGTAAAAAGTAGACCATCCCGAATCGTGACAATTCTATCGGCCAAAGCCGCTAATGCTTCATTATGGGTTACGATTATAAACGTTTGACCGAGTTCACTTCGTAAGCGAAAGAACAACTGGTGGAGTTCCTCGGCGTTACGTGAATCCAGATTGCCACTGGGTTCATCAGCGAACACAATAGCTGGTTCATTGATTAAGGCTCGGGCAACGGCTGTCCGCTGCTGCTCACCACCTGACATCTGCGAAGGTAAATGGCTCATCCGATCACGCAAACCCAGCATGGAAAGCAGGGACTGGGCCCGCTCTCGAACGGCTTTTTCGTCCTTACCGGCTATAAACCCAGGCAGACAAACATTTTCAAGCGCCGTAAATTCAGGGAGTAGGTTATTGAACTGAAAAACAAAGCCAATACGCTCATTCCGAAAACGGGCTAACTGTCGGTCGTTTAGCGTGAAAACATTCTGCCCAGTAATGTGCAGTTCGCCCGAATCGGGCCGGTCGAGCGTGCCCAGGATTTGGAGTAACGTGGTTTTACCAGCACCCGACGCACCGACAATTGATACCACTTCGCCCGATTCAATGGTTAAATTTATTCCTTTAAGAACCGGCAATTCACCGTAGTTTCGATGCAGGTCTAGCGTTTGTAGCAGGGGCATTTCTAATAGTAATGAGTGATAAACGATAAACGATGGAGACTACAAACGATGCCACAACCGACATCAGTTTGTTATTTATCGCTCATCATTCATCATTTCGTACTAATTTGCCGCCAAAAATACGATTTCCAACTCTCCTTGTTGCAGTTGTCATGAATATACACGAGTATCAGGGTAAAGAAATTCTGAAAAAATACGGCGTCCGGATTCAGGAAGGCATTGTTGCCGAATCGCCCGAAAAAGCCGTCGAAGCTGCCAAGCAGATCATGGCGCAGTCCGGTTCAAAGTTTGTCGTCGTTAAATCCCAGATCCATGCGGGTGGACGCGGTAAAGGGAAAATTGTTGGCTCCGAACAGCGGGGTGTCGCCCTTGCCAAATCTGTCGACGATGTACGCGACATTGCTAAGAATCTGATCGGTAACGTACTCGTAACCCACCAAACCGGTCCTGAAGGTAAGAAGGTGAATAAGGTACTGGTTGCTCAGGACGTATTCTACCCCGGCGCATCCGAGCCGAAAGAAATGTACATCAGCATCCTGCTCGATCGTACGAAGGCTTGTAACGTCATCATGGCCAGCACCGAAGGTGGTATGGACATTGAAGAAGTGGCCGAGAAGACGCCCGAAAAAATCGTAAAAGAATGGATCGACCCTGCGGTCGGCTTGCAGCCCTTCCAGGCTCGTAAAGTAGCCTTCGGTCTGGGACTAGAAGGTGAAGCCTTCAAAGAAATGGTAAAATTCGTTACGTCGCTGTATAAAGCGTACGTCGATACGGATGCTTCCATGTTCGAAATCAACCCGGTTCTTAAAACATCGGACAACAAGATCCTGGCGGTTGATGCTAAAGTAAATCTGGATGATAATGCCTTGTACCGTCATCCGGATTTAGCGAACCTCCGCGATATTTCTGAAGAAGATCTCCTCGAAGTTGAAGCCAGTGCCAACGACCTGAACTACGTAAAGCTCGATGGCAACGTAGGCTGTATGGTAAACGGCGCGGGTCTGGCGATGGCGACTATGGACATTATCAAACTGTCGGGTGGCGAACCTGCCAACTTCCTTGATGTCGGTGGTGGAGCGAATGCCAAGACGGTTGAAGCAGGTTTCCGGATTATCCTGAAAGATCCAAACGTAAAAGCCATTCTGATCAACATCTTCGGTGGTATTGTGCGTTGCGACCGCGTGGCTACGGGCGTTGTGGAAGCTTACAAAGCCATTGGCGACATCAACATACCGATCATCGTTCGTTTGCAGGGCACAAATGCCGAAGAAGGCGCCCGCATCATCGACGAATCTGGTCTAAAAGTATATTCAGCCGTGTTGTTGAAAGAAGCCGCCGAAAAAGTAGAGCAGGTACTGAAAGAGGTTGCATAAGGCGTTTCCTATAAAACATAAAAAGCCGGGGTGTGTGCCCCGGCTTTTTGGTTTTACGCTTGCTGCCGCATTAACTGTTCCGGCGGTTGTAATACTTCATCGCATCGGGAATCAGTTTCTGCAAGTCGCTGATACGGCGTTGATCAGAGGGGTGACTCGATAAAAACTCAGCGGGGGCCTTTCCAGCGCTGGCTTTAGCCATACGCGACCAGAAGTTAATAGCTTCCTGCGGATTATATCCAGCCATAGCCATGAAAATTAGCCCCAGGTGATCCGCTTCCGACTCCTGACTCCGGCTGTGAGGCAACGCCCGGCCAACCTGATAGGCAACCGGAATACCAGCACCAACCGCCTGCATCAACAAGGCCCTGGTGGTTGAACTCTGCTGTGCCCGTGAGCCCAGATACGCCTGTCCTACCTGCATTAAGCCGTTTGCCACCAGGCTTTCGCTCATGCGCTCGTTCCCGTGTTCGGCAATCGCGTGCGAGACCTCATGCCCCATTACGGTAGCCAGCCCCGCTTCGTTCTGGGTGTAAGGTAATATGCCCGAGTACACCACGATTTTACCACCGGGCATACACCAGGCGTTAACCTCCGGGCTTTGCACCAGATTATATTCCCAGTTGAAGCCTTCCAATCGGTTGCTTTGGTTGTTTGAGTTCAGATACTGCTCAACCGCCTGACGAATACGGGCACCTACGCGTCGAACCATTTCGGCGTCGCCGGAATTAATAACCCGGCTCGTATCAATAAACTGCTTATACTGCTGATTACTCAGCGCCAGCATCTGATCGCTGGGCACCAGCAGCAATTGTCGGCGACCCGTTAGCGGCACTCGAGCGCAGGCGGTCACTAAACCGACTAGTACCAGCATACCATATAATGCCTTTCTCATCTTTTTGTGTTTTTGTTGAATGGTTTCTTCTGACGGTATATGACCCGTAAGGTATCTGATTTGTTCAGATTATTTCCGAACGGGCGTGGTCAGCCCCTCTTTAGTGCTTAGATTTGCGGCATTTCGAATAGTTTAAAAGGTCAGTTTATTCTCAGTCGGTATAGTCGCTACGTTATTTGCGCTATGCATAGACCAACTGAGACGCTGCTGACACCTTACTAATTTTTACCGCATGAAACTTATCTGCGTTGGCCGCAATTACGTCGAACACATTAAAGAGCTTAATAACGAACAGCCCGACGATCCGGTTATTTTCATGAAACCCGAAACGGCCATTCCGCTGAGGAACGAGCCGTTTTTTTACCCAAGTTTTTCGGCCGATGTGCATCATGAAGTCGAAATTCTGGTGAAGATCAATCGGGTTGGCAAGAATATCGACGAAAAATTTGCGCATAAATATTACGACGAGATCGGAATCGGAATCGACTTTACGGCCCGCGATATTCAGAGTAAGCTGAAAGCGAAAGGTCTGCCCTGGGAATTAGCCAAAGGATTCAACGGCTCGGCTCCTATTTCGGGGTTCGTGCCCAAGACGGACTTCCCGGACCTGCAAAATCTGAACTTCCGGCTCGACGTAAATGATGAGACCCGCCAACAGGGCAACACCAGCCTGATGCTCTTTAAAATTGATTACCTGATCGCATTTGTATCCAGATACTTTATGCTGCAGCAGGGCGACATCCTCTTTACGGGTACGCCGAAAGGAGTTGGCCCCGTACAGATCGGCGACCGCCTGACAGCTTATATTGAAGATCGGCCGATGCTCACGTTTGACGTAAAATGAAGGTTTCTTTTCCGCCTTTGAGACAGTTTCTGATCTACCAGGCGCTAGGTATATTAGTCGGCCTCGGCATAGCCGTGAGCCAGACGATGCCCAATCTGCCTAAAGCGTCAGCGAACCTGCTGATTCAACCGAACGTCGGCTATTTCATGTTTCCAATCATGCCAGGTTCGGCCAATTCGCTGTCGGGTGGAATGGGCGATCTGCGCGCAAACCATTTTCACGCGGGGCTGGACATCCGGACCGGCGGACGCGAAGGACTGGATGTGCATGCGGCTGCTGATGGGTACGTATCGCGCATTGCCGTTTTTACGGGTGGCTACGGCAACGTCATTTTTATTAAGCACCCCAACGGCCTGACAACCGTTTACGGGCACCTGAAAACCCTCAAGGATACGCTTGGAACGTTTCTTCGTGAGCAGCAGTACGAGAAGAAAACGTTTGAGATTGATCTTCGTCCTGCACCGAATCAGTTTCCGGTAAAAAAAGGGGACGTAGTGGCTGCTTCGGGTAATACCGGGGGTTCGGGTGGTCCGCACCTTCACTTTGAGGTTCGCGATGCCAACGACAACCTCATCAATCCGCTCCTCTATGGCTTTTCTGAACTTCAGGACGACGTACCGCCGTATTTTGAGCGAATTGCGTTAAAGACGATGACGCCTACGTCACGCGTCAACGGCGAATATCAGCGCGTCAGTTACGTGCCGGTACGGCGGGCTGATGGCTCGTATGTCATTACGCAGCCCATTACAGCCTCGGGGCTGATTGGTCTGGAGGTGCTCGGTTACGACAAAACCAGCGGGTCACCGTACCGAAACGGCATCAGCTGCCTGGAAATCCGGCTCGATGGTCGGGAAGTGTTCGCCTACAATATGAACAGCTTTCCCAACGAGTTGACCCGCTTCATGAACGTCCACGAAAACTACGAAGTGGAGCAGATGACTGGCCAGCGTTACCACCGGGCGTATATTGCCGATGGCAACGTATTGAATCTGTATAAGCTGCCGAGTAATGCAGCCTACCGGGGACGATTGCCGTTGCTCGATGGTAAACCGCATGAGGTTACCCTGACGCTTTTCGATGCGTATGATCACGCGGCTAGGCTCACCTTTACGATTCTGCCCGAGTTGCCGCAAGCCGACGGGTTACGTAGCGATTCGATAGCGGCCAATGATCGGTATGCTGATGAAGCCCCTGAGGAATCCGTTAAGGCTCTACCTACGGCGACCATCACGACCGATGAAAACGTCCTGAAGCTAACGGTCCGGAATGTCTCGCTGAGTAATCCACCAATGGCCAAACTGTACTCAGGCCGAACGGTTGTTGAGCAACCGATTAGCTACGTACGTAACAACCAAGCGGTTTATCTCATAGATTTGCGCCAGACATTGCCGGATTCGGTGCAGTTCGGGCGCGGAGTGGTTCGTACGAATTTCAAGAAACGCATCGTACCGGGCCGGAGCGAAGTGTTTGTAGACGGGAATACCCGATTGGCATTTGGCCCCAGAACGCTGTTCGATACGTTGCACCTGGCCATGCGGTCGGTACCAGGGGGTGGCTTAGAAATCAATCAGCCAACGATTCCGCTCAACGATTACCTGACGGTACAGTATAAACCAAACTATCCGATTGCGATCGACACGATGCGAACAAAAGCGTACTGGACGAGTGGTGGACGCGAGAGTTTCCTGGGTGGCACCTGGAACAAAGGACAGATTGAGTTTAAGACGCGGTCGCTGGGCAAGTTTCAACTCCTGACGGACGTTAATCCACCAACCGTTGAGATTCTGTCGGCGACCCCTGCTGGTATCTCGGCCCGAATTCGTGACGATCTGTCGGGGATTGCGCAGTTTCGGGCGTTGGTCAACGGCGAGTGGGTGCTGATGCAGTATGATTATAAGCGTGCGCTACTCTGGTCGGATAAGCTCGACCCTGAGCAACCGTTTGAAACCGGGGCCGAAGTGATTGTGCAGGTGAAAGACCGGTCAGGCAATATTGGCTCCGACACAGCAACCATTGCCGAACCACGGCCCGTTGTGCGAAAGACCACGCCCAAACGCCGGAAAAGAAGATAACGAGAAGGTCTTAACAGTTACCCGAAACACTGACCTCAACAACCGCAAACGATCAACTCTATGAGTCTATCCATTGGCGATGCAGCCCCTGACTTTACCAGTACTGATCAGCATGGCCACCCCATTAAGCTGTCTGACTATCGCGGTAAAAAGGTGGTGCTGTATTTTTACCCCAAAGATGATACGTCAGGCTGCACAGCCCAGGCGTGTAGCTTACGGGATCATTACGCCGAACTCAGGGCCGCCGGTTACGAAGTGCTCGGCGTAAGCATCGATAACCAAACCTCACACCATAAGTTTATCAAAAAGCACGATCTACCGTTTACGCTCATCGCCGATACAGATAAGCAGCTTGTAGAAGCCTATGGGATATGGCAGGAAAAGTCGATGTACGGCCGCAAGTACATGGGTACCGTTCGAACCACGTTCCTGATTGATGAAAACGGGATTATTACCGACGTTATCGGTAAAGTGGACACCAAAAAACACGCAGAACAAATCTTGAAATAGCCGTCATTTGTGGTCGTTAGACTCATCTCTTGTTTTAACCCGGAACGACGAATGATAGACAATGACAACAAGTGCCAATTTAATGACCAATAAATATATGGAACTCGAAAAACTCGAAGGTATTGCCACCGCCGTTCGGCGCGACATTCTCCGCATGGTTGCGGCCGTTAACTCAGGTCACCCCGGTGGTTCACTGGGGTGCACCGATTTCTTCGTTGCGCTTTATTTTGACATCATGCGCCGGAAGCAGGACGAAAATGGCAATCCCATTTTTGAGATGGACGGTCACGATGAAGACCTTTTCTTTCTGTCGAACGGCCACATTTCGCCCGTCTGGTATTCAGTACTGGCGCGCGCCGGTTATTTCCCACTCGAAGAGTTAGCGACGTTCCGTAAACTGGACAGCCGTCTGCAAGGGCACCCAACCACCGCCGAGCACCTACCGGGCGTACGTATCGCATCGGGCTCGCTGGGACAGGGTCTATCAGTCGCTTGTGGAGCTGCTTACGCCAAAAAGCTCAACGGCGACGATAAGCATGTATACGTATTGATGGGTGACGGCGAGCAGCAGGAAGGCCAGATTTGGGAAGCCGCTCAGTTTGCCCCCAACAAAAAGCTTGGTAACCTGACTGCCATCATTGACCTGAACCACGCGCAGATCGACGGCACTACGGATAACGTAAACAGCAACCGCGACCTGGGTGAGAAATACCGCGCGTTCGGCTGGTTCGTCGAAACGATGGAAGGCAACGACATGGCCGAAGTAATCCGGACGCTGAAGAAAGCGCAGGAAAACCCAGACGTACCCACGCTGATTCTGATGCACACCGAAATGGGCTTTGGCGTCGACTACATGGTCGGCAACTACAAATGGCACGGTACCGCCCCCAATGCTGAGCAATTACAACAAGCGTTGAATGGTCTACCCTTATCGGTTGGCGTAACGGATTATTAAACTACTCACTGACTCTAATCATGAAAAAATACGAATACACTGACAAGAAAGACACTCGTTCAGGTTTTGGCGCTGGTATTGCCGAACTGGGCAAAACGCACCCAAACGTTGTTGCGCTGACGGCTGATCTGGCTGGTTCGCTCAAACTGGAAGCCTTTATTAAAGATAACCCCGACCGGTTTATTCAGTGCGGTATCGCTGAAGCAAACATGATCGGCGTTTCGGCCGGATTGACCATCGGCGGTAAAATTCCGTATGCCACTACGTTCGCGAACTTCGCGACGGGCCGCGTATACGATCAGATTCGCCAGTCGGTTGCCTACTCCAACAAGAACGTTAAAATCTGCGCTTCGCACGCGGGTTTAACACTAGGCGAAGATGGCGCGACGCACCAGATTCTGGAAGATTTGGGCATGATGAAAATGCTGCCGAACATGACGGTTATTAATCCATGCGATTACAACCAGACCAAAGCCGCAACCATCGCCATTGCCGATCACGAAGGGCCGGTTTATCTGCGGTTTGGCCGTCCGGTCATTCCCGTGTTTACGCCAGCGGACCAGAAGTTCGAGATTGGTAAAGCATGGCATGTCAACGAAGGCGATGCAGTGTCTATTTTCTGCACAGGCCACCTGGTTTGGGAAGCCATAAAAGCCGGTGAAATCCTGTCGGCAGAAGGTATTGAAGCCGACATTATCAATATTCACACCATCAAACCGTTAGATGAAGAAGCCATCTTGGCGTCGGTGAAGAAAACGGGTTGCGCGGTATCGGCCGAAGAGCACATGATCAATGGTGGCCTGGGCGATAGCGTAGCACAGGTACTAGCTCGCAACTACCCCGCACCGATTGAATACGTTGGTGTGCACGATACGTTCGGCGAGAGTGCTACGCCCGACGAACTGATGAAGAAATATGGCCTCACCGCTGACAAAATTGTTGAGCAGGTGAAAAAAGTAATGGCTAGAAAATAAAGTAGTCAGGAGCGAGAAGTGAGAAGTGAGAATGTTTTTGTTCGGTGATCCAGCAAAATTCTCACTTCTCGCTCCTCACTTCTAACTACTAAATAAAGAATGACTGACGCAGAACTCCTCGCTAAATACCGCGATCCATCGAGCCGGAACTATGCCTTTAATCTGCTGGTGCGACAGTATCAGCAGAAAATTTATTGGCATATCCGCAAGATGGTCATCGACCACGATGACGCCGATGATTTGGTGCAGGAGACGTTCATAAAAGTCTGGAATAGTCTGGAACAGTTTCGGGGTGATAGTCAGTTATATACGTGGATATACCGTATTGCCACCAATGAATGCCTGAACTTCCTTAACAAAAAACGCCGACGTTTTTTTCTGCCTATTGGCGACGTAGAAGGTGAGTTGATGGAGAAGCTGGAAAGTAACGCTGACTACGTTACGTCGGGCAATGATCCGAGTGGCGAAGAGGTGCAGCTCAAATTACAAAAAGCTTTGCTCAAGTTACCGGATAAGCAGCGGCTGGTATTCAATATGAAATACTTCGACGATATGAAGTACGAAGAAATTTCAGAGATTACCGGTACATCCGTGGGGGCGTTAAAAGCATCCTATCACCTTGCCGTCAAAAAAATTGAAGATTATCTCAACAATTCTGGTACCGACGATTAAACCTCACCCCTTCCGGGCTGTCAAATCTAGAAACAGCAACTAAATTGTGTGACTTGTACACACGCATACAATGAACGAGAAAAACGTCTTTCGGCTTGATGAACTTCCCCCCGAGCATCCGCTACGGCAGCAGCCGTTCTCGGTGCCCGATGGTTATTTCGATGCTTTACCATCGCGGGTACAAACTCGCGTAACCCGTAAGCCGAAACCAGCGTTTAGCATCAGCTGGTCGTGGCAGCGTACGGCAGTCTCTATGGCTGGAGCAAGCCTGATTGCCGTACTGATCTGGCAAACGCTGCCTAAACGGCAGGAGTCGCTGGGTAGCGAAGCGTTGAGCGGTGTGAGTAATGAGGTAATTGCGGCTTACCTCGATGAGCAGGGGGTTGACCCATACGAACTGGCCGATAGCCAACAGATTCGTTCGACCTTCGGCAGTGATACAACGGCGATTGACTTTCTGAACGTCCAGCCCGCCGACATTCAGCAATTTATTGACGAGCAGGGTTTACCAGAAACTGAAAACCTTGGCTCCTGATTTTACGAATGGTTAACTTTACCACGATGAGAAAGGCATGGATTAGTTGGCTTATTGGGTTTGTGTTACTCGCTCAGGTAAGCGTTGCACAAGACCCCAGTGGACGCCAGAAGATAGAATCAGCGAAGATTGCCATGATCACCAACCGGCTCAACCTGACCACGGACCAGGCTCCGCAGTTCTGGGCGGTTTATAACGAGTATAATGGCAAAAAGCATGAGCTAAATCGGCGCATTCGTCAATTAGGCAACGAACCATCACGGAACAACCTGAACAACAACCAACTGGTAGACGGTTTGCGCGAGATTAACGCAACGAAGCAAAAGTTAGCCGATTTAGATGAAGAATACATGGGTAGGTTTCTGAAAGTAATCAGCCCGGCTCAGCTCAATGAGTTGTATAAGACCGAACGGGATTTCAATCGGGTGCTCATGAATCGGCTCAACAACCAAAGTAACTAACATACTGAACTACGCACAAAAAAGGTCGGCCCCTAGTGAGCCGACCTTTTTTGTGCGTACTGCAAATCTATTCACTTTCGGTTGCCAATACCTTCGCCGTTGCGTTGGTATAGAGTTGATTGAATAAGAATTTGAACGTACCGTGCGATTGAGCCCGGAACGTAATTTCAGGTCCAAACGCATACAGCTTGCCTGCTCCTACCGGGGCGACAAAAGCCGCTACGCCATCCTGTAGATATGACTGGCCCCAGGCCCAACCACTACGTAACGGTTTATCGCTGGAAAACCAGGCCAATGGTTTTACGCGACCCGTAGCAATGGCGTCGGGAGCCAGCTTGAACACGGGACTAGCCTCGAAATACACATCGCTCTGCGCGGGCATTCCCCAGGCGGCCTGATTGGTCGAATCGACGCTCAGGCGCAGAATGCTGCCCGGAACGTAATACTTCTCACTAGCCAGCGGACGCGTCTGCCCTGTATTTGTCATCTCAACTAACGCGTTCTTTACCGGCAATCCCAGATGATACGCTAGATTCGTGCTTGATCCAATCGTAACCACGGAGCCGCCCGCTTCCATGAACTGCTTGAGCTGCGGAATCGATTTGTCAGCCGTAATCTTACCGAGCCACGGACGATACTCGGCGGGCGTTTCGTCAACCTTCGGTTCCCGACCCCCAAAGCCACGTTCACTATTATCCTGGCTACTCACTGGCGGAATGGCCCGCGTTACGAAAACGATTACATCATATTTCTTACGCAGATCACCCGCATCGATGTCTTGCGGGTAGATTACCTGTGCGGAGAAATGATACTGCTCCATCAACCAACGTACCCAACCCGATGGCATTGAGCCGCCGTAGGTATCCCATAATCCGATACGTAACGGCGCAATCCGGGTCATGGCAGCGGGGCGCTGCGCTACACCCGCAATTTCGAGTCCGGTATCACCCGCTGATTTTTCAAGGACTGACTTTGCCTTTGCCCCGGCCGGTACGAAGAAAGAGCCGGTCTCCACACTGCCTTTGCCACCAGACGTTACCCGGTACACATCTACACCCGCTTTCATGAGGTCATTGGTGACCGTAAACGCATAGTTTGATCGGGGAGTTAAGACGTACCCAGCCACCGACGAGCTTGCTTTAATACTTCCTTTGGGCGATTGCAGTTCACCGTACGGAATCCGTTGGAACGGCCCCTCAAAGTCGTCCAGTAAACGATCGAACCGCACGCCCATCTGATACGCCAGCGTCCAGCCAGCCGCGTCGTATGGCCGAATCGGCGGGCCACCTGGGTATTGGAAATCGTTCGGGTGATCCTGCGGCTCAAACATGTCGAGCAGGTGAGGCCGGAACGCCTGGTTCGTTTTTACTACGTACGACCCGGCCGGGTATTTCTTGCCCGCCACGGTAAAATCGGCGGTAGCTTTGTGAACAACTAGCCCAGTCTTGATTAACGCATTGATGAACGTAACGGCCGTTGGAAAATCGGCCTGATCGGCGGGAACAATGTAGCCACGCGGGTCGCGCAGGACCGGGGCTTTCATCACAGAATCAAAATATTTGACCGGCATCCCACTGTTTCGGTTCGCCCAGCCCATTGGATCGCTGGCAGCGGTGTTCCCGGCTTCTGTCGTCCCCGGCTTTTTCTGGTCGTTTCTGTACGCCTGATTGATGGCATCTACCCGCTTGGGCGATAACATCCAGTAGTCTTTACTGCCCCGCTCAATAGAGTTTTTACCCATCCGGTAAATGTTGAACAACAGCTCATCATGATGACGAGCGGCATAATCCAGCACCGCATAGTTCAGCGAAAGCGAGTAGTCTATCGACTGCTTGAACGTCCATTTTTGGGGTGTAACCGGATTCGGCGTAGCACCATTGGGAATCAGTCGCTGCGGTACTAGGGGCACCTCTTCCGGTGTTGGGCCGCCAATAATCTCCGTCAACAAACCTATCATGTTGTGGAAATGCGTTGTCGTTCGCAAGCCACCATTGTACCAGGTCGAGAAGCTGGCGCCGTTCAAGCGGGTAAAGCCGGGTTTATTTTCCGCGTTGAGCCGGTTATACATGGCCGCACCCAGCGCATCGATACCGGTAATCATCAGGGGGTCGAACACGTAGTTGAACGGATCGCGATACGGCGGACCAGCGAGTACCGACCCGGCCGGACCGCGCTGGTGGTGGTTATACATAATCTGCGGAATCCACTCGACAAATAACTGACGGCCGATATTCTGTGATTCCTTCAGGTTCATGATGAAGAAATCGCGGTTGTTATCGTGACCCGCATATTTTTCGTACAGGCGAGGTAAGTTTTCGAGCGACCGTTTTTCGGGCTTTTCGTTGCGCATGTACCAGTTGGTCACGATCTCCTGCCCATCGGGATTGGCATGGGTCAGCAGGATAACAACCTGATCGAGAATACGTAGTGTTTCGGGGTCTTTCCGGCTTACTAACTGCCAGGCGGTTTCAATAAGTTGATGGGTGCCAACGGTTTCGGTAGCGTGCAGTCCGCCATCGATCCAGACGATTGCTTTGCCTTCGTCGGCCAGGGCGCGCGCCTGCTCATCGGTCAGGTTCTCGGCGCGAGCCATTTTTTGGGAAATCTCCTGGTAACGGCTTAACTTTTTGATGTTGGCGGGCGACGAAACAATTAACATAAATTGCCGACGACCTTCTTCGGTTGGGCCAATGTCAACGAGCTTCGTTCGATCAGAGGTTGCCAGTTTTTTAAAATAAGCCTCCGTTTGTGTGTAGGTGGCAAGCTGATAATTATCGCCGATCGAAAAGCCAAAGTGTTCTTTGGGTGAGGGAATCGTTTGCGCCTGGGCGAGCGTTATGCCAAGCAGCAACAGAACAGTTAATGAGTGTAAGACTTTACGCATCAGGAGATTTATTTTGTCAGGTTGTGTTTTAACGGTTGAATTTAACGATAATACGTCAGACCCAACCGTTAAAACCCTAACAATTCTCCTATATGCCGAATTTAATACCGTACTACTTTAAAGCTGGAGATACCCCCGTCAAAGCGAATAATCATTTTTTTCTTGGCTGCGTCGTAGCCAGGGCTCAAGTACTCTCCCCCACCAACGTCCGTAAAATCGTCCAGCCGTTCAATGTTAAGGGCTCCGTCTTTTTTGATGCGGCAACCAACTTCTTTTGGAACGCGTACGGTTACTGAAGCGGCCCCAACGTCAAGCTTTACGTCCGACTGATCGGCTTTTGCCCCTAACTTAAGGTCAAGATCGGCGGCTCCGGCGGCAAGTTTTAGGCTTTTCACGGCGTATGAACTTAAGTCCAGATCGCCCTGCCCGGCACCTAGCGCCACGTCCATCGTCCAGAGCGGCTTATCATTGAGGTGGATATCCACCCGGTTCTCGAAATTACCGTCTTTCAGCTCAAACTTTTGATTCTCCTCCGAAGGCTTCAGCTCAATGGTTGGAACGCGCGTGGTCGGATCACGGTCGACGGTCATCGAATAATTACCAACCGTTTGCTTGGTATCGGCTTTGATTAGCTCCGTAGTTGGATCACTAACAACGAATCGCCCGGCTCCCCCGGCCAGCTTAAACACGGCTTCCCGCGTGTCAGCATCCATCGACTCCCTGAACGTATTAGTGTGCACCTCATTGCGTTCGGTATCTCGGCGTTCTCGTTCGGCCCGATAGTCGTCTTCGTTGTTGTCGTCACCTTCATCGGCATTGTCGTCATCTTCATTGTCATCATCGTCGTGATTCCAGTGTATCCCATGTTCGTTATGGCGATCACGCGCAAAGAATCCGAACAAGGTCGTTGGTACTGCAACGGCCAGCATGACCGTGGTGACGAAAGCCGCCGGATTGCCACGCCGTTCCAGAATCAGGTTGATACCAGCCAGAATAAGCAGCACCGGCCATAAGTTGACGAGCGAGTGCCAATCGGCATCTAACCATCCGGCCCGTCTGGCCAGGAATAATACGCCAAACGTAAGTAGGAAGATCCCCCAGAACAGTCCGTTATTTCGTCGTTTCATGACAGCGTCCATTTTTCCGTATCCAGGATAAGCAGTAAATAGAACTACTCCCTATCCTGAATACGGTTGGTTTATAATGAGTTATCCGGGTTGTTGGTATTATTGGAATCGTAGGGCGTTCTGATCCGGTCGCGGAAGATGAGCCACAAGCCGGTCGCAATCAGGAAGAACGGCCACAAATCACCGAAATCAATATCGAAATAGCGATCCAGCAAAAACAAGACACCAAGAATGATCAGGACAGCGCCCCCGATAATGCTGCGGTCGGGCGATGCGGGTTGATTAGGATTGTAGGGATTCATGGAGAAAACAGGATTAGCATAAACGGTTAATTGATTGACGGATGCACCGGCCGGTTGCTTTGGCATAGCGATCCACAAGATAATGTAAATCAGGAAGGCTGGAAAGCCCGGCAACGGAATACCAATCAGAAAAAGCAGGCGCACAATGGTGCGATTCCATCCAAAATAGTGGGCCAGTCC
Source organism: Spirosoma knui (assembly GCF_054780635.1). NCBI lineage: Bacteria > Pseudomonadati > Bacteroidota > Cytophagia > Cytophagales > Cytophagaceae > Spirosoma > Spirosoma knui. The sequence goes on along the minus strand of NZ_BAAGVY010000002.1, from coordinate 252,198 downwards.
GGCCGCGACGCCCCCGATCATTGCTTCGTCGGTGATGCGTTCTAATCGTTTGTTCATGGCTTTTTGTGTCTAAAACCGATGTAAACGTAGCAGGTTGTGATGACCGGTGGAAGGAGAATCGGAAGAATGGACGCGGCTATTGATGGATGTATGTTTTCAATGATAGTAGGTAATGCATAGTAGTGGGTTAAAGCGTGATGAAAATAGCTTTTCAACGCAGTAAGGCCAGGCTTAATCTTCTTCAATGGCTTCCAGAATGTCCATCAGATCACCGAACTCTTTATTACCAGGCCGTTCCTCATCGCCCCCACTCAGCGCAATACCCCGCACCGACAAATCAGCCAACAGTTCGTGAATATTATCAACCGAAATACCCGTTCCCAGCAGGATTGGGTAGCGATTGGCTAGCCGTTGAAGAGCGGTTTTCAGATCGGCGTCAAAGTGGAGCGCCCCTTTACTTTCGAGCAGTACGTATTCAGCACCCGACGAACCGGACTGGAATAACGTATCAAGCTGGTCGAGGGTCAGTTGCGACAGATCGACACGCAGGATAAGTGGTTTGTCGTACGTAGCCAGATACGGGAGCAGGGCCGCTTCGTCGACCTGCAACAGATCAGGCTGGTACGTAGCGAGGAGTTGCTCAATCGTTTCGGGGTCTGTACTCGTCGTTTCGCCAACAATCTGCACACCCGCAACCCATGACTTTATTTCGTCAAATTTCTTCGGCTCAACGTACTCCGGCGAGTCGCTATCCATGGAGAAACCGAGCATATCAACGCCCATGCCGGCACAGTAGCGTGCATCGCTCAGGTTGGTCACATTCGATATTTTCACTAAAGTCTTAAGAGCCATGCGTAGTGTCGGTTAGCAATATTGGTCAGTAAACCGCAAAAATACGAAGTCGTGCCTTGTAGTACCCTATTCCGTTCAGATTGTTCAGCTTCGGACAGCAAGTGTACGATTTCGGACGCCCGCAATACATCCTTACCCCTATTAAGCGCCTGTATGGCTATTTTTTTAGCTTGGCAAGGCATTTGTTCTACTAAAGTTGAAGATAAAGATCTGGTATGAGACGAACGTACTTAGGCGAGTTTGAAGAAGTCGTTTTATTGACCGTAGCGGTTTTGCACAAAAGTGCTTATGGCGTTGCCATTACCGATGAACTAGACCGACAGACGGGCCGGTCGGTGAGTATCAGCGCCGTTCATGCGGCCCTCCACCGGCTCGAAGAGAAAGGCATGCTTACGTCCCAGATGGGCGATGCGACGGCCGAACGGGGTGGGCGCCGGAAACGGCTGTTTACCGTTACGGCGCTGGGCAGTCGGACGCTTCACGACATTCGGGCCGTTCGGGAGCAGTTATGGAAGTCGATTCTACCCAATACGTTGCCTGCCATTAGTATATGAGCAAATGGAACAAACAAGAAACACCAGAACCGCCCCGCTGGGCCGACCGCCTGCTGGAATGGTTCTGCGCTCCGCACCTGCTGGAAGAGATTCAGGGCGATCTGCACGAGCGATTTCACCGGTGCGTCGCCACGATGGGCGAACGGAAAGCCCGACACCGATACGTCCGGAATGTACTCAGCTTCATCCAACCCTTTGCCATCAAACGCAAACCGACAAACAGCCCTTACTCGTCCGTCCCTTTACTCAGTACGACTATGCTACAGAACTATTTCAAAATTGCTCTCCGTACCCTGGTCCACAACAAAGTTTACTCGTCAATTAATGTCATTGGGTTAAGTATTGGGCTGGCAGCGGCCATGCTGATCATGCTGTACACCAAAGACGAGGTTAGCTATGACCGGTTTCACGCCAATAACCCGAACATCTACCGGATAACGAGCCAGGAATTGAATCCGGCTGGCTCACCTGAGAGGTTCAGTCCATACACGGGTATCTTCCAGGGGCCAAAGTTCAGCGCTAGTGTCCCCGAAATTCGGTCTTTCGTTCGTTATCAGTCTAATCGAAGAGACATTAAGCAAGGCAACGAGATAAAGAGCCAGGACGTGTTCATAACGGACTCTTCTTTCTTCCAAATCTTCTCGTTTCCATTGCTGAGCGGCAATTCTAAAACAGCACTTCGACAACCTAAGTCGGTCGTGCTTTCTGAGGAAATGGCCAAAACGCAATTTGGTACTACCGACGCCCTCGGCAAAGTCCTTTATTTAAAAGAAGAAGATCAATTTGAGCCCTATACCGTAACGGGTGTAGCGGCAAAATGTCCGCAAAACTCGTCCATAAAGTTCGATGTGCTGATGCCCATAACCGTGTCGAAAGAAGACATGGGCAACAACAGTAACTGGTTCAGTGTCTTCCTAAACACGTTCGTCGTACTAAACCCAAATGCTAACATCAAAGCGGTTGAAGCCAAAATGAATCGTATTTACCTGGCTGACGCCAAGGAGAGCATCAAAGAAATGGCGGAGAAATATGGCTTTAAAAACAAAGTAGAATACGCGCTTCAGCCCTATATCGACATGCATCTGAGCAAGGAATTACCCGCTGATAATGGCTTAGTGGACAGCAGTAATCCGATGTTCTCTTACATTCTATCGGGAATTGCCTTGTTTATTCTGTTGATTGCCTGCATCAATTTCATAAATCTAACGGTTGCCCGGTCGTTGAAGCGAGCCAAAGAGATTGGCGTACGAAAAGTGGTAGGTGGAGGTCGGTGGCAGCTGATTATTCAGTTTATGGGCGAATCGTTCGTGCTTTGTTTTGCGGCTTTTATATTAGCCATATTACTGGTTCAATTGGCCCTGCCCACGTTTAACCAGCTTTCCGACAAAGCCCTTGCTCTTTCTTACCTCTTCGATTTGAAGTTAATACTGGGCTACATCACACTTTTCGTGATCACCGGCTTGTTAGCAGGTTTTTATCCAGCAATAGTTCTGTCTAACTATGATCCCGTTCAAACACTTTACAGTCGATTCAATCTGTCCGGGAAGAATTATCTGCAAAAGGGCCTCGTTGTTTTACAATTCGCGTTGGCCTCCTCTCTGATCGTTGCGACACTTACCATCTATTCTCAATTCAATTATTTGACCAACAAAGATTTAGGGTACGACGACAGTAATATGGTAGTTCTTGAGAAGTCAGGAATGAAACGAAGTGAAGCTTCTTTGTTGGAAGAAGAGTTGCTGAAAAGCCCGACAATCATCAATGTCTCGCCAAAAAATGGAGGATTCTGGGGCACAATTGCTAAAGTCAATAATAGTGAAAAGCAAATCAACTTCGCTTATGAAACCATAGACGAGACCTACTTGCCAGCATTCAAAATTCCGATTATCAAAGGCCGTAATTTTTCCGCGCAGTTCCCGAGTGATTCCACCAATTCTGTGCTTGTCAACGAAAGCTTCGTTAAAGAAGCAGGCTGGAAAAACCCGATTGGTCAGGTAGTTGACTTTTCGTACGATAAGCCAGAAAAGTATAGAGTGATTGGGGTCGTAAAAAACCATCACTATGCCTCACTCAATCAAGAAATCAAATCGCAGCTTTTTACGATGAAGCCTACAAACTTATACGGTAAAGCCTTCATCAAGATTAAACCGAATACCGAGACGGAAAGCCTTCAATACATTGAAAAGACGTTCAAGAAACTGTTCCCTCTGAATCCGTACTCATATAAGTTCTTAGATCAGGAAAATTTAAAGCGGTATGAGTCGGAGGCTAAATGGAAGCAAATGATGCTCTTCGGGGCCATACTGACTATTTTTATTTCGTGCATTGGTCTCTTCGGCTTAGCTACTCTTTCGGCCGAACGACGTACCAAAGAGATCGGTATTCGCAAAGTACTTGGAGCGTCGGTTTCTACAATCGTCCAACTGCTTTCTACTGATTTCCTAAAACTGGTTGCGCTATCCTTCATCTTCGCTTTTCCGGCGGCTGGCTATGCCATGCAGGAATGGCTTAAAAACTACCCTTACCGAATAAGCCTGGGTGCCGACGTGTTTGCGTTGACTGCCTTAATTGCCATTTCCATTGCGTTCTTGACGGTTGGCTGGCAATCGCTGAAAGCCGCCTTGATCAATCCGGTAAAAACCTTGAAGTCAGAATAATTCCGTTTGCTCATGCATAACTCAGGACAACCCCGAAACGACCGGTACGCCGGAGCGGGACCGCCCCGAAACGTCGGACCGCGTTGGGCCGATCGGCTGCTGGAATGGTTCTGTGATCCGTACTTGCTGGAAGAAGTGCAGGGCGATCTGCATGAGCGCTTCCGTCGAAACGCTGCCCTGTTCGGCGAACGTAGCGCCCGACGGCAATACGTCCGGGAGGTACTGGGTTTCATCCGCCCATTTGCCCTGAAGCGTCAATCTCCTGAGTATTCATCCCCTTTTCTATTCAGTCCTGCCATGATCCGTAATTATCTAAAAACTGCTTTCCGTACACTGAAGAAGCATAAAACCAGCGCGGTAATCAACTTATCCGGGCTTACGCTGGGCGTAACGGCCTGTCTGGTGATTTATCTCATCACCAGCCATGAATTGAGTTTCAATACGTTTTATCCGGATGGAGAGCGCATTTATCGGCTGGTTGGAGAGGCTCAATATGGTGCTCCGAGTGAAAAACATCCGGTGGGTTTTGCTCCGAACGCCGTTCCAAACGCTATCCGCGAAGAGATTCCGGGGCTGGAAACAGTAGCTGCATTTCACAACATTGCGTCGCACGTGCTTATTCCGACCGGTAAAGAAAAGCCCAAACGATTTGACAGTAAAAGCCACAGTGAAATTGTGGTGACCGAGCCTCAGTTCTTCGAGATTTTCAAGTACCAGTGGCTGGCGGGTAGCGCTGACGTGGCGTTGAATGAGCCGTTCAAACTGGTTCTGTCAGAACGTAAGGCCCGTACCTACTTCGGCGATTTACCGCTCGACCAAATGCTGGGCAAGGAGGTTATTTATTGGGACTCTGTTCGGGTCAGTGTCGCGGGCATTGTAAAGGACTGGGAGCAGCCGACTGATTTTATGTTCACAGACTTCATTTCGTTCGCAACGATCAGGGCCAGTGCCCAGATGAAGGGCAATATAAACCTCGACGAATGGAACGACAACTGGTCGTCCTCACAGGCATTCGTAAAACTGCCGAAAGGTATGTCAGCCGCTCAGTTGACTCCTTCATTTCTGCAGTTTTCCAAACAGCATTTTAAAGGAGATTTCAAATTTGTACCGGCTCTGCAACCTCTGTCTGACTTACATTTCAACGCCGACTACACCGACAACTACTCCAGAAAAGCACACTTGCCGACGCTGTATGGGCTGATGGGGGTCGCCTTGTTCATTCTGTTGATTGCGGCCATCAACTTTATCAACCTGACCACCGCGCAATCAATCCGGCGTTCGCAGGAAGTAGGGCTTCGGAAAGTGCTGGGCAGCAGCCGCAGCAGCCTGGTCGCTCAGTTCATGAGCGAAACATTCATTCTGACGACTTTAGCCGTTTTTATTTCGTTGTTACTTACCCAGCCGGTTCTGTCGGCCTTCGCATCAATTATTCCGCAGGGTGTAAGCCTTACCGTATCCAATCCGCAGGTATGGCTATTTTTGCTCGCCATTGCCTGTGTTACAGCCCTGATTTCGGGCCTGTATCCCTCCTGGATTCTGTCGTCTTACCAGCCTGCGACTACGCTTAAAGGGCAAACGGCATTAGTCGGAAATCGGAAAGGTTATCTGCGTAAAAGCCTGATCATTTTTCAATTTACGGTGTCCATGGTCTTCACCATCGGAACCCTGTTTGTAGGTCGCCAGCTTAGTTTTATGCGCGATAAAGACCTGGGCTTTTCGACCGACGCTATCGTTTCGTTGCAAACGGGTCGACTAGGCAAGAGCGACATTCTGGCCCAGAAGCTCAGCCAGCTATCGGACGTAGAGCGCGTTACGCGGGAATGGTTTCCGCCGATGGGTGACAGTTACATGGTAACCAAGCTGAAATACCACGGCAAAAAAGAAGTTGAGCTGGACGTGTCGGCCAAAGCAGGCGACGCGAATTACATTCCGCTCTATCAACTTCGGTTACTGGCCGGCCGCAACTACCGACAAAGCGATTCGTTACGTGAACTAGTCATTAACGAAACGTACCTGAAGGCCCTGGGTTTCAAAAAACCGGCCGAGGCTCTGAACCAGCTTATCGACTTTCAAGGCAAACAGTACCCCATCGTTGGCGTTGTTGCCGACTTCCACGAACAGTCGTTCCATGAACGGATCAGCCCCGTCTTTATCGGATACCTTCCCATGCAATCGCAGAACATTGGGGTTAAGTTAGCTACCACGGGCAGGCAGTTGAGCGATATGAAAGGCATCTTGGCCAACCTCGAAAAAACCTGGAATGACGTGTATCCCGACACTAAATTCGAGTATTCGTTTCTGGATGAATCGATTGCCAAACTCTACGAAAAAGAGCAGAAAACGGCTCAGCTCGTTAATACGGCCACAGCCATTGCTATTTTGATCTCCTGCATGGGCCTGTTTGGTTTAGCAATGTTCACCGCCGAACAACGGACCAAAGAAATCGGTATCCGGAAAGTACTTGGAGCATCGGTCGCCAGCATCATTACGTTGTTATCGGCTAACTTCCTGAAGCTTGTGTTACTGGCCATTTTCATTGCCACGCCCATTGCCTGGTACGCGATCACTCAATGGTTAAACGACTTTGCCTACAAGGTTGATCTGGACTGGTGGGTATTTGCTCTGGCTGGCATCCTGGCAACGATGGTCGCTCTGGTCACCATAAGCTTCCAGAGTGTGAAAGCAGCTCTGATGAACCCGACCGAGAGCCTGCGGACGGAGTAATAAAGATGGGTTAATCATGAGTGGCTGACACTGCGTCAGCCACTCATGATTAAACATAAACGGCTACTTCACCCGGCTGTATATCTCCCGAAAGTTTTTTACGCTTTCGGCAATTTCAGGGCCGTTGTTTTCCCAATGATATTCGTACTCGGCCGAAATAGGTCCTTTAAACTGCTGCCGTTTTAACTCCTCAAGTACAGCTTCGACTTTGCCGTCGCCCGTTCCCCAGACAACGTCATGGTATTTGGCTTCAGGCGTATCTTTCTTTACGTCCTTGAAGTGCATTCCCAGCACATGGCCGTTCAGTTTCTTCAGGCACTCGACCGGGTCAAGCCCCGAACGTACCCAGTGGCCAATGTCGGCGCAGGCGCCCACGTATTTACTTCCGCCAATGGCCGCCAAGACCGTATCGGGATGCCAGTACCGCGACGGTTTCGGGTGATTATGCAGCGCTACGTTGATTTTGTATTGATCGGCCAGTTTGCGCACGTACGCCATCTGGTCGGGAGTGGGCTCTGAATTGATGTTGCGAATGCCCATGTCTTTGGCAAAGTCAAACAAGGCGTTCCATTCCTCCTGCGACTTCGGGCTGATTACCCCGTAGGCAACAAGGGTCAGCCCTCGGTCTTTGACTAGTTTCTTAACGGCCTGACGGGTAGCGGCATCCATCATAAAATCCATCGACCCTTTTACGCCCCCACCAATCGGCTGACCGGGGAAAGCTTCCACGTATTTCAGGCCACAGCTATCCATTTTCCGTAAGGCATCGGCGAACGAAAACAGTCGAAACGAATACGCCTGTGCGCCCAGTTTCCACCCGGCTTTGTCTTCCGGCCGGTTTTGAGCCAGCAACGAACAAAAAGGTAAGGCAAGAAGTGCTCCCCAGAGCCAAAATTTAGGTAAGTAGTTCATAAGAGTAAAGAGGCTGTTCGTCAAATAAAGAAATGACAATATGCTCTTTACCCATGTTGCTTTGAACAACTAGTATATCCGCTCAGGATTTGCGCTATCCAAACAGATTCAGTTGATTACCTCGCCGAAACTTAGACGTGTCCAGCGCCGGAAACGAACGCTCCGATAAGTGGTTGTGGAAGGCCATCCGGTGCAGTTGCCGAATGTAGTCGGCGACCTGCCCTTCTCCGGACATTCGGGTACCAAAGCGCGAATCACCGATGCTTCCTCCGTGACAATCGGCAACCTGACGTAGCACCTTATCGGCTCGCTCCGAAAAATTCTGACGTATCCAATCTTCGAACAACGGGCCGACAGCGCCGTTGAGTCGAACCACTGTATAGCCTGCCCAGCAAGCACCGCGTTCAGCGGCCGCTTTAATCATAGCCGGAATCTCCTGGTCATTCAATCCCGGAATAATGGGAGCCGTCATTACGCCGACCGGTACACCCGCTTCTGTAAGCGCCTGAATCACCCGCAGGCGCTGCTCGGCGGTAACGGTACGTGGCTCCATCTTTAGCCGCAAGGCTTCGTTCAACGTAGTGAGCGATATAAGTACGTGCACCAGATTCAGTTCCGCTAGCTGACGTAACAGATCCCTGTCGCGCAGGATCAGCGCATTTTTAGTAATGATGCTAACGGGATTACGGTATTGCAGGCAAAGCGCCAGCATGCGACGCGTTAACTGATACGTTCGTTCGGCGGGCTGGTAGCAGTCGGTATTGCCGGAAAGATGAATCGGTTTAGGCTGCCAATTCCTGGATAAAAACTGGCGCTCGAGCAGGGCCGGAGCGTTACGTTTGACTACTATTTTGGATTCAAAATCTAATCCAGCCGAGTAGCCCCAGTATTCATGGGTGTTCCGGGCGTAGCAATAAATACAGCCATGTTCGCAGCCCTGATACGGATTTACGGACGCCGAAAAGGGAATGTCCGGGCTTTTTGAGGTACTGATAATCTGCTTTGCCTGCTCTTCGAAGTACTTGGTTTTCAGGACTGGCTGCGGAAAATCATCATCCGGAATGTCATCGATGCTGGTCGCGTCCAGGTGTTGATCCTGGAAACGATTCGTCGTATTGAATTGTGCCCCACGCCCTTTTTTGTACTCCTCTTTGCCGTTCTTCATCTACTCAAGATACGCAGAAATTGGGAGTTCTCCAGGCAATTCAGCGCTTAGTTAGCTGTCCTGAAGCGTACACTAGGTTGTCCGGTAGCGGACATCTGGCAGTCCTTGATTTTAGCCAAAACAGGCATTCTGTTACGTAGCGAGCGATTTTGATTACTGGCAATCTATTTGCTCAGCAAAACTAGATTTAATATACGACGATGAAACGAACCTACTTAGGCGAGTTTGAGGAGATTGTGCTGCTGATGGTCGCCGGGATGGATGGCGAGGCATACGGCGTTGGTATCACGCACAAGCTTAATGAGGAAACGGATCGGTCTGTTCGGCTTAATCAGGTCCATGCCGCGCTGCACCGGTTGCAGGAGAAAGGCATGGTTGCCTCCCGCATGGGCGATCCAACGCCCGAGCGCGGTGGCCGCCGAAAGCTGCTGTTCACCGTGACGGCCTACGGGTATCGGACATTACAGGACATTAAAGAAATGCGGGCGCAGTTGTGGAATGACGTACCGTCTACGCCCAAACTCGCCATCAATTTATGAACTCCAGGCCTATTCCCCACCCACCCCGCTTAGCCAACCGCCTGCTGGAATGGTTTGTGGCTCCGCACCTGCTGGAAACCCTGCAAGGCGACCTCCACGAGGAGTTTGCTTATCAGGTTGAGCGCGTGGGTGTTCAACGAGCCCGGTGGCGCTACTGGTGGGATGTGCTAGGCTTTGCCAGACCTTACGTAATGAAACGTAAACCGGTGGTTGGAATGCCGCCCTACCACCAATTCGATCAGTACTCAACCCCAACCTATTCAGACATGCTACGGAATTATCTTAAAATCGCTTTTCGTAATCTAGCCCGCAACAAGTCCTTTTCAATTATTAATCTACTGGGTTTATCGACGGGCATCACGGTCTGTTTGCTGATCTTCCTGTTCATCATGAATGAGTTCAGCGTCGACAATTTCCACAAACATGGAAAAACCATCTACCGCGTCATGCGTGGTATACCGAATGAAGGTAAAGAAATAGCCGTCTCCTATTTGTCAGGGCCTTATGCGCCCGCGCTGCTGACCGACTTTAAAGAGCAAATTACTCAGGCTGTACGGGTAAATCCGACCGATGCGCTGGTAACTTCCCAGGACAAATCATTCCACGAGCGAAAAATCATTAGTGTTGACTCTAACTTTTTCACGTTCTTTTCTTTCCAGCTACTTAAAGGCGATGCCACTACGGTATTGCGTGAACCAGCGAGTGTCGTGCTTACCGAATCAACAGCCATAAAGTACTTTGGCAGCGTCGACAACGCGATGGGTAAAATCATTAAAGTTGACAACAATTTACCCGTAAAAGTCACCGGTATTGCGCAGGACGTACCGGCTAATTCTCACCTGAACTTTGACCTAGTGATTCCCCTGGAGAACTACAAAGATCGGCTCTGGATGACCCACTGGATTAATAACGGCATTTACACTTATGTGCAGCTTGCCCCATCCGTCAGCGAAGAACAGATAGAGCGAAATTTTCCGCGCTTTATGGAAAAACACATGGGGTCGATCATGAAGCAATCAGGCTTTCACTTTACGCTATCGCTCACGCCGTTACGGGATATCTACTTTGAACAGGCAGCCTTCGACGGTGCCAGACATGGCGATAAACGGGTGGTTTACATCTTTCTATCGATTGCAGTCCTCATCTTGCTGGTGGCCTGCATCAATTTCATGAATCTGTCGACGGTTCGGGCGGTGGAGCGGTCGAAAGAAATTGGCGTTCGGAAAGTCTTGGGCGCAATTAAAGGACATCTGGTCTGGCAGTTCATTGGCGAGTCGCTGCTGCTGACAACCCTTTCCTGTCTACTATCCATAGGGCTGCTGGCGCTAGTTTTCCCGGCTTACGAACAACTCTTAGGTTACCCGTTGAACCTTGCTATTTATGCGCTGCCCATTGGTGTCTTCCTGATTGGGATTATCCTTATAGCGGGTTTCCTGTCAGGCTGCTATCCGGCATTCGTGCTGGCGGCCTTCTCGCCCATCCAGGCTCTAAAAGGTAGATTACAGTTAGGGACAGGTGGTATTTCGTTACGGCAGGTACTGGTGGTCGTGCAGTTCAGCATTTCGATCTTACTCATGCTCGGAACAGCCATCGGTACGCAACAGATGAGCTATCTCAAAAACAAACAGCTTGGGTACAATAAAGAGCAGACGTTAGTAATCCCCATCGATAACAATGACATCTACAACTTCTTTCTGAGCCATAAACAGGAACTGCTCGCCCAGAGCCGGATAGAGGCCGTTTCAATGATGTCGGGCGAGCCGGGTGGTTTTTTCGACGGGCTTATGTTTGACGTGGAAGCGCATCCCAACCGTTGGAAAGCCCGAACTGAGTTTGCCGACTTCGACTACGTAAAAACCATGGGGTTGAAGCTGATTGCGGGCCGGGACTTTTCGGCCCAGTACCCCACCGATTCGACCCAGGCTGTACTGGTTAATCGAACGGCGGCTGCCAGACTAGGCTGGACTCCGAACGAAGCCATCGGCAAATGGTTGAAAAACACGATCGTCGACAAGACAAATCGAACCATCATTGGTGTAGTCGAAGATTTCAATTTCCTGTCCCTGAAAGAGGCCATCGAACCCTTGGTGATTAGTCCCAACACTGACGACCGCCGGGCGGCCCTAATCAGACTAAGGCCTGGGAATACGGCGGCTACGGTCGAAACCATTCGGCAGTTGTACGCGAAAACGCGACAATCGTATCCGTTAGAGTACCATTTTTTAGACCAGCAGTTCGACCAGATGTACCAGACGGACCTGCGTCAGCAAACGATTTTGAGCGTTTTCGCGGGTTTAGCCATTTTTATTGCTTGTCTGGGTTTGTTTGGGTTAGCTTCTTTTTCGGCCCAGCAGCGCACCAAGGAGATTGGCGTTCGGAAAGCCCTTGGGGCATCAGTGGGCAGTATTGTAAGCTTGCTTTCCAGTGATTTTTTGAAACCGGTAGGCATTGCCATCCTGGTAGCCAGCCCCCTTGCCTGGTATGCCATGAATCAGTGGTTGCAAAACTTCGCCTACCACATCGACATCGAATGGTGGGTATTCGCGCTGGCCGGTGCATTAGCCATCGGTATTGCGCTACTGACTGTGAGCTTTCAGAGTATCAAAGCGGCCTTAGTAAATCCGGTAAAGTCCTTACGTAGTGAGTAACTGGCTTGGGGCTAGGGGCATGGAGAGAAGGGTAGTACCAAGCTCCGCCTATTGCCTCCAGCCCTTCGCCCCCTAACCCCATGAAGCCCCAGCTCCCTACCCCACCCCGCGTAGCCGACCGCCTGCTGGAATGGTTTGTGGCTCCTCACTTGCTGGAAACCCTGCAAGGCGACCTCCACGAGGAGTTTGCTTATCAGGTTGAGCGCGTGGGTGTTCGACGAGCCCAGTGGCGCTACTGGCGGGATGTGCTGGGCTTTGTCAGGCCCTATGTGATTAAGCGAGAGAGAACCGAGAATCTAAACCCAACTAACACCGACATGATCCGCAATCATATCATCATTGCTTTCCGACAACTCTGGAAAAATCAACTCCTCAGTGGCCTGAACATCGTTGGGTTAACTGTTGGCCTGGCCGTTAGTACGCTGATTACGCTTTACGTCTGGCACGAATTTCACTACGACCGCTTTCAACCGTTTGCCGACCGGACGTACCGGATTACGTCTGTCGCCAGGTATGGGGGAGACGACGTGACTATGACCGGCCTGCACGAATCCTTTGGGCGTGAAGCCAAACGGCAGATTCCAGACGTGGAAGCCGTTATCCGCTTTTCGGATGGCGTTGGCGATCCCGTGCTTCAGTCCGACCCGCAGCATCGGTTTAAAGAAAGCAATATCGGATTTACGGATACACCCGCCCTGTCATCGCTGGGCTTTCGGTTGATATACGGCAATCCGAAAACGGCACTGGGCGAACCCGGACGGATTGTTCTGACCCGGCAACTGGCCCAAAAATACTATGGCGACCGAAATCCGCTAGGGCAAACGCTACTGTATGATAAACAGTACCCGTTGACCGTTTCCGGCGTTCTCGACGACTACCCAACACACTCTGTTATTCAGGTCAACGGATTGATTTCGCTGAGTTCCATGCCTACGCTGGGACCTACGGCCAAGAACATTTATGAATCGGCCGGGTTTCTGCAAACCTTTCTGGTTCTCCGGCCGGGAACGAACATCGCTTCGGTAGAGAAGAAGCTGGAGCAGGTGAAAGGGGGCATCCATTTTGTCGATATGACAGCCCGTTTTTTCCTGGAAGCGCTTCCAGACCTGCATCTCGACAGCCGCGGTGCCCCGAAAGATACCCGACAGTCGATTTACATTCTGCTCACCATTGTCCTGTTGATTCTGGCCCTGGCGATCATCAACTACGTTAGCCTCACCACCGCCCGCGCCACCCAACGGTCTCGGGAGGTAGGCATTCGAAAAGCGGTTGGCAGCCAGCGCAGCGAACTGATCGGGCAGTTTTTTATAGAATCGTTTCTGACGACGACTATAGCTTTTGGCTTATCGCTGGTGGTGTTACAGGTGCTGTTCCCGTGGGCCAACCAGGCGCTGGATTTACGCATGGACAACCGCGTACTGCAACAGGGGACCTACTGGGGTCTGTTGGCCGGTTTGTGGCTGGCCTGCGCCTTATTGGCGGGTGGCTATCCGGCCCTGTTACTGTCCAGATTCAAGCCTAACGAAGTGCTGAAAGGCACCATCGGTTCAGCACGAAGCGGGGCCGGGGTTCGCCAATTCTTCACAACTCTTCAGTTTACCGCTTCCGTTGCCCTGCTGATTTGCAGCCTGGTACTGTTCATGCAGATGCGTCTGCTGCGAACGCAAAATCTGGGCATTAACCGGTCACAGGTAGTGAGCATCACCATTGACAGCGACATGACGCGGCAGTTTCCCGCTTTTCGGGATGCGGTTCGGCAATGGGCCGGTCCCGACAACGTAGCGTACTCAAACACCGCGCTGTTTACAAACCGGATTATGACCTGGTTCATGAAAACGGCCAAAACGCAAAAGCAATTGATGGTGAACGCCATGACGGTCGACAAGTCGTTTTTTGCGATGATGGGGGTGCGGATGATTTATCCGCCTGTTGGCTGGCAGGACAGGCCCGTAACAAAGGAACTTCAGTTGTATAACCAAACGGTGATGAACGAAGCGGGCATTAAGGGCAATCCAATACAACAGCCTGCTCCCTTCAAAGATCAACCCACGGATGGAGTTGTGGCCGACTTTCATGTGCATAGTCTCCGCGGGTTGGTGTCGCCCATGTTGCTGACCGTCATTAGTGACACCAGCCGCAAAGCCTTGGCCAAGGGGGGCTTTCTGCTCGTTCGTCTGGGCGCTCAGACGGACGTAATGCAGGCGCTGGATCACCTTCGTCAGTTGTACAATCAAACCCAGCCGTCTGTTCCGTTCGATTATTACTTCCTGGACGAAGCGTATAACCGCCTGTACGAAAAAGAAGAACGGTTGATGCGTCTGTTCAATGGCTTTACCGGCCTGACGCTATTGGTTGCCTGCCTTGGTTTACTGGGTTTGATGACGTTTTCGGTGGAGGTCAGGACTAAAGAGATTGGTATCCGTAAAGTGTTGGGGGCATCGGTATCCAGTCTGGTAACGCTGCTGTCGAAAGACTTTCTGAAGCTGGTCCTGCTCGCCATACTGATTGCCTCGCCCATTGCCTGGTACGCTATGGACCAGTGGCTGCAAAACTTCGCGTACAAGATCACCATTGAATGGTGGATGTTTGCCTTAGCCGGTGCCCTGGCAACCTTAGTCGCCCTATTAACGGTCAGTTTCCAGAGCATCAGAGCCGCCCTAATGGATCCAGCTAAGTCACTACGTAGCGAGTAATTCGCTTAGGGTTAGGGGCAGAGGGCGAAGGGTACAACCAAGTCCTACCCCTGCCCTATGTACCACGCCCAACACCATGAAAACCAACGCCGGATCGCCTGACCGCCTAACCCCTCCGTCCCTCGCCGACCGTCTATTAGAATGGTTCGTGGCTCCGCATCTGCTGGAAACCCTGCAAGGTGATTTGCATGAAGAGTTTGCTTACCAGCTTGGGCGGGTGGGTGCACGACGCGCCAAGTGGCGCTACTGGTGGGATGTGCTGGGATTTGTGAAGCCTTATGTGATCAAACGCAGAAAAAGTGAATATCCTAACCCTACCAACATGGACATGATCCGAAACTATTTAATGATTGCCTTCCGAAACCTGTCCCGCAACAAAGGCTATTCGGTTATTAACATCACAGGCTTGGGCGTGGGGATGGCTGTAGCGATGCTGATTGGCTTGTGGGTTTGGGATGAGCTGTCTTACAACAAGTACCACGCCAACTACGACCGCATTGCACGGGTAATGCAGCATCAAACCTGGAACGGATCGACCAGTACAACTCCGGCAACACCTCTACCCATGCGGGCGGTTTTGCAGAACGAGTACGGTAGCTATTTCAGTCATATCGCCTTATCGTCCTGGACCGAAGAAAGAATTCTGGCTTATGGTATGAACAAATTTACAAAGCGGGGTAACTATGTAGAGCCTAGCTTTCTAGACATGTTTTCGCTGAAGATGCTCAGCGGCACCCGGAATGGACTTGATAACCCCACGTCTATTCTACTTTCTGAATCAGTAGCGAAAGCACTGTTTGGTGATGCTGATCCCCTCAACAAACTCGTTAAGGTCGGCAACAAGCGCTATCTTAAGGTAACTGGCGTCTATGAGGATTTGCCTTACAGCACTGAGTTTCGGGAAGTATCCTTTCTCCTTCCCTGGAAATTGTTCGTTGAGGACGAAGCTTGGGTAAAACGGTCGGAGACAAATTGGGGGAACAATTCCTTTCTTCTACTAGTCCAGATTGCTCCCCACACTAGCTTCGATCAGGTTTCGGCCAAGATCGAACGGATCAAAGTCACACACGCTAAAGAGGAGGCCCGGTTTGACCCTAAGGCGTTTTTACACCCGATGAGTCAGTGGCATCTCTACTCCGAATGGGAAAACGGTGTACTAATTCGGGGGCGAATTCAGTTCGTGTGGCTGTTCAGCATCATTGGCATGTTTGTGTTGCTGTTAGCCTGCATTAATTTTATGAACCTTAGCACCGCCCGCTCTGAGAAGCGTGCTAAAGAGGTTGGCATTCGAAAAGCGGTTGGATCAGTACGTAGCCAGTTAATCAGCCAGTTTTTGAGCGAATCATTATTGGTTGTTGTAATCGCTCTGGGTGTAGCGCTATTCCTGGTACAGCTTTTACTACCGTTATTCAACGAGCTTGCCGACAAGAAAACGATTATCCTATGGAGCAATCCGCTGTTTTGGATCTTTTGCTTAAGCTTCACTCTCTTTACAGGCTTGCTGGCCGGTAGCTATCCGGCGTTGTACTTATCTGGCTTCCAGCCCATGAGGGCACTTAAAGGTACCTTCCGGGTCGGACGCTTTGCATCCGTGCCACGTAAGGCGTTAGTGGTTACCCAATTTACCGTATCCGTAACACTTATTATTGGTACCATCATCGTTTTTCAGCAGATTCAACACGCGAAAAATCGACCCGTAGGTTTCGACAGGACAGGGTTATTATCTGTCCTGATGAACACCCCCGATCTGTATAAACATTACGACGCAATTCGCACCGATTTGCTCCAAACTGGTGCCGTAGTCAACATGGCCGAATCATCCAGTCCAGCTACAGAAGTGTGGAGTAGTGACGCCAGCTTCGACTGGAAAGGCAAAGACCCAAATCAACTAGGCGATTTTGGCACAGTTGGCATCACCCAGGAGTATGGCAAAACGGTCGGGTGGCAATTTAAACGAGGTCGTGATTTTTCCCGCAGCTTTTCAACCGATTCGCTGGGCATTATCATCAACGAAAGTGCGGCTAAGTTTATCGGCATGACAGACCCCATTGGCGAATACATCAAGTGGAACGGCAAGAACTACACAATCATTGGCGTGATCAAGGACGTGGTAATGGGGTCACCTTTCAAACCAATTCAACCAACTATTTTTTTATTAAAAGAAGACTGGGCTTATTTCATCCATATTAAGCTCAATCCACAGATAAATACCCGTGAGGCTCTGGCCCGGATTGAGCCTATTTTAAAAAAATATAATCCTGGCAGTCCATTTGAGTATAAGTTTAGCAGCGATGAGTACGACCAGAAGTTCCGCGCTGAAGAACGTATCGGCCAGTTGTCTACGGTCTTCGCCGTACTAGCCATTTTTATCTCTTGCCTGGGTTTGTTCGGACTCGCTTCGTTTATGGCGGAGCAACGTACTAAAGAGCTTGGGGTGCGCAAAGTGCTGGGCGCGTCGGTGTTCAGTCTGTGGCAATTGCTTTCCAAAGACTTTGTCGGGCTCGTACTCATATCCTTACTGATTGCCTCACCCATTGCCTGGTACTTCATGAACGACTGGCTGCAGCAGTACCAGTACCGCGCGACAATCTCGTGGTGGACTTTTGCCGCAACGGGCGCGGGCGCATTGCTCATTACGTTGCTGACCGTCAGTTTTCAAAGCATTCGGGCTGCACTGATGAACCCGGTGAAAAGTCTGCGAAACGAATAATCTAAAAAGCTGACCCGTAAACGCCCACAAAGCACCGTGATATATGCGGTGCTTTGTGGGCGTTTACGGGTTTTGTTGTCGAACGTTGTTTGTTCTTCTCCGACCTTCCTGAACTCGCGCATTACGTTTGCTCATCTTTCCTGTCCGCAGTCGTACGACTCTTTGTCCATTAACGGACAGCACACGACTACGCTATAAACTATAAAACGGCCTCAAATGCGTATGAAAGCCCATTGCTTACTCTGGCAAGGCATTTGTTTAGCAAATAATAAGTAAATACTTAAAGCTGACATTGACCTCATGGGCAGACCTTACTTAGGTGAGTTTGAAGAACTGGTTCTGCTGACCGTTGCCGTTCTGGAAGGGCAGGCATACGGCGTAACCATTGCCGCCGAACTCAAGCAACGTACCGAACGAACCATTAGTCTGAGCGGGGTGCACATTGCCCTCTATCGATTAGAAGAGAAAGGCTTTGTTCACTCCGAATTGGGTGGGGCTACGGCCGCCCGGGGTGGTCGGCGCAAACGCTTCTTCACCATCACGGCGGCTGGTAAGCGAACGCTGGGCGAGATGCGGGAGGTACGTAACGAGTTGTGGAACGCTATTCCTAACAACCCTTCCTGGTCGTGAGTCATGGCAAAGCATCCCACATCTACCCCACCGGATCGCCGGCCGCCCCCTTGGGCTGACCGGCTACTGAAGCGCGTGCTGCCCGCCGATCTGCTGGAAGAACTGCTAGGCGATCTGCACGAGCAATTTGAGCAACAAGTCGCCGAAATTGGTGCGGCTAAAGCCCGGCAGCTCTACGTACTGGAAGTGGTCAAGTTCTGTCGGCCTTACTTCCTCAAACGGCGGGCCGCGTACCATAAGCACAGTGTAAGCGAATACCCTCAACCTCTGTTACTAAGCCCTGATATGATCCGCAATTATTTAAAGATCGCTTTGCGAAGCCTGTCTAAAAACAAGGTTTATTCGATGATCAATATTGCCGGGCTGTCGGTGGGTATGGCCGTAGCAATGCTCATAGGTCTTTGGATTTACGATGAGCTATCGTTCAATAAATCTTTCGAGCATTATGACCGCATTGCCCAGGTCATGCAAAATCAGACCATCAATGGAAGCACATCAACGGCCACTGCAGTTCCTGTACCGCTAGCCGATGTGTTGCGAACGAAGTACGGCAGTGATTTTAAGCACATCGTGCTTTCTTCCTGGACGGAGGGCCACATTCTGTCATTTGGTACCAAGAAGTTCTGGAAGGCGGGCAACTTCATTGAGCCTGAAGCCACAGAGATGCTTTCGCTAAAGATGCTTAAAGGCACTCGAGCGGGCTTACAAGAACCTAATTCGATCATGCTCTCTGAATCAATAGCCAATACTTTTTTTGGCCACGGTGATCCTATAGGCCAAGTGCTGAAGATTGATAACGACATAGCAGTAAAGGTCACAGGGGTTTATCAGAACCTACCCAGCAACAGCCAATTCAGTAATCTCGATTACCTGGTTCCCTGGCAAGTTAATGAGGCTATACGCGACTGGGTGAAGAAATCACGGGAGAAGTGGGACAACAATTCGTTTCAGATTTTCGTCCAGCTTGCCGACCATACCGATATGGAGCAGGTGTCGACCAAAATTAAAGACGCTAAACTGGCTAATGTAAGCCCTAACCTGGCCCAGTTCAAACCTGAGATTTTCCTCCAGCCAATGTCTAATTGGCATTTGTATTCGGAATTTAAAGACGGAGTAAACATTGGTGGGCAAGTTCAATTTGTCTGGCTGTTTGGCATCATTGGCGTTTTTGTCCTACTGCTGGCCTGCATCAATTTCATGAACCTCAGCACAGCCCGTAGTGAAAAACGAGCTAAAGAAGTGGGCATCCGCAAAGCCATTGGGTCGATTCGCCTGCAACTTATCAGTCAGTTTCTGAGCGAATCATTGCTGATCGTTCTGATTGCTTTCGGCATCTCCTTACTGCTGGTTGAACTAGCGCTACCGCTCTTTAATGAGGTTGCCGCCAAGCAGATGGTTATTCCCTGGCTGGTACCTCGATTCTGGATAGTAGGCCTTGGTTTTACGTTACTTACTGGCTTGCTGGCTGGTAGTTACCCAGCGTTGTATCTCTCCGGCTTTGAGCCCATAAAAGTTTTAAAAGGCACCTTTAGAGCCGGACGTTTTGCGTCTTTACCGCGTCAGGTACTGGTCGTGGTGCAGTTTACAGTTTCGGTCACCTTAATCATCGGCACCATCGTTGTGTTTCGTCAGATTCAATTCACCCAAAACCGTCCCATTGGCTACGATCGAAACGGTTTGCTGTTTGTACAAACGACTACATCGGATATTCACAATCACTTCGATGCGTTTCGCCGAGAACTGATTGCTTCCGGCGCAGCCACGGAAACAGCAGAGTCTGAAAGCCCACTAACCAGCGTGTGGCACACGAACGGTGGTTTTGACTGGGAAGGGAAAGACCCTGATCAGCAGCCTGACTTCGCCGTTATCGGCGTATCGTATGAATTTGGGAAAACGGTCGGCTGGCAGTTTAAGGATGGGCGTGATTTCTCGCGGACATTTGGCACGGATTCGTCGGGGATGGTCATCAACGAAGCGGCCGTAAAATTCATGGGAATCAAAAATCCCGTAGGGAAAATCATCCGAGAAGGCGATTTACGGTATAAAATTATTGGTGTCATTAAAGACATGGTCATGGAATCGCCGTATGACCCCGCCCGCCAGACCCTTTTTTACCTGGCCAAGTTCCCGAACAACTTCGTCAACATCCGAATAAATCCTAACATCAGCGCCAGCGAAGCCGTGAGCACCATTGGGGCCATTTTTCAAAAGTACAATCCTACTGCCCCCTTTGATTACAAGTTTGCCGACGCGGAATACACCAGGAAGTTCGCGGCCGAAGAACGGATCGGTACGCTGGCTTCAGTCTTTGCGGTGCTTGCCATCTTTATCTCCTGCTTAGGTTTGTTCGCTCTGGCTTCGTTCGTCGCTGAGCAGCGGACCAAAGAAATTGGCATTCGTAAAGTAATGGGAGCAACGGTTGCCAATGTATGGACTATGCTGTCAAAGGATTTTGTGCTCCTGGTCATGATCGCCTTCAGCATCGCTACACCGATCGCCTATTATTTTCTAAATAATTGGCTCCACAACTATCAATACCGGACGGACTTGTCGTGGTGGATTTTTGCCGTAACAGGCGCAGGAGCGTTGCTTATCACCTTGCTAACGGTAAGCTATCAGGCCATTAAAGCGGCCCTACTAAACCCTGTCAAATCTCTTCGTTCTGAGTAAGTTATGAAACCCTATGCTCAACCACCCGACTGGGCCAATCGTTTACTGGCACGGTTCATTCCATCAGACTTGCTGGAAGAACTATTAGGCGATCTGCACGAGCAATTCGAACAACAAGTCGCCGAAGTTGGTGCGGCTAAAGCCCGGCAGCTCTACGTACTGGAAGTGCTCAAGTTCTGTCGGCCCTATTTTCTGAAACGACGAGCCATTCATCACAAGCAACTCTCACCGGTTACTCAATTTAACCCCTACTCTCAGCAGGAATACCGTACCATCCTATTTTTCAATCCTACCATGATTCGCAATTATCTGAAAATCGCCTGGCGTAATGTCATTCATAACAAGACCTTTTCGGCCATCAACATCTTAGGGTTAGCCTTAGGCATGGCCTGTAGCCTGCTCATTTTCCTGTGGATACAGGACGAGTTCAGAGTAGATGCCTACCACGCACACGGTCCGCAGTTGTACAATGTCATGGAGCGCCAATATTACGACGGGAAAGTTGAGGCCGGCCCCAGTACACCCGGTTTGCTAGCTGACGAGCTAAAAAAAGCCTTTCCCGAAATCAAATATGCGGCCGGACTTTCCTGGGAAGATCAGCATACGTTTACGGTTGGCGACCGCATCAATAAAGAAAAAGGCCGATCGGTAGGAGCTGACTGGTTCAACATGTACAGCATTCCACTATTGGCCGGAGCTGCCGAAACCGCACTGAGTGCACCGACAAACATCGCTATATCCAACAAACTGGCGCAAAACTATTTTGGCAGTGCCCAGGCCGCCATCGGAAAAAGCATCCGGCTCGATAATAAAAGCGACTACCTGATTACGGCGGTCTTTAGTGACATCCCCCAGAATAGCTCAGAACGGTATGATTACCTGCTTAGCTGGCAGGATTTACTTAACCGGAACGAGTGGCTGAAAGACTGGGGGACTAACGCTTCCAGCACGCGTATTATGCTGCAAACCGACCGCATGGGTCAACCCGCCGACCCCGCCCGGTTGGAAGCTAAAATGCTGTCGTTCCTGAAAAAATATAATCCTGGGCTCAAAACCGGTACGTTCGACATCCAGCTCTTTCTTCAGCCGTTTCAGGAGGCTTACCTGTATTCGAACTTTAAAAACGGCTACCAGGATGGCGGCCGCATTGAATACGTTCGGCTGTTCGGCATCGTAGCCGTAGTTATTCTGTTAATTGCCTGCATCAACTTTATGAACCTGGCGACGGCCCGTTCGGTGAAGCGCGCCCGCGAAGTGGGTGTTCGGAAGGTTATTGGAGCAGCCAGGAGCCTGCTGGTTGGTCAGTTTATCGGCGAAGCGTTGCTATTAACATTGCTCGCGCTGGTGATCTCGCTGGTACTGGTCTGGTTGTTGCTGCCGGTATTTAATAGCCTTACCGAGAAGCACATTACGTTCCGGATTTCAGATGCTTCGTTCTGGGTTACGCTGGTTGGCATGACCCTCCTTACCGGACTGATTGCGGGCAGTTATCCAGCGCTGTTTCTATCCTCGCTAAATCCAATACGTGTTTTAAAGGGTACGATTCAGTTTGGCGCTGGCGCGCGACTGTTTCGCCAGAGTTTGGTCGTGTTTCAGTTTGTGTTGTCGCTCGTGCTCATTGTCGGCACCATCGTTGTTTATAGGCAGATCAGCTACATCCAGACCAAAAACCTCGGTTTCGACCGCGCGAATCTGATTTATGTACCGGCCGAAGGTGAGTTGGCCAGCAAATACACGACCTTCAAACAGGAGCTGCTGGAAAGACCCGGTATTCAGAGTGTAACGTACATGAATGGTACACCTACCAACGCGTTTGGCAGCACTGGGAATGTAAAATGGCCGGGTAAAGACCCGAACTTGAATATCGAATTTCAGTTCTCTACCGTCGATTATGATTTCACAAAAACGCTGAAGATTAGCCTGAAAGGCCGTGATTTCTCGCCAGCTTATGGTATGGATTCGGTAAGTTATCTGATCAACCAAACAGCCGCCCGCCGAATTGGTTATGAAGACCCGATCGGTAAACCGCTTACGCTCTGGGGTAAGCCAGGCACCATCATCGGCGTTCTTGATGATTTTCATCAGCACTCGCTGCACATTGCTATTGAACCAATGATTATCAAATTAAGCCCGGATCTAACGAATCAAAACATCATTGTGCGGACTCAGCCCGGACAAACCAAGCAAGCGCTGGCGAGTCTGGAAACGGTATGCCGCGAGCTGAACCCGAAATTTCCATTCTCGTACAAATTCTCCGACGATGAGTTTCAGAAGCTGTACCACAGCGAAACGGTTGTCGGTACACTGGCCAACTACTTTGCATTCTTAGCCATTTTCATTTCGTGCTTAGGTCTTTTCGGCCTTGCGACATTTACGGCCGAACAGCGCACCAAAGAAATCGGCGTTCGGAAAGTGCTGGGTGCATCTGTGCCTAGTATTGTCACCCTACTATCCCGCGACTTCCTCAAGCTGGTGCTACTAGCAATTATCATTGCCTCTCCTCTTGCCTGGTATGCGATGTCGCAGTGGATGCAGGGTTATGAATACAAAGTAGGTATTGAATGGTGGGTATTTATCGTAGCGGGTGTGCTGGCCATCGGCATTGCGTTACTGACGGTCAGCTTCCAAAGTATTAAAGCCGCGTTGATGAACCCTGTCAAAAGCTTAAAAGCCGAGTAGAACGGAGCATATACAACTCGAAAAGCACTGCGCAGAACACAGTGCTTTTCGAGTTGTATATGCTCTAAATTTGAGGTTAGTATAGCCATTAATACGATTTTAACGTAGATAGCCATTTGTCGTTATCTATCTTTGGAAACGCCTTTATCTGAACACAGCTGCCCGCTTTAGGGATTACGTATGGCCAACGCAGTTCCCAAAACACAAGCATCCCGAACCTCTTCACCCTCGTTGCTGAACTTACTCAAGCCTTATTCCCGGCAGGTTGGTGTATTAATACTTTTGGCACTGGTTAGTAACGGAGTCAACCTGGTACTGCCAATGGTTATTTCACAGGGCATTGACGCGTATACAGCGGGTCATTTTGCCCTTCGAACAATGGTCGTTGAGTTTCTGGTCGCGTCGCTGCTGATTTTCGTTTTTACGTACGGGCAAAGCATCGTTCAAACCTTTGTTTCCGAGCGGGTGGCAAAAAACCTGCGTACCCAATTGGCAGATACCATTTCCCGCCAGAGCTTTTCGTATATCCAGCAGGCCAACCCGTCGAAGCTGCTCACCAACCTCACCTCAGATGTTGACTCGGTCAAGCTTTTTGTTTCCCAGGCGATTGTCTCCATCGCATCCTCGTTGTGCATTATTATTGGAGCCAGTATTCTGCTGATCAGCATCAACTGGAAACTCGCGCTGACCGTTCTGGCTATCGTCCCGATTATTGGGGGTACGTTTTTCTACGTATTGAAACGAGTTCGGGTATTGTTCATCAAAAGCCGCGAGGTAATCGACTGGCTCAACAAAGTCATCAACGAAAGCATCCTTGGGTCGGCTCTGATTCGGGTGCTTAACTCGCAGCAGCTGGAATACAACAAGTTTATGGCCGCCAACACCGACGCCAAAGACCTGGGCCTTGCCATATTACGGTTGTTTGCTACCCTGATTCCGGTTATCAGTTTTACGGCTAATATGGCAGTTCTGGCGATTCTGGTATTGGGTGGTCGTTTTGTGATAACCGGCAGTATGTCGCTGGGTGATTTCTCGGCCTTCAACAGCTATCTGGCAATGTTGATTTTCCCGATTATTGTAATCGGCTTTATGAGCAACGTAATCGCACAGGCTTCGGCTTCGTACACGCGGGTAAGTGCGGTGTTACAGGCGCCTGCCCCCGCTAAAACCGGCACCGTAACAACCCGACTGCAAGGCGAGGTGGAGCTTCGGAACGTATCGGTTTACTACGGCGAGAAGCCCGCGCTAAAAGACGTTTCGTTTACGGTAAAAGCAGGTACACGAACGGCTATCGTTGGCCCAACGGCCGCCGGAAAAAGTCAGCTTTTGTTTCTGCTGACCGGACTAACCAAACCGACATCAGGTAGTGTTTATTTTGACGGGCAATCCATCGAAAGCTACGACGAGGACGTATTTCATCAGCAGGTTGGATTTGTCTTTCAGGACAGTATTATCTTCAATCTGACGCTCCGCGAAAACATTGCTTTCAATGGGAACGTAACGGACGAATCGCTGAAACGAGCCATCGACACCGCCGAATTAAGCGGCCTGGTCCAGTCGATGCCCGGCAAACTACAAACGATTATTTCTGAACGCGGGAGCAGCCTGTCAGGAGGGCAAAAGCAGCGGATCATGCTGGCCCGGGCACTGGCACTAAACCCCAGCGTACTCTTACTGGACGATTTTACGGCGCGGGTCGACCCCAATACTGAGCAGAAGATACTGGCGAATGTGCAACAGAATTATCCCGGACTAACGCTCATCTCAGTGACCCAGAAGATTGCCGCTGTCGAGGATTATGAGCAGATCATCCTACTTATGGAAGGCGAGGTAATTGCCCAGGGGACTCATCCCGAACTGATGAAAACCAGCCCAGAGTACATTCAGATTTCCCAATCACAACGGAGCACGAGCCAGTATGAACTACGATCTTAATCAGTTTGTGGGCCAGACAGAAGAAAAAAATGCTACGGCCAAAGCGCTCCGAAAGCTACTGGCGCTTATTGTCGATGAGCGGCAACGACTGATTCTGGCGGGTATCGCCATTCTGATCAACTCGGGCCTGACGCTGGTAGGACCCATTATTATCGGTCAGACCGTCGACCGGTACGTCCGGACCAAACAGTTCGACGGCATTCTGACGAACGCGGGTATGCTCTTCGTCATTTACACGGTTGCGTTCATGACCAACTACCTGCAAACCCGCCTGATGGGGAGCGTCGGACAGCGCACCTTATTCAAGCTGCGAAACGCCGTGTTTAATAAGCTGCTGGAACTGCCGGTCGCGTTCTTCAACCAGAACAAGGCCGGAGATCTGATTTCACGAATCAACAACGACACCGATAAACTCAATCAGTTTTTCTCCCAGTCGCTGATGCAGTTTGTGGGCAGCATTTTCATCATGACCGGAGCCGGTCTGTTTCTATTATTCATTAACCTGCCGTTAGGAGCAGCCGCTCTGTCACCGGCCATACTTATCTGGCTGTTCACAAAAATGACCTCGGCCTGGGTAAAGCGAACGAATGCCGCAAACCTGAAAAGCGTAGGAGACCTAAGCGCCGATATTCAGGAGAGCCTGACCAACTTCAAGGTCATTATTGCCTTTAATCGGCGGGATTATTTTCGGAAACGTTTCGAGGAAGTCAATCAGCAGAACTACCGGACAGCGATTGGAGCCGGACTGGCCAACAATGTCTTTTTGCCCGTTATTGGCCTGGCAGCTAACATCGGCCAATTAGTTGTGCTTACGTTCGGCATCTACCTGATCACCACGAACCGGTTCTCCATTGGTCTGCTGATTAGCTTTCTGGCGTACATCACCAATTTTTACAATCCACTCCGCCAGTTGTCTACGTTATGGGCCAATTTTCAGGTGGCACTGGCGGGTTGGGATCGCATTTCGCACCTGCTGGCTTTACAAACCAACCTGCAACCCGTTGCCGATCCGTTAACCGTTTCTAGCTCATCCCTGCTGTCGTTTCGTAACGTATCGTTTAGCTACCCCAACGGCAGCGACGTATTGCACAACATTACGTTCGACCTCGAACGGGGCAAAACCTACGCGCTGGTCGGTCCGACAGGGGGTGGAAAAACGACAACTGCCTCGCTGATTGCTCGTTTATACGACCCCACCAGCGGAACGGTACTGCTCGATGGAACCGACATTCGCGGTTATAGTGCTGCCGAACGCTCACGGAAAATTGGCTTCATTTTGCAGGAGCCTTTCCTGTTTACAGGCACCGTTCGGGAAAACATTTTGTACGGCAACGAAACGTATCAGTCGTACACCAACGAACAACTGGCTGCCGTAATCCAGGAGACAAACCTGGAAAAGCTCGTCGAGCGGTTCGACCAGGGCTTAGATACCCACGTACAGACGGTTGGCGACACCATTAGCCTGGGCCAACGGCAACTGATCGCGTTTATGCGGGCCGTGCTACGTAACCCCGACTTACTTATCCTGGACGAAGCCACTGCCAATATTGATACCATTACGGAGCAACTACTCGACGAAATCTTACAGAACCTGCCCGAATCGACCACGCGGATCATCATTGCCCATCGGCTCAATACCATCGAAACCGCCAACGACATTTTTTTCATCAATGCTGGGCAGGTCACCCGTGCCGGATCGCTCACCGATGCCGTCGATATGCTCATGCATGACAAACGAACCAGCTAAGCGACCAATCGCATTCAGCAAATTTCCATGTCCGTCCGCGTACGAAATCTGTCCGTTTCTGGACAAAGCATACGTAACAGTGCTACCAAAACAGCCCATTCTAATCAGGAATGGGCTGTTTTGGTATTTGGCAAGGCATTTGACATACAGAAATAGAGGAAATAAAACGTAACTGATTAACTCCCTCCTTTAGCTGATGCGACGTAGTGACTTAGGTGAGTTTGAAGAGGTCGTTTTGCTGGCCGTGACGGTACTCGCGCCGAAAGCCTATTCGGTGGGTATCGCCGAAGAGCTCGAACGGGAAACGGGACAGACCGTCAGCACCGGGGCGGTTCACGCGGCCCTCCAACGACTCGAAACAAAAGGCTACCTCCGCTCTGAACTGGGCGAAGCTACGGCCGAACGGGGTGGTCGGCGCAAACGCCTGTTTACCATTACGGCGCTGGGCGGGCGCGTCCTGAGTGAGGTTCATTCGGTACGTAGCCGGTTTTGGGATCGCATCACTCCGCAGACTATGCTGAAATGGAGCTAGCCCAGCCGTTGTATGGAACCTAACCAATTTAGAACCCCACCCCGACCCGCCGGTGATCCGGCACTCCGACCGCCCAAATGGCTCGACAGGCTGCTTACCTGGCTTATAGCTCCGCATCTGCGGGAGGAGGTGTTGGGCGACATCCACGAACGATACGCCTTGCGGGTACAGCGGCTGGGAGCACGCAAGGCACGTAACACGTACTGGCGCGAGGTGCTGGCTTATATGCGCCCGCAATTCATTCGACGTAAACCATCAACCTACCCTACCCCAACTTATACTGATATGCTACGTAATTATGTCAAAATCGCCCTTCGAACGCTCAGCCGGAACAAGCTATACACTGCTCTCAATATGGCGGGGCTTACGTTCGGCCTTACCTGCTTTTTGCTCATTGGGCTGTATGTGTTCGATGAACTCACCTTCGATCAGCAGCATAGTCGGGCCAGTCGGATCTACCGGGTTATTGAGCACAAAACCGTGAACGGTGAAGCAACGACCATTGCCGCAGCCAGCTATAAACTGGCCGCCGAATCGAAAAAAAGCCTGGCTGAAATTGAAAATACAACGCGGATATCAAGACCCGGACGCGCAAACCTAATCAACCCTGAAAACCCTGTAAACTTCCAGGAAACAATTACCAACGCCGATGAGAATTTCCTGCGAATCTTTGATTTTCCGCTGCTGTCCGGCGACAGGAATACGGCCCTGAAAGAACCAAATTCAATTGTTATCAATGAAGGGCTGGCCCTACGGCTGTTTGGTCAAACGCAAGTGTTGGGCAAATCGCTCCAGTTCAGCCACATGGAGTCCCCATTGACCGTAACGGGCGTATTGAAAAATCACCCTAGTAATTCAAGTTTCGATTTCAATTCACTGGTGTCTGAGGCCTCATTTCGCAATAATGAATCGTTTCAACAAACAATGACCAGCGATTGGTCATCCACCGGATTTTCAGTTTATGTGCTGCTGAAGTCCAATTCTACTCCGGAAGCGGTTCCCCACAAACTAACGGACCTAGTTCTCGCGAACGCCAAACTGGAGGCAGGAACCAGCCTATCGTTCAGTCTCCAGGCCCTGAAAGACATCCACCTCCATTCGGAAGGAATAATCGATGGAGCACGAAACTCAAACGTAACGGCTATGGCTCAGGGAAGCCCGCTGTACATCAGCATCTTCTCGTTCGTTGCGTTCTTTGTCCTGTGCATTGCCGGTATCAATTACATGAACTTATCGACGGCCAGAGCCTCCAATCGCCTGAAGGAAATTGGAGTACGAAAGTCGATTGGTGCTGTCCGAAGCAATCTGGTGTATCAGTTTTTGGTAGAAGCGCTGTTAATGGCAAGCATCTCGCTGGTCCTGGCGCTGCTGCTGGTCAATATTCTGCTGCCCTTCCTCAATCAGTTTGTCAACAAACAACTGACGCTCGGTTGTGGAACCGACTATCGAATCTGGCTGATGACCTTAGCCGCAGCCCTGTTGATTGGGCTATTGTCTGGGAGTTACCCCGCCTTGTTGTTATCCGGTTTCAGGCCCGTTCTGCTGCTGAAAGGGATGAAGACAAACCCGCAGGGCAGCCTGAGTTTGCGCAAAGCCTTAGTGGTGTTTCAATTTACAATTTCTACGGTAATCATCATCGGCACCATCGTCCTCTATCAGCAGGTGCAGTTTATGAACACGACCGACTTAGGTTTCAACAAAGACCAGATGGTTGTGATCGATGTCAATACCGGCGCGGCCCGAGACCGTTTCGAGACGATTAAAGCGAACATGGCTAAGATTCCGTCGGTAAAGAACGTATCGGTCACGTCCCGGGTCCCCGGCGAGTGGAAAACGATTCGAACGGTTAAGATCAGTACTCAGGGTAAGTCTAATGATCCTAAAGTCGCCTACCTCATTGGCGCGGACAAAGACTTTCTCAACACCTTTGAAGTAGACCTTCTGAAGGGAAGAAACTTCATTAATCCGACCGATTCCACGGCTGTACTCCTAAACGAAACAGCGGCTCATCTACTGAATATTACCGAACCATCTGATCAGCTCGTGGAGATTCCGGCTATGTCGCGAGGTAGTGAGTTTCAGCCCATCAATGATGACAATACGCCATTTAAGGCCCGGGTAGTTGGCATTGTAAAGGATTTTCATTTTCAGTCATTGCACGCCAAGATTGAGCCCCTGGTTTTAGCCTATAATCAGAATCCGGTGCATGGCATCGACTATTACACGGCACGTATCGACGCCAACAACATTTCACAAACGTTAGAGAAGCTGAAAGCCGTGATGCTGAAAGCCGATCCCGATGATCCGTTCGAGTATCATTTTCTGGACCAGCAACTGGCGCTCTTTTACCTGGAAGACGCTCGTCGGCAAACCCTTTTGATTTGGGTAGCGCTGGCAACCATCTTCATCGCTAGCTTCGGGCTTTTCGGTCTGGCGACCTATGCTGCCGAACAACGTGTCAAGGAAATCGGCGTCCGGAAAGCCCTGGGAGCCAGCGTTCTGAGCATTACAACTTTACTCTCTCAAGATTTCCTGAAGCTGGTATTGATTGCCAATGGCCTTGCCTTTCCGCTGGCCTGGTGGGCTATCAATCAATGGCTGAAGGAGTTCGCATACCACATCGATGTAGCGTGGTGGGTATTCGTCGTTGCGAGCGTTTCCGCCATTGCTATCGCCTTAGTAACCGTTAGCTATCAGGCCATCAAAGTGGCTTTGGTGAATCCCGTGAAGAGCTTACGTAGTGAATAGTAGTTCACGTAACCCGTTCAGTCGTATGAACCCAAATCAGCCAACGCCCCCACCGCCCAAGTGGCCTGACAAACTGCTTAACTGGCTAGTAGCTCCCCACCTGCGCGAAGAGGTACTGGGCGACATCCACGAGCGCTATGCCCTACGAGTGAAGCGGCTGGGTGAACGCAGGGCCCGTCGCTCCTACTGGCGGGAGGTGCTGGCCTATGTGCGCCCGGAGTTCATTAAACGACAACCATCTACCTATCCAAATCCAACTAATACCGATATGCTACGTAACTATCTCAAAATCGCTCTCCGCAACCTGGCCAGGCATAAAGGCTATTCGGCTATTAACATTGGCGGTTTGGCAGTCGGTATGGCCGTGGCTATGTTGATTGGTCTGTGGATTTACGACGAACTATCGTACAATACGCACTATGAGCATTACGATCGCATTGCTCAGGTTATGCAACATCAAACGTTTAACGGACACATTGGCACGCAAAAGGATGTTCCGGCTCCGTTGGAGGCTGAACTGCGAACTAAGTACGGCAGTAACTTCACACACCTGGCGATGTCGGCCTGGCTGGGCGACCGCATCCTCTCCTACGGCGATACTAAGATTACGCGTTCAGGTAATTATATGGGTGCCGAAATGCCAGAAATCCTGTCGCTGCACATGCTCAAAGGCAGTCGTAATGGCTTGAACGAAACCAATACTATTTTGCTGTCGGCCTCAACGGCGGAGTCGCTCTTTGGCGGGGCTGATCCGATGGGAAAACTTATTCATATCGACGGCAAAGCGGATGTTCGGGTGACAGGCGTTTACGAAGACCTGCCGTTTACTACCGAGTTTCGCGATCTTAAGTTCATAGCTCCCTGGGAATTATACGTAGCCACGCAGCCCTGGGTGAAACAGGCCCGTGATCAGAACCTATGGGGAAATAACTCGTTTCAGCTGTTTGTTCAGCTCGCCGACAATACGGACATGGAAACGGTGAGTAACCGAATCAAAAACGCCAAATTAAACAACGTACCGGCCGACGACAAAAAATTCAAATCGGAGATGTTTCTGCACCCGATGAGCGACTGGCGCCTGCGTGGTAACTGGGAAGAAGGCATCAAAACAGGCGGCTACATTCAGTACGTTCGGTTGTTTGCCATTGTGGGCGTGTTTGTTTTGCTACTGGCCTGCATCAACTTCATGAATCTCTCGACGGCCCGCTCCGAAAAACGCGCCAAAGAAGTGGGTATCCGCAAGGCCGTCGGGTCAGTACGGGCCCAGCTGATCAACCAGTTTTTCAGCGAGTCGTTTCTGGTCGTTGTTTTTGCATTTATCGGTGCTACGTTGCTCATTCTGGTTCTTTTACCCTGGTTTAATGAAGTAGCCGACAAACACATTACGTTCCCCTGGACAGAGGCATCATTCTGGCTAACCAGTTTTGTATTTATATTGATCACCGGGCTGCTGGCAGGCAGTTATCCAGCCTTTTATCTTTCGTCCTTTCAACCGATTAAGGTCTTAAAAGGCACCTTCAATGTGGGACGCTGGGCAGCCGTGCCGCGTAAGGTGCTGGTCGTGGTTCAGTTTACGGTTTCCATTACGTTGATTATTGGCACCAGTATCGTGTACCGACAAATTCAACACACCAAAAATCGTCCGATTGGCTACGATACTAACGGGCTTGTCATGATTCAGATGATGTCACCCGCCTTTTACGGCAAATATGACGTACTAAAAACAGAGCTAAAAAATGCGGGGGTCATTCAGGAAATGGCCGAATCATCCAGTCCGATGACCGGTGTTTGGTCCAATAGTAGTGGCTTTAGCTGGCCAGGGAAAGACCCGTCGCTCGATGATGACTTCTCGACCGTCTGGGTAACGCATGATTTTGGCAAAACCGTAGGCTGGCAGTTTAAAGAAGGCCGTGATTTTTCAAGAAAATTCACTACGGATTCGCTGGCCGTAATTATCAATGAATCAGCGGTTAAATTCATGGGCATTAAAAATCCGATTGGCACCGTCGTTAAATGGGGAAGGGACGATGCTCCCGATAAGCCTGGCTATTTCACGATTATCGGTGTGATCAAAGACGTACTGGCCGAATCGCCCTACGAACCCGTGAAGCAGGCCATATACTTCCTGGATTATGAAAATGTCAACTGGATAGCCCTCAAAATCAATCCTAGCCGAAGCGCCAGCGAGTCAATGGCCGTTATCGAAGCTACGTTCAAAAAGCACATCCCGTCGGCCCCATTCGAGTATAAGTTTGCGAACGAAGAGTTTGGAAAAAAATTCGCGTCGGAAGAGCGTTTCGGCAAGTTGGCGGGTGGTTTTGCCCTGCTGGCCGTCCTCATCTCCTGTCTGGGGCTATTCGGTCTGGCTTCGTTCGTAGCTGAGCAACGCACCAAAGAAATCGGCGTTCGGAAAGTGCTGGGCGCTTCGGTCCTGAACCTGTGGAGTTTATTGTCGAAAGATTTCGTGGTGCTGGTTATTATTTCCTGCTTCTTGGCTTCGCCTATTGCTTACTACTACCTGGGCAAATGGCTACAAGAGTATACGTATCGAACGGAAATGTCCTGGTGGATTTTTGCAGCCTCTGGCATGGGCGCTTTGCTCATTACGTTACTGACGGTCAGCTACCAAAGCATTAAGGCAGCCGTAATGAACCCGGTAAAAAGCTTACGGACGGAATAGCTGCCCAATTCATCAGTCGTATGAACCCAAATCAGCCAACGCCCCCACCGCCCAAGTGGCCTGACAAACTGCTCAACTGGCTGGTGGCTCCCCACCTGCGGGAGGAAGTGCTGGGCGATATCCACGAGCGCTACGCCTTACGGGTCCAACGGCTGGGAGCACGCAAAGCCCGGAACACGTACTGGCGCGAGGTACTGGCCTATATGCGTCCTTCCATGATTAAACGGAAACAACCTGATCATCCTAACCCCTTAGCTATCCTCATGCTACGTAATTATATTAAAACCGCTCAGCGTAGTCTGCTGAAGAACCGATTCTACTCGCTGATCAACATGACCGGCCTGACCGTCGGCCTGACCGTTGGCATTCTCCTTCTGCTTTGGGTGCAGCATGAACTAAGTTTCGATCGGTTTCACCGGCAGGCTTCGTCCATCTACCGGCTCGAAAACTGGGGAGGGACCGGCAGTAGTCGGCAACTCTGGACGGTGACCGTAGCGCCCATTACGGACTACGCAAAAAAGCAGCTACCGGAAGTAAAAGACGCCGTTCGGATGAGCTTTAATGACACGTATACTTTGTTTAAGTACGCCGATAAGGTGTTCAAAGAAGACCGCACCAAGTTCACCGACCCAGCATTATTCTCAGTTTTTGACTTCAGGTTAATTCAGGGAAACCCAGCCAATCCGTTTCCCGACAATCACTCGATTGTGCTCACCAAAACGACCGCTAATCGCTATTTTGGCGATAGTAACCCCATAGGCAAAATCCTGTCGGTCGATGATAAGACTTCCTTTAAGGTCAGCGGTATCATCAACGACTTCCCCAAAAATTCGAGCATTACGGCCGACATACTGTTGCCTATGTCACTACGTTTTAAAGACATCTACGGAGGCAGGAACGATGGTAAAACCGTTGCGCAGGACTTTAGCGAGTTTAATTACGAAACGTATTTACTACTCCAACCCGGCACCTCTATCCAGGCGCTTGCGGATAAATTACGGACCATCCACCTTAGCCATAAACCCGATGATACGGACCTGAATTACGTAATACAACCTTTGTCCGACATGCATCTGTACAGAGCCGACGGCACCAACGGCGGTATTGAAACGGTCAGGATGTTTGGACTCATCGCCCTGCTCATTCTGGCGATTGCGTGCATCAATTACGTTAACCTATCCACTGCCCGCGCCATGCTACGTTCTAAAGAAGTAAGCATGCGCAAAATTGTGGGTGCGGCACGCCAGCAGTTGTTTTTACAGTTTTTGGTGGAGACCGCACTGCTTTTCGCCGTAGCAACCGGGCTGGCGCTTAGCTTGATTTATTTCCTTTTACCCGTCTACAACCAGATTTCCGGCAGGCAGTTGGTTCTTGACCTGTCAGACTATCGCTTATGGCAGCTTATTGGCCTGACCATTTTCGGAACGCTGGTTGCGTCAAGCATTTACCCGGCCTTACTGCTGTCTTCTTTTGATCCGCTGAAGGCGCTAAAAGGCAAAGTATCGGCCCGCATGAGTGATGTTACGTTCCGCAAGGTACTGGTGGTTACGCAGTTTTCGGTATCGGTGATTCTGATTGTTGGTACGTTTATTATCAGTAAGCAACTCGAGTATATCCGGTCGAAATCACTGGGTTACGACAAGACGCATGTGTTCGCGTATTTCATGCGTGATCTGAATAAGCACTACGACGTAATAAAAGCTGATTTGTTGAATCAGCCCGGTGTGGCTGGCGTAACCCGAGCCAGTTCAAACATAATTCAGCTTGGGAACCAAACCGGCGATAACGAATGGGATGGCAAAGAAAAAGGTGAAACCATGTTTATGCGTCCGGTTGCGATTGACAAAGACTTTGTGCCCTTCTTTAAAATGAAGCTGCAGGAAGGAGCCAACTTCACAGGGGCGGTTTCGGATTCAGTCCATTTCATCCTGAATGAGACGGCCGTTAAAGCGGCCCGTCTTAAAAACCCTATCGGGAAACGATTCCGGCTCTGGAACCGCAAGGGCACGATCATCGGGGTTGTGAAAGACTTTCACTTTGCCTCCATGCGCCAGAAAATAGAACCAGCCATCTTTTATTACGCTCCCGAGCAACTCAATGCAATCTATATCAAAACGATAGGCAAAGAAGCTGAACCTGTACTAGCGGCAGCCGAACACTCCTGGAAGCAATACAACGCCGATTATCCGTTCGAATACTTCTTTCTGGACGATCTATTCGACAGCCTTTACAAGTCGGAGCAACAAACGGGCACCCTATTTAACCTGTTTGCGTCGATTGCCATCCTGATTTCGTGTCTGGGCTTGTTTGGCTTAGCCACATTCACCGCGCAGGTACGTACCCGCGAAATTGGCGTTCGGAAGGTATTGGGGGCCAGCGTAACGGGCATACTCCGGCTGCTGGCCGTCGACTTCATCAAGTTAGTGATTATTGCCATCGTCGTTGCCGTACCGATTGCCTGGTACACAATGAGCCAGTGGTTACAGGATTTTGCGTACAAGATTGATATTGAGTGGTGGATGTTCGTTCCGGCCGGGTTAGCCGCCCTGTTCATTGCGCTGCTGACCATAAGCTTTCAAAGCCTTAAAGCCGCCCTGATGAACCCCGTCAAAAGCTTGCGAAGTGAATAGCGTAGTAATCAGTTAGTACGCTACAATCTCCTTTTTATTCGGCTCTATTTTCTTGTACGGATTATTTAAAAATTCCCGCATGAAGTAGTTCATATCGGGCCCGCTAACCATGTGGGCCCGATTGATAAACAACAATCGCTGGCTGTTGGGCATGTAATGATGGATTCTGTCGATGTAGAGCGGGCGACAGGCGTTGTCCATTTCGCCATCGGTTAACAAAGCCGGTTTGCTGGAGTAAAAGGGTAGTTTGGTCGCTGGACTGATGGGCGGCACCTGCCAGCAATCGCACATTTCTTTATAGACATCATTAATGTGATACCCCTTCAGATATGGGTAAGTTTCATAGAGTTGCTGGAGGACCTTTTCGCTATGATACGCTGCCTGATCAGCACAATACACCGAAATCCGCATGCCGGATGGGCCATTACCGTTGGCAAGTATATTGTCGAGCATTGGTCTGATATAGCGCTCATGATGCCCTTGGATCATTTCCGTAATGATGAACGGAATATCTTTCGGAGGAGAGTTGACAAGGATACCCAACAAATCACTGCGCGTATATTGAATTTGCAATGGATTTGTAGTGCCGTTTTCAACGTAGGAAATCGTAAATAGTTTACCGCCGATTGACGTAAAATAGCGCTCGAATTTTCCTTTCAGGTCTCCATACCGCGCTTTATCTGTCGAGTCCTGGTCAACATGCCTGAACAGTACGTTCAACGATTCATTGAAGTTAGCTGGCTCATCCTCGTCAATGGGAACAAAGGTCGGGAGTGGTGAGTCCAGCACTAACGACCTAACTTTGGACGGGTCTTTCTGTAGCACAGCCAGCATAAGCCCTCCGCTATAGGATCCACCAAACAGATTAACCGAATCGATTTTTAAGGTAGCCAGCAAGTCGTGAATGTCTGACACGGTTTCGTCTGTATTATACCCAGACAAATCGATGCCTTTAGATTCCAGTGCTTTTCTGTAGCGTTTAGTGCCAACCACAACCATGCTATCCTTATTCAGATTTTTGCGATACGATTCTTTGATGGCATCACTCAGTTCATCGCTCCACAGATTCGGAACGGCGTAATGGGTGCCTCGCTGCTCAAAGGCAATGCAATCGCGATCGTTGATCACTAATCGCTGGGGGACTCCCCTCACCCAGCCCAGCGAACTACCACCTGGCCCACCTGCCGTAAACAGCAACGGGTCCTTCTTTTTGTTGGGATTTTTGCTTTCCACCAGAATGAAGGGGAGTTTAATGGTTTTCCCATTCTTCTTCTTTCGGTTCTCGGGCACGATCAGGTACGCGCAACGAGTCTGAAAGCTGCTGTCTACTTTAACTTGACAGGCGCAGGGTTCCAGTTTACGAACGACACCTGGCTGGCTCCAGGCTGATAGTAGAGGAAATTGCAGGAGTAAGAATAGCGCGGTTACTACCAAATGGTTGTTCATTCGTCTTCTTATTAATTTTCTACAAAGCAAAAAGACGAACTGCGCAGATTTTAGTAAAAAACGGACAATCTGAATTGTAACGCGGACCGTCCGCGCTACAAACACTCACTCAGCTTCTGGCCTGTAAATCTGACGACATCCTTATAGAAATGGCTCATGTCGTAATAGCCGAAGTCGTCGGGTGAGAATTGGGTTCGATTGGCGACGTAGCCCGTCAAGGCCGCCCTGACTCTTACGCTAGACAAGTACTGTTTGGGGGATACACCCACGACCCGGTGAAAGTAGCGGTTGATGGTTTTAGCCGTCACGAATGTCCGGTCGGCCAGCTGGCCCGGATTGAACACTAACCCACTCGCTTCAAACGTACCAATGGTATTGGTTACGATGGTTCGGTAATGATCTGCTCGTTTGCGGCTGACGTATTGACTCAAAAAGAAAGACTCAAGCAGTTCAATTCGTTCGGCAAACTCATTTAGCTGTTTGACACGCTGGATCAATGCAACGGGCAATATCGTTTCCAATCGTACAACCTGATCGACC
Source organism: Spirosoma knui (assembly GCF_054780635.1). Lineage (NCBI taxonomy): Bacteria > Pseudomonadati > Bacteroidota > Cytophagia > Cytophagales > Cytophagaceae > Spirosoma > Spirosoma knui. The sequence continues at coordinate 214,507 of NZ_BAAGVY010000002.1, read as the reverse complement.
AACTGCACCTGGTTGATACCCAGTATCGCTTCGAGTCCGCCGGGATAAAACTTGATGGTAAATATGTGGTCGGTTGGCAAGTTAAATCGCTCGACAATAGAGTTTCGAAGCAACAGCACATCAGCATCCTTTTGGATTAAATATCGATTAGCACCGACCACCATTTGATACGGCTCACCCAGATTAATATAACAGGTAGGCGTCCAGCTCGGAAACATCCTGACTGTAAACGGATTGCTTGCTACGTGCTGATACGTTTCCTCAGCGGACGATTCCGAGAAAAACTCGATGTGTTGCGCCAGTTCGTTGGTGGGCGTGTAGAATCGGTACAGCTTACGGATGTTATCGAAGATTTCGGTCATTGGAATACGTGCCCGTTTTTCACACTGGTTACGGTCTCTGTTCAGCGTAACAGAGGCAAGATAAGCATCTAAGTTGCAACCTGATCTAGTGGTTTAGCCACCAACAGTCAGAATGCGGTTTGAATTTGGTAAGTTTGCTCTATGCAAAAGACCGAAACGCTCGAAGAGTTTTACCGGCACAAGTTCAAGCAGTTGCCCGAAACGCTGCAACTTGACATGGGGCAGGCCAACGTCTTCCGCCTGGAAGAGTGTCTGGCTCCCAATGCCCGGCCGGTAGCCTATAGTCGGCGCGATTTCTATAAGATTTCGCTCATCCGTGGGCACCACGCGTATCACTACGCCGATAAAAGCATCGAAATCACACAACCAACGCTCCTGTTTTTTAACCCACTGGTGCCGTATACCTGGCAACCCATAGCCGACGACACGACCGGTTTTTTCTGCATTTTCCGGGAAGCCTTCTTCAATGGCCGGTTAAGCCCTAACCTGACGGACTTACCGCCGTTCCGGCCGGGGGGGCAATCTGCATACCCCTTAAACGTGCGTCAGGACGGCGAAGTAAGTGCGCTTTTCGAGAAGATGCTGGCAGAAATCCACTCTGATTACGTGTTTAAATATGATTTGCTTCGAAACTACGTGTCTGAACTGATTCATTACGCGATGAAACTACAGCCTGCCGATACGCTCTATCAACACCCTGATGCCCGAGCGCGGCTAACGGCTATATTCATCGAGCTCCTCGAACGGCAATTCCCGATTGAAACGCCTGCCCAGCGGTTTACCCTCCGGTCGGCGAGTGATTTTGCCCAGCACCTCGCCGTGCATACCAACCACCTGAATCGCTGCGTTCGGGACACAACCGGTAAAACCACCACCGACCACATTGCCAGTCGGCTGGCCAGCGAAGCGAAGGCGCTGCTTAAGCATTCAGACTGGAACATCGCTGAAATTGCCTATAGCCTCGGCTTTGAGGAACCTGCCCACTTCAATTACTTTTTCAGGAAGCAAACCGGTCAGGCACCGTCTGCTTACCGGCGTGTTTGAATTTCATAAGTATCCGTTTGAATTTGGCAAATCCTCCTCCTGTCCACTGACCTACCTTTGCTCCCGTTAAACAAATACACGTAACGGAACAAAATCATGAATACGGAACAGGTTTGGTTTATCACCGGTGCATCCAAAGGTATTGGACTTGAGTTAGTTAATCAGTTGCTGCAACAGGGGCATCGGGTAGCAGCAACCTCGCGCGATGTGGCGGAACTGCGTCGGGCCGTCGGCGTCGAATCGGCCCATTTCCTGCCTATGGCGGTAAATCTGGTGAGCGAATCATCCGTTGACGAGGCCATTCAGGCTACGATTGCGCAGTTCGGCCGGATTGATGTGGTCGTTAATAACGCGGGTTACGGACAGTTGGGTGGCCTGGAGGAGCTGACTGACGAGGAGGCCCGTGCCAATTTCGACGTCAACGTGTTTGGTCTACTGCACGTGATCCGGCGCGTTATGCCGCAGTTGCGGAAACAACAATCCGGACATATCTTGAATATCTCCTCTATTGCGGGTATCACCGGCAACTTCCCGGGCTGGGGCGTTTACTGCGCTACGAAATTCGCCGTTGAAGGGCTATCCGAATCGCTGGCGGCTGAGGTGGCTCCGTTCGGCATTAAGGTAACCATTGTAGAGCCAGGTTATTTCCGAACCGAATTCCTGTCGGGCTCGCTACGGGTTCCGCAGGACTCGATGGAAGAATACGCGCTGATTCGGGAGTCCGAAGCGGTTCACCAGCAGCAAATCAGGGGCAACCAACCTGGCGATCCGGTCAAAGCCGTAGCCGCCATGATCCAGATTGCTGCCGAACCCAATCCGCCCCTCCACCTCTTTCTGGGGCAAGATGCGTTTGACATGGCTCATGTGAAAATCAAAGCCCTGCAAGACGACCTGGCTCAGTGGAAAGAACTGACGGCGTCTACTAATTTCGTTGAACCAGCCGCTGCTTAGCGCATTATCCACGGCGCACAGAACATACCGGATAACTAAAACAGGCTTCTCACGTGCGTGAGAAGCCTGTTGTTTACCCTCCGTCAAGCATTCATTCAGGATTTCTTACTTTCTTCTAACCGTAGAGGTAGGTTTCGAAAGCGCTTCCCAGTGGCGGCAAAGAGGGCATTCGCCAGGGCTGGAGCAACAGGTGCCACCCCCGGTTCGCCTGCCCCGCCCATGCGCTCAGTGCTGGGAACAATATGCACCTCGATAGCTGGCGTTTCGTTCAGCCGCAGCATTCGGTAATCGTGAAAGTTGCTTTGCTGAACGCGCCCATCAGCCAGTGTGATCTCGCCGTAAAGTGCCGCTGTCAGTCCAAAAACAATTCCGCCTTCCATCTGAGCCACTACGCCGTCGGGATTAACCGCCAGTCCGCAATCAATAGCACACACCACTCGATGTACCTGAATTTCCTCTTTTTCCACCGACACCTCAATGACCTGAGCCACATAGCTACCCATAGCCTCACATACCGCTACGCCCCTAAAGACTCCCTGTTTTGATGGTTTATGCCAAGCTGCCTTTTCGACGACCAGATTGAGTGCGGCCAGATGCCGGGGTGCGTCTCTAAGCAGATGCCGCCGATACGCAACCGGGTCAACAGCTGCCTGAGCCGCAAGTTCATCCACCAGCGTTTCCATCACGAATACGGTATGCGTAGCGCCCACCGACCGCCAAGGTAAAACAGGAACACCTACCTGGGTGGTGTGCAGCTCGAAGGAACAGTTTGGGATCATTTTGGAGTAAGGAGCTCCGGTGGTTACCGAGCTATAGTCTATACCCTTCGGAGCAATCATACCCTGTAGGGGCGTATTGGCAAATAGCGACTGTCCGACAATACGGTGTTGCCAGGCAATGGGTAAGCCAGTCGGGTCTGTACCAACCTGAACACGATGTACGTAAGCTGGCCGGTAATAACCGCCCTGAATGTCGTCTTCGCGAGTCCATACCAGCTTGATGGCTTTTCCGCTGGCTTTCGCAATGTGCACCGCTTCCATAACCCAGTCGGCGCTAAACGAACCCCGTCGGCCAAAGCTACCACCCATATGGGGCGTGTGAAGCAATACCTTCTCAGGTTTTAAACCCAAAAAAGCGGCAATCTCGGCCTGATGGAGCAGGGGCGATTGTGTGCCAACCCAGACCTCGCATTGATTGACACCAATTTTCACCGTACAGTTGAGGGGTTCCATCGGCGCGTGAGCCAGATACGGAAAACTGTACTCTACATCGATCACATTAGCCGCTTTTTTCAAACCAGCCGCTACGTCGCCTTTCTGGTGAACGGGTAAGCCCTTAGTGGTGGCCAACCGGCGGTATTCGTCCAGCTGTTGGGCGCTATCCAGCGTTGCGTTAGGGCCAAAATTCCAGTCAATCACCAAAGCATCGCGGCCTACTTTAGCCGCCCAGAACGTATCGGCGATAACCGCAACGCCCGTTGGCAGCTGAACAACCTGCCGAACGCCTTTTATGACCTTAGTTTTGGTGGCATCAAATGCCCTTACCGTAGCCCCAAAAACTGGTGCGTGCGCGACTACGGCAGTCAGCAGTCCGGGAAAGTAAATATCCAATCCATACGTGGCTTTGCCGGATATCTTATCCGGTGTATCCAGTCGTTTCTGCGATTTGCCAATATACTTCCAGTCTTTCGGCTCGCGGAGCGTAACCGTAGGCACAGGCAGCCTTGCAGCATCGGCTGCTACCTCGCCGTAGCTGACCCGTCGATTTCCGGCGATGACATACCCGTTCTCAGTACGGCATTGTTCAAGGTTTACATCTAATCGGCGGGCGGCAGCCGTAACCAGCATCACCCGGGCCGTTGCGCCCGCCTGTCGGCAATGGTCAAACTTGGATACGGTTGTCTCCGAGCCGCCGGTAAAGCTGGGGATAAGCGTCTTTTTGAAGTCGGCTTCCCGACCCGGCGGGCTGTGTTCTACCTTTATCTGGCTCCAGTCGCAATCCAGTTCCTCGGCAATCAGCATAGGAAGGGTGGTCCATATACCCTGTCCCATCTCCACTTTAGACAAGATGATGTGGATGCTGTTGTCCGTACCAATCCGCAGATAAGCATTCAACAGGGTTTCTGTCAGACTAGGAACCCGAAGACTTTCTGCTTTACCAGGAATAGCAAAAGCAAATAGCAAGCCTCCGCTGGCAAGGGAGCTGACTTTAAGAAAACCTCTACGGTTTACTCTACTATTTTTATTCATTATATCCCTGTTTCGCTACGTAAGGCAAGTCTGCTGAATGACTACACCTCATCTAATCTAAAGGGTAAAATGCGAATCCGCTTGCCGGTCAAGTCAAAAATCGCGTTGCACAAAGCGGGAGCTAAAGGTGGTAAACCGGGTTCACCAACCCCACCAGCGGGTTCATCATTTTCCATGATATGCACCTCAATTTCTGGTGTATCAATCATGCGGGGCATATCGTAGGTATCGAAATTATGCTCCACGGCCTTCCCATCGGCAAATGTGGTCGCATGTTTATTAGCCGCCCCCAAGCCCATGATGATACTCCCTTCTACCTGAGCACGAATGATATCTGGATTAACATACCAGCCACAATCCATCAGCGCAATTACTTTTTTAATCTTGACCTTTCCGTCTGACTGGCGTGAAACCTGCACCACATGACCACAGATGCCGCCAAAGCACTCGGTTATGGCGACACCCCAACCCGCATTCTTAATCCTTGACTTCCATCCACTAATGATCTCCAACTGATCGATTAGTGCCTGATAACGCCTGTCGGGCAGATGGTTTCGGCGGAAGGTCATCGGGTCCTGCCCCGCCAGATGCGCGAGTTCGTCGATGAAACTTTCACCGGCAAAACCTGCCGTACATGCCCCTGGGGCGCGCCACCACATGACCGGTATAGGCGAGTGGGTTTTAGCTACCCTAAAACTATAGTACGAAATTGCCTTGAGATAAGGGCTTGGCATCCCTTCCAGACTCCCTTCATTATACCCCAGCGGTTTTGGGTCAGGATAGGATTCAGGGCTCCAGGTCTGTCCAATCTGCTGCGTAGCGGTGATCGTCTGAAAGGCCTGTATATGCCCATCGGTATCAAGGCCTCCCTTGCAGGCATAGAAAGCACCAGGTCGAAATGGCCCCAGGCTCATATCATCTTCCCGCGTCCACACGACCTGAACGGGGGCGTTCATGGCTTTCGAGAGTAAGGCCGCTTCGTAAGGATAGTCGGGAAATGCCTTGCGTCCAAACCCACCACCCAAGAAGGTCATATTGACCGTGACGTTTTCTTTTGGGACCCCCATTCGCTCACTCAAATCAGCCTGTATCCAGTTAGCTTCCTGAATTGGCCCCCAAATGTCGATGCGGTTTTCCTGTACATGGGCGATACAGTTGAGGGGCTCCATACAACTATGTGACTGGTAAGGCGTTTCGTAAACCACTTCCAGCTTTTTGGCCGCGGCCTGAAAAGCAGCTTCGAGTTGATCTGATGGGCGGGGCTTTTTGAGATCGTCTCGCATCTGGGTAGCAAGCTCGTCGGAATTAAGATGGTTAAAGCCAGAATCATCCCAATCGACCACCAGTACTTTGCGTCCTTGCATCGCGGCCCATAGCGAATCGGCCACGACGGCAACCCCTTCGCAAAGGCTCTCAAAAACAACTCGCTGTATGGGTAGCACACGTCTGACACCCGGCACAGCCATGGTTTTTGCCGCATCGAACCCATTGACTTTCCCACGAAATCGTGGATTACGCTCAACTACGGCATAGAGCATCCCTGGCAAGTTTTTATCCAGTCCGAATTGAGCCCTACCATTCGTTTTCAGCGGAATGTCCTGCCTGGGCATCGGCTTCCCGATGAGCTTATACGCCTTCCGGCTTTTCAAGGAAACGTTTTGCGGGGGAGTCAATTGGGTGGCTTTTTCGACCAGTAACCCGTAATTGACTTTTTTACCGGAAGGCCGATGAATAACCTGACCGTTTTCCGCGTAGCACTCTGAAGCGTGTACCTGCCATTGTGTAGCGGCCACGTCGATGAGCATTTCTCGTGCGGCCGCCCCGGTCTGTAACAGTTGTTTATACCAACCCCGCACCGAAAAACTTCCTTCCTGGGGCTGAGGACCAAATTGGGCGGGATTTGCTGGTGCAGACAAAATCGTAACCTGATCCAGATTGACTTCCAGCTCTTCGGCTATCATTTGAGGAATGGCCTGAAACGTTCCCTGTCCCATTTCGGACCGGTGGTTCATCAGCGTTACCCGACCCGATTGGTCGATCGAAATCCAGGCCATCAGCTCCGTTCCTGGTTGAACGACCGTTTGACCATTGACGATATCGACCGTCGATTGAGCCGAACCAACTCTGTAGGCGCCAATTGTTAACGCAATCCCTGATAATCCCGTTTGTCGGATAAACGTTCGGCGCGATACCCCCTGACTATGTTTCATTGATCTTTCGGTTTAGCCAGCATACCAGCGGCTGTTTTAATAGCGTTTCGGATTCGGGGATACGTGCCACAACGGCAGATATTACCCTGCATGGCGGCATCAATATCATCGTCGGTCGGGTGGGAATTCATCTTTAATAAAGCAACGGCCGACATGATCTGCCCGCTTTGGCAGTAGCCACACTGAGGTACCTGCTCGGTAATCCAGGCTTTTTGTACGGGATGTTCGTTGTCTTTAGAAATCCCTTCAATCGTGGTGATGGGTTGATTCAACACGGCTGATACAGGAAAGGAACAGGAGCGGATAGGTGCGCCCTTCAGGTGTATAGTACAGGCACCACACTGGGCTATACCGCAACCGTATTTTGTGCCAGTCAGGCCAACCAGGTCCCGAATAACCCAAAGCAAAGGCATCTGTGCATCGGCGCTGACGGTGTATCTCTTACCGTTGATCAATAGCGTATAGGAAGGCATATCTCTTGCATTTAAACCAGTTAAGCAAATAAATACAGAGGCCGCGCGATTGAAAAATAGAATTGACCACCGACCTGATCTAGTTGACGAACAGCCTGATAAGCTTCTGATTTCAGCAGTAGATACCGGTCAAGACGAAATTGCAGCTTATCCTTCGGGTTAGGTAAGTGGTCAATTGGTTTAGGTCGTTCGTGTATTGTATCGATGCAATTTCCCTCAATTCGTATAACTTGTGAGACGTGTTAATTGGACAAACCGTGTAGACAACCCATGCCTGCTTTATCAAATAGCTCACCAAATCAGAACTGGTTTTTTAACTACAAGCTTTACCACTTGCCGTTCTGGTTTGTGTACCATTATGTCTCGTGGGTCATTACGTGGGGCAACCCGGTTACCGTTTTCCACACGATCATCATCCTACCCTACGCACTCAAATACAGTTTCTACGTCATTTTTCAGGCGTTAGCTGTCTATTTTAATTTGTATTTTCTAGTGCCTGCCTTTCTGGAGAAAAGTCGATTTGTGCCCTACATCGCTTATTTTCTCTTGACGGTATTGTGTGCTACCTTCTGTATTGCGGGTGGCTATTATTTCAGTGCCTTTGTCAGTGGAAAAACCATACAGAAGTTATTTGGCGAGTCGGCCTGCTATTATCAGTTCTTGGGCAATGCGCTGCCGTCGACCATGGCCAGCATGACACTGGCCATGAGTATCAAGCTCACTAAAAACTGGATCCAGACGCGCAAGCGACAGCAGTTGTTGGAAAAAGAGAAATTGGAAACCGAGCTGAAATTCCTGCGCAGCCAGTTCAATCCCCATTTTCTCTTCAACACGATTAATTCCATCTTCTTTTTAATTCATAAAAATCCTGATATGGCGTCGGCCTCGCTGGCGAAATTTTCGGAACTATTACGCTATCAGCTGTATGAATGTAACGACCAGCAAATACCCCTTAGCAAAGAGATCGCTTACCTGGAGAACTTCATTGAACTGGAAAAACTGCGCCAAAACAGTAATGTAAAGGTGACCATTGACATTAAGACCCACTATGTAGATCACCTCGGCATTGCTCCGTTTATCGTCATGACGTTTGTTGAAAATGCTTTCAAGCATGTTTCCAGGCACGGCAATCAACTCAATTGGATAACCATTCGGCTGGCGTTAAACGGTCAACAGCTGAGTCTTTTTGTTGCGAATAGTACGGCGATAGAACCTGATAACGTCGTGATACAATACGGCGGCATTGGCTTACAAAACGTGCAGCGACGACTGGACCTACTCTATCCTGAACAGTATACATTGAACATTCAGCAACGCCCCGACAGCTTTGAGGTGACGTTACGCGTCCTGCTGACCGAACGTGTGTCATCTTCTCCTCTACAATTGGCTTGATCACCTTTCTCGAACCATATGTTGAACTGCGTTATTGTAGATGATGAGCCACTGGCTCGGGAAGGATTGGCCTGTTACGTGCGGGAAGTTGATTTTCTGCACCTGACAAGAACCTGCGAGCATGCCCTCGAACTGGTTTCATTGCTCGACCAACAAGCGGTCGAACTGATTTTTCTGGACATTCAAATGCCGAAGATGACCGGAATCGATTTCTTGAAAATTGTACCGAAACCGCCGATGGTTATCATTACTACGGCCTATCCCAGTTTTGCGCTGGAAGGCTTTCAGTTGAACGTACTGGATTATCTGCTCAAACCCATCACCTTCGACCGCTTCTTTAAATCGGCCAACAAAGCCCGGGAATACCATCGGCTCCTGACGCAATCGACGATGAACCCGCCAACCGCGACTGCTGATTCGGACTATTTCTTTATCAAATGCGGCAACAAATACGAAAAGTTGTTTTATGCCGACATTCTGTTTATTGAAGGGCTACAGAACTACGTAACCATTTTTACGACCCAAGGCAAGTACGTTACGTTATTAAACCTCAAACAGTTAGATCAGTACTTGACTAGCCCAGCCTTCCTTCGCGTCCATAAATCGTACACAGTGGCCGTGAACAAGATTGATGGCATCGAAGGCCACGAACTCTTTATTCAGGCACACCGCATCCCTATCAGTCGCCATTACCGGGACGGGGTTATGAGCAAGGTGCTGAGCAACAAGTTGTGGAAAAAATGACCGCTAGAACGTAACCCGTTATTGTCCAAACGCGTACAAAAATGTCCGTTTCTGGACAAGTGTTCCAAGGCATATTTTGAATAGAAAGGCTATTCCTGCGCAGGAATAGCCTTTCTGCTTCCTGGCAAGGCATTTGTTATACATATACACAACTAATCTTTAGCTATGAAGGGGACTTACTTAGGCGAGTTCGAAGAAATAGTGCTGCTGGCTGTAGCCATTCGATCGGGTGATGCGTATGGAGCCGCTGTCGTCACGGAGATTGAGCAGCAGATGGGCCGTTCGGTCAACCTCGGCGCGGTGCATTCAGCGCTGAACCGACTTCAGGAAAAAGGGCTCGTCAAATCAGAGATGGGGGGTATATCGCCCGAACGCGGTGGCCGACGGAAACGACTCTACTCCGTAACGAGTGCGGGCAAGCGAGCTCTTGAAGAAGTACGGGAGTTGCGGAGCCAAATGTGGAATGCCATTCCCCGAACTGCCTGGTCATGAGCAAGCCAACTATCCCGCCCCGCATAGCCCGGCGTCTACTGCGCTGGTTCTGCGCTCCGCATCTGCTCGACGAGCTGGAAGGTGATCTGAACGAACTGTTCCAGGAGCGGGTCGAGTCGGTGGGGCTGCGCCGGGCACAGTGGCGCTACGTCCGGGATGTACTGAGCCTGATGCGGCCCTGGATTGTGAAGCGTAAACCAAAGGAGTATCCAAACCCGACCAACACAGACATGATTCGTAACTATCTGACCATCGCTTTTCGGAATCTGTGGCGACACAAGGCATTTACCGCCATCAATATTGTCGGCTTAGCTGTGGGGCTGGCAACCTGTCTGCTAATTGTCCTTTTCGTGCTACACGAGCTGAGTTATGACCGTTACCACGCCAACGCCGACCGAGTGTATCGAATGATCCTACACGGGCGAATGGATGAAAAAGACATCAACCTGGCCTATACCAGCGGACCAGCCGGGCAAGCTCTCCTACGAGACTGTCCCGGTGTGGAGGTAGTTACCCGGCTACGCAGAGAAGGGGCTTTTCTGATAAAACACGGCCAGGAAGTCATAAAAGAAGAGAATGTGGCCTTCGTTGATTCGAATTTCTTCTCGGTTTTCGCTATTCCAATGCTGAAAGGTAGCGCAGCCAGCGTACTCGTTGAACCAAAAACGCTGGTCGTTACGGAAACAATCGCCCGGAAGTACTTTGGTCAATCAGATCCTATCGGAAAAATGCTATCGATGGGTCAATTGGGTCTTTTCCGGGTGACCGGTGTCTGTGCAGATGTTCCGTCGAACACGCATTTTCAGTACGACATGTTTGGCTCGCTGCAGTCGGTTAAAAACGGCCCTAAATGGTTAGCCAGCGGTGCCTACACCTATCTGCGACTTCGGGAAGGCTACTCCATCCAGCAGGTAGAAGCCATCAGCCGGGGGTTCATCAGCAAGTACATCGCTTCTGAAATCAAAGAGTTCTTCGGAATAGATTATGCTGAGTTCCAAAGAAAAGGCAATCGATTCGGCTTTGGCTTCCAACCCATAACCGCCATTCATCTACATTCCAATTTAGATGACGAATTAGCGGCTAATAGCGACATCAAATACGTCTACATCTTCTCGGCAATTGCGCTATTTATCCTGCTGTTAGCCTGCATCAATTTCATGAACTTGTCCACTGCCGGATCAGCCGGACGATCCAAAGAAGTTGGTATTCGCAAAGTACTGGGCTCTGTTCAGAAGCAGTTGGTCGGTCAGTTCCTGACCGAATCTATTCTACTGACTTTTCTGGCGCTAGTACTAGCGCTGGGGCTCGTCTTCCTGTTATTGCCGAGCTTCAATACGTTATCCGGGAAACAATTTACCGCTAGTGCCATTCTCAACGGGCGAATGCTCTTCGGTGCAGTGTTGGCCTGCCTGGCAATTGGCTTATTGGCTGGCAGCTATCCAGCCTTTGTACTCTCATCCTTCAAGCCCATTACGGTTCTCAGCGGCCGAATACAGGCTGGCTTACGGAACGGTTGGTTGCGCAATACATTAGTGACGGGTCAGTTTGTGGTGTCAATCGGAATGATCATCGTCACGATTGTCGCGAATCAGCAAGTACGTTTCATGCAAACCAAGAAGGTTGGTTTTGACAAAGAACAGGTGCTGGTCTTACACGATACGCACGTACTGGGCGATAAACTAAATGCCTTCAAAGCCGAACTGTCCAGGTTGTCACCCGTCATCAAAGTATCGCTGGCCGGATTTCTACCAGCTGGCGCATCCAGCCAGAGTGTGGATGGAATTCAGGTCAAGAACGGTTCACGGACAGGCACGCACCGGACAAAAAGCTATTTTATTGACGAAGATTACCTGCCTACATTGGGGATTCGGCTGGTGCAGGGCCGCAGCTTTTCGAAGGCTTTTGGCTCTGAGAGTTCAGCGGTACTGCTGAACGAAGCGGCCGTTCGGGCGTACGGCTTCAAAAACCCTATCGGTCAGCAGATTGCCACGGTAGGCGACGGTACCGAAGGAAGTAAACGAACGTACACGGTCATAGGCGTAGTAAACGATTTTCATTTTGAATCCATGCGCCAGCACATTGCCCCATTACTCCTGTTCTATGGTGGCAATAATGAACAACTGGCCTTACGTATCCAGACAGACGATATCCCCGGTCTTCTACGTACTATTGAACAGCGGTGGAAGGCTCAGACGGATAACCCGTTTGCGTATTCGTTCTTAGACGAACGGTTTAATACCATGTATCAGTCCGAACAACGGATTAGTCAATTATTTGGTGTTTTTGCCAGTTTAGCCGTGCTGATTGCCTGTTTGGGATTGCTCGGATTAGCCGCTTTCACTACCCATCAGCGCAATAAGGAAATTGGCATTCGGAAAGTCCTGGGGGCATCCATCGCCAGCGTGGTTGTCCTGCTAACGAAAGATTTCTTACGCTTAGTGGTGATTGCCATCGGTATTGCGACCCCTTTGGCCTGGTACGCTATGAATCAGTGGCTGCAAGATTTTGCGTACAAGATTAACATTGCCTGGTGGGTCTTCGTACTGGCCGCGGTATTGGCCATTTTGGTGGCCTTCGTGACGGTAAGTTTCCAAAGCATCAAAGCCGCTCTAGTAAATCCAGTAAGGTCATTACGTAGCGAGTAAGTCAATGTCCCAAGCTCCCCGCTCTTCACCACCCCGTTACGACGGACCCCGCCTTGCCCAACGCCTGCTGCGCTGGTTCTGCGCTCCGCATCTTCTTAATGAACTGGAGGGCGATCTGGATGAGCTATTCCAGCAGCGGGTGCGGGAGGAGGGCCTACGTCGGGCGCAGTGGCGCTACGTACGGGACGTACTGAGCCTGATGCGGCCCTGGATTGTGAAGCGTAAACCAAAGGAGTATCCAAACCCAACCAACACAGACATGCTACGCAATTACATTAAAATCGCCTTTCGCAATCTGGTCAGGAACCGGGCTTACTCAGTCATTAATATTGGCGGGTTAGCTATGGGAATGGCTGTAGCCATGCTCATAAGCTTGTGGGTGTATGACGAACTCTCGTTCGATCGGTATTTCCAGAATTACGACCGCATTGCCAAGGTCATGCAGTCTGGTTCGTTCAACGGGGAGGTCATTCATAGTAATTACAATCCGGCACCAATGGGCCCCGAACTCCGGACGGTCTACGGCGAAAACTTTACCCACGTCATCATGTCGTCCTGGACGGATGAACACATTCTCGCCTACGGCGACAAAAAATTCACAAAAACTGGAAATTACCTGAGTCCAGGGGCTCCCGATATGCTGACATTGAACATGCTTAGCGGCACACGGGCTGGTTTAAAAGAACCCAACTCTATTTTATTGTCGGCGTCAGTAGCACAGGCACTGTTTGGAACAACCGATCCCGTGGGAAAACTCATGAAGATCGACAATCGGCTCAACGTGAAAGTAACGGGTGTCTACGAGGATTTACCCTACAATACGGAATTCCGGGAGATGAAATTCATCGCTCCGTGGGACCTGTACGCTTCTTCGCAGGATTGGGTCAAACGGGCGCAGGACAATGTTGAGTGGGACAATAACTCCTGGCAGGTACTGGCACAGATTCGGCCAAACACAACATTTGAAGCCGTTTCGGCCAAAATCAAAAACATCCGCTTACAGCATATTCCTGAAATAGCATTTCTTAAGCCAGTCGTGTATTTGCACCCTATGAGTCGCTGGCATCTCTACTCAGGCTGGGATAAATCGGGAAACCTGGATGGCCGCATTCAGTACGTCTGGCTATTCGGGATTATCGGCGCGTTTGTGCTGTTGCTGGCCTGTATCAATTTCATGAACCTGTCAACCGCCCGCTCTGAGAAACGCGCTAAAGAGGTTGGCATTCGCAAAGCCATTGGGTCGGTTCGCAGCCAACTGATTGCACAATTTTTCAGTGAGTCGCTGCTGGTATCGGCTCTCGCGTTTGGTCTAGCTATCGGTCTGGTGTTGTTAATACTCCCTGTTTTCAACGAAGTAGCTGATAAACAAATCCGTATACTATGGACAACTCCGATTTTCTGGCTTTGCGGTATTTGTTTCGCCCTGCTTACTGGTTTGATTGCGGGCAGCTATCCGGCCCTTTATCTATCGTCGTTCCAGGCGATTCAGGTATTAAAAGGCCATAGTTCAGCACTCCGGTTCCGGTTTGGCCGTTTTGCCACGGTTCCACGCCAGGCATTGGTTGTGGTGCAGTTCACCGTATCGGTCACTTTGATTATCGGAACGATCATCGTGTTTCGGCAAATTCAGCACGCCAAAAATCGTCCGGTCGGGTACGACCGCAACGGCCTGATTACGGTGGCGATGAACACTCCGGAGTTGTATCAGCATTACAATGCCCTACGAAACAGCTTACAGGAAACCGGCGCGGTTGTGGATATGTCCACATCGTCGGCCCCGACAACGAATCTGAATTCCCAGAACGGCGGATTTACCTGGGAAGGGAAAGATCCTAGTTTTAAAGAGAGCTTCGGTACCGTTGCCGTTTCTCATGACTTCGGTAAAACGGTAGGCTGGCAGTTTGTACAGGGGCGAGATTTATCCCGGCAATTCGCTACGGACTCATCGGGCATTGTGCTGAACGAAACGGCCGTTCGTTATATGGGTTTGAAAGATCCGGTGGGCAAACAGATGAAGTGGAATAATAAGCCATACCGAATCGTAGGGGTTATCAAGGATATGCTCATGGACTCTCCCTTCGAGCCTGTTTATCAGACGGTTTATATGCTGAACTACGGCTGGGCTAACGTCATCAATGTCAAGCTCAACCCCAATCAACCTCTGAGTGAGTCGTTAGCAAAGGTTGAGGAGGTATTTCGAAAATTCAATCCCGGGAGCCCCTTCGATTACAAGTTCACAGATCAGCAATATGCCCTGAAATTTGCCGCTGAAGAACGGATTGGCAAACTCGCTTCCGGCTTCGCCATTCTCGCCATTCTGATTAGCTGCCTGGGACTGTTTGGATTAGCCTCGTTCATGGCCGAACAACGCACCAAAGAGATTGGTGTGCGGAAAGTCCTGGGGGCATCCGTAACCAACCTTTGGCTACTACTCTCGAAAGACTTCGTGGTGCTGGTGGTTATTGCTTTTGGTATCTCCACAGTAATTGCCTACTACTTTCTGAACGACTGGCTCCAGAAGTATCAATACCATACCAAATTGTCGTGGTGGATATTTACGCTAGCGGGTGGCAGTGCGTTGGTTATAACATTGCTGACTGTCAGCTATCAGGCCATCAAAGCCGCGTTGGTCAATCCGGTCAAATCGCTACGTAGCGAATAAGCCTATGCGCTCAGCTCCTACCCCTCCACCCTTGGCCCAAGGCCTGTTACGTTGGTTCTGCGCCCCGCACCTGCTCGACGAGCTGGAAGGTGATCTGAACGAACTGTTCCAGGAGCGGGTCGAGTCAATAGGCTTACGGAAGGCGCGGTGGCGTTACGTCCGGGATGTTGTGAGTTTGCTGCGGCCTCAATTCATCAAACGAAAAGATCATGAGTACCCCAAACCAACAAATACTGACATGCTACGGAATTATCTGACAATTGCGTTTCGAAATCTAGCCAAAAATAGAGCTTCCTCTGCCATTAACATTGGCGGACTAGCCGTTGGTATGGCCGTAGCCATGCTCAATGGCCTATGGGTTTGGGACGAACTGTCGTTCAATAAATCCTTTCAGAATTACAACCACATCGCCCAGGTCAGGGAGCGCGGAATCAGACCCGATGAAGGCCGGAATTATTCAAACAATTCGTTACCCTACCCGCTGGCCAACGAATTAAAAACAAATTATGGACAGTACTTTAAGCACATTCTGCTGGCTCAGCAACCGGAAGAATGCATTCTGACCTCGGGTGAGACGAAATTGACGCAGAAAGGGCAGTTCATTGAAGCGGGGGCACCGGACATGTTCACGCTGCATATGCTGAGTGGTTCTCGATCGGCCCTGAATGACCGACATTCTGTTCTTCTGGCAGCGTCGGCCGCCCAAGCGATGTTCGGTGATGAAGACCCGGTAAATAAGCCGATAAAGATCAATGATAACATCGAGGCAACGGTAGCCGGTGTGTATGCCGACTTACCCCACAACACAGCCTTCAGCGACATAAAATTCTTTGCTCCGTTCGACCTGTGGGTGTCGGTCAATCCGTGGGTACGGGAGCAGCAATGGAACAACTGGTTTCTGGATATCTATGTCCAGCTTCATCCGCAGGCCGATGCGGCTCAGGTATCGGCCCTTATCAAAGACATTGAGCTGAATAAACTAAAAGCACTCGAAGGAACGCAGGAGCTAATGGCCCGACAACCCAAGATTTCTCTGCTGCCTATGAGTCGCTGGCACCTGTATAGCAACTACTACGAAGACGACAATAGCCCGGTTCAGCTGGTATGGCTCGTTGGCCTGATTGGGCTGTTCGTCTTGCTGCTGGCCTGCATCAATTTCATGAACCTCAGCACGGCCCGTTCGGCAAGGCGGGCGAAAGAAGTGGGCGTTCGGAAAGCCGTCGGCTCGCAGCGCGGGCAGCTAATTAGTCAATTCTTCAGCGAGTCGTTTCTGGTCGTTTTCATGGCCTTTGGTCTGATGCTCGTGCTGGTCATCCTTTCGCTACCCTGGTTCAACCAGATAGCCGCCAAGGAGTTGCAGCTTCCATGGGCGAATGGCACATTCTGGTTGGTCAGTGTAGGGTTTATCTTGTTCACGGGTTTTGTGGCAGGAAGCTACCCCGCTTTTTACCTCTCGTCGTTTCAGCCGGTCAAGGTGCTAAAAGGAGTAGCCAGTATCGGCGCATCGCCTGTCCGGCGACTTGTCGCCTTACCGCGCCAGGTATTGGTCGTAATGCAGTTTGTGGTTTCGGTGAGTCTTATTATCGGCACTCTGATTGTGTATCGGCAGGTTCAGTATGCCCGTGATCGACCCGTTGGCTACGACAAGGCCGGTTTGCTGTTAATCGAGAAGAAAACGGCTGGCTATACCGGCAAGTTTGAGCTGCTCAGAACCGAGTTGAAGAATACGGGCGTCGTGGAGGAGGTGGCTCAGTCGAGGAGTTCGGTTACGGGTATTACCATGTGGAACCCCGGTTTCTCAAGAAACGGTCTGGAAATAACCTGCCCGCACGGTTGCGGTACGTTGCCGGTCTCGCCGGAATACGGTAAAACAGTCAGCTGGCAATTTGTGGCTGGCCGGGATTTCAACCGGGCGTTGACCAGCGATTCGGCGGGTTTTGTCATCAACGAGTCGTTTGCCAGGCAGATGGGCCTGAAAAACCGCAACGGCGGATCGCCAGTAGGCGAAACCATCGTCTGGGCGCCTAAGGGACGGGCTGCCAAGCCCTACACAATCCTGGGCGTCGTGAAAGACATGGTTGCCCTGTCGCCCTACGAGCCAACAATACCAACCGTCTTTTTTGTAGAGGATAACTACACCTGGATTAACATCCGAATCAAGCCTACCGTAAGTGCATCGGCGGCTCTTCCTAAACTAGGAGCCGTTTTTAAGCAACTTATCCCATCGGTTCCGTTTGATTACAAGTTCGCCGATCAGGAATACGCGCTCAAGTTTGCCGCCGAAGAACGCATTGGCAATCTAGCGGCCATATTCGCCGTGCTAGCCATTTTCATCTCTTGTCTGGGCTTGTTCGGCTTGGCTTCGTTTATTGCCGAGTCGCGCACCAAAGAAATTGGTATCCGCAAAGTACTAGGTGCCAGCACAACCAGCCTTTGGGGCTTACTTTCCAAAGATTTCGTCCTGCTGGTCCTGATAGCCATTGGCATTGCTACACCTATGGCCTGGTTTTTCCTGTCAAAATGGTTGAATCAGTATCAGTACCATACTGAGCTGTCCTGGTGGATTTTCGCCCTGGCGGGCACCCTTGTCCTGGTTATTACGCTACTGACTGTCAGTTATCAGAGCATCAAAGCCGCCCTTTTGAATCCGGTAAAGTCGTTACGTAGTGAGTAAGCGTATGCCCTCCGCCCCCCACCCCGGCCCGCCCCATTACGACGGACCTCGCTTGGCAAAGCGCCTGCTGCGCTGGTTTTGCGCTCCACATCTGCTCGACGAGCTGGAAGGCGACCTCGATGAGCTGTTCCAGGAACGGGTCGAGTCGATAGGCTTACGGAAGGCGCGGTGGCGTTACGTCCGGGACGTATTGAGCCTGATGCGGCCTCAGTTCATTAAACGACAAGATCATGAGTACCCCAAACCAACAAATACTGACATGCTACGGAATTATCTGACAATTGCGTTTCGAAATCTAGTGAAGAATAGAGTCTATTCTTTCATTAATATGTTTGGGCTGGCTTCGGGTATGGCCGTCGCCATACTGATTGGCCTCTGGATTTACGACGAACTGTCGTTCAACAGACAGTTCAAAAATTATGACCGGCTGGCCAAACTCTGGCAGTTTGTCAAGTTCGACGTAGAGAAAGCTTCCTACGATGTGATGCCGATTCCGCTGGCGCAGGAGTTACGGAGTCACTACGCCGATTTCGAGTCGGTCGGATTATCTGTAACGCGTAACGTAATGCTGGTAGCGGGGGAGCGAAAGCTGTTGAAAACTGGCAATTATGCTGAACCTGACTTCATTGATATGCTGTCGCTGAACGTAGTGTCAGGCACCCGCTTCGGGCGCAATGACATTAACTCTATTCTACTATCAGAATCGCTCGCCAGCACGATGTTTGGCACCGAAAATCCGCTCAACAAGTTAATAAAATTGGACAATAAGCAGACAGTAAAGGTTGCAGGCGTTTATGAAGACTTCCCGGCCAATAGTACATTTAATGACGTAACATTTCTGATCCCCTGGAATTTTTTTGCGGCTAACGATAAAAACGCCAGACTCGACCAGAATGAGTGGGACTCCAATTCGTATCAGATTTTCGTTCAACTTAAACCGGGCGTTGATTTCGACCAGGTATCGGCGAAGATCAGGGATATCCGAATGAAGCGAGACAATCCGCCCGGTTATAAACCCGAATTCTTCCTGCACCCGATGAGCAAATGGCACCTGTACGCCGATTTTAAAGATGGTGTCAATACGGGCGGGCTCATTACGTTTGTGTGGCTGTTCGGCAGCATTGGCGTCATTGTATTACTGCTGGCCTGCATCAATTTCATGAATCTGAGTACCGCCCGCTCCGAAAAACGCGCCAAAGAAGTCGGGATTCGGAAGGCGATTGGCTCGTTTCAAAGCCAACTAATTGGGCAGTTCCTGAGTGAATCGCTGCTGATGGCCCTACTAGCCTTTGTGCTGTCCATTCTGTTCGTACAGCTTACGATTCCCTTCTTCAATCAGGTAGCTGACAAGAAAATGATCATTTTGTGGGCTAACCCCCTGTTCTGGCTGGCGGGACTAGGGTTCAGCCTACTGACAGGTTTGATTGCGGGGAGTTATCCAGCGTTGTATTTGTCTGCGTTCCAGCCCATCAAAGTACTCAAAGGTGCCATCCGCACGAATCGCTCGGCCACGATTCCACGGCGGCTATTGGTTGGTTTTCAGTTTACGGTTTCGGTTACGCTCATCATCGGCACCATCATCGTGTTTCGGCAGATCGAATACGCCAAAGACCGACCGGTGGGTTACAGCCGCAGTGGGTTGATCGAAATCGGGATGAACGCCCCTGAACTCTACGGGCACTATGACGCCCTACGAAACGACCTGCTCAATACAGGAGCCGTAGCCGGTATGTCGGAATCGTCGAATTCAATAACCGAACAGGCCGGTGGCACAACCGACATTTCGTGGAAAGGGAAAAAGGCGGGTAGTAAACCACTGGTCATGACCAATTACGTGACGCACGATTATGGCAAAACGGTCGACTGGCAGATCAAGGAAGGGCGAGATTTTTCCAGAGCCTATTCCACAGACACGGCTTCGGTTATCCTGAATGAAGCAGCTGTCAGGCTGATGGGATTCAAAAACCCAATTGGTGAACTCGTTCGGCGGGGTTCGCCAAGCCGTGAATACAAGGTGATTGGCGTTATCAAAGACATGGTGAAAGAAGATCCCTTTAAGCCGGTTAATCCGTCTTTTTTCGCCATCGAATATGCCAATGTCAATACTATAAATATACGTTTAGCTCCGCAATTATCAGCTCATAAGGCTCTGGCCAGGGTAGAACAGATCTTCAAAACGTATAGCCCTGACGCCCCTTTCGACTATCAATTTGTGGACAACCAGTACGCCCGGAAATTCGGTACCGAAGAACGTATTGGTCGACTAGCGGGCGGATTTACCATCCTGGCGATTCTAATTAGTTGCCTGGGGCTGTTTGGGTTAGCATCGTTCATCGCTGAGCAACGCACTAAGGAAATCGGGATTCGTAAAGTGCTCGGCGCGTCGGTGTTCAACGTCTGGGGATTGCTCTCGAAAGAGTTTGTGCTGTTGATTCTGGTGGCGTTCTGCCTGGCGGCCCCGCTGTCTTATTACGTCCTATCGGGCTGGCTCCAAAATTACCAATACCGTACGGAACTGTCCTGGTGGATCTTTGCAATGGCGGGTGCCGGTGCGTTGGTCATTACATTACTGACGGTCAGCTATCAAGCCCTCAAAGCCGCGTTGGTCAATCCGGTCAAGAGCCTGCGCTCTGAATAAAGATGTATTTGGAAGGATAGGTTGCAATCCGCTGTCTTACTGGATGGCTTGGTCAAATGCGTCAGCAAACACCACCGAGCCATCTGGTCGGCGGAAGCGGCAATACTCAACCGAACCCGTTCCGGTAAATTCATACGTAATACCAACCAGATCGACCGGAGCCGACGGAAGGGTTGCCTGGTAGGCCAGTCGCCCGTTTACCCAGATGCGCGCCTGTTTGTTGACTACCTCGCAACGCAGGTCCACCCAATCCGAAAAGTCAACGCCAAAGGCCGACAGATCGGTGTTACGTCCGTCTACCTGGTGTCCCGCTAAACCCAGCGACAGATCAGAGATACACCCTTTAGCCGACAGTGGTATAAAAAACATTTCTCCTTTGCCATGGATCATCAGGCGCGTCTGCTGACAGGCTGCGGCTCCAGACCGGTAATCATGACGAAGCCGAGTTTCCATGATAAAGTTATCGGAGCGCAATCCCGGCAACTCCCGGATATAGCGATACCGCACGACGGGCGGCTGGGGCTGCATGGCTATGTGATTGGCTTCAATAAGTGACGCAGGTAAGCTAAGTTTTCCGTTTCGAATTATATCAGTGGTGTTGAAATAGACAGGCACCGGCTCCTGCAATACGGCGACGTGCCAGCCATTTGAGCGAATGAGTAAATCGTGTTCCCGAACAATCTGTTTGCCCACCACCAGCTTAGCCCGGAAGTAGCCTGGATGGTAATAAATAGACGTATGCTGATGGCCGGTGCGCGACACAAGCTGGCGACGAGTGGGGTCCCAGGATTGCTGGATGAATATTGAGTCGGTGGGTGAAGTGGTCGCGTCATAATCGAACACGACCGAGTTAGGGATTCCCTGCGTGACCGGACGGCTACGGAACGAAAAATCCTCGGGCGAAAGTGGCTCGTGTTTATGCGATGCCAGCGTTAAAGCCAATAATCCGACCAGTCCAATGCCAATCACAGACAGAACTACCCGGCTCGTTAGGCGACGCCAGCCGGTGCGAGTTAGTGGTGAATCAGTGCCTGGTTGCGAAGAAATAGTCGCTACAGGTTTTGGTTGATTGCTCTGCTGCTGAAAGTCGTGCCAGTTTGAATAGCCCAGATACTGCACCAGTACGTTCAGGGTTGTTGTCGTGGGCGAAGAATCGTAGCGGACTTTACCCCAGACTCGCTTAAGCGTCGTTACGCTCAGGCAAGCACCAGTCTTGGCCAGAATGGCATCACTCAATCGCTCAAAGTCGGCCGTCGTCCATCCTTCGGCAGCGCCCAGACCACTGACCTGCTCGATCTGGTAGCGGCAACGAGCCAGATTATCCGTATCCATCTTTACGACCATATCCCTGTCAATTAGCTACTTATCGGTTTGACACAACTTGCACAATACTTGAACACGATTGATTGGTAGTAAGTCAAAGCAACGACTACGTTTACGGTTGTTTACTCTTCAGATCTGTTCCTCCCAATCAATTACGTACGTAATGAAACAAACCCAGAACGTGCCAATCCTACTGTACATGGTGCTTAGCCTGCTGATCAACGGCCATAGCTTAGCACAAACGCCTACTCCCGTTTCACCTGATTTGACCCTTCTGGCCAACAGCCCCAAAGCCGCCGTTAACCGCACCACCATAGTTCTGACAGAAGGGCAACGAAAAGGCATCCGGATAGATGAACGACCCGGCGAAGGACTGGTTTGGCTACCCGACGTTCGGATGGCGAATGGAACCCTTGAGTTCGATGTCCGGGGCAAAGATGTCCTCCAGCGTAGCTTTGTGGGAATTGCCTTTCTTGGGCAGGACGACAAAACCTACGAAGCTATTTATTTCAGGCCCTTCAACTTTCGTAGCACCGATCCGGTCCGGCGCGTCCATGCCGTGCAGTACATAGCTCATCCAGTTTACACCTGGGAGAAGCTTCGTACTGATTTTCCAGACAAGTACGAAGCCGCCCTAACCTTCCCTCCCGACCCCAATGGCTGGTTTCACGTACGGATAGAGATTAAGTCTCCCAGTGTGCAGGTTTTCGTCAATCAAAACAGTACTCCGGCGCTGGTGGTCGAGCGACTTGCCCAGGTGGTCAGCGGGAAGATTGGCCTTTGGGTCGGTAATGGCTCCGGGGGTGATTTCGCTAACCTCGTTATCACTCCTACTCCTTAAATGATTGCCCCAATAGTCTTTTTTATTAAAGCTTGTGGTCTTCTCTGTCTATCAAATCGAATAAATATGCGCCCTCAATGGTGTAGCATAGCGCTAGCTTTCACACTTCTGTTCTTCAGCGGCCACCTGACAACAACGGCTCAAACCGCTTATAACCTCCCTCTCCTACTCCGGGAGAAGCAACTCATCACCACACCGGCCAACGCCATACAGGTGCTGAACGACAAAGCACATTCGGGCGTATCGACCAAAGGCATTGTGTGGCTGAAAGGGGTTAATTTTAGGCAGGGAACAATTGAGGTTGATCTACGCGGCAAGGATGTGTTTCTACAAAGTTTTCTGGGCATTGCCTTCCACGGGGTAGATACGCTCACCTATGATGTGGTATATTTCCGCCCATTCAATTTTCGACATAGCGACACGCTCCGAAGAAACTGGTCCCTTCAGTACATGAGTATGCCCGATTATAGCTGGCCACAGCTACGAAAAGTGTCACCCCTGAAATACGAGCATGCGGTACATCCTGTGCCACAGGCCGACGACTGGTTTCATTGCACGCTAAAAATCACTGATACTACCGTCAGCGTTTTTGTTAACCACGACCCCACTCCATCGCTGACTGTCCAGTTGCTTAACAAACGGTCGGAGGGGCTGATCGGCTTATGGGCCGATGGGCTAAGCGGTGATTTTTCCGCACTGACAATTACCCCAGCACCCAAACGCTGAGACAATCAGATAAGGCAAATCGATTAACTTAGCCTGACTACCTATCATAGAAAGCTGTCCAGAAGCGAACAGATTCTGTCCGTTTCTGGACGAGCTTCTCTGTGTTGGTTCTGTCCTGATGGGCCTTCGTTAGACGCTAACACATTTTTCAAACTCTGGCACTGCATTTGATTTGCATTATTATAACTAATCATCCTGGACACGCTACACATGAAGAGAACCTTTCTCGGCGAGTTTGAAGAAGTGGTATTACTGGTGGTAGCGGCCTGCACCGAAGATGCTTACGGCGTCATTATCTGGGAGCAGCTACAGGAACAGACCGGCCGCAACATTACCATCAGCGCCGTACATGCTACGTTGTATCGGCTGGAAGAGAAAGGCTACCTGTCGTCGCAGATGGGCGGTGCGACGGCGGAACGGGGTGGGCGACGCAAACGCTTCTTCACCGTAACGGCCTTAGGCAGCCGGGCCTTACTGGAGATTCAGGAGATGCGCCAACGGTTGTGGCAGGCAATTCCACAAGGCAAGCTACAGCTCATTGGTTAAACGTGATCACCGCCCCGACTATGCCTGATGAAACTCACTATACCCGCACTGGCGATGATGCGGCCCCTCAACCACCCCGCTGGGCCGACCGTCTGCTGGAAAGATTTGTATCGCCGTACCTGCTGGAAGACCTCCAGGGTGATCTGCAGGAAATCTTTTATAAACGGGTCAAGCAAGTGGGTCTGGCCCGAGCCCGACGTGAGTATGGCTGGGCCGTGTTACAGTATCTAACCCCTTTTTTCAGCAAAGCACTCCGGCGTACCGACAGGCAAACGATTCGACGATTCGATACTTACCCAACCCCAGCACTGACTGATATGCTACGCAACTATCTTAAAATTGCTTTTCGAAGCTTATCTAAAAACAAGGTTTATTCATTCATCAACGTCTCCGGCCTGGCGCTGGGCATGGCTTGTGCGCTGCTGATTGGGCTATGGGTAAACGATGAACTAAGTTACAACCGCTTCTTACCCAACGCCGAAAACATCTGCTACGTACGGGTCAATTTTGCGGACCCAAATACAGGCGAAATTCACACAAACTGGGCGACGCCCGGCCCTTTACAGGAGGCTATCGCGCAGGACGTACCGGAGGTAGCCGCCGTCACGAAAATCAACTACGGGCCAGAATACCTGATCAAGGTCGGTGACAAAGCGGCTAAGGAGAAAGGCCATTACGCTACCAGCGACTTCTTTAGCGTATTTGATCTGCCCACCGTGCAAGGCAATCCGAAAGCTGCCCTGGCGCAAACCAATCAGATTGTGATCACGCGAAAGGTAGCCGAGACGTTTTTCCCGGACGGCCAGGTCTTAGGAAAAACGCTGCAACTCAACGGTGATAAATTTTACGTAGTCGGGGCTGTAATCGAAAACCTTCCACGCAACTCGTCTTTACAGTTCGACTGGCTGGTGAACTGGAACGTACAGGAGGAAGCCTGGATGAAAACATGGGGCAATGTATCCTTTCAGACCTTTGTACGACTGAAGCCACACGTAACGCTGGGGCAGGCCGAAGCCGCGATGAAGGACATTTACCCACGCCGGGCCGGAAAGAATTTTGACAGCGGTCGCCCAACTTTGCAGGCTATCACCGACCTGCACCTGTACGGTGAGTACAAGAACGGTCGGCCGGAAGGTGGGCGCATCGAGTATGTTCGTGTTTTTGCCCTTGTTGCCCTGTTTATTCTGTTCATTGCCTGCATCAATTTCATGAACCTGTCCACCGCCCGTTCCGCAACCCGGGCACGCGAGGTAGGCGTTCGCAAAGTGGTGGGGGCGCTACGTTCGTCGCTCATTGGTCAGTTCATGAGCGAAGCCATACTCACCAGTCTCATGGCGGTTGTCCTGGCGGTATGCTTAGTATGGCTTGTCCTGCCCACCTTCAATACGGTATTCGAGAAACAATTAGCCCTCAATCTGGCCGAGCCTACCTTTTGGCTGCTTCTATTGGGCTTAGTGCTGATTACAGGCTTTATATCGGGCAGTTATCCGGCCTTGTTCCTATCGTCTTTGCAACCGATCAAGATTTTAAAGGGCCGGTTACACTTTGGGGCTGGGCCAGCCATATTCCGGCGCACGCTGGTGATATTCCAGTTTTCGATGTCTATTTTCCTGATTGTGGGTATGCTGGCCGTTGGTCGTCAGATGCAGTACCTGCGCGACAAGAATCTGGGCCTCGACCGCGAAAACGTGCTCTACTGGCCCATTGAAGGCGTCAATGAGCCCAAAAAGTTTGCTGCCCTCCAGCAGGAAATAATGCGGCTTCCGTCGATCGCATCGGCCACGACAACGGGTTCGTTACCGGTAAACATTCAGTCTTCGTCGGGCGACCTGACCTGGCCGGGTAAAGACCCGAACTTGTCAACGAGTGTGCAGGCCATGTTCGTAGGCAGTAACTTCACAAAAACCATGAACATTAAACTGGCTGACGGTCGTGATTTTAGAGCCGACAGCCCCGCCGACTCGGCCAATTACATCATTAACGAAGCGACAGCCAGGCTAATGGGAATGTCAAGCCCGGTGGGGAAGGAAGTACAGTTCTGGATGGGAAAAGGGCAGATCGTTGGCGTAATGAAAGACTTTCATTTACAATCACTTCATGAGCCGATCAAACCCTTACTTCTTTGCTTCAACTATTTGAATACAAGCTACCTGCTCGTTAAAACGCGTGCCGGGCAGACGCAGCAGGCCCTCGCCGATCTGGCGAAGATATCGAAAGAATTTACGCCTGACTATCCATTCAACTTCCATTTTCTGGACGAGGAATACGAAAAATTATACCGCAGCGAACAGCAGGTAAGTACGTTGATTACCTACTTCGGTGTGCTGGCCATTCTTATTTCTTGTCTGGGATTATTCGGATTGGCCGCATTCACCGCCGAGCAGCGGACGAAGGAGATTGGCGTTCGCAAGGTATTAGGTGCCAGCATTACCAACATTGTCGGTCTACTCTCCAAAGATTTTTTGCTGCTTGTGTTTATAGCGATCGTGCTGGCCGTACCGCTGGCGTGGTGGGCGCTGAGCCAGTGGCTGGGTACGTTTGCCTACCACCAGGAATTATCGTGGTGGCTATTTGGCTTAGCTGGCTTGCTGGCGATCACGATTGCTTTCCTGACCGTGAGCTACCAGAGCATCAAAGCGGCCCGAATGAATCCGGTGAAAAGCTTACAAAGTGAGTAACTGAGTAAGCCATCACTATTTTTCAGATCTGTTGGAACAGAAAATGATGTTTTGACAGAACCCGCTGCAACCCTTCTTCAACATATGGCATCTTTTATAACAGAAGCCCAACCTGTGACTTTCTGTCGGCAAGTCCTTATTTAAGAATGTCGGGACGGGCAGCCTGTTGGCTTGAACATAAACAACACCTACTACAACATGAACGAGTACGCTCAACTGTATGACCAGTTAAGTGGTCGCCGAAATGCCCTGGTTAAATGGTACGGTCCGCGCAGCGGATTGAAACAGTACAATCCGTCAGCTTATCAACAGTATCAGGAAAAAATTCGTGACTTAAACCGTCAGTTACGTTTGTTACGGCTACGCCTGGTTAGCGCAGTTAAACCGCAACCAACGGAAGTCGGGTTGTAGACCTGAGCAACCCTGTATGTTGGAAGATACTCAACGGAGTTCCCCTACGTACAGGGTTGCTGCTTACGTTAGCATGGCCTACGAACCTAACGGCCAATTGCACATACAAACTTTTCTGGACAACTTGCCGCCCTACTGCCGACTCATCATCCATGAAATCGTTCTCGTTTGCGCTGCTCCCTCTCATTTTAGGCCTTGTTTGTCTGACGGATTTTACCGCTCGACTCCTTCTTCGCTATCCTGCCGAAACCAGTCTTATTGTACCAACAGAACCCAAGAAACTGCTGGCAACGGGTGCTGATCAGGTATCAGCCTATCTACCTTATCTGAAAGGCAAACGCATTGGGATGGTTGTCAATCCTACTTCTGTCATTGGCAACAAACCCAGTGTAGACAGCCTGCAAAGCCTGGGCGTAAATATAGTGATGGTGTTTGGGCCGGAGCACGGCTTTCGCGGCAACGCCAGCAATGGGGCTAAAGTGGCCGATGAAGTAGATGCTAAAACCGGTATTCCCATTATTTCACTCTACGGCAAAAACCGCAAGCCAACAAAAGAACAACTCGACAAGATTGACCTGCTGATTTTCGACATTCAGGACGTAGGAGCGCGGTTCTATACCTATATCAACACGCTCAACTACATTATGGAAGCCTGCGCCGAGAACAAAAAGGAACTCTTGATTTTGGACCGGCCTAACCCGAACGGCTTCATTGTTGACGGTCCCATCCTGGAAGATCATTTGCACTCGGGGATTGGCATGCACAAAATCCCGATTACGCATGGTATGACCATCGGCGAATTTGCGCAGATGATCAACGGCGAGGGCTGGGACATCCCCAAAAATTCCTGTAAACTGAAAATCATTAAAGTAGCGAACTATACGCACGATACGCCCTACGTATTACCCGTGGCCCCTTCGCCAAACCTGAACACGCCCCAGTCTATTCTACTGTATCCCAGCGTCTGCCTGTTTGAAGGCACAATTATCAGCCAGGGGCGGGGTACGTACATGCCGTTCACCGTTCTAGGAGCACCGGCTTTAAAAGGGAAGTATTCGTTCTCGTTCCGACCTATCAGCATCAAGGGCATGAAAGAAGCGCCCCTGCATCAGGACACCGACTGCTACGGCCTTGACTTACGAAAGTACGATACCACTGTTTTCCGCAAAACCCGCCAGCTCAACCTGCAATGGCTCATGGAATTGTACAAAGCTTATCCTGACAAAGCACGGTTCTTCGATATGAGCCAGAGCAAGGAAATCGGCAACTTCGACAAACTGGCAGGCACCGAAAACCTCAAAAAGCAGATTATTGCCGGAGCGAGTGAAAAAGAGATTCGCCAAAGCTGGGAGCCGGGGCTATCGCAGTATAAGAAAATGCGCAAGAAGTATCTGCTGTATCCGTAATAACAGCTTAAACTTCGTGGATTATGGAAATTTGTTGACGTACGTCTCGTAACGACGTTTAACATAACCCCATAACCGGAAGCATTACTTTTGCGGCTAGATGTTTTCATTCACTTGTCTACTATCGTGAACCATCGATTTGCCCTCGTTTCACTGGCGGTTATTTGTCAATTACCTGTACTGGCTCAAAACCGGACGCCGAAAGCTGTCTTTGTTATTGTTGACGGTATTCCGGCGGATGTGGTTGAGAAGGTGCCGACGCCCCATCTGGATAGCCTGGCTAAAGTTGGGTTCTATAAACGGGCGCACGTAGGTGGTCAGAGAGGCACGTATTCGCAGACACCCACCATTTCAGCGGTGGGTTACAATAGCCTGCTGACGGGTACCTGGGTCAACAAACACAATGTCTGGGATAACACGATTGAAGCGCCCAACTACCACTACCCGACGATTTTTCGTCTGCTTAAGAATCAGTACCCGAATAAGAAAACAGCGGTATTTAGCAGTTGGCTCGATAACCGGACAAAACTCGTTGGCGACGGTCTGCCCCAGACCAATAACCTAAACGTGGACTACCATGCCGACGGCTACGAACTGGACACGGTGAACTTCCCGCACGACAAGGAACGGGCGTTCATGAACCGAATCGACAACCGGGTCATCGACGAAGCCGTTGCCTGCCTAAGCAAACAGGCACCCGACTTATCGTGGGTCTATCTTGAGTACACAGACGATATTGGACATAAGTACGGCGACAGTCCGCAAATGCACACCGCCTGTGAGAAAATGGACGCGCAGATTGGCCGGCTTAGTCGTGCGCTGCAGCAACGTCAGCAACAGTTTGCGGAAGATTGGCTGCTGGTCATTACCACCGACCACGGCCGCGATGCCAAAACGGGGCTCAACCACGGTGGACAGTCGGACCGCGAACGTACTACCTGGATTGTCTCGAACCAGCCGGAACTCAATGCCTACGGCCAGCAGGTTGAGCCGGGGATTGTTGATTTGATGCCGACGATTGCCCGGTTCATGCGCATCCAGATTCCCAAGGACGTAGCGCAGGAAGTGGATGGTGTCCCGCTCATTGGTCCTGTTTCACTAACAAACCCACAGGCCACTCTCAGCAACAATGCGCTGCAGGTCCGGTGGAAAGCGTTGGCTTCGCCGGGTACGGTCAATATCTGGTTATCCACGACTAATCAATTTGAAACTGGCGGGAAAGACACGTATCAACTAATCGGCAAAGCTCCCTTAAGTCAGCAGCAATTCAGCGTATCAATCACCGACAAGCCATCGTCCTTTTATAAAATCTGGCTCGAAGGTCCAGCCAACTCCGTCAATACATGGCTAGTATTAAAATAGAAGTGCTTAAGCCCACTTACAAGGCTTAACGTTTTTTAACAGCCTGTCTATAAGCAATGTCCGTACCTTGGCCGATGAATCAGGTACGGACATTATGTTTATCAACTACCTCAAAATTGCCTGGCGGAACCTAAACCGGAATCGACTGTATTCAGGGCTTAATGTGGGTGGGTTAGGCATTGGCTTAGCCGCCTGCCTGCTGATGTACCTCTACGTGAGGCACGAGTTTACGTTTGATGGCTTCCACAAAAATTCAGACCGGATCGCCCGGGTTACTACCAACATAAAGACGCCCGAAGCGCCTATGTCAATAGCGGCTGTCCCGATTCGACTGGCCGACGCCTTGAAGCGTGACTATCCCGAAGTAGAAACCGCGGTACGGTTCGAGCCGCTATCGGCGACCATTCGGTACGGTGAAAAGCTGTTCAACCAGTCTGATATTTATTACGCCGATCAGGGTGTATTTGCCGTGTTTTCGTACCCGTTTGTCGCGGGTGACCCAGCTCAGGCTTTAACCACACCCAACAGCGCCGTTGTGACGAAGGCCTTCGCCGAGAAATACATGGGTAGAATTGACGTTATCGGTCAGTTCTTCCAATGCAATAAGCAGACATATCGAATCACAGGCGTTATGGCTAACCTGCCATCCAATGCCGATTTAAAAGTTAGCGCTCTATTATCGAAGGACTTTTCTACGTCAACGTCCTGGTTGGGTGAAGATTTTCCGGTATACACCTTCGTACTGTTTCGAGATAAGCCGAATTTAGGCGCATTTGAGAAGAAACTAGCTGCTCTTAGTCAGCGGTATATCCAGCCTGAGTTCAAGAAAATGGGCGCCGAAGGCTACTCCATTCGCTTCCAAACAGAAATGCTGCCGGAAGTGCATTTCAGCCAGGGAAAAATGGGCGATACGCCCAAAGGCAACAGGCAGTATGGTTACGTTTTCGCGGTCCTGGCGGTGTTCGTATTTGCCATAGCGTTGCTGAACTACGTCAATCTGCTAACGTCCCGAGCCACCAGTCGAGCAAGAGAAGTAGGTATTCGGAAAGCGAACGGTGCCCTACGGGGTCAACTGATCGGACAGTTTCTATTAGAATCATTTTTACTCAGCCTGTTTTCCGTCGCATTCGCCATCTTATTACTAGTCTTTACAATTCCATCGTTCAACACCTTATTACAACTTCACCTGTCGGTGTCCTGGCCAGAAGGCTTGCTCATGGCAGTTGTCGCGATGGTAGCCACGACACTTTTGGGTGGCCTCTATCCTGCCTTTGTGTTATCGGACTATGACTCGGCGGACGTGCTGCGAGGACGGTTCGGCAGCTTTGGACAAGGTTTGTGGCTACGACGGACTATAACCGTCGTTCAGTTCACGCTCGCCGTCGGGATGATCGCTGGGGTACTGGTCGTAAGGCGTCAGATAAACTACTTGCAAGGAGTATCATTAGGTTTTTCGACTGACCAAGTCTTAACCGTTCACTTACCAGATGATTCGTTGGCCCGAAAATCAGCCCCGGCTCTAGCCAATACCTTACGGCAACGTACCGAAATCAGTGATCTATCCCTCGGCTCAGGTCTCAAACCTGACGCAATCCTGCCGGTTGGTACTACCTTCTTCCGTGCCAATGGTAAGAAGCGGGAAGTGACCAGCAACTACTTCTTCATTGATGAGCGGTTCGTACCTCTCCTAAACATGAAAATTAGTAGCGGCCGTAACCTTACTAATACCTCCGAAGCGGACAGAATCGGTGCCTTTCTGGTAAACGAAGCATTCGTAAAAATGGCAGGCTGGCGACAGGCCGTTGGTCAGGACATAGAAGGCTTTATGCACAAAGGGAAAGTGGTTGGCGTGATCAAAAACTTTAACTACCGGTCGCTACATAATCCGGTCGAACCACTCGTTTTGGTCTACAACACCTTACCGCCAAGTAACGTCACGATCAACATCCGGCCTGAGCATCTACCGTTAGTTGAAGCCGCCTGGAAATCGCACTACCCCAACTTCCCGTTTGAGTATTCGTTCTTGGATGCATCATTCGACGCTCAATACCGTAAGGACCGGCTCATGATGACCTTGTTTAACTGGTTCGCGGTCTTAACGGTACTCGTTTCGTGCTTAGGTCTGTTCGGCTTGACAACCTATACGACGGCACAGCGCATCAAAGAAATTGGTATTCGCAAAGTGCTCGGAGCCAGCGTAGGTAGTATTGTTACGCTGCTATCAAAAGACTTTCTGAGACTAGTGCTGATCGCCATTGCCATAGCCTCCCCCATCGCCTGGTACGCCATGAATTGGTGGCTACAGGATTTTGCCTACAAGGTCGATGTTAATGGATGGCTGTTTGTCATGGCGGGTTTGCTCGCCATCGGTATCGCCATATTGACAGTCAGCTTCCAAAGTATCAAAGCAGCCTTAATGAACCCAGTGAAGAGTCTTAAAACGGAATAGAGAGAAGAAAGGGAGTAAAGGGGGAACCATTTTCCTTTCTGTCCCTCGTCCCACTTCTCCATTCACTCCCTTTTCAAAACTATGCTTACGAACTACCTCAAAATCGCCTGGCGTACCCTCATTAAAAACCGGCTTTATACCGGTATTAACATCGCGGGGCTATCGATCAGCATGGCCGCCTGCTGGCTGATCAGTCTGTACGTCTGGAACGAACTCACCTTCGACCGGTTCCACGAACGGGCCGACTCGATCTACCGCGTGATCACTCGATTCAAGATGACCGGCTCGGATGATGGGCTCGCCGTATCAAGTGCTGACCTTGGTCCCCGCCTACAACAAACCTACCCGGACGTATTGAAGATGGTTCGGTTCAAGTCGGTTCCTGTAGCAACGATACGTCATGGCAGCCAACTGATAAATGAAGGCGATGTGTATCAGGTCGACAAAAGCCTGTTTGAGGTGTTTTCGTACCGCTTGCTCTCCGGTAGCAAAACCGCTTTAGATCGGCCCAACAGCGCGGTGGTGACCCAGCAAATGGCGAAAAAATATTTTGGTACAGCCGATCCGATTGGAAAACTCCTGCAGTTGAATAAGAAACCGTATACCGTAACCGGCGTATTAGAGGATCTTCCTACAAACACAGACTTAACCTTCAATATTTTACTGTCCTGGCAGGATGCGCCAGCCAGCGCCGAAGATGTGTTCGATACGTCCTGCTTTACGTACGTAGTACTTGCCGGTCAAACGCCCGCCGATGGCTTTCGCAAAAAGCTGGCGCAATTCGACCGGACCCAGGTAGCACCCCGTATTAAAGCACTAGGGCTGGGCAACGACATCCGGATTAGCCATCAGCTACAGCCGCTGACCGAGCTACACTTTGTCGACGGTCTGTTTGACGATACGCCTAAAGGCAATCGAGGTTATCTGCTCATCTTCGCCATCATAGCCGTATTTATCCTGCTCGTAGCCTGTATCAACTACATGAATCTGTACGTAGTACAGGCCGCTAAACGCCAGAAAGAAATTGGTATTCGGAAAGTAGCAGGAGCCGCCAGACGGCAGTTACTGGCCCAGTTTCTGGGCGAAGCGTTGTTGGTTATGAGCATCAGCTTGCTTTTATCGCTGGGTGTAATGCTCAGCGTTCGCCCTTTATTTGAGCAGCTCACGGCCATCCCTACGGGCCTGCCTGACTGGACACTGATCGCCGGTGGAGTGTGCCTGCTGATTGTAGTGAGCATACTGACCGGTCTGTACCCCGCGCTTTTTCTGTCGTCAGCTCAGCCGGTGCGCCTGTTGAGAGGGCAATTGCAGGGGGTAGGGCGTCAGTGGGCCCGGAAATCGCTGGTTGTTCTGCAATTCGCCATGTCGGTAATGCTGATTGGCAGCACGCTGGTGGTTCGACAGCAAACGGATTACCTCCGCAGTAAAAATCCGGGGTTCACAAAGGAGCAGGTCTTGATTGTGAACGTCCCGGCCGACGAAACGATCCGCAAAAAGATGGCGGTGCTGAAAGCAACACTAGCGCAAAACAGCCGCATTGATGCCGTATCGCTGGGATTAAACCCCATCACAAACGAAGCTAAAGCCAGTGTCATCAAAGAAACGGGGGGCCAGCGAACCGAGCAACTGGTCTTTTCCGCCCATATCGACGAAGATTACCTGAACCTGCTGCAAATCAAGCTCAGGGCCGGACGAACGTTCAGCCCCAATTTACCCAGTGACAAAAAACACGCCGTTATTGTCAATGAACGTTTTGTCCACTGGATGGGCTGGCCGATGAATCAGGCCGTTGGCAAGATTGTGAAGACGGCCGCGCATGATTCACTTAATCAGCGGGTGATCGGTGTTGTCAGCGACTATCATTTTGCATCGCTTCATAACCAGATCGAGCCCCTTCTTTTGTATTACCAAACCGACAATCCGTTTAATGTACTGGTTCGGCTGAAGCCTTCGGACAGAGAGTTGGTTCGGTCGGCCTGGACGACTCTTATTCCGGATTATCCGTTTGAAGCTTCGTTTCTGGACACGAGTTTCGATAAGCAATACGAGCAGGAGAAGAAAGGCACGACCCTGCTCAGCTGGTTTTCTTTCTTAACCATTCTTATTGCTTGTCTTGGCCTGTTCGGGCTGGTGGCCTTCTCCGCCGAGCAACGTATCAAGGAAATCGGAATCCGGAAAGTGCTTGGCGCTTCAGTAGCTCAACTGGTAGCTTTACTTTCCAGAGACTTTATAAAACTGGTGCTCATCGCCATTGTGGCCGCCATACCGCCTACTTGGTACGTTATGAGTCGGTGGCTGCAACGCTTCGCCTACAAGATTGACATCGACTGGCGGGCGTTTGCGCTGGCGGGATTCCTGGCCATTTGCATCGCGTTACTGACGGTAAGTTTTCAAAGCATCAAAGCGGCCCTGATGAATCCGGTAAAGAGTTTGAGGAGTGAGTGATTATACGAAAACTTCACTTAACGGAATTTCAATACCGGTTACCACATCAGAAAGAACTTTATCCTCGGTAAAAAACTGGTATTTGCCGATTTCCGAATAGACAGATATAGCCTTAAAACTTGGCATAACTAACCAACATGACGTAACACCTGCGTTGAAGTACCGCTCAAACTTAGCTAAGATTTCGGCGTCGGATTGTGAGGGCGAGACAATTTCAATCGCCGTCAGCGGCATGTCGGTCATGGACGTAACATCGTGCAGGAAGTCAATTTCCAGTTTCGGATAAATGGCAATATCGGGTACCGCATCAGGCCGTTCCGGCATTGATAGATTTAGCTCAGACAGAAATGTATGCGTCTTACGATACCGAGTCTTTAGCTCAACAATCAAATTAGCCTGAACGTAAGCGTGGTTTAGGGTGGGCATGGGTTTTCCGCGCTCGCGTTCGTAATCCGACAACTGTTCAACGACTGCTTCCATAGCACGAGATTTTTTCAAATATAACTTTAAAACCGCACAACATGCTTCGATCCTACCTCAAAATCGCCTGGCGGAACCTACTCCGTCGCAAGTTTTATTCGGTACTCAATATCATTGGCCTGGCCGTGGGTATTACGTTCACGCTACTGATTGGCAGCTACGTCTGGGGTGAATTCCAAGTTAATCGACAGCTACGTAACGCCGGTCAACAATGCCTCGTCCAAAGCCGCTGGAAGCAGGAAAATATGGGCATGGACATCACAACCCTGGCCCCACTTGGTCCGGCGCTTAAAACTGTCTATCCAAACCTGGTAGCGGATTTTTATCGGTTTTATGGCATCAGCGCTACCGTCTCAAAGGGCAGCAATCACTTCCGCGAATCCATCCAGATTGGCGACTCTACCCTGCTGACAATGTATGATTTCAAGCTGTTGCAGGGTAATCCGCGCACGGCCCTGGCAGGCCCGAACTCCATTGTTATCACCGCTGAAAAAGCCCTTAAATACTTCGGTCGGACCGATGTCCTGAACCAGTCACTAACGGTGGAGACAACCGGCGCGGGGAAACAGGAGTTTTTGATTACGGGCGTACTACAGCCGCTACCCGATAATTCGGTATCGCACCTGCTGGCGGAATCAAACGAAGTGTTTATGCCCGTGAGCAGTGTCCGTTATTTTGGCGGAGAAGCCAGTATGCAAACCTGGCTTAATCAGTACATTGTCACCTACGTTGAGTTGCAACCGGGCGTAACGCCGAAAGACTTGGAAAAGCCGCTGGCGCACGTAATCGCGACAAACACACCGGCCGAAATTCAGAAAAATCTGACGGCCTACGTAACACCACTAACTGATTTCTACCTGCAAAGCAACAATGGGCTGATCCGCAAAATGATCATTACTCTAACGGCAGTGGCCTTGTTCATTCTGCTAATGGCGGTCGTCAACTTCGTCAATATCTCGATGGGTAACTCCTCATCGCGTTTGCGGGAGATCGGCGTTCGCAAAGCGCTGGGTGGGCTCCGGCGGCAACTTACAGTCCAGTTCCTCATGGAAGCGTTTGTGCTGACAGCCATTGCTACGGTGCTCTCCGTGGGTTTGTACGCCCTATTTCGCCCCCTGTTCAACGATGTCGTCGGTAAAGCCCTTCCGACGCTAACGCACTTACCGTGGCAACATAGCTGGCTATTGGTCGTATTGATACTGCTGGTCGGCGGACTGGCGGGTGGGTATCCGGCGCTGTATCTGTCAGCCTATTCGTCCGTCGATTCGTTGAAAGGCAAAGAGAAATCGGCCCGCGAAGGCATCCTATTCCTACGCAGCCTGGTTACGGTGCAGTTCGCCATTGCGGTATTCGTGTTCGTTGGAGCCACTATTGTCTCCCGGCAAATTGCGTACTTCTTCAATACGGACCTTGGCTTCAAGAAAGAAGCCGTTCTGACGGTATCGTCATTGCCCCGAAACTGGTCGAAGGAGGGCGTTACCCGCATGGAAGCCGCTCGTGATCAGTTCGCTCGCTTGCCGGGGGTCTCCTCGGCCAGTCTTTCATACGAGATACCGAATGGCAATGTAGGCAACAGCGCTAACCTGTATCCGCAGGGCCGCGATTCAACGCAGGCCGTTAGTGTCGACCTGATGACTACCGACGAACACTACGCGGAAACGTACGGGATTCCTTTAAAAGGTGGGAAATTTTTTCATTATGGCCAGGGCGGGTATGACTCAACGAGCGTTGTTTTGAATGAATCGGCGATTAAAGCACTTGGCTATAAAACCGCAGAAGCCGCCATTGGCCAGTTGGTACGCTTCCAGAATATCCCACTTACCTATCGCGTTCGTGGTGTAGTGCAGGATTTCCACGTTGGCACCATGCACAAAGCGATCCAGCCCATAGCCATCGGACAAATACAGGCGTTACCGATTTACCGCTTCTTTTCGTTCCGGCTAGCGCCCGGCATGACCAAACCAACCATGGCGGGCATTGAACAGAAATGGCACGACCTATTTCCCGATGCGCCATTCGACTATGCGTTTATTGACCAGACCCTCGAAAAACTGTATCGCACAGAGCTTCAACTAGAGAAAGCGGCCTACGTAGCCACCGGCTTAGCCTTGTTGATTGTGCTATTGGGCGTCATTGGCCTGGTTTCCTTAAGCGTGGCCCGCCGGACCAAAGAAGTGGGCATTCGGAAGGTACTGGGGGCATCGGTGCCTGACATCGTCGGTTTATTCCTGAAAGAATACGTTTGGGTAATGGTCATTGCCAACGCGATTGCCTGGCCCCTCGCCTACTGGCTGATCTCGAATTGGTTAGCTGATTATGCGTATCACACGCAAATTACCTGGTCGCCCTTCGTAATTGTCGGCGGATTGCTGGCGGTGCTGACCAGCCTAGTTATCAGCGCACAGGTGTTTAAAGCCGCTTTATCAAACCCGGTAAAGAGTATTCGAACGGAATAAAAAAGGAGGAGAGGGAGTAAAGGGAAGAATGGGACGAAAGGGAACAGTCTCATCTTCTCTGCTCCCACTACTTCCATCTCCCCTTACTCCCTCCTCCCATTATTGCCCCTCTTCCCTTTACTCCCCCTCTTATGCTACGTAACTACGTCAAAATCGCCTGGCGGAACCTGAAAGCGCAACGCAGCTATGCCTTTCTGAATACACTCGGTCTGTCTATTGGCATGGCGGGTGGGTTGCTTATCTTCTTCTTTCTACGCCATCACCTCAGCACGGATCGGCACCACGCTAAGTTCGACCGTATCTATCGAATCGATACCGACCTTTACCTCGCCGATAGTTCCGTCGAATACAATCCGGAAGCGCCCCTGCCGATGGCGCAGGTACTTCGCACGCAGTATCCACATGTGGAGCAAGCGGCTTTTTTGAGCATGTTCCGCGATATGACGGTGAGTGTTAAGCGTCAGAACGAACGCCAGCCCATACGGTTTCTCGAACACAAAGGCACGGGTGTAGTAGAGCCGGAGTGGTTCGACGTATTAAGCTACACGTGGTTGCGGGGTGATGCTAAAACGGCGTTACGTGGACCAAACCGCGTCGTGCTCACCGAGTCATGGGCCAGAAAATACTTTGGTGACACCGATCCGATTGGGCAAACGCTAACGCTAAACAACAAGGCCGTCGTTACGGTCACGGGCGTACTCGCCGAACCACCCACCACAACGGACACGAACCTCGGCCTGTTTGTGTCCATGCCCACCATGCGGCAACTCGACCCCGATTATAACGTAACGGATTGGGGATGGCTGAACAGCAACAACCGCATATACGCTACGTTAAAGGGTGAGGAAGCCGCAATCAGTCTACAACAGGCGATGCCCGCCCTGTCCAAGAAACACTACGGGGATAATGCCAACGTATTCCGGTTTCACGTGCAGCCCATGCGCGAGCTGCACTTCGACGTAGCGCGTGATCCTGCCGGAACGATTCGGTCATCGTTGCTGTGGTCGCTGGTTATCGTGGGCGTGTTGCTCATTCTGGCCGCTTGCATCAACTTTATCAATCTGGCCACGGCACAGGCGCTTCGACGTAGCAAAGAAGTGGGCATCCGGAAAACGCTGGGCAGCTCACGCGGTCAACTCAGTCGCCAATTCCTGCTCGAAACGGCCCTCGTTACGCTGGCAGCAACGAGCCTGGCCCTGTTGCTGGCTTACGTATCACTACCCCTGTTCAACAACTGGGTGCAGCTTGGCCTGACCTTCCGGCTCGATGGTCTGACCCTTTTGTCCGTTACGTTGCTTTTTTTCGGCGTAGTGCTGCTGGCGGGTGGGTATCCAGCAGCTGTACTATCCGGGTTTTCACCTGACCTGGCTCTACGTGGCAAACTGACCACGTCGTCGTTTGGCGGGCTATCGATTCGGCGGGCACTGGTCATTACGCAGTTCATCGTTTGTCAGGCCCTCATCGTAGGTACACTCGTGGTGGCCCGGCAAGTTCGGTACATGCAACAGGCCGATCTGGGCTTTCGTCCGGACAACGTAGTACTGGTGCCACTACCTGATAACACCCAGCCGTTGCAGGACGCGTTTAAACAGACGTTAACTCAATACGCCGACATCCACGCTATTAGCCTGGGGCATTTACCACCCTCCAGCGACCGGCTCTATGGTGGCTCTGTCAAATTCGATAACCGCCCCGACTGGGAGCCCTGGCCCAGTCGCGAACGCCTGGCCGACGCTGACTTTATCAAGACCTATGGGTTGACGCTGCTGTCTGGTCGTAATATTGTGCCGAGCGATACGATCCGCGAGTATCTGATCAACGAGACGATGTTGCACAAACTCGGCTTTCAAAAACCGGAGCAAGTCCTAGGTAAACGGCTTCAACATTATTTATCGCCCGTTATGCTCCCCATTGTTGGGGTTGTACGCGACTTCCATCTGAAATCGTTACGTGAGGAGATTAGCCCTTGTGTGATTGCCAGCCGATCCGAGCGATACCGTCACGCCGGCATTCGAATCTCGGGCCAGTACCCGGCCCAAACCCTCGAACGCATTCGCCAGACCTGGCAGCAACTGTATCCGAACGAGGTGTTTGAATACCAGTTCCTGGACGAACACATTGCTCAACTATATAAAACTGAAACCTTAATCACTCGACTGGTTAACGTATTCACGGGATTAGCCATCCTGATCTGCTGCCTGGGACTGTATGGGCTTGTCTCGCAGGTGGTGGTGCAGCGCACGAAAGAGATCGGTATTCGAAAAGTATTGGGGGCCAGCGTAGCCAGCATTGTGGCGCTACTATCAAAAGACTTCCTGGGATTGGTGCTGATCGCCATTGCCATAGCCTCCCCCATCGCCTGGTACGTTATGCATGGGTGGCTTCAGGACTTCGCGTATCGCATCGACATCGCCTGGTGGGTGTTTGCCCTAGCAGGGCTACTAGCCGTAAGCATTGCCTTGCTCACCGTTAGTTTTCAAAGCGTAAAGGCAGCTTTAACCAATCCGGTCAACAGCTTACGAAGCGAATGACCCATTCAACGTGTGCCACGCTAATAAATAATCAACGCATTTACACTTAGAGTACCGTTGCCAAAATGGTACTCTTTTTTCTCAGTATTAACGCTATCACTCATCTTGGCTATTATCTCAGAATCGCTCTGTTAAGCCTTTACTTATATGTTATAAAACAACTAGTAACGATCTGAAGGCCGTGAATCAAATAGAGGCAGGATAGCTAAACTATGAATTGGATAATTAGTCTATTTTTTCCTCTTAACATAACGGCAGTGGCTGATGCAAAAGTCAACACAGGTTTGAATCGACCATGTCAGTCTCCTGTTTTCGAGGCAAAAAATGGTTGAATAAGGTTCACATAGTAGGCCTGACTAATTACTTTCGGATTTTTGCAACAGCCACTCATCTTTTGTTAATAAAAGAAAATTAGAATTTCGTTCATTTCCCAAAGTAGCCATTCTTGAAATAAATCAATTATTGACTTTTGTTAAGTCATATTCTTCAGGGCCTTTCACTGAACTAATAGTAGCGGTTAAAATAAATTCCCGTTCTGACTTCTCGATAATTATAGGGCTTGATCCATTACTGTGTTGAACAACAAAGTAGTATTGCTTATTGGGCTCAAAATGCAAAAAATGAGGATGACCGTTAACAATAAATCCCAGGCTATCACCAGTTGGCCGAATGACTGTCCAAGTATGTGACTTAAGCACAATTGGTTTTCGCTGGTTCAATGTTGTCTCCACTTCAACTCGCTCAGCGTTCATCGGATTTAACAAATGGATCCTGGCCGTTGACTGAGCATTACTAATCGTGCTTATTGAACAAGCTATAAGTATTAAACCAATCAATGTCTTCATGATATATCTTGTTATATAAGTGGCTATGCATTGCCCTAATAATGATTTACAGGATCAGCTACTTCCTAGTGTCGTAGAGAAACCACTTATTCTTTTGTTGAGCCGACAGCGCTCCTGTGGCCATGTACCGAAACTTCATTTTATAATCTTCGCCAGGCATTTTGATTAGGTGCTTTTCGTTAACAACAGGTGCTTTCACGGCTATAGTCGAATAAGCGCTAACCCCCGTCTGCTTGTCTCGAACAAAGACGATGTATTCAGCGTCTTGAGCAGGAACCAGCAAAATTTCTGACGCATTGTTTGACGGAACAGCACCTGGCGTATTGAGGCCCCAGGCGTAACTGTAATGACCAGATCCGCCGGTCACTGTAGCCTGAATGAGTTGCTTGCCAGTAGTGGCGTCGCCACTGATTTCCGTAGTTTCCTTAACCTGGGCAAATAACGTTGTAGAACTGATTAAGCCCGCAAGAACTAAAAGAGCACGCATCGAATACTTCATTTTTGACGAGTTCAGAAGGGTGAAGCTATAAAAGATCAATTTTCCTGTTTTATAACCTAACGTTAGACCAAAGGATAAAAATAATCGCAGAAAACAATTAGCAGAGCCTGATTCCTAAGCAAAAGGCTGTTGCCAAATACTGCTATATTATTCAAAAATAGCACGATACAGAGGTTTTACAATTCCTTTACAACCTTTTACAGTCCTTAACGCAGTCGGTTTAGGGTGGCTAATACATTTGTTTCATTACTCACGCAAAACACGTACGGTATGAAACGAACCTATTGGCTTACCCTGCTTTGTGCTTCTGTTGTCGGCACCACCTTCGGGCAGGATTCATTTAAGCAGTGCTCGGCGGCTTTCCTGGGCAATCGCATGATCGTTAACGAGTACACGCCAGCCGGTACGTGCGTTGTCTCATCTACCGCTACCGGCGAGTTGACCGTAAACACCGTTGAGCTGTCACCCAATCAGACGAAAGCGCTCGACAAGATTCCGTTCCGGGTTGCCATCCGCGACAATACAACACATACACTCCTTATGTACTCGAACCAGGAGGTGAAGCAGGTGGACGTGCAGAAGGTCCTGGCAAAGTGCAAAAAAGGCGATCACATCGTCCTGCTCACCCTTGACGATCAATATGCCCTGCCGCATAATGAAATTACGGTGCAATAATATTCATCCTTTCAACCCCACAAAGTAGTATGACTCAACACATAACTCCCATCCGGCTTTTCGGCCTGTTGGCGATCGTGATCAGCGTCGCACAGCCCTTGCTGACCTCTAATGACCTGGTAGCTGCTGCTTCTACCAGAAAACCGGCTGATTTTTATTCGAATTCGGTGCTGTTAAACGGCAGACCACTGGACGAGTCCACCTTTTCGCTTCAAAGCCGAGGAACGTTGGTCGTCGTGGCAGGAAGCTCTATTTCGTACGGAACGGAGCGCATCCCGTTTCGTATTTACCTCAGGCGAGCCGGTTCAATTATCCATCATGGCCAATCGGACCCAACACGGGATGTGTATACGGCCGACGTATCGCAAGTGCTGGCCTTTGCTGTTCCCGGCGACGAACTGGTTATTGAGCCTTCCTGGCAATCGAACGCGCTAATGAAACGTAGCATTCAAGTAAAAACGAACTGGCCGTTACCCATGAACTGGCTCTTCAGCGCACCCGGTCGCGGGTGTTAGTCAATTACTTATCTTTGAGCTAAATCAGGAACAGCCATGAACGCATCCACTACGTCTATCCCTCGCCCTTTTGTGGCGCTCATGGCTGTTCTAGTCGCTGGCTTTCTCTTTGCTCTTTTCGCTCAACTCACCCCATCCATCGGTGAAAATCCGTATTCAGCCGAAAAGGTGAACCTGGCGCTCCGACGTACCGCTCATCACCTGCTTACCGAAGCGGGTGACAGAAAGTCTCAGATTCCGCCCGTTCAACAGCCGAAGCCGGGCACATTTCTCATTCGGCTAGGTCGCACGTTTGATTACAATCGACTACCGATATTGCTGGACCAATCGCTGAAGCGGCATGGGATCAACGGCAATTATGACGTAGCGGTACTGGACTGCGAGAAAGGTGACGTGCTGCTGGGCTATAACTTCCGTGACATAACGACGGACAAGTCAGTGGCCTGTGGTGGTCGCCAACAAACGGGTACCTGTTACATAGTCCAGCTCACCTTGCTTAAGACAGAAACTCCGAACCAGCCAGTTCCAACCTGGGGTCTCTTCGCCTTTGGTTGCCTGCTAGCCGGCCTTTTGTTTACCGCCTGGCGTCGAACCACACCAACGCCACAAATACCCGTAGTGAGTTCATCCCCCCCCAGTAAACCCGAGCACCAACCGATTCAGTTCGGAAATTCCAGCTTCGACTTTTCTAACCAGACGCTTACCCTGGGAACGACCCGACATGAACTGACCTATCGCGAAGCCAAACTCCTTCACCTGTTCGTCCGGAACCTCAACCAGCTCCTGGACCGTGACTTCATCCTGAAATCAGTTTGGGAAGATGAAGGCATTATTGTCGGACGTAGCGTCGATGTCTTTGTTTCCCGCCTGCGTAAACTACTCCAGGATGACCCTGCCGTACGTATCGTCGCCGTGCATGGCGTAGGCTACCGTTTTGAAGTGCGTCAGCCTGAGTAGTGACCTTTACCGCTTTTAATGATACTTTTTCCTGTGCTCCCTTTCCCAAACGTAACCTCTATTGTACTCCTGCCGCATCATACCCCACCCGGCCTCCCCTTGTGGGGAGGAGTTTTAACCGGCAGCTTTGCTCCTCCCCCTCGAAGGGGAGGTTGGGATGGGTAATTAAGCGCAAAACGTATCTCAAGCGGTGCTAAGTCTGGCAATCGGCATTACCCGAACGTATCACGTTAGCTGGTAATAGAGGGTGACCAGGCCAGTTGAGTACGCTTTTGAACCGGTAAGCCTCAGGTGAACACGGTCCTGGAGGTTAACAAACAACGGCTTGCCCGCGCCCAGCAAAATTGGGTGAACAGCCAGAAAGACTTCATCAACCAGTCCAGCATTCATGAAGGCACTT
This sequence comes from Spirosoma knui, assembly GCF_054780635.1. NCBI lineage: Bacteria > Pseudomonadati > Bacteroidota > Cytophagia > Cytophagales > Cytophagaceae > Spirosoma > Spirosoma knui. The sequence goes on along the minus strand of NZ_BAAGVY010000002.1, from coordinate 170,426 downwards.
GTTAAATCAGCCCCACCGAACAGCCAGATGTCTTTACCAGGCTGATCTTTAAAGGCGTTGACCTGCACTTTCAGGTCGCCACGCATCAACTCGGCTCCCTCGCCCACTGCGGTCAGCGTATTGGAGAAAACGTATTTTTTGAATTCCGAAAACTGATAATTGCTGGCTTCTTCGGCCGGATTATTCATCAGTTCGTAACTTTTTCGCCCGATAAAAATTGAATCGATACGTTCCAGAAAGGCGCTCATGCCATAATCCTGATCGGTGAAACACCAGTCGTATTCGCCGTTGGGACCTTCGATGTAGCCATCCAGACTGACGGCCAGCCCTAAAATTACCTTACGCATAGAGTTGTTCGATTGGTTTTGGCAAAGTTGCAAACGAACGGACAGGCTTACTTGTAAAAATCGGACATCAACATAAGATGTAGTTCGCCTGGAGCAGTTGACGCGGGCTTAAGCCGGAATACTCCCGGCACGCATGAATGAAATGCGATTGATCATAGTAGCCGCTGTCATAGGCGATCTGAGTCAGATTATAATCAGGAGAAATTTTGAGTTGCGCCAGGGCGTGTTTAAATGCCGTGATTCGGGCAAATTCTTTGGGTGCCAGTCCAACACATTGGTTAAATCGACGGATCAGTTGGCGGTTGCTGATGCCAATGCGATTGGCTAATTCCTCCAGCGAGAGTTGACCGTGCACCTGGCTGATCTGATCAATGCATCTGGCAACACCCAGGTCATATTGGCTAGCTTTTGCCAACTGCCGAATCAGATGCTGCTGAATACACTGCACCCGTTGCGTCATGGTTGGTGCCTCATCAACGGACTGCTGCATCTCGTCAGCACTACGTCCCCACAAATCCTGTAAATCAACCACCTGATTGGCAACAGCCTGCATCGGTACAGGAAAGAATGAATAAGCGCTACCGCTCCAGAAACAAACCGACACGTACGATACGCTGCTGAACGTCCGAACGTCCATAAACTGATTCATTCGGGACGTAACGAAACTTCGACTGACATGCGCAATCTTACCAACTGACGAAGCGATGGATTGCGGCTCGCCGGTGTTCACGAAGAGCTCAACGCACGTATCGGGCAGCACCCGGATAGGGTCAGACGTAACAGCGGATGTATCGCTTTCTACCGTGCAAATTTCCCGGACAAAAGGCCTCAGCAGCGGGGCAATATTGTAGTGTCTGACTTGCATTACCCAAAGATACACATTTAGTTTTCTGCGTCCGGTTTACGGACAGTCGATGTCCAGAATCGGACAGGCGACTTAGCCGTTGTTTCTAAAAACAACCCTTACTGAGCGTTAAAAGGCGTTTCTCGTGATTGGCACCGCATTTGATCGACATTATCGGAATAAATACCAATACCATGAAACGAGCCTTTCTGGGAGAGTTTGAAGAAGTGGTCATGCTGACCGTTGCTATCCTCGACGAAGAAGCCTACGGCGTTACCGTAACACAGGAGATTGAGCAGAAAACGGGCCGGTCGGTGGGCTTCAGCACGGTTCACACGACCCTGCAACGGCTGGAAGAGAAAGGCTTTTTGTACTCGTGTATGGGGGGAGCTACCGCCGAGCGGGGCGGGCGCCGGAAGCGCTTTTTTACGGTGACGGCGACTGGTCGAAAGGCTTTGCAGGAAGTCAAACAAGTACGCGAAGAACTGTGGGGTTCGCTGCCTCCACAGACACTGCAACTGATGGGTACCTAATCCGACGGCGTATGAGCACCCAGAATCCTCTTCCACCCCGTTGGGCCCAGAAGCTCCTGAGTTGGTGGGCTCACCCCGACACGCGGGAAGACGTGCAGGGCGACCTGCTGGAACTGTACGCCTACTGGGTCAACTCAGTGGGCAAACGCCGGGCCGACTGGCGCTACAGCCTGAACGCCCTGAAGTTAGTACGACCCTTTGCCAAACCTGAACGATCCACCCGCTACACGCAACCTTTTTTTTTACATCCCGCTATGATCCGCAACTATTTAACCATTGCCTGGCGTAACCTCAACCGAAACCGGGCCTTCTCGGCCATCAATATCGCAGGCTTGTCGATCGGGCTGGCTACGTGCATCCTCATCAGCCTGTTCGTGGTTGACGAGCTGAGCTTCGACCGCTATAACGCAAAAGCTGATCGCATTGTCCGGGTTGTATTTCGGGGAACTATGAACGGGGAGAAAATGCGGGAAGCCAACGTAATGCCCCCCGTCGCACAAACGCTCAAAGCCGACTACCCGGAAGTGATAGAAGCGACCCGATTACGTACGGGTGGGTTTCCCCGGATTACGTACGGTGATAAAACATTCCGCGAGGGCGCATTTACGTTTGTCGACTCTAACTTCTTCCAGGTCTTCACGCTGCCCTTTCTGAAAGGCGACCCCAAAACGGCCCTGGTGCGCCCCAACACCGTTGTCATCACGACGGTACTTGCCCAGAAATACTTTGGCAACGACGATCCAATTGGCAAAGTCCTGACTGTTAAAGACCGGCAGACGGCCTATACCATAACCGGTGTAATCGACCCGGTACCGGCTAATTCGCACTTTCATTTCGATCTCTTCGCGGCCATGTCCACCTTACCGGAAGCGAAGTCAACATCCTGGATACAGTCAAATTTCTATACCTACCTGGTCTTACCCGATGGGTATGATTACAAACGACTGGACGCCAAACTGCCTCAGGTGGCCGAGAAATACATGGCTCCCCAACTAAGACAGATGATGGGCGTGAGTCTGGCGGAATTCCGCAAAAAAGGCAACGATATTGGGTTGTCGCTCCAACGACTAACCGACATCCACCTCCATTCCGACATGAAACCGGAAACGGATCTGGAGCCCGGTGGCGACATTCGGTACGTTTATCTGTTTGGTGCCATTGCGGTGTTCATGCTGCTGTTGGCCTGCATCAACTTCATGAACCTATCGACGGCGGGGGCGACAAAGCGAGCTAAAGAAGTGGGCATTCGGAAAGTGATGGGCTCAGCGAAGGGCAAACTGGTCGGTCAGTTCCTGGCCGAATCTACCCTGTTGACCGCTTTGTCATTAGTCCTGGCGCTTGGTATCGTCTGGCTGGCCCTCCCATACCTAAACGAGCTTAGCGGCAAAGCGCTACGTCTGAATTTCCTGCAAACGCCCTGGCTGCTACCGGTCCTAGTCTTGTTTGGCGTATTGGTTGGCCTGTTGGCGGGTAGTTATCCGGCCTTCTTCCTGTCGTCTTTCCGGCCCATTGCCGTGTTGAAGGGGAATGTTACGGCGGGTCAGTTTAGACCCGGCAGCAGTTTTACTGTACGCGGTGGCTTAGTGGTTTTCCAGTTCTTTGTTTCGTTCACGCTGTTAGTAGGCACAACAGTTGTTTATCAGCAGCTTCGCTACATCCAGAATACCAAACTGGGGTACGACAAAGACCAGGTACTAGTACTGCATGGCACCGGGGCACTGGGCAAAAACGAAGATGTTTTCCGTCGCCAGTTACTGAAGGATGCCCGCGTTCAGAACGCCAGCATATCGGCTTACCTACCTAGTGGACCGACCTATATGAGTATGTTTTCGCTGTATCCCGAAGCGCATAATGAGCAGGTGAGACGGATCATCCTCTACGGAATTGATTCGAATTACCTTCCGACGCTCGGCATGAAGGTAGTGGCGGGCCGAAACTTCTCGCCGTCGTTTGGTACGGACTCTATGGGCGTACTTATCAACGAAACAGCCGCCCGCCTGTTCGGCTGGGGTAACGATGCCATCGGTCGTACGCTTATTAACCCCAACAACGAGGGCATCGAAACAAAGTATCAGGTCGTTGGGGTTGTCCGCGACTTTCATTTCCGGTCGCTGCACGAGCAGATTGCCCCCCTGGCCATGACGTTACGCGGCAACTCCGGCTCGATCATCGTTAAGACGAAGACAAAAGATATCGAGAGTCTGCTGGCTTATGCCAAAACGCAATGGGCCACCTTCAGCACGGACGAACCCTTTGTGTATTCGTTCCTCGACGAACGCTATCAGACTACTTACGAAGCGGAACTGAAAACAGGTCGTATTCTGGGCATTTTTGCCGGATTAACGATCTTCATCGCCTGCCTGGGTCTGTTCGGTCTGGCAACGTTTACCGCCGAACAACGGACGAAAGAGATCGGTGTTCGCAAGGTGCTGGGCGCGTCGGTGCCAAACATCGTCGCGCTGCTGTCGAAAGATTTCTTGAAACCGGTGCTGCTGGCCATTCTCATCGCGTCGCCTATTGCCTGGTACGTCACTGATCTGTGGTTACAGAACTTCGCGTATAAGATTGATATTGAGTGGTGGATGTTCGTGCTGGCGGGTGTGCTGGCCATCAGCATCGCCCTGCTAACGGTCAGCTTCCAGAGCATCAAAGCGGCCCTGATGAACCCAATTAAATCCCTACGGTCCGAGTAATGAAAACGAAGCCACCCCGCTGGGCCGAGCAACTCCTCAACGCGTTCGGCCATCCCGACACGCGGGAAGAAGTTCAAGGCGACCTGCTGGAGCTGTACGCCTATTGGGTTAGCACCGTCGGTAAACGCCGGGCCGACTGGCGCTATGGCCTGAGTGTGCTGAAATTGTTACGTCCATTGGCCAAACCCAAACAAGTATCTGAATACCCTCAACCTTTTCTGCTGAGCCCCGATATGATACGGAATTACATCTTAATCGCCTTCAGAAATCTGTGGCGCAAAAAAGCCTTTTCGGCCATCAATATTGTTGGGCTGGCAGTGGGATTAGCGACCTGTTTACTAATCACCGTATTCGTATTACACGAACTGAGTTATGATCGGTACCATGCCAAAGCCGACCGGATGTACCGCATGATCATGCTCGGTCAGCTAGGTGGCAAAGAACTTAAAACCGCTTTTTCTGGCGTTCCGGCAGGTCCGGCACTGGTTCACGATTACCCAGGCGTTGAAGCCTCAGTCCGGCTCTATGGAGAAGGAACGTTTATTGTTAAGCATGGCACCGAACGCTTTAAGGAGGAACACGTCATTTTTCCCGACTCGAACTTCTTCAGCTTCTTTTCGATCCCCCTCCTGAAGGGCGATAAACGTACTGTACTCACTGATCCGAATACACTAGTCATTACGGAGACAATCGCCAGGAAATACTTCGGTGCGCAAAATCCCGTCGGGAAAACCCTGACTCTGGGTACCCGTGGCCTTTTCCGGGTGACGGGTGTATGCCAGGATGTGCCCTCGAATACCCATTTTCAGTATACTATGTTTGCGTCAATCAGCTCGGTTCAACTGCGGAATACGTGGTTATCGAGTGGTGTCCAGACATACGTTATTCTACGGCCTGGGTATTCGATTGACAAACTTCAGGCGCAAATGCCTGGCTTAGTCAATAAATACATTGGCTCAGAGCTTCAGCAACTACTGGGTATAAGTCTGGCTGAGTTTACCCGCAAAGGCGACCGATTGGGCTTCCAGTTTCAGCCGGTTACCGACATTCATCTTCGGTCTGAGCTAGAAGGTGAAATTGAGCCCAATGGCGACATTAAATACGTGTACATATTTTCGGCTATCGCCCTGTTTATTCTGCTGATTGCCTGCATAAACTTCATGAACCTGTCAACCGCCGGATCAGCAGGCCGGGCTAAGGAGGTTGGCATTCGCAAGGTGCTTGGTTCCGTTCAGCAGCAGTTAATCAGTCAGTTTCTGAGCGAGTCGGTCCTGATTACATTCCTGGCCTTATTGATTGCCCTGGGTATTGTCATAGCCGTTTTGCCAAGCTTCAACCAGCTAGCAGACAAGCAGTTTAGCATAAGCACAATCGTTAACGGCTGGATGCTGCCAGGCATTGGTTTGGCCTGCCTGCTGATCGGTCTGCTGGCAGGTAGTTATCCGGCCTTTTTCCTATCTGCTTTCAAGCCCATAAGCGTCCTGAAAGGGAGTGGCTCTGCCCTGGCGTCACGCGTTCAAGGCGGTGCCCGGAGCGGTTGGTTACGGAATACGCTGGTAACGGTTCAGTTTGTGGTGTCGATCGGCATGATCATTGGTACCTTGATCGTCTACCAACAGCTTCATTTTATTCAGAGCAAGAAAGTGGGGTATGATAAAGATCAGGTGCTTATTCTGCACGACACCTACGCGCTTGGCGATAAGGCCAACACGCTTAAAACAGAATTAGCGGAACTATCGCAGGTACGAGGGGTTTCGATGGCGGGGTATCTGCCTGCCGGAGCCTCCAGCAACGGAGTCGAGGGATTCAAGATCGACAAGGGGGCTGGCGAGTCTGTTACGTACCGCAACAAATCGTATTACATTGACGAGAGCTACCTGCCCACATTAGGCATTCGTGTGGCTCAGGGGCGAAATTTCTCTAAAGCCTTTCCGTCTGACAGTTCAGCGGTCCTGATCAACGAAGCAGCCGCCCGGCAGTTTGGCTGGAAAAGTCCCGTTGGCCACCAAATCTCGACGGTCGGCAACGGCAGTCTCGAAAGCCGGCGTACGTATACTATTGTTGGTGTTGTAAAAGACTTTCATTTCGAGTCGATGCACCAGAACATTGCACCGCTGGTTATGATTTACGGCGCCGACAACTACCAAATGGCCCTGCGCATCAGCACAAAGAATGTACCCGACTTATTACGTTTGGTGGAGCAGAAATGGAAAGCGCAAACAAACAATCCATTCGCCTACTCATTTCTGAGCGAACGGTTCAATACAATGTATCAGTCGGAGCAACGTATCGGCCAATTGTTCAGCATCTTCGCTAGCCTGACCGTTTTCATTGCCTGCCTGGGTCTGTTTGGGTTAGCCATGTTCACAGCGCAGCAACGCACCAAGGAGATTGGCGTTCGTAAAGTGCTGGGCGCATCCGTTACCAGCATCATTGGGCTGTTATCGAGTGATTTCCTGAAACCGGTTCTCGTCGCTATGCTGATTGCCTCTCCGATTGCGTGGTACGCTATGCATCGCTGGCTACAGGATTTTGCTTATAAAATTGACATTGCCTGGTGGGTATTTGCGCTAGCTGGTCTACTAACAACAGCCGTAGCGTTACTAACGGTCAGCTATCAAAGTATCAAAGCCGCCCTTACGAATCCGGTGAAGTCACTTAAGACGGAGTAAAAGAAAAGAGGGTGTAAAGGGACAAAGAGGATAAATTTAACTGTGCACCTCTCCCCTTTTTCCCTCATCCCTTTACTTCCCTTCTCCCTTTCTTTCCCCTTAACCCTATGCTTCACAATTATCTGAAAATAGCCGGTAGAAATCTGCTTCGGAATAAGGTTTCCTCCTTCATCAATATTGGCGGACTGGCCGTTGGCATGACCGTAGCCCTGCTCATTGGCCTATGGATCTGGGACGAATTTTCGTTTGATACGTATCATCAGCGCTACGACCGGCTGGCGCAGGTGATGGACACGCAAATCGTCAACGGCGAAACCCACACCAGCGGAGCCGTCGCGATTCCGCTCGCCAACGCCTTACGTACTCAATACGGCAGTGATATCAAGCGTATGGCGCTGGTGTTTCCGAGCTTCACGCACATTCTGGCCAATGGCGACAAAAAGATCGCCCAGCCGGGCGTATGGGCTCAGCCCGACCTGCCCGAAATGCTTACGCTGGATATGCGGCAGGGTCGACGGGATGCCCTGAACGATCCATCTTCGGCCTTACTCGCTCAGTCGCTGGCCGAAGCCTTGTTTGGCAACACCAATCCCATTGGCAAGACCCTGAAATTGGACAACCGCACCTATGTGAACGTAGCGGGCGTATTCAACGACCTACCTCATAACACCACTTTCAGCGACACTAAGCTTTTTCTGTCCTGGAACAAGGTTGTCAACGATCTGAGCTGGGTGAAGGAAGCCGAAACCCAGTGGGATTTGCAACACTGGCAGCTGTTCGTGGAGTTGAACGACCGGATTGACCTCAACAAACTGAATGACCGAATTAAAAACCTTGAGAATACGTACCGGCCGAAAAGCAAGTCCGAAATTCTACTGCATCCAATGGCCCGCTGGCACTTATACAGCGAGTTTCAGAATGGGCAGTCGGTTGGCGGCCGGATTCAGCTCGTCTGGCTGTTCGGCATCATCGGCGGCTTTGTGCTGCTGCTGGCCTGCATCAATTTCATGAACCTGAGTACGGCCCGCTCCGAAAAGCGCGCCAAAGAAGTCGGCATTCGCAAAGCAGTCGGGTCGGTACGTAGTCAACTGATTGGTCAGTTCCTGAGCGAATCGCTGCTGGTTGCCTTTCTCGCCTTTGTACTGATGGTTGGTCTGGTGGTGGTCACGCTTCCGGCTTTCAACCAACTCGCCGGTAAAACCATTTCGATTTCGTGGTCGAACCCGACGCTTTGGCTATCGGTGCTGGCTTTTACCCTGCTGACTGGACTCATTGCCGGTAGCTATCCTGCTTTCTATTTATCAGGTTTCGAGTCGGTAAAGGTGCTGAAAGGTAACCATCGCGTGGGGCGATGGGCCTCGGTTCCCCGTCAGGTACTGGTCGTGGTTCAGTTTACGGTATCGATTACGTTGATTATCGGCACCGTGATTGTGTTTCAGCAGATACAACACGCCAAAAACCGGCCAGTAGGCTACGCCCGTAACGGGCTGATTACGGTCCAGAAAAATACGCCCGAGCTGTTTCAGGTATCGTACCAGGCCATTCGTAACGACCTGCTGCGGACCGGTGTCGTCAAGGATATGGCGTATTCGTCCGCCCAATCCACCGAAGCCCCGGCGGGTAACGCCGACTTCGACTGGAACGGAAAGGTACCGGGTTCCTCGGCCCTGATCCAGACAGTTGGGGTTAGTCACGACTACGGCAACACGATGGGCTGGAAAATGAAGGCCGGACGTGATTTTTCGAGGCAGTTCCCGACCGATTCGAACGCCTTGATTTTGAACGAAACGGCGGCCAGGCTAATGGGTTTCGGGCAGTTGGCCGTTGGCCAGATTGTTCGGTGGGGCGGGAAACCGCATTCGGTCATTGGCGTGGTAAACGATCTGGTCATGGAATCGCCCTACCAGCCCATTCAGCCTTGCCTGTTCGTGCTGGATTACAAATGGGGCAATTTCATTACGCTACGTCTTAAACCCAGCCTGCCGGTACGTGACGCACTGGCCAAGATCGAGCCGATTTTCAAAACGTATAACCCCGGTAGTCCCTTTGAATTCAACTTTGTCGACGACGAATACGCCCGCAAATTTTCTGATGAAGAGCGTATCGGCAACCTGGCGACTACGTTCGCGATTCTGGCCATTTTCATCTCCTGCCTCGGCTTGTTTGGGCTCGCTTCGTTCGTGGCTGAGCAGCGTACCAAAGAGATTGGTGTGCGGAAAGTGCTTGGCGCATCCGTACTGAACGTGTGGACCTTACTGTCGAAGGAATTTATAACGCTGGTCGTCATTGCGTTTGCCATTGCTACGCCCATAGCCTATTACGCGCTTCATGCATGGCTTCAGCAATACGAGTACCGTACCGACATAGCCGGGTGGGTGTTTATCGCGTCGGGCGTGGCGGCCCTCCTCGTTACGCTGCTGACGGTGAGCTTCCAGAGTCTCAAAGCCGCGCTGATGAACCCGGTCAGAAGTTTGCGGAGCGACTAAGCTCTTTAAGCCTGCTTTCCGAACAGGTACTCGGTTGTTTTGATCAGGCCCGGCCACTTCAGTGCCGGGCTTTTTTGATGGCCTCAACCCGCCCCTCTGCCCTGCTTTCTGACCCAAAGTTGAGCGATATCAGAGCTGGTCATCACCAGCGTCCGCGCACCCTAAATGAAGCTAAACTTTAACAACACCACAGCGAGTTTTGCTCTAAAAAAGTTACTGACTGACTCAAAATGGAACATGTTTGCTAAAAATGGAACATGTGTGATAGACTTTGACCTATCGGCCTACCTAGATTTGCCCCACGACTTTAACTCATAAAATGTTTATGAAACCAACTTTACCAACCGGGCTACGCAAGTGGCAAATCAGGCTGCTAGCCCTGCTGTTTCTGCCCCTGCTGTCTTCGATAGCCAGCGCTCAATGTGATAATATCACCTTAAGTACTCAACAGCAGGTCGATGCATTTGCCCAGTCCGGATGTACAACTATCTCTGGCAATTTAACCATATCAGGACCTGACATCACCAATTTGGATGGCCTAAGCAGTCTGACCAGTGTGGGCGGTAGCGTATACATCGAGGACAATGCCAGCTTGACCAGCCTCGCTGGTTTGAGTGGACTCTCCCACACAGATATCAACAGAGACCTACAAATATCACGTAATGCTGAGCTGACCAGTCTGGACGGCTTAAACAGTCTGACCAGCGTGGGCGGTAATCTTCGCATCGATGAAAACGCCAGCCTGACCAGCCTCGCTGCCCTAAGCAAACTCATCCAAGCAAAGGGCAACCTACAAATATCACGTAATGCTCAACTGGCCAGGCTGGACGGCTTAAGCAGTCTGCCCCGTGTTGACTATAATCTAATCATTGAGGACAATGCCAGCCTGACCAACCTCGCTGCTCTAAGCGGACTCACCCTGATAGGGATCGACCTACGAATATCACGTAATGCTGAGCTGACCAGTCTGGACGGCTTAAGCAATCTGACCCGTGTTTTAAACGATATTGAAATTCGGGATAATGATAAACTAAGCAGCTTAGATGGGCTGGAAAAGTTGACGAGCGCGGGGGGCCTCGATATTTTCTCCAATAAGAAATTGAGCAGCATAACGGGAGTAAGTAGTCTGACTAGCCTGAGGAGTTTAAGCATTTATGACAGTCCTGTAAGCAGCCTGGCAGGTCTGGAGAAGCTAACCAGCCTCTCCTCATACCTGAACCTTGATGACACTAACCTAAGCGATTTAACGGGTTTGAGCAGCCTTACCAGTATTGGTAGCGTGAACATCGTTAGAAACTCAGGGCTCAGGAGCCTGAATGGCTTGAATAAGCTAACGAGTATCGGGAGAGGCCTTACGATTATGAGCAACGGTTTAACCAGTATATCTGCCCTAAGTAGTCTGACCAGTATTAGGGGCGATCTGGAAATCACCAGCAACGACGATTTGAGCCAATGTAGTATTGAAGCCCTCTGCCGCTACCTGACTAACCCGTCCGGCTCCATAGACATTTCGTCCAATGATACTGGCTGCAATTCTAGAGAAGAGGTAGAAGACCGTTGTTCGACTTTAACCGTCTCTCCGCTCTCCAGCGGCTCTATTGTCTGCACCGGAGCTACAGTAACGGTTACCGTCTCCACCACTGGCCCTGCCCGTAATTATGCCTGGTATCGAGATAACACCCTCCTGGCCAGTCAGACCTCGGCTACCCTCACCCTGCCCAACACCCAGACCGCCGATGCAGGTACTTACCGGGTCGTGGTCAGCAACTCGGTGACTAGTCTCACCTCTACGGCTTTCAATCTGACGGTCAACCCTACCCCTATCCTCAGCATCAGTCCATCGACCACTGCCATCTGTAGCGGGCAAAGCGCCACCTTCACCGCTCAAGGCGCAGACTCCTTCCAGTGGCAGGGACCGGGCGGCTTTGCCAGCACGGCCAGCAGCATCACCGTTTCGATTGCAGGATCTTACTCCGTGAGCGGCACCAACAGCTTCGGCTGCTCGGCTTCGGCTACCGCCAGCCTGAGCGTCAACCCCACGCCCAGCGTGAGTCTGAGTGCCAGTGGACCGCTCACCTGCAACCAGACCAGCGTTAGCTTAGTGGCGACAGGGGCAGAGCCGGGAGCTACCTATCGCTTTAGTGGCGGGGGACTCTCTGGCCAGCCCAGTTCTTCATCTGCCGTTTCGGTCACCGCCAGCGGCACCTACTCCGTGACGGTGACTACAACCGGTGGTTGCTCGGCTACAGCCACTACTGAAGTGACCGGCAGCACCGCCCCGCCTAGCGTTACCCTGACTAACAGCGGGCCTTTGTCGTTTACCAACACTAGCGTGACGCTCACGGCTACCGAAGGAGCGGGCTACAGCTACTCCTTCAGTCAGGGGGCTGTTCAGCAAGGCAGTAGCAACAAGGCTCAGGTCACCACGGCGGGCGTTTATTCAGTGACGGTGACCCGGCAGGACAACGGCTGTTCGACGACGGCTTCTACTGCTGTACTGGGTGGCAACAACCCCACCGTGTGCCGGGGTGCATCGGCGACAATCAACGTAGTGGTAGAGGGTGATCCCATCCGCTACGAGTGGTACAAGAACAGCCTCACTAGCCCCAAGCTCATGGAGACGCCCCAACTCTTCCGCGGTACAGCGACAAGCAGCTTAACCTTGATCAACGCCCAGAGCAACACGCAAGGCAACTTCTTCTTGAAAGTGACTGATCGTTCAGGCAGTGTTAGAGTCTACGGCCCCTACCGGCTGACAGTCGACGGCAGTTGCCGGGCTCGGGAAGTAGCTCAATTGGAGATACCGTTACAGGTAGAACTAGCGCCCAATCCTATCCAACAGGATCGTCTTCGTGCTATAGTACGCGGTGCTGAAGGTCGCTCGTTACAGGTAGAGCTGGTTGATCTAAGTGGTAAGCCCATTCGTCAGCAGCACTGGTCGCAGGCCGACGCCCAACACCTGCTTGATTGGGATATGCAGGGGCAAGCTAGTGGGCTGTATCTTTTGCAGATCGTCAGTGAAGGTAGCGCAGGTCTGCCCGCTCAGCGCCAAAGCGTGAAGGTAGTTAAGCCCTAAACGTTGACTGTTTCTAAAAAAGCCCGGCCCCAGACCAGTCGGGCTTTTTTATGCCCCTCCACCTACGCTAATCTTTTTATTCCCTTAGTTACTTGCGAAGTAGTATACACCTGTAGTAGTTTTATAACAAATTAGGCTTACTCTTCTTTTAATCAACTCCTTATGAAGCACCTGTTTACTCTTCTTTTTTTAATCGTTAGCTGGGCGGGATTGCCAAGCCAAGCGCTAGCGCAACGCTATATAACAATCGCCCAAGATAAGGGCAAGCCTAAGTTACTTGTCTCTGAAAACAATCTTTCATTTCAGAAGGCAGGAGCTAGGCAAGCGGCTGAGCAGTGTGCTGATCTCATCGCCACACAGATACGTCAAACCGTTTGCGCAGGGGATGGACCTGTCTTTAATTCGATTTTCCAATTTTCCACTGCGGGGCCCTTTTCAGGCCCCTCTCCTGTATTAGCCCTTGAACTATCGGATGGATCAGGAAATTTCGATAACCCAACAGAGTTGATTCCACCTACTGGAGCGAGTCCTTTTTCTCAATTATTATTTCGTGCAAAATTACCCGCTAACCTCCCCCTGGGTACTAATTATAAGATTCGCATTCGAGATGTTACTAATTCTTGTGTGACAAACGAGATTGGCCCATTAACTATTCTACCAACACCTTCGTCGGCTACCTTAATCAGCAGCGGCCCGATCTCCTGTGCCAACCCATCCGTTCAACTCTCGGCTACAGGTGGGCTGGAAGGAGCCAGTTACCGATTCACCGGGCAAGGTCTGGCGGGTGAACCTACCTCTTTGACGGCAGTTTCTGTCACCGCATCTGGTACGTATTCGGTCACGGTGACTAATCCGGGCGGCTGCTCAGCCACGGCCACCACACAGGTAACGGGCAACACAGCCCCTCCCCAGGAGGTGACCCTAGGCAGCAGTGGTACGTTGACCTGCGCTCAAACCAGCGTCAGTCTGACGGCAGGTAGTAGTACTACGGGGGTGACATATAGGATAACTGGACCAGACGGTTTTAGCGCCATTGGTCCACGGGCGAGTGTCGATACTCCGGGCACCTACACCGTTATAGCAACGGGTACCAATGGCTGCACCGCTACGGCTACGACGGAGGTAGAAGCTGATTTTGAGGGAGTAACCCTGTTCATAAGCGGTTCAACCTCTGTCGTCTTAACCTGTAGCCAGCCAACGGTGCCCATTTCCTTTAGCTCAACCGGTACGGTTAGTATTGACGTACCGCCAGGAGCGCCTAAAGTGATCTCAGGCAATCAGATCACTGTCAGCGAGCCCGGTGCGTACACCTTCACGGCCACTAACCCCACTTCGGGCTGCTTAATCATAACCTTTATCAACGTCAGCCGAGACTTAACACCACCCCAGAGCGCAAGCCTGACAAGTAACGGCCAATTGAGCTGCAATCAACCCAGCGTCACCCTGACGGCCACTGCTAGTTCAACCAGTACGCTTAGTTACAGTTTTGCCGGGCCAAGTTCGTCCACCATCACGCAAAATGGAAGTGCATCGGCTACGGTCAATGGCCCCGGTACGTATACGGTGACGGTGAGTGGCACTAACGGCTGTACAGCTACGGCCACCACCGAAGTAACGGGCAACACCGCACCGCCTAGCGTCACCTTGACCAACTCTGGCCCCTTGTCCTTTACCAACACCAGTGTGACGCTCACGGCAACAGCCGGGCAGGGTTACAGTTATAGCTTCAGCCAGGGCGCTGCTCAACAAGGGGGTAGCAACAAGGCTACATTGAATACAGCGGGCGTTTACTCAGTAACGGTGGTTCGGCAAGACAACGGCTGTACGGCTACGGCTTCTACTACGGTGTTAGGTGGTAACAACCCAACGGTGTGCCGGGGCGGTACAGCGGTGATCAACGTAGCGGTGGAAGGAGATCCGGTGAAGTACGAGTGGTACAAAAACACGCTCACTTCGCCTAAGCTGATGGAAACACCCCAACTCTTTCGGGGAACGGCTACCAGCAGCCTGACCCTAATCAATGCCCAGACCAACACTCAGGGCAACTTCTACCTGAAAGTTACCGACCGATCAGGTACAGTCAGAGTCTACGGCCCCTACCGCTTAACGGTGGACGCCAGCTGCCGAGCCAGAGAGATTGTTCAGTTGGAAACACCGTTGCAAGTCGAGCTAGCGCCCAATCCTATCCAACAGGATCGGCTCAGAGCCGTAGTACGAGGTGCTGAGGGCCGCTCGTTACAGGTCGAGCTGGTTGATCTAAGCGGTAAGTCTATTCGTCAGCAGCACTGGTCGCAGGCCGACGCCCAACACCTGCTTGATTGGGATATGCAGGGGCAAGCTAGTGGGCTGTATCTTTTGCAGATCGTCAGCGAAGCGGGTCACGGTATACCAGCGCAGCGGCAAAGCGTGAAGGTCATCAAGCCTTAAAGAATCAGACGTATTATCTACAACCAAACAGCCCGACACTAACCAGGTCGGGCTGTTTGGTTTATCGGCCTAACCGTTCAGCTACGGCCGTAGTCGGTCAGGTTCTTGAAATTGTTTGCTACAACGCTCTTGCCAACCTTGGTTTAGCGAACACCTGACAGCTTCTCCTCGGGATTGACTTTTACGTAACCGGCTTACCGCTACCTAGTCAGCAAATCTCACGACCTGACTTCTCAGAGCACGCACCCTGCACACCGCTGCACTTACCCTATTCAGACGCTGTAATCGGCCCCGGCGTAATAGGTAGGCATACGTCCCGGTGGGCATGTTGGCTATAGTTCAGGATAAATATCCTCTGCCTGAGCAACTGCATCGGCAGGGGGCGATCTATAACTTTTTTCTCGATTAGATATGATAAGCTATTACTATGTAAGTAATTACATCTACTTTGTCTCTTTTGTTAGTATTCTTTTAGTGCGCGTCGCTACCTGTTAATGTTACCTTATCAAGTTAATTTACTCTGTTTATGAATAAAACCGTTTACGTTTCTTTTATGTATTCCCCAGCAGATGATTTTGCGGAAAAGCCTGAGGCCGACAGGACTGCTCAGTCGGCTCGATTCACTACCTACTTTTACCCGTTGAGTGTAGCAGCTCGTTGGTGGACCGTCGTTCTGATGGGCTGGCTGTGGTTGACCCTCTCCTTAACTGCCACCGCTCAAACCCCTGCTGGGGTTACCGTAGCGGGGGGCAATGGAGAGGGCTCTGGCCCCAGTCAGTTGTATAATCCCTATAGCGCAGCTGTGGATGGGGAGGGTTATGTGTACGTAGCCGATTATAATAACCACCGCATCCAGAAGTTCCCTCCCAACTCGACTTCGGCTACGGCTGGCACCACCGTAGCGGGGGGTAATGGAAAAGGCTCTGCTCCCAATCAGTTGGATTCACCCACGGGTGTAGCCGTGGATGGGGAGGGCAACATTTATGTGGCCGATTTTGGTAATAACCGCATCCAGATGTGGGAGCCGAAGGCTATCTCTGGCATTACTGTAGCGGGGGGTAGTGGAGGCTCAACTTCCAGTCAGTTGGATTCACCCACGGGTGTAGCTGTGGATGGGGAGGGCAACATCTATGTGACCGATACGTTTAACGATCGCATCCAGATGTGGGAACCGAAGGCTACCTCCGGCAAAACGGTGGTCGGAGGCAATGGAAGGGGTTCTGCCCCCAATCAGTTGTACCTCCCAGCGGAAATAGCCATAGATAGACAGGGAAATTTGTATGTGGCCGACTTTGGTAATAGCCGCATCCAGATGTGGGAACCGAAGGAAGATAAAGTTACCACCGTGGCCGGGGGCAATGGAGTAGGCTCTGCCCCAAGTCAGTTGGCTTTTCCCACAGGTGTAGCCGTAGATGGGCAAGGTAATCTGTATGTGGCCGATCGGAACAACTATCGTATTCAGCTGTGGACACCGGGAGCTTCCTCGGGCATCACAGTGGCCGGAGGCAATGGAAGGGGCTCTGCTCCCAATCAGTTGGATTCACCCTCGGGTGTCGCCGTGGATGAGGAAGGCAACATCTATGTAGCCGATTATAGTAATAACCGCATTCAAAAGTTTGTGCCCCAACCTACGCTGACCAAGCTTTCGGCTGTCCCAAACCCAGTTTGTACGGGTCAATCCCTTTCTTTCACCGCTACAGTGGGCAACCTGACGAGCAGTTACAGCTATACGCTCTCGAATGGAATTGGCACTCCCCTAACTGGTACGGCCGACAGCCCTACCTTCAGCCAGAGCCTGACGGCCACCGGTACCGGTCCTCAGAGCTATACCCTGACCCTCACTACCCCAACTGGCACAGCCACGGCCAATGTAGGGCTTACCATCAACGCCCTGCCGACTCAATATGCAGTGACCGGGGGCGGCCCCTACTGCCAGACCAGCAGTGGAGCCGTGGTAGGACTGGCAGGCTCGGAAGAAGGGGTTAGCTATCAGCTTCGACTAAATGACACCAACGTAGGCACGGCTCTGGCCGGTACGGGAACGGCGCTTGACTTTGGCCCTCAGCGCGATGCAGGCATTTACAGCGTGTTAGCCACCCGGGTCACAGGGGCCTGTCAGCAACCCATGAGTGGTTCGGTTAGCGTCAGCATCACCTCTCTGCCAACGCCTACCTTAACCAACGATGGCCCCATTACCTGCAATAATCCCAGGGCCGTCCTGAGTGCGGGTGGTGGGGAGAGTTACGTCTTTAGCGGAGCCACAACGACCAACGGTAGCAGTGCCACGGTTAGTAGTGGGGGCACCTACACGGTGACCGTCACGGCTAACGGTTGTTCATCATTCACCACCACTACTGTGGAGAGCAACACGGTAAGTCCTGAAAACGTTACCCTGAACAGTAGTGGTACGCTGACCTGCGCTCAGACCAGTGTCAATCTTATAGCAAGCAGCACCACAGAAGCGACGTATAATGTTGCCGGACCGGGTGGGTTTAGTGCAAGTGGATCAACGGTTCATGTCAACCAGCCGGGTACCTACACCCTCACTGTAGCAGGTACTAATGGTTGCACCGCTACGACCACCACTACTGTAGAGAGTAACACCACCGCTCCCCAGAATGTGACTCTAACCAACAACGGGCCCTTGACCTGTGCTAAGACCTCAGTTCAACTCAACGCATCCAGCACGACTACGGGTGTGCTGAGCTACAGCTTCGCGGGTACCAATCCCATTACTCAGGATGGCACTGCGGTGGCTACGGTGACCAATGGGGGCACCTACACCGCTACCGTGACGGGAACGAACGGCTGTGCAACAACGGCCACCACCGAGGTAAGCATCAGCCTGGCCGGTCCTACCGTAAGCCTGACCAATACGGGTCCCTTGTCGTTCACCAACAATAGCGTGACGCTCACGGCTACCGAAGGAGCGGGCTACAGTTACTCCTTCAGTCAGGGCGCTGTTCAACAAAGCGGTAACAACAAGGCTCAGGTCGCTACGGCGGGCGTCTATTCAGTGACCGTTACCCGGCAGGACAACGGCTGTTCGACGACGGCTTCTACTACTGTACTGGGCGGTTCTAGCCCCACTGCATGTAGAGGGGAATCAACGGTGATTAGCGTAGCAGTGGCCGGTGATCCCATCCGCTACGAGTGGTACAAGAACACGCTGACCAGCCCCAAGCTCATGGAGACACCCCAGCTCTTCCGCGGTACAGCGACAAGCAGCTTAACCTTGATCAACGCCCAGACCAACACCCAGGGCAACTTCTTTCTCAAAGTCACTGACCGCTCAGGCAGTGTCAGAGTTTACGGTCCCTACCGACTGACGGTCGATGGCAACTGCCGGGCTCGAGAAGCAGCCCAGCTCGAAACCCCTCTCCAGGTGGAGCTAGCGCCCAATCCCATCCAGCAGGAGCGGCTGCGGGCGGTGGTACGTGGTGCAGAGGGCCGTCCGCTACAAGTGGAACTGGTTGACTTGAGCGGTAAGCCGATACGTCAGCAGCGCTGGCAGCAGGCGGATAGCCAACACCTGATTGACTGGGATATGCAAGCTCAAAGCTCGGGTATGTACCTCTTGCAGGTGGTCAGTGAAGCCGGTATACTGTTACCGGCTCAACGGCAGAGGTTGAAGATCATCAAGCCTTAATTCGCTCCGAATTCGGATTAGCCCGGTCACTTCAGTGCCGGGCTTTTTTGTTGGCTCCAACGTACCAGTTTGCCCTGGTTTCGCAGTCCGGTTGAGGCCTATTTCAGCCTGCTAAGTTCCCAGCCAAAGTGGCCTTCCTTAAAGTTTTACTTCAACGTGTCGTCAACGGGTTTTTCTCAAAAAAAGCAGTTGACTGACCTAAAATGGAACAATAGTACAAAAATTGGAACATGTGTGATAGACTTTGTGGGGGGCGCAGTCGGAACTTTACAGCTCAATATTCATCGTTTCAATCAGCCTATGTTTTCTTTTTTACGTTCCCCAAATAAATTCTTCACTAACGGCTCCACCCTGGATAAGGGCAGCGGATCTGGTGCTACGTCCAGACCATCAATCGGCCTTACTGTCTGCCAGGTGCTCTGGCGGCAACTCGTGTGTGTTCAGTCCCAATGCCAACAAAGAAGTTCGCTTTCATCAAAGTAAAACCCATACTGTTATGAATTTATTTTATCCTTTATCCAGGCTATTACAGCAGCGAGTCGCTGTCCGACTCATCATGTTGACCGCAGCAATGCTCATCACGAGCCTGATCGTTCAGGCACAAATCTCGTTCAACAACTTTACCGACACAGGTGCCCCTCCATTTAGAATAGGTCCTTACTTCATGACCCAGGTGACCGACAACACGAATGACTTTGGGACATTAACGGGCGTGGTGCCCGTGCGGGATGGCAAGAAGCTAGAGTTTGGCAAAGAATACAATTTCATCACCGAAGAATACTACTATGGCAACACATTGACGGTTATCGGGGTGGGGCCTGGTTTTCCTTGGCGTGAGGGATATTTGGGAAAGGCATACGGCAATCTTCGGACTGGAACGTCTGTACTAACCTTACCCTCGGGTACAAAGGCGTTCTATCTTTATGCCAAGCCTTTAGTAGGCACTTATGATATAACCGTTACGGCGTATAGCTATATCTATGTACCGGTAGGTGGCGGAGGGACCAGGCTCGAAAGACGTGAAGCAAAGTTTACAAAAACGGTTTCCTATCTGGAGCCCAAATACTTTGGCTTCCAGGTTGATAGTCCAATCTATGAAATAGAAAAGGTCGATGTAGAAATATCGGGAGGTACGCTTTACATCGGGGATTTTGGCTATTCGACATGCGGTCTTAACTTCTCTGCCTTTACCGCTTCCAACCAACTGACCTGTGCGACCCCTAACTCATCGACTCTGACCTATAATGTACCTGCTGGCAGCAACTATACAAACTTTTTGTTTGTCGGCCCCGACATTCCTTTGGTGCCGACAACTAACAATAAAGTTACGGCCTCTAAGCCCGGAGAGTACTTCGTTTACCCCTACAACCTAGCAACAGCAAACGAAACGGAAAACTGTCCACTCTCGCTTACCCTGACCGAAAACAAGACTCCGCCGAACGTTACCCTGGGCAATGATGGCCCGCTGAGTTGTTCTAAAGCGGTGGTTAGCATTGCGGCCACCGGTGGTTCGGCTGGAGATACGTATGCCTTTACTGGTCCCAACAACTTTAGCCAGACTGGGAGCAGCCCCACAGCCAGTGTGACAGCGGTGGGAACGTACTCGCTCGTTGTTACGGGGACTAATGGCTGTTCCGGCACAGTGGTTCAAACCACCGTAGAAAGAGATCCCACTCCGCTCACCCCCACTATCACTGGTCTGGATGCAGCCTACTGCCAGAACGCTCAGGCCATTCCACTGGCGGGTAACCCCACAGGGGGCACTTTCACCATTGACAATCAGCCCGCTACTGAGTTTACCCCGGTCAGCCTCAGCGTGGGTAGTCATACGGTCCGCTACAGCCTCACTCAGAACGGTTGCACCGGTTCCACCAGCCAGCTAGTGGAAATTAAGGCCGTACCTGATGCGAGTTACTCGGGGTTGGCGGGTTCGTACTGTGCTGATGCGGCCCCAGTTACTCTTACGCCGATCACTCCGGGGGGCACCTTCACCGGACTGGGCGTATCAGACAATACCTTCACCCCCGCCAAAGCAGGTAACGGCGGCATCATCACTTATTCGGTCATGGTCAATGGTTGCACCAGCAGCAGCCAACAGAACGTGACAGTCAATCCCGTTCCTCCAACACCCACGCTACCCGGCCTGGATGCGGCTTATTGCAAAAACGCCCAGGCCGTTACGTTAGCGGGCGATCCTCAGGGGGGCAGCTTTACGATTGATAACCAGCCAACCACTGAGTTTGCCCCAGCCAGTCTCACCGTGGGTAGCCATACCGTCCGCTATAGCCTCACTCAGAACGGATGCACCAGTTCCACCAGTCAGACGGTTGAAATTAAGGCCTTACCCAACGCTAGCTTCTCAGGGCTGGCCAGCCCCTACTGTGCTGATGCAGCCCCGGTTAGCCTTTCACCCACCACGCCGGGAGGCCTCTTCACCGGACCAGGCCTATCGGGCAACACCTTCACTCCCGCCAAGGCAGCCAACGGTGGAACCATCACATATTCGGTCACCGTCAATGGTTGCACCAATACCAGCCAGCAGAATGTGGTCGTCACCCCCCTGCCTACGCCCACTATCACTGGTCTGGATGCAGCCTACTGCCAGAACGCTCAGGCCATTCCACTGGCGGGTAACCCCACAGGGGGCACTTTCACCATTGACAATCAGCCCGCTACTGAGTTTACCCCGGTCAGCCTTAGCGTGGGTAGTCATACGGTCCGCTACAGCCTCACTCAGAATGGTTGCACAGGCTCCACCAGCCAGCTAGTGGAAATTAAGGCTATACCTACGGTCAACTTATATAACAATGGTCCCCTGACCTGCGCCAAGCCGAGCGTTACGCTGACACCTAGTCCTACCACTGGTCTCACCTTCGTGTTTAGTGGAGGAGATACTCCGCCAAACGAGAGCAATATAGCCAGGGTTAGTACTGGGGGGATTTACTCGGTTACTGCGACCAACGACAATGGCTGTTCAGCCAGCGCATCCACCACTGTTACTAGTAACACGACTGCTCCTGATCCAAGCCCGACCAACACCGGTCCCTTGTCGTTTACCAACACCAACGCTACGTTGACTGTCACTGCCAGCCCCGGAAACGTTTACAGTTATTCCTTCAGCCAAGGCGCTACTCAACAGGGCAGCAGCAACATGGCTCAGGTTACTACCGCTGGTGTTTACTCGGTGACCGTAACCCGTCAGGACAACGGCTGTACAGCAGTAGCTTCTACCACCGTAGCAGGAGGTAGCAGTCCAAACGTCTGCCGGGGCGGAACAGCGGTGATCAACGTAATCGTCGAGGGTGACCCAGTTAAGTATGAATGGTACAAGAACAGCCTGACCAGCCCCAAGCTCATGGAGACACCCCAGCTCTTCCGGGGTACGGCTACCAGCAGCTTAACGCTGATCAACGCCCAGACCAACACCCAGGGCAACTTCTTTCTCAAAGTCACCGACCGCTCAGGCAGTGTCAGGGTCTACGGGCCGTATCGGTTAACGGTCGATGGCAACTGCCGGGCTCGGGAAGTAGCCCCGTTAGAGATTCCGTTACGTATCGAGTTGGCTCCTAACCCCATCCAGCAGGAGCGGCTGCGGGCGGTGGTACGTGGTAGTGAAGGTCGTCCGCTACAGGTAGAGCTGGTTGATCTGAGCGGCAAACCGGTACGTCAGCAGCACTGGCCCCAGGCCGACAGTGAGCACCGTATTGATTGGGACATGAGCAGTCAGGCCAGCGGGCTGTATCTGTTGCAGGTCGTCAGTGAAGCGGGTAACGGTGTACCGGCTCAGCGGCAAAGCATAAAGGTTGTTAAGCCCTGATACGTACGTAGCCTGATCAGAAGCCCGGCTAATCGAAGGTTGGGCTTCTGATCAGACTGACTCGTATTCCTGATGCGGCACACAAATCACCCAAGTTCGTTTCCGTCAGTCAGTTTGTTTTAATGAAAAAAGGTTTACCCCGCTCAAACAGCTCTGATACAAGCTCCGTATTCATTTCTTACCTCAAAGATTAATTATGAACAAGCAACTTCTACAACTCGCTCACATTCGAAAGAGCTTAACTCAACTGCTGAGTTTGTTCGCTCTACTGGCACTGGCCTTCCCAGCCAGGTCCCAGTGTAATGATGTAACATTAAGCTCGCAGCAACAGGTTGATGACTTCGCTCAGTCGGGGTGTACAACTACATCCCGTGACTTAATCGTCTCGGGATTAGACATTACCAATCTAAATGGATTAAGAAACTTAACCCAGGTTGGTAACTTAGAGATTAAGGGCACCAAGCTAGCCAACCTGGAGGGGTTGAACCAACTCAAGCTTGCTTCTGACATATCGATTTCGGGCAACTCAAGCCTGACCAGCCTTAACGGATTGAGCAGCCTAACTGATGTGCAAAGTGAAATAGAAATTGATGGTAACTTATTGCTTACCAATCTAACCGGATTAAGTAGTCTGACTCTGGTAAATTATACATATATCACCAGTAATTATAGCTTAACCAGCCTACAGGGGCTGAATGGCCTTTCCCGCACGGTAGGTGGCTTATATATTACGTCTAATCCGGTATTAACTACGCTAAGCGGGCTGGATAATCTTAGGTCGATAGGAGCTAATTTAGTACTAATAAGCAACGATAGACTGACCAATCTGACGGGTCTGAACAGTCTCACCCGTGTGGCGAGTGGTGATGTACTAATCGAACGTAATAGAGAATTAACCAGCTTGGCAGGGCTGAATAATTTGACTGTGATATGGAGAGACTTCGAGATAAGCGAAAATCCGTTACTGACCAGTCTGGCGGACTTAAGTGGATTAACCTCAATTGGTGGAGTAATTAAAATCGTTGATAACTCAAGTTTAACGAACTGCGCCATTGCTGCCCTATGTGCCGCCTTAGCGAATCCACCTCAGGCCATTACAATTCAGGGCAACGCGTCTGGCTGCGCATCGAAAGAGGAAGTGCAAAGCAGGTGCCCACCTATTACCCTTACTTCCCCCGACCCGGTCAGCTCAACGGTGTGCGCCGGTGCCAGCCTGACAACCACCGTGGGCACCACGGGAAACGTAAAGACTTACCAGTGGTACAAAGATGACGCTCCCCTGGCCGGACAAACAACACCTACCCTCTCTTTGACTAACGTCGATCCTTCGGCCAGCGGAGTCTACCGTCTGGTGGCGGTTAACGCCTACAGTAGCCTGACGTCCACTGCCTTCAACCTGACGGTCAACCCTACGCCCCAAAACGTAAGCTTGAGTAACTCGGGACCTCTGTCGTTTACTAACACCAGCGTGTTGCTGATGGCCTCGGCCAGCCCCCCTGCTACCTACTCTTATCGCTTTAGCGCAGGAGCTACCCAGCAGGGCAGTAGCAATACCGCCCGAGTCACTACGACTGGTACCTATTCGGTAACGATCACAACCGCTAACGGCTGTACGGCTACCGCTACCACTACCGTGCTGGGGGGCAACAACCCCACCGTGTGCCGGGGTGGCACAGCGGTGATCAACGTAGCAGTAGAAGGTGATCCCATCCGCTATGAGTGGTACAAGAACAGTCTCACTAGCCCTAAGCTGATGGAGACGCCCCAGCTCTTTCGGGGTACGGCTACCGCCAGCCTAACCTTAATCAACGCCCAGAGCAACACCCAGGGCAACTTCTTCCTCAAAGTCACCGACCGCTCAGGTACTGTCAGAGTTTACGGTCCCTACCGACTGACGGTGGACGCTAGCTGCCGGGCTCGGGAACTGGCTCAGTTAGAAACGCCCTTGCAGGTCGAGCTAGCCCCTAACCCCATCCAGCAGGATCGGCTGCGGGCGGTGGTACGTGGTGCAGAGGGGCGTCCGCTACAGGTAGAGCTAATTGACCTAAGTGGCAAGCCCATCCGTCAGCAGCACTGGCAGCAGGCCGATAGTGAGCAACGTATCGACTGGGATATGAGCAGCCAGGCCAGTGGTGTGTACCTGTTGCAGGTCGTGAGCGAAGCTGATAAGGGTACGCCCGCTCAGCGCCAGAGTCTGAAGGTTATTAAGCCATAATCCCGTTAGATTTTTTACAAGCCCGGCGCTCCAGCGCCGGGCTTTTTTGTGCTGCTTTCCCCCTTATAATAATGCACATCATTTATTCAGGCGGTGGCGGCTTGCAGACTAGCTTACTGCCTATGTAGCTTTACAGATTCCACTCAGTAACGTGTAAGCTATTCTCAATGAAGTACGTGTTTACCCTTCTTTCCGTGTTGATTGTTTCGGCGGGCTTCTCAAGCCAACCCCGTACAGCGACATTACCAGTTCATTCCCTATTAGTTTACCGGAAAACATCAGCCTCCGTGCCATCTACCGCAGGCAACGCCCAACTACGTACGTCAGTAGCTACGACCATCCGTTACGTAAAAGCCGGAGGTATAAGCGATGGTTCTTCCTGGGGTAATGCCTCGGGCGATTTGCAAGCTATGATCAACGCATCGGCGCCAGGAGATCAGGTCTGGATAGCCGCAGGCACTTATAAGCCTACCTCAATAGCCAACTTACGGGATGCATCTTTCTCGCTTAAGGAGGGAGTAAACGTACTAGGTGGATTCACAGGCACGAGTGGTACGGAAGGTGACGCCAGCACGCGCACCGCCACTCCCTCTTCAACGACTTTATCGGGTGACCTTGGTCAGCCCGGCGAAGCCAGTGATAACGCCTACCATGTCGTCAACAACACTAACAATGGACTAACGAATGCAACTACCTTGGATGGTGTGGTTATCACCGGTGGAAATGCGAGTGGCGATTATACGAATCCTTCTGGTCAGGGAGGAGGCATGTATAACCTTGGCAGTTCGCCCACGATACTGAATTGTTTATTTACTCAAAACACGGGCACAACGGGTGGTGGACTGTATGAACAGCAGGCTAGTTCCCGAATAATCAATTGTAGTTTTATTGCGAACGATGGCAAGGGCCCTGGTGGCGGAGCAAGCGTTCTTTCAGGCAGGACTAGTTTTTCAAACTGTTTTTTTAGCCGGAACAATGGTGTAGAAGGCGGGGCAGTAGACATCCGCGGCTTATCCAATGTAACGCTTACCAACTGCACGTTTGTCTCTAATAACGCCATATTTGGAGCCTCCCTATCGAATATAGCCCCAGAGGATCAGAACAGTATTGCTACGTTGATAAACTGCTTATTATGGAATAACCAGGGGCAAAACTCTATTTACACTCGTCGCGATTCCCGTGTAATCAGCACCACGACAGCCAGGTATTGCGTATTTGAAGCGGGCACGATAGGCTATATCGACGAAGGTTACAATCAAATAATCACTAATTCGCCCTTCGTTACTGCGACAGATCCGCAATTAACTGCCTGCTCCCCCGCGGTAGATGCGGGTGATCCTACAACGACATCCGCTATGGTGGGCACGGTCGATCTGGCTGGAAACTCCCGTTTTGTGAGAAATCGCGTCGACATTGGGGCTTATGAGTACCAGGGCGCAGCCTGTCCTCAGCAGCTTAATTACGTCTACACCGTACAGGCGGGGCGATGGGATAATCCGGCCATTTGGTCAGCAGGGCGCTTACCAGCCAGTATGGATAAAGTGCTGCTGAAACATGCCATAACCATTCCTCGGAATTATCTGGCTAACGTACTAAAGCTTGAATTTGACGTATCTGGCAAATTAATCTACGAAACCGGAGGGCGTTTGTTAATAGACTAGACGCAGCATTGACGATGTGTCAGTTATAGGTTATGAAACCTAACGTATCTCATGCGCGGCCCTGCTTATTCGGGGAAAGCCCCACTGTCCAGTCAGCGTTATGCGGATTAACTCAGGCAATGGCTTGTAGGCGCTTGTCATAGATAATTGGCTTAGAACGAAGAGGCCTTTTCTGCTTTTGAGGAAGTCGCTAAACTACCGGCTCATTCTGGGGTTAGGTTGTAGGTTCCCCCGCTTAGTGGGGCGTTCGGCGAGAAAATGAATCTAACCATCACGGGCTATTCGACCGCCCTGTTTTCTACCTGGTACTTCATCGAGGAATTGCGGCTGCTCTTCGATGCCGGCGATGGGGTAGCCGCTACTCTGCTGCAGAAGTCCCGCAAGATTGAGCACATTTTCCTTTCTCATGCCGATCGGGACCACATTACAGGTTTGCTACGTTTCAACGAGCTGAACGCGCGAGAAGGCTTTCCTAAACTGTTTTTCCCGGCTGATACCCGCTCGATTGGTGCGCTGGAGGTATTTTCCAAACAGTTCGACAGCCGCGTCAACCAGACCATCTGGCAGGGTTTAGTTCACAACGAACGGGTCGCGATTCAAAAAGATCTATTTGTTCAGGCGATACGTAACAACCACGTCGTCAGCGCTCAGCCGCACGAGACAAAAAGCCTGAGCTACCAGGTTTATCAGGTAAAGCACAAACTGAAACAAGAGTTGTTAGGTCTGTCTCAGGATCAGATTATTCAGTTGGCGCACGACATTGGACGGGAAACGCTGACCGAAGACGTCCGAACGAATCTGTTGGTTTATTCCGGCGATACGCCCACCGACCAGCTTGCGCTGTGGGACAACACCCAGATTCTTATTCACGAAGCCACTTTCCTTACCGACGAAGAATTCACTACGTTAGATACGAATCGCAATCGGCATAGTACGCTCGAATCGGTATTACGTGCCGTAGCCGATCTTCGCATCGAAACGTTGATTTTGGGACATTTTTCTTCGCGGTATTCGTCCGAGGAGATTGACGCGGCCATCAGGCGCTTTTGTCAACACTTTCAGATCAAGATTCCGGTTTATCGCCTGTTGCCTGGCCAAACGCAGTGGGATATTCTTCGTAGTGATCCAATCAACTGAGACGTTTTTTCATACGGACAGCTTCCCTACTACACTAGGCGTAAGCCGCCTGTACTTTTTGCGAAGACCAGTGATATACGTGGGCTAGCGGCTACGCGCTCATCATCCGGAAACGGAAACTAAACTCAACAATTCGGTTGTTGGCTCTGTACCGATTAATTTTACCGAAATTATTAAAATCGGAGGGCTTTGAACCCTCGCAGATCCATGAGTAAACACGGACGCATTCTGGTCGCCATGAGTGGCGGCATCGACTCTTCGCTGGCAGCGGTTATGCTGCACGAAGAAGGCTACGAGGTCATTGGTATGACCATGAAAACCTGGGACTATGCCTCTTCGGGCGGTACCAAAAAAGAAACCGGCTGTTGCAGCCTCGACAGCATCAACGATGCCCGCAACATTGCCGTAAGCCTCGGCTTTCCGCATTATATCCTGGACATCCGCAACGAGTTCGGCGATTACGTAATCGACCACTTTACGGGCGAATACATCGAAGGTCGGACCCCCAACCCATGCGTGCTTTGCAATACGCACATCAAATGGGATGCGCTGCTCCGCCGGGCCGACCGTCTGGATTGTGAATTTATTGCCACCGGTCACTACGCCAACATCCGCAGCGAAAACGACCGGTACGTGATCTCGAAAGGCGTCGATACGCTGAAAGATCAGTCGTACGTGTTGTGGGGCGTGTCGCAGGAAAGCCTGAGCCGTACGAAACTGCCGTTGGGACACCTGCGTAAATCGGAGATTCGGGACATGGCTAAAGATCGGGGGTTTATTGAACTCGTGACCAAGTCCGAATCCTACGAAATCTGCTTTGTACCCGATAACGACTACCGGGGATTCCTGAAACGGCGCGTGCCGGGTCTGGAAGCCGAAGTCGCAGGGGGCAACTTCGTGATGGAAGGAACCGGCAAAGTTCTGGGTAAGCACCAGGGCTATCCGTTCTATACCATCGGCCAGCGGAAAGGGCTGGGTATGGCCTTCGGGCAACCCATGTTCGTCACCGAAATCCGGAAAGAAACGAACGAGGTAGTGCTGGGTGTCGACAAAGACCTGTACCGCGATGGCATGATCGTCAGCAAACTGAATCTGCAGAAATACGGGTCGATTGACCAGCCGATCGAAACGCTGACAAAGGTGCGCTACAAACACGATGGTACGCCCGCAACGATTTCACAAACGGGCGATACCATCGACGTCTGCTTCCACGAGGGTGTGTCGGCCATTGCTCCTGGTCAGGCGGCTGTCTTCTACGAAGGCGACGACGTAATTGGGGGCGGCTGGATCATGAAAAGCTACCGCCAAAGCGATAAGGCTACACAATTGGCCGTTACGCATGCCTAGGCCTTTTTGGCCAGTTTGCCTGTAAGTTGTGTCAGCATGGATTACTCCGGGTTTGGTGTCTTTACCGAACCCGGAGTAATCCATGCTGACGTCATACAATTAAGAAATAATAGCCGGATTCCCGAAAAAGGTGTAACATTAATCCATCGTCACACGCTTATTTCTCTCCGGTACTCATGCTTGACCTGATCATTGACGCTCGCCCTGCGTCGTTAGGCAATGGATTTAACGTTCGTCGCATTCTCCCGTATCGGCTGCGCCGGATGCTGGGGCCCTTTATTTTTATGGATCATGGCGGACCGGTCAGTATTGATCCGGCACAGATCGCAAACATGGACGTATTGCCCCATCCGCATATTGGCCTGTCAACCGTCAGCTATCTCTTCGATGGGCAGGTTACGCACCGCGATAGCCTGGGTGTGCAGCAGGTAATTCGTCCTGGCGAAGTAAACTGGATGACGGCCGGTCGGGGTATTGCCCACTCCGAACGTTTTGAAGACCCGGCTATGCTGGCCGGTGGTACGTTGGAAATGATCCAGACCTGGGTTGCCTTACCGGAATCCGTCGAAGAAAATGCCCCAACGTTCGACAATTATCAGCCCCACGAACTGCCCATCTTCACGGACAAAGGTGTCTGGATGCGCTTAATAGCGGGACAGGCATTTGGACTGCAAAACGACGTCAAAACGCATTCACCGCTATTCTACGCCCATGTCGTCCTGCAAACCGGCACCCGATTTGGCGTACCGCAGGGGTATACTGAACGAGGGGCTTATGTAGCAAAGGGCAGCGTTGAGGTAAACGGTCGGCGCTTCGGCGCTGGTCAATTGCTGATCTTTACGCCCGGCATCGACCCCGTGATTATCGCCCAGGAAACCTCTACACTCATGCTACTAGGGGGCGAACCGCTGGGCGAGCGATTCATCTGGTGGAACTTCGTGTCTTCTCGAAAAGAACGGATCGAACAGGCAAAAGCTGACTGGGAAGCGGGTCGCATTCCTCTGCCCCCTGACGACAATGCGGAATTTGTGCCGTTACCGCAGGACCGGTCGAAACCGGCGGGTTCACCCCCACCCCAAGCCTTATCCTAAGCAACCCAAATCCATTTTAGTACGTATTCGTTTGGAGAGTTAAGTAACGCCCCAGCGAAAGATGAATGCTGCTCGCGGGCTTGTGGCTAACTTTCCGTTTTTTTGTAATCAATACTTTACCTGCCTAACAAACTATGACAAAAGTCTTAACCCTGGCCATCACTATAGCCCTATTCAGCTTAGCCCACTCAACGTTCGGACAAACGCCCCCCAAAGGCCACCCGAATCCGGCCGGAGCGGGCTGGAAATACCTATTCGAAACCGATTTGTCGGATGCCAACTTCCCGAAAGGCGTCTGGAAAATGGAAGAAGGAGAGCTTACAGCCACGGCCGATATAGCCATCTGGACCAAGCAACCTTATACGGACTTCATACTCGACCTGCAGTTCAAGACCGCCGATGGCACCAACAGTGGCGTAGTGGTTCATGCCAGCGATACCACCAACTGGATACCCAACTCCGTGGAAATCCAGATTGCCGACGACTTTGCCAAGCAATGGGCCGAATCGCCCGCAAACTGGCGGAGCGGTGCCTTTTTCGGCCATCAGGCGGCCACAAAAAGTGCCGTGAAGAAGCCCGGCGAATGGAACCGCTACACCATTACCTGCCAGGGCAAGATGATCTACGTAGTGCTGAACAACCAACTGGTCAACACCATTGATCTGAACCAGTTTACGGATGCCAAGAAAAACCCCGATGGTTCGGAAGTACCGGCCTGGTTGAACAAACCAGCTGCCGAACTCCCGCTCCGGGGCTACATCGGTTTACAGGGCAAACATGCCGGAGCGCCGATCTATTTCCGGAATATGAAAATCAAGGAACTCTAGCCGGGGCGAACCCAAGCAGGCAGCGCATTTGTTGCTAAGGTATATGAATGCAGAACCTACAACCCGCCACAGCCGCGCCTTACCCGAGTTACGTTTTTCGCTTAACCTGCTCTACGTAGGTCGGTTGCTGGTCGGTATGCAGTCCACCTCCGACGTAACGGAAGACGGGATCGACGCCTTTGACGAACGGATTGAAGAGGTTACCGACGAACTGGTCGCGACAGAGTTACTGCACGAAGCGGCCGTGCTGGCGGGCGATGTGCTCGCTACGCCGACGTACCCGGCTACGTAGCCAGTGACCCTACGTAATCAGCGATGATCGGCTGTAGCCGGGGCAAAATAGCCTCAATTTCGGTTTTCTCTTCATCTGTCCAGTGTCTGGGTTCACCAAATACGCACGGTTGCAATATGCCCCACAGCTGGCCATCCTGCTGGACGTGCGCGTGTATCAGCGCACGATGACCAAATGTCTTGTGCTCGAAATCACGATTTAAGACGTCCGGCCCAGCCGTTTCGACATCGTCTACGTAGACCGATGGCTTCATGGCGAGACCAGCCCGAATCAACGGATCTTCGTTGGGCAAATCGGCAGTATCGGGTTGCCAGTTGGGCTGAATGACATTCGGAATGGTATCATCCTTGCACCAGCAAAAGGCAATCCGTCCGTGCTGCTGGTCCGGCTGCCGAACGTAGAGAAAACACCGATCAGCGGCCAAGGCGGTACCGACGGTTTGCACGAGTTGCTGTAAGGTTAACTCGGGTGACTGGTTTTGCGCCAGCAAGTGATTGATTTGCTCAGGAATCGAGTGATACGTAGCCATTCAAGCTTAACTCAGATTGGTCGGTTCGGTTCTGCTCACCGACGAATTAATTAGTCAGTCACCTGAACCGAACCGGATACAATCCCTTTTCTTTGCGCCCAAAACTTCGCTCTGTGCCCAATGCTACGTTTGCGCCCTCTTCGTGGGGTGCCCTCTTCGACATGGACGGCGTGCTGATCGACAACGTCGATTTTCACGTCAACGCCTGGCTTCAATTTGCGCATCATTACAACCGGCCGTTAACCAAAGATCAGTACCTCGAACACATCAATGGGCACGTATCGGCGGATGCCATGGCGTACGTGTTTGAGCGGCCCATCGCCGACGGCGAACTCATTGTTCTGACCGAAGAGAAAGAAGCGATTTACCGCGAGTTGTATCGGCCCCATCTGCAACCCGCGCCGGGTTTATTGACGTTTCTGGAAGCGCTCAAAACACAAGGCGTTAAACTGGCAGTCGGTACGTCGGCGCCCATGAGCAACGTTCAGTTTACCCTCGACGGCCTTCAGCTACGCCCGTATTTCGATACGGTGGTTGACGCCAGCATGGTGCAGCGCGGCAAACCCGATCCCGAAATTTACCTGAAAGCCGCTGAACGACTAGGCCTGGAGCCAGTACAATGCGTCGTGTTCGAAGATGCTTTTGCGGGTATCGAAGCGGGGCTCCGGGCGGGCATGAACGTAGTGGCGCTGGCGACCACCCACACCCGAGAAGAACTGGCCGACAGTGGTGCCAGCCTGATTATCGACAATTTCGAGGGGCTAACCGTGGATGCGATCAGCCGCTTAGTCACAACGGTTTAACGGTGAATCTACTGACTGGCCCAGGCTAATTTCGTACCTTTGCGGCCTAGTTTGTACCCGTACCAACAGCATATCCTTGAATACATCATCTGAACTTACGCTGCCCCCAGCTCGGGACGGCTTCTTTTTCCCGCCTGAATGGCACCCACACGTAGCCACCTGGCTGAGTTGGCCGCATACCGAAGCGTCCTGGACGAAAGAGCGGCAGGAGCTTATGTTTCCGGCTTACATCGATTTCATTAAGGCCATTGCCGAGAGCGAACAGGTGTGCATCAATGCACATAACGATATTGTTATTCAGTCGGCAAAACTGCGTTTGCTGGCGGCTGGTGCCGATATGAATCGGATTACACTCCTACCCCACCCCACCAACGATTCGTGGTGCCGCGATCACGGCCCGGCCTTTCTGATAAACCCGGAGAAGAAACAACGGATGATAGTGAACTGGGGCTACAACGCCTGGGGGGGCAAATATCCGCCGTTTGACCGCGACGACCTTATTCCGGTTGAGATTGCTCATTATCGGGGCATAGACTACGTAACGCCGGGGATTGTCATGGAAGGTGGCTCGGTGGAGTTCAAT
Source organism: Spirosoma knui (assembly GCF_054780635.1). Taxonomy (NCBI): domain Bacteria; kingdom Pseudomonadati; phylum Bacteroidota; class Cytophagia; order Cytophagales; family Cytophagaceae; genus Spirosoma; species Spirosoma knui. The sequence continues at coordinate 137,397 of NZ_BAAGVY010000002.1, read as the reverse complement.
GGGGCCGGTACGGTGCTGACCAGCCGGGCGTGTCTGCTGAACCAGAACCGCAACAGCCACCTGACGCAGGCCGACATTGAACGGTACCTGTGCGACTACTACGGTGTACAACAGGTACTCTGGGTCGAAGAAGGCATCGTGGGTGATGATACCGACGGGCACATTGATGACACGGTCCGGTTTGTGAACGAAGACACGGTGTTAGCCGCCTATGAGCCCAATCAGAACGACGACAATTATCCGTTCTTACAGGAAATTCACCACGAACTGCGCCAGATGCGACTGCTGAATGGCAAGCAACTCAACATTGTCGAGTTGCCCATGCCTGATCCGGTCATGAGCGATGGCCTGCGGTTACCCGCTTCATACGCCAATTTCCTGATCACCAACGGCTCGGTCATCGTTCCTACGTTCCGCTGCGACAAGGACCAACCAGCGCTGGACCTGATCGGCCAGTGCTTCCCGGATCGCAAAATCATAGGCATCGATTCAACGGATATTGTCTGGGGGCTAGGTAGCTTCCACTGCCTGAGTCAGCAGGAGCCAACTGTATGATGTACGACAATAAAGTATTTCGCTCCGTTACAAACACCGCCAATGGCGAAGTGAGTGGCGATACGTTGTTTCATTACCATCAGGAAGGCCGGATTGTCTGGGCCGACTATGCAGGCGGATCGATTGCGAAAGGCTTTTTGATCGCCACCGTACAGGACGATAACAGCCTCGATATGCGCTATCAGCACGTCAATACACAAGGCGAACTGATGACCGGTCGCTGTCAGTCTACACCAGAACTTCTGCCCGACGGCCGAATTCGGCTGCACGAGCGCTGGCAGTGGACCAGTGGCGACGGCTCATCGGGTCAGTCTATTGTTGAAGAAGTTCACCCGTTGGCTTAACTCATCATGCGAAGCTGCTTACTCTGTTTGATTCCGATGCTGGCGTTCGTTGGCTGCGCCCGTCAGCCAGCGCTCACTGCCGAGCTAGCGCCCCGATCCCTGAAAGCAGTAAATCTGGAAGAAACCGTGAGTCGGCGCGACGAGCTGATGATGGCGTATTCGTTAACCAGCTACGATGCGGCTAACAAACCGGTTGCCGTAGTAAACGGAGGCTGGGGCGTTGAAACGGTACAGAAAGGGCAAACTCTCGATCTACAGGCATCCGGCCCACGCCAGGCTCAGCCGATTCAGCTCGAACTACCCCGTAACGGCAAAATCGTAGCCTCACTCGTCTTGATTGAGGTTGATGATTACAACCGGGCGAAGCAACTGCTAGAGCAAGTTCGAAAAGTGCATAACCTGGTGAGTGGGCCAGCCGCGTTTCTGATTACGGCAACCGAAGTGCTAACGCCATTAAAGTACGTAGCGGCTGGCTTAGCCGCTTCGGGTGTTGGCCTCAAACTGGTGGATCAGCTCGACGATGATGACTTGCTGGGCCAAAGCAGTATGGAAATAGCGGAGGCTCAGTTCCGGCAGAAAAAGCAGCGATTCGTGCGCGTTCCGGCCATATTTACCGGTCAAAACCTGCGCGACGCGTTTGAGTACCGGCTTGAGTACGACATTACCCTAAAAACTGTGAAGATTCGCCCTGTACGCTAACCAGCAACTTTGTCGTTACTACGTAAACCTAGTTCTCACCGTCAGCTATCTCTATCCTGTACTGATTCGAGCGAATGTTTTTACCCTCAAATTTGTTCGTATACTATCCTGACATCACATTTTTCCGACGCTATGCGCCACCTCACCGGCGGTCTTTTGCTGGCTTTTTTTGTTACAGCCTGTAAAACAACCGCACCCGTCGTTCAGCAAACACCCCCACAACCGGTTATTCTGACGCTGGGTAACAAAGACTTTTCCACCGACGATTTCTTTCAGTCGTTCACGAAGAACCAGCTTTCGTCTGATTCCGCCCAGCGGACGGACGTAAAAGACTATTTTGATCTGTACACGAACCTGAAGCTGAAAGTGCTGGCGGCCGAAACCGAAGGCCGAGACACGACGGAGGCCTTCCGCGAAGAGATGAATACGTACCGGAAGCAGTTGGCGCAGTCGTATCTAACCGACAAAGTGCTGGTCGAATCCATGGCGGCCGAAGCGTATCAGCGGATGCAGGAAGAACTCAGTATCGCTCACATCCTAATCCCTGTCGTTGAAGATGCCGCTCCGGCTGATACCCTGGCCGCGTACCAAGCCATTCAGACTATTCACAAACAGGCGTTGGCGGGTGAAGACTTTGCCAAACTGGCCCGTGAGCAATCGAAGGATGCCATTACCGCTCCTAAAGGGGGCGATCTGGGATACATCACAGCATTTTCGGCGATTTATCCGCTGGAAAATGCGGCCTATGCTACCCCCGCCGGACGGGTTTCTGCACCCATACGTACTCGTTTTGGCTATCACTTGATCAAGGTCAATGACCGCCGTCCGAGTCGGGGACGAATCAATGCCGCTCACATTCTGGTTCGGATGAGTCCAAGCGCCGACGAAGCCGGACAGGCAGCGGCTCAGCGTCGTATCGATGCGGCCTACGCCCGCCTGCAAAAAGGCGAGTCGTTCGAGACGGTTTGCCGCGAAGTATCCGATGACCTTACGTCCCGCAACAATGGGGGCGTATTACCCGCGTTTACAACGGGTCGGCATGTCCCCGCCTTTGAAGATGCCGCCTTTGCCCTCAGGAACCCCGGCGATTATTCGCAGCCGGTACGTACCAACTATGGCTGGCACATCATCAAGCTCATCAGCCGGGTAGGTCTCGAACCGTATACCGAACTGGCTCCCGCTCTGCGCCAGCGGGTCACGACCGATACGCGCGCCGACGTGCTACGTCAGGCAACAGTTCAGCGGTTGCGGAAAGAGTATTCGGTAAACGAAGACAAAGCTGTGGTAACTACAGCGCTTACCAAAGCTGACAGCAGTTTGTTACGTGGTCAGTGGAAATACACTGAACCACTTGAGCCGGGTCTGCAAAACAAAGCGATTGTAACGGTCGCCGATAAGCCCTACACGGCTAATGAGTTCTTCGCGTACGTTCGCCAGCGCCAGCAACCGCAGCGGAATCCAGCTTTACCAGCCGCAGCCGTTCAGGCAACATCCCCTTTAGGTTCGCCGACTACGGCCATGCGTCGACTGCTCGACCGGTTTATCGGCGACCAGTTAATTGCGACCGAAGAAGCTAATCTGGACAAGAAGTCACCGGAGTTTCGATCACTGCTCAGCGAAATCCGCGACGGGGTGCTGTTGTCACAGGTGATGGAGCGCAATGTCTGGGAGCGATCGATGGCAGACTCAACGGGCCAGCGGCAGTATTACGAGCAGAACAAAGAAAAGTACCGTTTTCCGGAACGCGCCGTAGCCACGATTATCGTCGCGCAAAACGACGCCCTGCTGAAGCAGGCCACCGATATGCTCAACGGCAAACCACCGTATCAGCTTCGCCGGTCGGCCCCCGATCTGGCCTACGACAAAAATCAAACAGCGCTGACGCCAGCCCTGCGCGAAACCCTGTTCGACGTACTGGTGGCCATGACCCGCAATCCCGAGTATATTGTAGAAGTGACCGGCTCCCACGATCCGTCCGAAGCCGATTCGGTGTCGACCAGTCGCATCCGGGCCGTCGTTACGTATCTGCAACAGAACGGCATTGCGCTAAGCCGCATCATGGAGAAAGATTACCAGGGCGCGCGGCCCGGCCTGACGGCAGCGGCCGACCAAAAAGTGCATCGGCGGGTGACGTTCCAGTATTTCTCTACGGCCAAAACCGACGTAGCGAAAGTGCTCAGCAGCAAAACACAGGCGGCTTCGGATACGCCTGCCGTGACCATTCTGGAAGGAGCGTTTGCCCAGGGCGCTAACCCATATCTGGACAGCATTACCCAATGGAAGGTAGGCACAACGACCCTGCAACGGGATAATAAAGCGATTTCGGTTATCATCGACCGCATTGAACCAGCGCGGGCCAAAACGTTTGCCGAAGCCCGGGGAACCGTTATTAATGACTATCAGTCGGTGCTCGAACAGCAGTGGATCGCTCAGCTTCGGCAGAAGTATCCGGTGAAAGTAAACGAAGACGAGATTCGTAAACTCACTAAATAACTCCGCCAACCGCGTCCCGACCATGACGGCTCAGGAAAGCTGCGTGCGTTGGTTGTAAACTTAAAAAACCTTAAAAGTCAGGGCGCTACACGTTCTGTTCGTATATTTAGACATGAAAAGAAGAATTAGCAGTGCGTTCGTTCTATTGGTTGGCTGGTGTCTGACGGCCCCCGTGTTTGGGCAAGGTCAGGGAATCAGCCTGAACAAGATCATTGCCAAGGTTGACAACTACTACGTATTACGGTCCGATCTGGAAGAAGCGTACCAGTCGTACGTGGGGCAGAACCAGACTCCCCCGCAGAAGTGCCAGCTTTTGGAGAGTTTGGTTATCAATAAGATGATGCTCGCCAAAGCCGAGATTGACTCGGTTGTCGTCGAAGAAAAACTGGTTGACAGTGAGCTTGACTCGCGGATGCAGTATATGGCGCAGCAGTTCGGCTCGGAGAAGAACATTGTCGAAGCCTACGGCAAAAGCCTGGAGATGCTCAAGAGCGAATTACGCCAGCAGGTAAGAGACCAAAAGATCGTTCAGAAGATGCAGCAGAAAATCACGACGGACGTCAAGGTGACCCCGCGTGAGGTCCGTAAATTCTTCGATGCGATTCCTAAAGATAGTTTGCCGTACATGCCCGCCGAAGTAGAAGTCGGTCAGATCGTTCGCTTTGCCAAACCGACGAAAGAACAGAAAGAGGCATTGCGTCAGCGACTGCTCGACATTAAGAAGCGCGTTGAAGCCGGTGAAGATTTCGCCAAACTAGCCAAAGAAACTTCCGAAGACGTTGGCTCCGCACAAAACGGGGGTGACCTGGGCTTTGCCAAGCGGGGTATGATGGTGGCCCCCTTCGAAGGCGCGGCCCTGAAACTTAAGCCCAACGAGCTGTCGGATATTGTTGAATCGGAGTTCGGTCTGCACCTGATTCAGTTGCTGGAAACCCGGGGAGCTGAATACCACGCCCGGCACATTCTGTTACGTCCTGATTACAACCGGTTAGACCTGACCGGTCCAACGCGTTATCTGGACAGCCTGCGTACGCTGATTCAGATTGACTCGTTGAAGTTTGACAAAGCCGCTCACGACTTCTCGGAAGATAAAGCGACCGCCGATGCCGGTGGCCTGCTACGTGATCCACAATCGGGCAGCAGCCGCTTAGCGATGGACGGTTCTATGGAGTACGCGCTGTTCCAGATGCTGGACACCATGAAAGTGGGCAGCGTTTCGGCGGCCCTTCCGTACCGGACCGAAGATGGCAAGAGCGCCGTTCGGCTGCTCTATTTCAAGAGCAAAGTGGCTCCGCATACCGCCGACTTCAAACTAGACTTTGAAAAACTTCAGAATATCGTGCTGACTAACAAAAAGAATACGGCCATCGACAGCTGGTTCCGGAAGTCAGTTGCGGATGTATATATCACCGTTGATCCCGAATTTCAGGGGTGCCGAATCTTTGGTACCACGCAGGGAAGTGCCGCCAGTTTGGGTGGAAGCAGCGGCAATGAATGATTGAATAATGTTTGCAGAAATAAATGACCAGCAAAGCAGCAATAATGCTAATTTGCTGGTCATTCGTTCTGGGGCTTTCCTCATTATTCAGTTTCTGTTTTTCCTTACTCAATTATCCGTTAACAAATGCCTTATTCATCCGATGTCGCGGCTGCGGAAGCCCTTTCCAATTCCTACCAGAAATTAAAAACCGAAATCTCTAAAGTTGTCATTGGTCAGGACGAAACCGTGCGGCTGCTGCTGACGGCGATCTTCTGTCAGGGGCACTGCCTGCTGGTTGGGGTGCCGGGATTAGCAAAGACGCTGTTGATCCAGACCATTGCCGGAGCACTCGACCTGGATTTCAATCGGATTCAGTTCACGCCGGACTTAATGCCTTCTGACATCCTGGGTTCGGAAACCCTTGACCAGGAACGTAATTTCAAGTTCATCAAAGGACCCGTTTTCGCCAACATCATCCTCGCCGATGAGATCAACCGGACTCCCCCTAAAACGCAGTCGGCTCTGCTGGAAGCGATGCAGGAGTACGCCGTTACCATCGCCGGTCAGAAATACAGCTTAGGTCGGCCGTTCTTCGTGCTTGCCACGCAGAACCCCATTGAGCAGGAAGGTACGTATCCCCTGCCCGAAGCGCAGCTCGACCGCTTCATGTTCAATATTTACCTGGATTATCCTTCGTATCAGTCGGAGCTGGACATTGTGAAAAATACGACGTCGGATCAGCGCTACGAAGTGCAGCGCGTGATCACCGGCGAAGAAATCCGCGACTTCCAGCATCTGGTTCGTCGCGTACCTGTCGTCGACAACGTAGTGGAATACGCAGTTAAGCTGGTGCACAAAACCCGGCCGAATACCGAAATGGCGGCCACGGATGCGAACCAGTATTTAGAGTGGGGAGCTGGCCCACGGGCTTCGCAGGCCCTGATTCTGGCGGCAAAATGCAATGCACTGCTCAACGGAAAATACTCGCCGGATATTGAAGATGTACGGGCCGTAGCCTTGCCCATTCTTCGTCACCGCGTGGTGCGTAATTTCAAAGCCGAAGCGGAAGGCATTTCGGTTGAACAGCTCATCAAGCGATTGATGTAGAGAAAAAAGAAGGACGCAAGAGAAAAGACGTAAGACACAAGATAAGAGAGGTGCAATCTGCATTCTTTCAACTTGTGACTTACGTCTTTTCTCTTACGTCCCTTAGACCGTTCTAGTCGTCGTTGCGGTTCTCGTTGTTACTCTTTCCGAGATAATCGTCGTTGGTCATTCCATTCGACTCATCGTCTACCCCCGTTGGCTTCACATTCTCGGTTTCTTCGTGAACCAGAAAGCCGTTGTTTCCCTGCGATTCCTCTTTGCCGTGGTAGCCTTTTTCTTCTTTCGATTCCATACCGTTTCGTCAGTTTATTTACGTTAAAAACTGCGCTGCGCCGGAATGGTTACGGGAAGCTAGCGCTGGAGCCACCAAACCGCAGCTGGGTCAACGGCGATACCCACCTGCTGACCAACGTATAAATTCGTTCGCGTAGTTAGCATACGCAGACAAACGTAACGGCTTAGCTCGACTTCAAGCTCGTAGTGACTACCTTTAAAATAAACGGCACGTATCATACCCGGTCTACCAGCCTCATCAAGCCGTATCTGTTCGGGCCGTAGGCACAACAACGCATCGGCCTTATCGGATTCGGGCAGTCCTAATAGCGGCAGGTGTTTTCCTTTGAAAATATTAGCCACACCCGTCATCTGGGCGGCATAAGCAGTTAAAGGCTGGTGATATACGGATATAGGCGTATCTAATTGAATTAACCGGCCATCGCGCAGGATACCCAGCTTATCAGCGATAGACAACGCGTCAGTGGCGTCGTGCGTGACAAACAGACAGGACGTATCATCGTGTCGAACCAGATCGAACAGCAGGTCACGCACGATGAGCCGGTTTGGCAAATCGAGGTGGCTGAACGGCTCATCCAGCAGCAAGACGGTCGGCTTATCGGCAACGGCGCGGGCTATGGCGGTTCGCTGTTTTTCCCCGCCCGATACGTTACGTGGCAATCTTGCCTGCACCTCCGTTAACCGACACAGCTTGAGGAGCTGATCAACGCGGTAATCACGGTAGCTTTTCTCGAAGTAACGTAAGGCATAGGCGATGTTGTCGCGTACCGATACGTTCGGCATGAGCTGGTATTCCTGGTGCACCAACCGAATACCCGCGTGACCGGGTACCAACACCTCTGATGGTCCCGGTACTCGCTCGTTGTTGAGCCGAACTTCACCCGCGTCAGCGTCGGCTAAACCGGCCAGTACATTCAGTAATGTACTCTTACCCGAACCACTGGCACCTACCAACGCCATGACCTGACCCGTTTCGAGGGTGAATGATACGTTCCGAACGGCCTGTACGGTATCGTCAGTAAGGTCAGTAAACGATTTTGAGAGTTTGGAGGCTGTCAGCATTCCGTTCTGTCAATGGGTCAACGTGAGTTATAGTTCTAGAATACGCTAGCTAATTGATTGACAGGACGTTGCTGACGTGTCAGCCATTTATCCATAATTCACCTTACTCCGTGGTCGGTAAGGTGAATTATGGAGTAAGGTGAATTACTTTTTTGTCATTCCAACTTTGGGAGGAATCTTCTCGCATTGAGAATAATGCTAGCCAGAGAAGATTCCTCCTAAAGTCGGAATGACAAAATCAGGTAAAAAAGAGAACGTAACAGCTTGCCGTTGAACCCGGCATTAGAATATAAAATTTGTACTCAAGAACTCGGATTTGTGATGTCCGACAATGTCGTTTAGAATCTGCTTGTTCGCTCCGGTGTCTTTAGTAGCCACTGCCGAACGGATCGAGAACGAGCGCAGCGCATCTTCCACCGATAACGTTCCTTCAGCCGAATCTTTACGCCCCGTAAACGGAAACGTATCGGGTCCGCGCTGGCACTGCGCGTTAATGTTCACGCGACTCACCAGGTTTACCAATGGGTCGATAAGTTGAGCGATGGCATTCGGATCGGTACCGAAGATACTGGCCTGCATACCGTGATCGTCTGTGATCAGATAGTCGATAAACTCTTCCTCGTCGTCGTAGGGCACCACCGGAATTACCGGGCCGAACTGCTCCTCGCGGTACAATCGCATGCCTTCTTTAACCGGATAGACAACCGCCGGTTTGAACAACGAAGCTGTCACTTCTCCCCCACCGTCGTTGACAATCGACGCGCCCCCCGCTTTCGCATCCGCGATGATGTCGGCCAGGTATTCAGTTTTGTGCGGTTCAGGCAATGGCGTAATCTGCGCCCCGTCGTTCCAGGGCATGCCCAATTTCTGTTTGCTTACTTCGGGGTTGAAGCGCTTCAAAAACTCATCAACAACAGACCGGTGCGCCCAGATAATCTTGATTGCGGTACACCGCTGTCCGTTGAATGACAGGGAGCCGAGCAAACATTCTTTTACGGCCACATCCAGATCCGCGTCGGGCAGAATGATGGCCGCATTCTTCGCATCCAGGCTCATCACCGACCGAAGGCGGTTGAGTTTGGGGTGCTGCCGCTGCAACTGATCGGCCACCCGGCTCGAGCCAATGAGCGTCAGTACGTTCACCTTACCCGACTGCATCACAGGCGGTACTACGTCGGCACCACGGCCGTACAGCGAGTTGACTACACCTTTCGGAAAACTGGTCCGAAAGGCTTCGAGCAGCGGGTAATGCAGTAACGAACCATGCTTAGGCGTTTTGAACAGGATCGTGTTACCCATCAGAATAGCCGGAATCAGGGTCGTGTAGGTTTCGTTGAGCGGGTAGTTGAACGGTCCCATCGCCAGCACAACGCCAAGCGGTGAACGCCGGATTTGCCCAATTATCCCCTCCTCGATCCGGAACCGCGACGAATTACGGTCCATGTTTTTGAGCGTATCGATGGTATCGTAGATGTACTTTACGGTTCGATCGAACTCTTTAGTGGCGTCGGCCAGGTTCTTACCGATCTCCCACATAATCAGATTAATAACCAGTTTCCGCTGCTCCAGCATTTTGCCGACGAACGTTTCCATGCATTCGATTCGGCCAGCTACCGACATTTGCGGCCACTCACCCCGTCCATTATCATAAGCGGCTACGGCCGCATCAAGAGCTTCCAGCGCTTCCTTGGGCGTTGTGACCGGGAAGCTCCCAACGAGTTGCCGTTTTAACGTTCCGTCGGCATCCGGAATGCAAATAGGTGAATAGACCTCGGAAACAGGGCCATTCCACAGGCGCATCTCTCCGTTGAGCAAGTACTCGCGTTGGTGAATGGGCTCAATTTGATAATCGGCGGGAATTTGAGCAGCCTCTTTAGGAAAAAGAGCCGCCAATTCAGGTGATTGGGTAGTGGTCATGTTGTAAAGAAGGTTGTATTGGAAACTGATTACCTCGCTGATGATCAATAACCGGGATCATGCATTGAGATGCCCAAAGTTAAGCAAGCTGCCTATATTTCCGTGTCGTTCAGTTTATCGCTGGCCCCTAACCGTCGACAATCGTTGCTATACCACATTTTACGAGTTATCGGTTATTGCCATCCAGATTAGCCACGAAGTTTTACTTTTGCTTGGGTTAGCAAATTGTATTGTGTTTTGGCGGCAACCATTCTTTTAATTGACGACGAAGACCGGCTTCGTCAACTCCTGGCACGCATCCTCAGCCTGGAAGGCTACACTGTTCTGGAAGCTGCCGATGCGCGAAGTGGCTTAAAAACCCTCGAACGCGAGGAGGTACAGCTCGTTATCAGCGACGTAAAGCTCCCCGACAAAAACGGTATCGAGTTAACCACGCTGATTAAACAGGCGTACTCTGCTACCGAAGTCATTGTCTTAACCGCTTACGGCACCATCGCTGATGGCGTGGCCGCCATTAAGAATGGGGCTTTTGATTACATCACGAAGGGCGACGATAACGACAGGATTATTCCCCTGGTGAGTCGGGCTATTGAGAAAGCCGAGTTGCAGTTTCGCATCCGGCAGTTAGAGCAGCAGGTGAGCAAGCGGTACGGGTTCGACAGCATCATCGGTCGGTCGCGGGCCGTGCAACAGGCTATTGATCTAGCCCAAAAAGTGGCCGTAACTGATACAACGGTACTTCTAACGGGTGAGACGGGCACCGGTAAGGAAGTATTTGCCCAAGCCATTCATTACGCCAGTCTTCGCCGGAAAGGCCCATTCGTTGCAATCAATTGCGGTGCCTTGAGCAAAGAGATTCTGGAAAGCGAGCTGTTTGGCCATCGGGCGGGTGCATTCACCGGTGCCAGCCGCGACCAGAAGGGCTTATTCTCGGAAGCTGACAAAGGCACTCTTTTTCTAGATGAGATCGGAGAGATGCCCCTCGATTTACAGGCCAAACTGTTACGGGTGCTCGAAACGCATGAGTTCATGCGCGTCGGCGATACCAGACCCACGCAGGTAGATGTGCGTGTAGTAGCCGCTACTAACCGGAGCCTGGAACAGGAAGCCCATGCAGGTCATTTTCGGCTGGATCTATATTATCGGCTGTCGGTATTTTCGATTGAACTTCCTGCCCTCCGCGACCGCCGTGACGATATTCCGGCGCTGGCCACATTTTTTGCCCAGCGCGACGCAATCAAACTTGGCAAACGCGATCTACAACTCAGCCCGGAGTTTATTCAGAAGTTGCAGCAACATCCGTGGAAGGGGAATATCCGGGAGTTGAAAAACGTCATCGAACGAGCGGTTATTCTTGCCGACGGGCCGTATTTGAAACCGGACGATCTACCGGTAGACATCCGCGATGGAAACGCATTTACTGGCAGCCATGATTTAACGCTGGATACGTTGGAACGGCAGCATATCGGTCGTATTCTGCAACTGACCAACAACCAGAAAGTTGAAGCCGCTCGTTTACTGGGCATTTCTCTGGCGACACTCTACCGAAAGTTGGATGAATATGGCCTGAAAAAGTAAGCTTGATCAATTCAGATTCAGCCCGAACAGAATCCCAAACCAGGGCTGTCGATGATAAATCCAAGAGCTTTGGTTGCGATCAAATAAATGATCCAGGCCAGCCGCCAGGCCAACGTTAAAGATGCTGGCATCGTAAATGACGGCTAATCCAGCATCCGCGATCACCCCTTCATATTCGTCGGTAACGAGCCCCCGGGTAACTGTGCTATTGATAGTCGACGAGCCAATACCCGCAAAAAAGCCGTATCCTATTCCTTGGCTTACTACGTGCCGACGGACTAACGACGGGCTGATCCGCTGCGTCTGGTAGCGGTAAAAATCAATGCGCCGACCGATGTACAGAGCCGCATTAAAATTGGAGTTAAGCTGCGGAGGTACACCCGCCCGCGCCGGACGAATCTTAAACGGTAAGGTGAATACATCCACATCAGCCTCAAACCGATAGAAACGCAACGAGTCCACTTTGTTAATGGGTATGGCGATCGGCGTAGTAGCCTGTGGCCTCCAGAGTTGTAGGGTATCCTGTTGCACCAGTACATAGACAGGCTTTTCGGGAAGCCCATACCGGGCAGCCTTACGAACCCGGTAATAATCAGAAGTCAGGGTTGAATCCTGAAACGTCCGGCAACCGGCCATCAACGCCAGGCCGACGAAGACCAATCCCAGTGTACGGATCGACCGAAACATGCCCTATGTAGTTTTCTGATCTGTAACGACAATCTCCTCAATAACGACCGAGTTGGCTGCCGGATCCATCCGTTCCAACATCATATCGTCTACGGGACGTACCACCAACGGAACCAGCTCGGTCAAGACGTTCTGCGAATCCAGTCCATACGCTTCCTTATCGGATATACCGAGCCGTTTGAGCGCGAAGTAAGCGTTCATGGTAAACGTATCAAAAGCTTGTAGGTCATTCTCGTAGGATAAGAATCGGTTGATGATGATGAATTTGAAATCGCCAATGATGTTGTGCTGCTGCAGGGAGCGGTAGCGACTAATGATCGTTATCTCGCCACGACGTACCATATCTTCGACGACTCGTTTGAACAGCAGATTGATACGCGGCTGCACCCGAAAGCCCAGCCGGAACGTAATGCGCACTACGTCTTCGGGAGCCAGAATATCGACGGTATATTGAGCGGTGTACGGCTCATCAACCAGATCGACGTGAATGAGCCAGTATAAGTCCGCCCGCTTGGGCTGACGCTCCATGATTGACGTAATGATATGATCCTCAACCATCAGCGGATCATCCGAAGACGTTAGAAAAACCAGATTCGTCGCGTATTTGGGTACGTCCTGGTCATTACTGAGGGCCTGAAGAATAGGCAGGTGATCCTTGAGACTGACGTATGAAGTTAACCGGCGTTTGATTCGGCTGCCTCGATACCAGATGTACATGATGCTGATTATGATCAAACCCAGCATGAGCGTTACCCAGCCGCCATTGGCAAACTTACGTAGGTTTGCGGCCAGAAATGCTCCCTCGATGGCCAGATAGACCGTTAGCAGACTAAGTACTATGATGAGATTGACGCGCCGGGAGTAGAGGTAATACGAGAGCAGCACGGTGGTCATCAGCATAGTCAGGTTTACTGATAGCCCAAAGGCGGCTTCCATATTCTTGGATTCCCGGAAATACAGCACGACCCAGATACAGCCCGCCATAAGCAGCCAGTTGAAAGCCGGAATATACACCTGCCCACGCGCGTCCGATGGGAACACGATCCGTAGCTTCGGCAGCAGCGTCAACCGGAAAGCTTCTGAAACAAGGGTAAATGTACCGCTAATCAGGGCCTGGCTGGCGATAATAGTGGCCAGTGTGGCTATACCAATAGCGGGCAGCATGAACCAATCAGGAATCAAGCCAAAAAACGAGTTGGCTTCGCCCAGGGGTCGGCCCTGGTGCTCGAGTAGCCAGGCTGCCTGACCCAGATAGCACAGAATCAGACACAGCTTGACGTAAATCCACGAAACCTGTACGTTTCGGCGACCAACGTGGCCCATATCCGAGTAAAGTGCTTCGGCCCCTGTCGAGCACAGAAATACGCCACCCAGCAGCCAGAACCCGTGATGATGTTCAGCAACCATTCGGTACGCATACACCGGATTCAGCGCCCGGATCACCGATGGATCTTTGAGCACCTGCGCAATACCAATAACGCCGATCATCGTGAACCATACCATCATGATTGGACCAAAGGCGGTACCCAGCCGATCCGTACCAACTTGCTGTACCGTAAACAGGAGGACCAGAATCGCCAGCACGATCGGGACCGTAGGCAAATCGGGGTACAGAGGGCGTAAGCCCTCAATGGCCGATGACACCGAGATCGGCGGAGTAATGATACTATCGGCAATCAAGAAGCTCCCTCCAGCAATGGCCGGAATAAGCAGCCACTTTGCGTACTGCCGGATGAGCGTATAAAGCGAAAAAATACCGCCCTCCCCGTTATTGTCGGCACGCAGGGTGAGCAGGACGTATTTAAGCGTGGTCTGGAACGTAAGCGTCCAGAAGATCGCCGAGGCCCCGCCAAGCGCGAGCGTCTCGTCGACAACATGATCTTCGATAATGGCCCGATACGTATACAAAGGCGACGTACCGATATCGCCAAAGACGATACCCACGGCGACTAACAGGCCGCCAGCGGTGAGCCGATCCAGGTTGTGGTTGTGAGATGATTCTGTTGCTGTCATACCAGCTTTAAAGGTAAACAGCTTTTCAATGTTCTATTACGTGTTTCATGGCTCACCTTTCTCAATTTGAGAAAATCCGCCTTTCATTTTGAGAAAGCTATACCGCGCTGAAAGCCGCTCGCCCGTTTTAATAATTTACTACCCCCTCATAATCAAAGAATTGCCATGCAGAAAAAATAGAATCAGCTGTTTGGCACTGGGTTAGCAACGTAGTGAATACAAACCAAACGTATTCTCTACAATGGGGACTCTCCTGCTTTTACTGCTCTCGGCACTGCTGTGCTTTGCTTTCTTCTATGGCTGCATCGAGTGGTTCGAGAAAATCTAATCCATTATTGACATGATCACCCTCGTTTTCATTGCTGCACTGCTAGTCTTCGCGTACATGCTGTACGTCCTGATTAAACCGGAAAAGTTTTAACTCTGAACGCATATGTTTACTGAATGGATGGGCGTAGTTGTGATGTATGGACTAACAGTCCTGCTGGCGATTCCGCTAGGCAAGTATCTTGCTACTGTATTCAAAGACGAACCATCAACGTTCGACTTTTTGAAACCGCTGGAGCGGTTGATTTATCGCCTGGGCGGGATCAATCCCAGCCAGGACATGACCTGGAAACAGAACCTGGTTGCCCTGCTGACCATCAACGCACTCTGGCTGGTGTATGCTTTTGTCTTACTGGTAACGCAGGGAAGTCTACCCCTGAACCCAGATGGGAACCCCTCGCAAACACCTGATCTGGCCTTCAACACAGCGATCAGTTTTCTGATTAACTGTAACCTACAACACTACTCGGGCGAATCGGGCGCTACGTATCTGACGCAGCTTGGTGTGCTGATGTTCCTGCAATTTGTGTCGGCGGCAACGGGTATCGCAGCCGCCGTCTTACTGTTCCGGTCGTTCATGCCCAAAACCGTCGAAACGGTCGGCAACTTCTACGTCTTTTTTGTCAAGTCCATTACCCGACTACTGTTACCCGGTTCATTGATTATAGCGCTTGTTCTGGCGTTTAATGGCACACCCGCCAGCTTTGATGGCAAGGATTCTGTTGTCACGATGCAGGGTGATACGGTTGGTGTTTCGCGCGGACCCGCTGCGGCTTTCATTGCCATCAAACACTTAGGTACCAACGGCGGTGGCTGGTTTGGGACAAACTCGGCCCACCCACTCGAAAACCCGAATTACCTGACGAACATGGTCGAGATGATTGCCCAGACACTCATCCCAATTGCGATGATTTTCGCTCTAGGCTTTTTCATCAATCGCAAACGCTTTGCCTGGGTCATTTATGGCGTCATGACCATCGGGATGCTATTACTGTTAGTACCTATTATTGTTAGCGAACTAGGCGGCAATCCGGCTATCGCGCACATGGGCGTAGCCCAGTCAACGGGAGCGATGGAAGGCAAAGAAGTACGTTTTGGACCGCTGGCGTCGGCGTACTGGAGCATCGTGACCACCATTATTTCAACGGGTTCGGTCAACTCCATGCACGATTCTTCGATGGCTATGTCGGGCACGATAGAACTACTGGGCATGATGGTAAACGCCTTCTACGGCGGGGTCGGCGCGGGGCTGCTCAACTTCTATTACTTCCTGATCATCGCTGTCTTTGTGGCAGGTCTGATGGTCGGACGAACACCGGAGCTGTTCGGGCGTAAGGTAGAGGCACGGGAGATCAAGATTGCCTCGCTGGTCGCGCTGTTAAGTGCCCTGCTGGTAAAAGGCGGCACGGCCCTGGCGGCCTGGCTTATCATCAACTATGGGGATGCGTCGTGGGCGGTGAAACCCTCGGCCTGGCTGAACAACCCTGGTTTCCACGGCTTCTCGGAAATACTGTATGAGTTCACGTCGTCTAATGCTAACAACGGCTCGGGCTTCGAAGGACTCGCGGACAACAACTTCTTCTGGAACTTCGCAACAGGCATCGTACTGATTATGGGCCGTTACATCCCCATCATTGGTCCGGTGGCGATTGCCGGATTGTTAGCGCGGAAGAAGTACGTACCGGAGTCCTCGGGAACGCTGCCGGTTGATACGCCAACGTTTGGTTTGATGATTTTCGCGGTCATTTTCATCATTACCGCTTTATCATTTTTCCCGGCACTAGCCCTCGGACCATTAGCGGAGTATTTCAGTCTGAAGTAAGTTGCTGAGCGATGTAAGTAAGCACCTTCCCTAATGTCATCGGTTCAGAAGGTTGAATGTTCTCCTCCGAACCGACATGCTGGTGGTGGGGCGAAGTTTCGAAAGAAACGGGGTGCGCGTTGTCCCAGCGGTGAATGAGTCGATTGTCGGCGGTTTGCCAATGATAAGCGTAATCAGTCCATTCCGGGTCAACTACGTAGTTTTCCCGAATGTGCAGAACCGACTTGTCTAAAAACGTGATCCGACCACGTATCTGTGTGATATCAGGACGCTCAATGGGCTCCAGCGAGGTCGAGGCTGTGATGATATGACTAAAGGCGGCTAGTACTTGACTCATTTCACTAACTGCGCCAAGCGTTTAGCTACCCCCCGTAATACGATAAGTTCAGCCCGCCAGTCCATAATGTCATCCTCACGCTCGAACAAGCCAAACTGAGTAAGTTCATTAAAACGACGGTAAAACTCTTCGTACGCCATGCCGTACTTCGTTTCAAAAGCATCGATTCGTTCACTGCAAACTTTAAGCTCGTGCAATAATTCTTCCTGCATCTTCTTGATGGCATAGTCGGTGCTCGATGAATAGCCCGCTTTATGAAAAACCTGCTCGATAGACGCTTGCTCGACAGTCATACATCAATCTTTTTTCAAAACTAACAAAAATGCCAAAGCAATCATCCCCCACCCTATTCCAACGCGACCTTGTTGGAACGGCCATACGGGAATCATTTACGAAACTAAATCCAGCAGTCCTGGTCAAAAACCCGGTCATGTTTACCGTCGAAATCGGTACGCTGATTATGCTGCTGGTAACAAGCTACATCGCGCTGACGGGCGACACAACGCAGGGAACCCTGGGATACAACATCGCCATCACGGCTATTCTACTAGCAACGGTTCTCTTCGCCAATTTCGCGGAGGCCATTGCCGAAGCACGGGGCAAGGCTCAGGCCGAATCGCTGCGCAAAACGCGTGAAGAAACGCCTGCCAAGATCATTCGACTGGGCGGCACTCCGTCTGTCGGTCAATTCACGTTAGGCGAGGTCGAAGTTATCCCATCCTCACGGTTGAAAAAAGGCGATGTGTTCCTATGCGAAACCGGCGACATTATCCCTTCCGACGGCGAAATCGTTGAAGGGTTGGCAACCATCGATGAGTCGGCGATCACGGGTGAATCGGCCCCGGTTATTCGAGAAGCGGGTGGTGATCGCTCCTCCGTAACAGGCGGTACAAAAGTGCTCTCTGACCGCATTAAAGTGCTGGTGACAACGCAGCCTGGCGAATCGTTTCTGGACAAAATGATCGCTTTAGTTGAAGGAGCGAGCCGCCAGAAAACGCCGAACGAAATTGCGCTGACTATTCTGCTGGCGGGCTTTACGTTGATTTTTGTCATCGTCTGCGTGGCGCTGAAACCTTTTGCTGATTACGCCAGCACCCCGATTACGATTGCGGCCTTGATTTCGTTGTTCGTCTGTCTGATTCCAACCACAATCGGTGGGCTGCTATCAGCCATTGGTATTGCCGGTATGGACCGGGCCCTGCGAGCCAACGTCATTGCCAAATCAGGACGAGCAGTCGAAACCGCCGGGGATGTCGATACACTCCTCCTCGACAAAACAGGTACGATCACCATCGGCAACCGGAAAGCAACCAACTTTTACCCGGCTCCGGGTGTGAGCCGGACCGATATGGTGCGGGCTAGTGCCCTCAGTTCGCTCGCCGACGAAACGCCGGAAGGAAAGTCAATCGTTGAGCTAGCCGGAACAGACGTAACGCGATCGCTGTCTATTGAAGGCGCGACGCTGATTAAGTTCACTGCCGAAACGCGGTCGAGTGGTATTGACTTGCCGATTCGTGGCAAACAAAGCCTAGAAACAAACGGGCATTTCGGCAGCAGTCCTGTTATAAGCGAACAAGCAATGGCGGTTATGCGCATCCGCAAAGGGGCGGTTGATTCTATCCGGGCGATTGTGCAACGGGCAGGTAACCCATTTCCAGCGGAGACCGACGCAAAAGCCAGGGAGATTGCGGCTAACGGTGGTACGCCCCTAGTGGTGAGCGAAAACGAGATCGTGAAAGGCGTTGTCGAATTGCAGGACATTATCAAACCCGGCATTCAGGAACGGTTTCAGCGGCTACGTAGAATGGGGGTAAAAACAGTAATGGTGACGGGCGATAACCCTTTGACGGCCAAATTCATTGCTGAGAAAGCGGGAGTTGACGACTTTATCGCCGAAGCCAAGCCGGAGGACAAAATGAACTACATCCGTCATGAGCAAACCGGTGGTAAACTGGTGGCGATGATGGGCGATGGTACAAATGATGCTCCGGCGCTGGCACAGGCCGACGTGGGCGTAGCCATGAACAGTGGTACGCAGGCGGCCAAAGAAGCCGGTAACATGGTCGATCTCGACAACGACCCAACCAAACTGATTGAAGTCGTTGAAATTGGTAAGCAGTTGCTGATCACTCGCGGTACGTTAACGACCTTCTCGATCGCCAACGACGTAGCCAAGTACTTCGCTATCGTCCCGGCTTTGTTCATCAGCTCCATCCCGGCGTTACAAGCCTTGAACATCATGCATCTGCACAGCCCTGAATCAGCCATTATGTCGGCGGTCATCTTCAATGCCATCATCATTCCGATGCTGATCCCGCTGGCGTTACGTGGGGTAGAGTACAAACCAATCGGTGCATCGGCACTGCTACGCCGGAACTTACTGATCTACGGCGTAGGCGGCATTGTCGCGCCGTTCATTGGCATCAAAATCATTGACTTAGTCGTGGGCCTGTTTGTATAAAGTAAAGCGGGTGGAAACCCGCATTCGTAATCAACCTTTCAAAAAAGGCGGGTTTCCACCCGCTTTACAAGTATGAAAACTCACATTGGACCAGCTATTCGACTAACAATTGTCATGCTGGTGTTGCTTTCCGTCATTTATCCACTCGTCGTTGCTGGTATTGCTACGCTGGCCCCCGGTGGTGGCAAAGGCGAAACTGTCTCTGTGCATGGTAAAGTCGTCGGCTATAAACGTATCGGACAGGCCTTCACTGAAGATCGCTACTTCAACAGCCGTCCGTCGGCCGTCGGCTACAATGCTGCGGGGTCAGCGGGGTCAAACAAAGGCCCGAGTAACCTCGACTATCTGAAAACCGTTCAGGCACGTATCGATACGTTTCTGGTGCATAATCCTGGGGTTCGCAAAGAAGATATACCGGCTGAACTGGTAACCGCTTCGGGTAGTGGTCTTGATCCCGACTTATCGCCAGCTGCAGCCAAAGTTCAGATCGCCCGCCTTGCCAAAATACGCGGCATTAACGCCGACCAGTTGAATCGACTCGTCGACGAGCATACTCAAGGGCCTCTGTTGGGACTTTTTGGTCCTCCGACTGTGAATGTTCTGGAATTGAACGTCGCCTTAGATGCGCTAAAGTAGCTACGTAGTAGCACAGAACTGGGCAGTGACCAGTCATCGACCAGTTCTGTGCCACAAGACATAACAACGAAACTCCCGCTACGGCGGCTTGTGAAATGAACCGTTTTTTTAAGATGTCGGCCTTAGTCGTCGTCCCGTTATTCAAGGCTTTTGCTCAAGTTACAGATACGACTACCGCTTCGGTGCCCGCCCAGGCGGCAACGACGGTAGAACCAGGTAGCGGATTGACGTTTACGGGTTATGTGGAAGCCTATTACTCGCACGATCTTACAACACCGAAAACTGTACAGGAGCGGCCAAATTTCCTGTACAATTTTCGGCGGAACCGGGAGGTAAACGTAAACCTGGCGTTTCTGAAAGGGGCTTACGTGAGTGACGCTGGGGCCAGCCATCCAGTGCGGGCAAACCTGGCCGTTCAGGTCGGTACGTATCCGCAATACAACTACGTGGCTGAGCAGGAACTGGTACGGAATATCTTCGAAGCGAACGCCGGAGTGAAGCTGAGCAAGAGCCGCGACCTATGGCTGGACGCGGGGATATTCTCATCGCACATTGGTTTTGAAAGTGCGGTTGGCAAAGACAACTGGACGCTGACGCGGAGTATGGTTGCCGAAAATTCGCCCTATTATCTGTCAGGAGCTAAATTGACGTATAACACCGGAACGGCGGACCGCCCCAACGGTAAATGGACGTTTTTGGTATCACTCGTAAATGGCTGGCAACGTATTAAGCGATTAGATGGGTATTCGGGTCCGTCGGTCAGTACACAGATACAATACCGTCCTTCAGATAAAGTTACGTTAAACTGGAGCACCTTCCTCGGATCAGATCGACCCGATTCGTTGAAGCAGAGCCGGATGTATCATAACCTGTATGCCATCATTCAACCGGGCAAAGTAGGGCTGACATTAGGGTTTGATATCGGCTCGGATCGGAAACCGATAGTAAAAGGGGCTCGAGTCGGCAACGGGCGTTACGTCTGGTAT
Source organism: Spirosoma knui (assembly GCF_054780635.1). Lineage (NCBI taxonomy): Bacteria > Pseudomonadati > Bacteroidota > Cytophagia > Cytophagales > Cytophagaceae > Spirosoma > Spirosoma knui. The sequence continues at coordinate 116,599 of NZ_BAAGVY010000002.1, read as the reverse complement.
ACGCCCGTTGCTATTGTGCGCTACAGTCCTGGCGACAAAATTCGGATAGCCGGACGAGTTGAGTATTATGACGACAAAAACGGGGTTATTATCGCTACTGGAACGCCGGGCCAACCCAGTGGCTTTCAAACCTGGGGTTATTCCGTGAATGTTGACTATGCAATCACCCAGCAGGCGTTGTTTCGAATCGAAGCGCGTACATTCAGCAGCAACGATGCCATCTTCCAGACTGACAATGGTACCAGCCGCACCAATACAGCCTTAACAACCAGTTTAGCCGTTAACTTTTAGCCACTGGCTTCGCCGTCATTTTTGGTCATTGAGTCATTCGTTGCACTCCGATTTCTGATTCCATCAATGACTACAAATAACGGCGAAGCCAATGACAATAAATGTCAATGAACAACGACCGCGATCAATCTGCTGAGCACTTCCTCCGGCTCATTCAACAGTCCCGCCGGGGGAAATTCAAAATTTACATTGGCATGAGTGCGGGGGTTGGAAAATCATACCGAATGCTTCAGGAAGCGCATGCCTTACTACGTAACGGAATTGATGTTCAGATTGGATTTATTGAACCACACAACCGGGCTGAAACCCTGGCGCTGGTGGATGGTCTGCCGATCATTGCCCGGCGCAAGCTGTTCTACCGGGGGCGCGAACTGGAGGAGATGGACGTGCAGACCATTTTGAATACGCACCCAGAACTCGTCATTGTCGACGAACTGGCGCATACCAATATTCCCAGTTCCAAAAACGAAAAGCGCTGGCAGGATGTCATCGAGATTCTGGACGCAGGTATCAACGTCATCAGTGCGGTTAACATCCAGCACATTGAGAGTTTGTACGAGGAAGTGCATCAGATCACCGGCATCGACGTAACGGAACGCGTACCGGACAAAGTACTGCACATGGCCGATGAAGTCGTTACTATCGACTTACCTGCGGATGAGTTAATTACCCGGCTTAAAGAAGGAAAGATTTACGACAAGACGAAGATCGAAACGGCGCTACGTAACTTTTTTCAGCCCGAAAAAATCTTACAACTTCGCGAGCTGGCGCTCAAGGAAGTGGCCGGGCAAGTCGAGCGAAAAATCGAAACGACCCTGCCGCCCGCAATCCAGATTAAGCCGGAACGGTTTATGGCCTGTATCAGCACTAACCATCAGACCGCCCGAATGATCATCCGCAAAACGGGCCGTCTGGCGTCGTATTACCGGTCGCGGTGGTTTGTGCTCTACGTACAGACACCCGCAGAAGACCCCGACCGGATTAAGCTGGATGTGCAGCGGCATTTACTTAATAACTTAAAGCTGGCTACCGAACTGGGAGCCGAAGTAATTCAGGTGAAAGGAACGAATATTCCGCGCTGTATTGTCGAAACGGCCGAAGAGCGGAAGATCACGACTATTTGCATCGGCAAACCGCATATCAATTTGATCCGGATCATTTTGCGGACGAACCTGTTTAACCAGATGCTGAATAAGTTGTCGCAGTCCGACACTGACCTGATTATTTTGTCGTAAAACGGAGAAAAGATAAAGAATGAAACATAGAAGCTGTTTAATACTTCTTTTTCGCGTGGTTTTGTCATTCCGACCGCAGGGAGGAACCTTCTGTAGCTGGAAGTTTTGCCTTTAGAGAAGATTCCTCCCTGCGGTCGGAATGACAGAAAACGGTTCTATTTCTATCTCGTCCTCTGCGTCTTAAATAAGTTCACAGCAGAGCTCTCCCCACTCCTCCTATTTTCCCTCTTATCCTTCAAAAAATGACCATTAAAGCCAAAATATCGCTGGGTCTGGCCTTTATGTTCGCCATCATTCTGGCTCTGGGCGGTTTAGGAGCGTACTACCTCAACCAGCTTTCCAGCGACGCCCGCGCTATTCTGAAAGACAACTACATCTCGCTGGAATTCACCAGTGAGATGCAGAAAGCATTACTGGATTATAAAACGAACCCGAGCGCCATTCAGGTTTTTGAGCTCAACCTCCGGAAACAGGAACGTAACGTAACAGAAACTGGTGAAGAAGAACTAACCCAGGCCGTTCGACGCGATTTTAACCGGCTCAAAGCCGGCGCTTCTGACTTGCTGACAGTTAACCGACTCCAGAACAACCTGTTACAGCTCGATGCTTTAAACCGGCAGACCATGTTCCGCAAGAATAGCACCGCCGAACAAACCGCGAACGACGCCCTGGTTTGGCTGGCCTTTGTCGGTACCCTGTGTTTTCTGGTCGTTTTTTCGTTCATCATCAACTTCCCCGGCTACATTGCCAATCCACTGCGGGAGCTGACGCGAGGCATTAAGCAGGTAGCCAGCCGCAATTTTGAAGAACGGCTGCATTTCCGATCCAGCGACGAGTTTGGTGAACTCGCCCGCTCATTTAACTCCATGGCCCAAAAGCTGGATGAATATGAGCACAGCAACTTAGCCCGCGTCCTGTTTGACAAAAAACGGATTGACACCCTCATTCAGATCATGAGTGACGGCATTATTGGTTTGGACGAAAAACGTCGAATCTTGTTTGCCAATCCGGTCGCCTGCCGATTGCTGGGCCTCAGCGAAGCGCAACTGTTGGGCAAATATGCTCCTGATGTAGCGTCTATCAACGATCTGATGCGAACGCTCATTCAGGAGCTCATGACGGATGAACCCTTAACGAAGGAAGGGCGGCTATTAAAAATATACGATGTTGACACGGAAGGTAAAGGCAAAGAAAATTACTTCAACAAGCAGATTCACACCGTAGACGTTACCCGAACCGGCGAGGACGAATCGCAACTGGCAGGGTACGTGATTGTCCTGAAAAACGTCACGCCGTATCAGGAACGCGATCTCGCCAAAACCAACTTTATCGCAACGGTTTCGCACGAGCTAAAAACGCCTATCTCTGGTATCAAGATGAGCCTGAAGTTACTGGATGATCAGCGGATCGGCGGGTTAAACGACGAGCAGAAGCAGTTGGTCAGCCATGTCCGCAACGATGCCGACCGGCTGCTGAACATCACGGGCGAGCTTCTTAACATGGCACAAGTCGAATCGGGACAGATTCAGTTGCAGTTTCAGCCCGTAGCGCCCGCCGATATTGTTGCGGTTGCAACGAACGCCCTGCGAACAGCGGCCGAGCAAAAGCACGTTCAGTTTGCGGTATTTGTACCGGCGGATTTACCCGCCGTGAAAGCCGACCCCGACAAAGCCTCCTGGGTCTTGATCAACTTTCTCTCCAACGCGGTTCGACATAGCCCCGAAGACAGCCGCATCGACGTATCGGTGTCGATCGTGCCTGATCGTAACCTGGTTGATTTTCGCGTTCGTGATTACGGAACCGGTATCCGTCCGGAACACATGGACCGTGTATTCGATCGGTATTTTAAAGCACCGGGACGTAATGGACAGACGAGTGGCACAGGATTAGGATTAGCTATTTCCAGCGAGTTCATTCAAAGTATGAACGGCACCATCGGTCTCGACCCGAGCGTCACTGACGGGGCAGCCTTCTCTTTCCGTCTTCCCTTTGCCTAACGTATTGTGGAGTCTTTCGACAGCCCTCCCGGCGCAGCAACATGTCGACTTTCTCCTGAAGCAGCCGGATTTCACCTTCGGCTTTCAGGTTGATTTCATAATCCCGGCGGGCCCGATCGCGGTCCCGTTCTTCCTGGCGGTTCTGACTCATCATAATAACCGGTGCCTGCAACGCAGCCAGGCACGACAAAACCAGATTAAGCAGAATAAACGGATAGGGGTCGAAGCCTCTGTTTGTGAACCACCAGGCGTTGAGGCTCATCCAAAGAACAATAAAGCCAAGAAAACTCAGAATGAACGTCCAGCTCCCGCCAAAGTCGGCGATCTGATCGGCCACGCGTTGCCCAAACGTCAAATTCGAGTCGGGGTTAAAAGCCGCTATTGCTCTGCTCGATGCAGCCACCGCTGGCCGGTCATCAAGGCACCGATTCATATACGGCAATAGCCGATTAAGGGAAATGTAACTGTTGGGCGAAAAGGCCGGAAAATCAGCGTTAATTTCCCGTAACAACTCCGGATGCAACTGCTCGCCTAATACAGCGGCCTCGATAGCTACCGATTCGCCCGACAGGTTGCACAACACATTAATGATATTCTCCATAGCCCTGACGACTCAATGCTGAGCCAGCACCTGCCGGTACACATCTTTATACACCCGTACCGCGCCTTCGTCGTCAATATCGAGCAGGTTGTAGATAACCAGAACAGGCACGGCTTTCGGTAAACGTATCGTTTGCGGAGTCATTGCTTTCGCGCAGCTCGTTAGGTAAGCCGGGCTGAGCCGAGCATAGCCCAGCAAGGCATTAGCCAGTTCAACCGGCTTTTCGACCCGAATGCAGCCGTGACTTAGCCACCGGTTCGACTGCGTAAACAGCTCGCGATGGTTGGTATCGTGCAGGTAAATGTCGTACGGGTTGTTGATAGTAAATTTGAGAATACCCAGCGCATTGTCACACCCGGTTGATTGGCGCAATCGATACGGAAACGCACCTGTCGACACAGACCAATCAATGCCGACCGGATCAACCACTCGTCCCCTCCGGTCGATTACTTGTAGCTTCATCGCGTCGAGCGTAGCAAGTGGGTTCTTCTTGATTTTAGGCAGTAATTCCTTCACCATGATCGACCGGGGCACGTTCCAGTACGGATACATGACCACGTCCGTCAGGGAAGCCGTGAAATAAGGCGTTGGCGTACCAGGTTTACCAACAATAACCCGGCTGCTGACCAGCGTTTTGCCCTGCCGGTCGACCAGCCGCAGACTAGCCGCGGGAACATTCACGATAACGCGTTTTTCAGCCGGAAAGCGGTTCAACCAGCGGTACGTATTCAGACTGGCCTGGATCTGCTCAATCGTCAGCGAATCCTCCATATAATCGTCCACCAGACAACGCCAGCAGTAATCTTTCAACTGCCGATAGCGCCGGTCGTGTGATTCGAGCGAATCCAGCAGCGAACACCAGTCGCCACCGGCTACAAACAACCCAACCAGTCGGTTCAATCGACTGGTATCAATACGTTCCGCCAGACCCTGGTAACTCAGCCGTGGGTTCGGTTTACCCCAGATAATCTGATTAAAGTAATTGGTCAGGCAGGTCCGATCGGGCGTAGTGCATACGTTCTCAACGCCAATCGTCTCGGCGTACCGATGCAGTCGTGACCAGTCATCGGTCGTTTGCGCCCGAACAAGCGAGGGTAAACAAAGGCAGGCAAGTACTACAGATCGGAACATACAGGAGCGAAGTTGAAGGGCCGGAATCGTCACAAAGGTCAGTAGCACCGACTCGCTCGTTCCTGATGCTCTTCAGCCGTATAGCTAAACTTTATCAGGCGGTAGCCTAACGAGAATCATGTTACCGATGCCCTCACCTGTCCACCTTTGTTTCGTCATTCAGCAGCGGATAAATCGCCTTCAGCCATCCCTCGTTTCACCATGATGTTCGAACCTGCTACCCAATCCGTGGCCTTCGTATTACCATCTACGTTCTTAAAGGCCGAATTAACCTTCACCCGAACCCCCGATTCGCTCGACGATATTCGCGTCCCCATAACGCCGGGTCAGGCGTCACGCTATGTTGTTTCCACGGCCCGGCTGTCGAAAGGCCGCTGGCGGGCACGACTCAACTGGTCGACGGGGCAGCAACAGTACCACGACGAGCAGGACATTTTTGTTTGACAAGCTCGCTCAGACCGGCCTAGAAGTCGATGCGGTATAAAAAGACCGGCAAAAAGCCCAGTTGGTATTCCTGCTTGATGAAGCTACCGTCGGGCTGGGGCGCGTAACTCAGCGACAGAATGTTTTTCACACCCAATACATTCACAAAATCGACCGAAATGGTGTGGGTCAGTCCCCGCCGGTCAGCCGTACCCCGATTGATTTTGTAGTCGATCTTGATATCAAACCGCTTGTAGGCATCGAACTGAAGCGTGTTACGTCCTTCACTCTGGTAGATAATTTCCTGGTTCGATCGCGACGCCTGTTCATCGACCGGACCGTACCAGCGTCCGCCCGTGGTGGTGAACTTGGCACCCAGATTCAACGACGACCGGCGAAAGACGAACTCACGGGCCATCAACGCGTTAAAGGCGTATCGTCCGTTGAAATCGGTATTGCGCAGAACCCCGTCCGAACCTTTATACTTCGCATCGAAGAGCGAACCGGTAATCAGGAAATAGTAGTGATTACTGAAAAACTTCTCGAGGGTTAACTCCAGCCCATAATTCCGGCCTGTTCCGGTGTTCATAACCGGTCCGGGGAAAATCCGGACGAAAGCCGCTCCGCTGTTCAGCATCGAAAACGACGACCGCTGCACCTCGACCGGTACGTTAAACAACCGCTGGTAATAAGCCTCGATCAGCAACCGCAGGTTGGTTCCGAGCAGTCGCTGATAACCCGCTACGTAGTGCCAGCTCTTTGTCAAACCCATGTTGCGGTTCACCTGCTGATCAACGCGGTTTTGCCCCCGCAAATCGTCCCCATAGAAGTAGGTATAGATGGGTTGAATCTGGCTGTGTAACCCCGCGGCCAGGCTAATTTTCTGGCGGTTAGGCAAGTCCCAGCTTAGTCCAAGGCGCGGTTCAATGGGCGATATGCTCTTGCTGTTTACGGTAAACCACAGCGCATTCAGCCCGGCCGTTAGCGTCAGGTTTTCCGTCAGCCGGTTGCGGTAGCTGACGTAGGGCTGAGCCAGCGCAAAGACCTCACTTGTGTTCCAGCGCATGCGCCAGGACGTAAACTGGGTCGAACGGAGGTCTATAAACGTTCGTACACTGTCGAACGCCCGGTAGTGGTATACATCGAAGTTGAGTCCGGCTTTGATCGTAGCCCGACCGCTGATCTTGTGGTTGACAAACGTGGACAACGACGTTTTGACCTCTGAAAACCGATAGTCCAGTACAGGACGTAGTGAATCAACTACGTAGCGGCTGTTCAGAACGATTGGGTTATTGCTGCCATCTTTTCGCATGAACAGGTAGTCATGGTTAGCCACCTGAGCATTCCCGGAAACGGCCAGCGTAGCCTGCCAGAACGTTTGTTTGGTCAACGGCCGGGCATAGGTCAATCCCGCTACGCCCATGCGCGAGGTGTAATATTGATCGCGGTCGTTCTGTCCGAATATGTTCCGGTCTTTCACTTCCTGCTGACTGATAAGGATATTCACGGTACTGGTTCCCCCGAACGCCCATAGCGACAGGTTACCACCCGGCTCACCGTTACGTCCCTTGAGTGGAAAGTTGAGTCGAACGAAGCCATCCTGATACGTTGGTACGGCCTGCGTGCCAATGTCGATGCCCAGCTTATTAAACAACCCCAGATTGGCGTACCGATACGTAGCCAGATATGACGATTTCGACTGTCTGGAGAGCGGCCCTTCCACCATAGCCTCGGTTCCCAGAAAGCCAAATTGCAGCATCTTTTCGTGGCGCTCGTTGTTGCCGTTCCGCAGCTTCAGGTCAAAAACGCCCGCAACGGTATTGCCGAACTCAGCCGGAAACGCCCCCGTAAAAAAGTCGGAATTAGCCAGGTAGCGGTTGTTGATGATGCTGACCGGCCCGCCCGACGTACCGGCAATGGCAAAGTGATTCGGATTGGGAATACTTACGCCATCAACCCGCCACAAAACCCCCTGAGGTGAATTCCCCCGAATCACAATATCGTTGCGGGAGTCGTCGGCCCCCTGTACGCCCGCGAAGTTAGACGCCATGCGAGCCGGCTCACCCCGACTACCCGCGTAGCGATTGGTCTCCTCGACCGAGAACTGGCGGGCCGACACCACCGCCATCTCATTCCGCGCTTCGCCGGTACGTTGCGCCTGCACCGATACCGCAGCGAGTTGCTGAATGTCTTCCTCGAGTTCAAGGTCTATGATTTTTTCGCGACCAGCATCCACGACAATATCATTCAGCAAAACGGCCTTGTAACCGACCAGCGTTACGTTCAGGGAATGTCGCCCTACCGGAATTCCGGTCAGGCGAAACACGCCCGCCGTATCAGTCAGCGTTCCTTTCGCGACATCAGGGACCTGCACGGTAACGCCAACCAACGGGAATTTAGACTCTTTGTCAACGACCCGCCCCCGCAGCTTCTGGCTGATCTGGGCGCTAACCGCCGTAGAGAGAACAAGGAACCCGGCAAAAAACAGAATCGTCAAACGGGACCGTGACGAAGCGAAAGTCGTAACCATTATGGGCGTGCAGAAAAAGCTGGTGACAAGTTTAAGCGAAAATCTGGGAAAACGCACAGCCACAGGCTATGTAGCACTTCCGTTAAGAATTGACTTATGCCGTTAGTACGACGTATACGGAAATCGTTCTACCGAATAATTAATTTCCCGACCACACACTACGTTATTTATGATAACGCTTTGTAAATAAGTAACTTGTGTGTTACTTACTTCTCCTGTAACTAACAGAACCGGTTTATGATTGTCCTCCAGTTCTCCTGCCTTGACCCCGAGTCGAAATACCAGGAATGTATGTATGGCACACCCGTTGAAGACCTTCAATCTGGTTTTGAGGCCATTACGTCGCTGATTAATGAAGGCTGGCAACTGCTGCAGATCCAGTACCGGTATACGACACAAGGTGCCACCAGTTGGATAAATCTACCGTCAGAAGCCTTCGACGGCCAGCCGATCAAAGAACCCATCGAACGTTTACAAGGCGAATGGGAGCACATCTTATACAGCACTAACAAGCAGCCCTAAGTCAGTGCGGAACTAGCTGAAACCGGATCGTTAACATCGTTCACAGGAACACCCCTGCTCCCATCTATCCGTCTGACAAGACCATCCATTCGCGCGAGCTCGTTCGCATCTCGTTACAAGATGGCTCGCAATCTACCTCAGTCATCACAGGTCAGATCTCTAACGGGTGAGCGTGCTACCATCTACTCACATGACCAGCGCGTAGTAACTATATTTCAGATTAAGTTGACAAAGTATACTATTGAGCAAAACAACGTAGGATTAACTTAATGACAGAACTTGAACAGTTACCCGAACACTTGAAAAGTATTACACCCACCGATTGGAATAAGTTATTCGAATTGATACCCGAAATCGAATCAACCGAAAAGTTTGGTGAAATTAAGGGCGGAGATGCACTTCCTGATGGTTCTATTACAATGCCTTACTGGAGTTCTACGAACATAGTAGACAAGTTCTTCCATGCTGTAAATGATTTGGATATAGTGCCCGTGTACAACTGGGCTTCTTGGCAAGAAGGAAAGAGTTTGCTAGACGACAACAGCACTGATTATAACAACTTACCTATTGAAACGCTCTGCAAGCTCCTCACGGTAATTATTCGGGCTGACCGATTCAGCGATGGGTATCTGGTTAGCATGTTCGCAAATGGGAACATGCTAAAAATTATTAAAGCAATGAAGTATAATAGAGAGCGGGCTATTCAACTTTAAGAACAGCGCTGGTCGGGTCGCGCGGCAATACGTTAAACCAACGACTCTACCCAGCAGGTATATAAAGGTTAAAGCACGTTTATTCAGTCAAGTGAATGACTCCCTATCAGCTACTGTCGGTGTTGGATGTTCCGGCCAGCATGCTGGAAAGTAGCGTGATGGTAGGAGCGTGTGCGACAGGCTGCACAGTTCGACAGAGCGATTTTGAGTTGTATGCGACACTCAAAGCGCCGTATATAAAACAGGGTTAGGCACGTAGGGTTCGACAGGCCAACCGCCATAGACAGATTAGCGATGAATACCAAACGGATAATTTTAGGATTTGGCTTACTTTTATTAGTAGCCGCTTTTTTAGTTGGACCGGCGGCTTTTGACATTCAGCTTTATGACACATACTACGTCATTGGCTGGGGAAGTCTGTTCAAGGGTATAGGCTTGTTGTGTTGCCTGATAGGAGGAATTTACGTCTTGCTTGGCCGTCGCGTTAATCGGTAATAATAAGGCTCTGATCGATTCCCTTCGCATGACAGGAAGCTCATACCGAAAACAATTTGACAGTATATCCAAACGAGAATAAAAAAGGTTGCAACAATGCGCGTCAAATCAACGAACTCGCTTATCACTGACTCTTCATGGCGGTAGATTATATAAACAGGCCTATCAAGAACACCTAGCTGAAAAAAGTGTAGTTTCAGGGCATGAATGTTCTGACAATTGACCAGCCGGTACCGATCTACAGATTAGAGGATGATCCAATTCTGGGCGGTAAATTATTCAGTATGGTTCGGTTTGAGGGGATGTTGACGCACCAGTCCGATCTGCTGATTCCGCACCGCAAGGATTATTTTCTACTTGTTTTCATCCGGCGGGGCAGCAGCCGTCATTGGGTGGACATGAGGCCCTACGTAATCAAAGACAATACGTTTCATTTCTCTGTACCCAATCAGCTCGTCGTCAAAGAAGAGCCGGAACCGCTATGGGGCACGGCTATGGCGTTTACAAACGAGTTTCTGGCCTTGCAGGAAAACGCTTCACTGAGCGCACTGCCGTTGATCCGAAATCCACAAAACGCTCACGAGTTGCGGATTTCGGAGGTTGATGTGGCCTTTACAGAGGATATACTGGAAAAAATCTATGCCGAGTACAACCGTCCCGGCGAGTGGCAGCAACGCATGCTGACTGCCTACCTGACGGTGTTGCTCACGTACCTGAGCCGACTTTATTCAGAACAGTTGGAAAGCCAGCCCTTTTCGACCGACAAGCTTCTGCTCAGAAAATATCAGACCGAAATCGACGAGCACTATCGCGAACTGCACCAGGTGAGTGAGTACGCTTCATTGCTCAACGTATCGGCGGGGTATCTGAGCGAGGGGGTAAAGGCCCAGAGCGGCAAACCGGCCATTACGCACATCCATGAGCGATTGGTGCTGGAAGCCCGGCGTCTGTTGTTCCATACCCAACATTCGCTAAAGGAGATCGCCTTTGACCTCGGCTTTTCGGAGGCTTCCTACTTCAACCGCTTTTTTAAACGCGAAACCGGCGTAACTCCGGCTGAGTACCGAACCAATATCCGCAAAATGTACCAGTAATACCGATGGATGTGTTCCAGCCGGGCGCTCAGAGCCCGGTACTTTTGTACTGTCAAACAATTTTATACAATGAAAACAGTACTCATAACCGGAGCAAACAAAAGCATAGGCTTTGAAACGGCCAGGCAGTTATTACAACAGGGCTATTACGTATATCTGGGCAGCCGCGATGCGCAAAAAGGCCAGCAGGCGGTAGACCAGCTGAAGTCAGAAGGGTTCGACAACGTAGAGCCGATCGTGATTGACGTTGACAATGTTGCGTCGATACAGACTGCTCGGGAGACGCTCGGCCAGAAAACGAGCACACTTGATGTGTTAATCAACAATGCAGGTATCAGCGGTGAGTTGCCGCAGCCATCCCTGGAAACCGATATCAGCGTATTCCGGCAGGTATTTGAAACCAACTTCTTCGGGGTAATCGAAGTGACGCAGGCGTTCATTGATCTGCTGAAGCAAGCTATAGAACCCAGAATTGTCAACGTTACGTCGGGATTAGGCTCGCTCACCCTGCATACTGATCCTAACTGGAAGTATTACGCGGTTAAGGCCTCATGCTACGCTTCGTCGAAAGCAGCTCTGAATGCGTATACGATTATGCTGGCGTATGACTTGCGCGATACCGCGTTTAAAGTGAATGCCGTTGATCCGGGCTATACGGCTACCGATTTCAATCACCATAGTGGTCCCGGTACGGTACCCGATGCCGCAGCCCGGTTAGTTAAAGCGGCTACGTTAGGCCCGGATGGCCCAACGGGTCAATTTTTCAGTGATGATAATGCTCCTGACACCGGAATCAGCCCGTGGTGATCAATGAGAAACTTGCTTCGTGTGATTTGAGTGAGTTTCAAGTTTTGAAATAACACAATTAAAACTAGACTTATACCTCGGTATCTTTTGTCATCCCTCCTTTGGTCGGGATGACAAAAGCGGCTCTTCTGGCTCAAATAAATATAGAGCCAACCTCTCTCCCCAGCAAATACTTTTCGGTACGCACTAACTGACCACCGCCTACGATGAAGCATCGGCTTTGTCGTAGGCGGTGGTCTTTTTCTGTAATCGTCCTGCTATTACAAGCGATTCAATTTACCAAATGCGTAAACTAATAGGTTACCAACGTTCATTTTCTGCTCAGGTATTCTTTCTATCAATTGGGGTAACGTTTCAGACGGTTCACCGCTGTATCGAATTTTTAAGCAGGACAGGCACAATAGGTTTGCCCCTGCTTTTATTCCCCGAAAAGCATCCATCACATAAACTACCCGTAGGGGAGCGGGCGAATTTTTATGAAACAACCAATTTTATGGGTTCTGGTCTGGTTACTGACCACGTATCGCAGCCTGGCTGCACCACCCGGCACGACCGATCGTATTCGGGTCGATCAGTTCGGGTATTTACAAAACTCCCGCAAAGTCGCGGTGATTGTTAGTCCGCAGGTTGGCTCCGATGCAGGTCAGCCGTTCAACGCCAGTACTGGTGCGAACCAGTATCAGGTACGCCGATGGTCCGACGATGCCGTTGTGTTTACCGGCACCCTGCAAACCTGGGGTAACGGTGTTACGCAGGCGTCATCGGGCGACAAGGGCTGGTGGTTTGACTTCTCTACGGTCAACGCCCCTGGTTCGTACTACGTCTTCGACGTGGGAAATAACGTCGGCTCGTACCGCTTCGACATCGGTGACAATGTGTATAATGAGGTGTTGAAGGCTGCCGTACGCACGTATTTCTACCAGCGTATCAACTTCGCCAAACAGCCCCCGTTTACCGATGCGAAGTGGGCCGATGCAGCCACGCACGAAGGTACCGGGCAGGACCGGCAAGCTACCAGCCGCTACGCCAAGGGTGACATGAGTACCGCCAAAGATCTGCACGGCGGCTGGATGGATGCCGGCGACATGAACAAGTACGTGACCTTTGCCGAGGAGCCGGTGGTTCTACTGCTGGAATCGTATCGGCTCAACCCGTCGGTATTCAGCGATAATTTCAACATTCCTGAATCGGGCAACGGCATACCGGATATTCTGGACGAGGTAAAATGGGAGCTTGACTTCATGCGCCGGATGCAGGACGCGACGGGCACGGGTGGTTTGCTGCTGAAAGTGGGCGTTGACAATTACAACGAAACCAACCCGCCCAGCGCCGACACTCGGCCACGGCACTACCTGCCCGAATGTACGTCGTCTACCCTGTCGGGCGCGGCTATGTTTGCCGCAGCGGGGGCCGTCTACAAAACCATTCCGGCTCTGAACGCCTACGCGCAGGACATGATCGCCCGCGCCGAGCAGGCCTTCGCCCGCGCCAGAACGACGACCAGCAATTTTACTGCGTTCCAGACGAGCTGCGACGACGGTAACATTAAGTCGGGGGATGCCGACAAGCCCGCCGATATTCAGCGGCAGTCGGCGGTGGTCGCAGCTATTTATCTGTTCGAAGCGACCGGCAAGGCGGAATACAAGGCATTTGTGGATGCGCAGTACAACCAGATTCAGCCGATTGCCAACGAGTGGTGGGGCCCCTACCTGATGCACGTTCACACGGCACTATTGCGATATGCCGCTAACCCGGCCGCTACCCCGTCGGTCGCGTCGCGCATCCGGAGTCTGAAAAGCCAGCAGAACAGTGTGCTGTCGATCAACGACTACAACGCCAAAACCGACCTCTATCGGGCACACATGGCCGATGCGCAGTACCACTGGGGCAGCAACCAGGTGCGCGGCAACGCGGGCGTAGCCAACATGGACTTCGTAGATTTCAACGTAAACACGGGCAACAAAGCGCTGTACCGCGAAGTAGCCGAGCAGTATCTTCACTGGTTCCACGGGGTGAACGCGCAGGGGAAGGTGATGCTGTCGAACATGTATGCCTACGGGGCCGAGAACGCGCAGAACGAGATTTACCACACCTGGTTTGCCGATGGTACTGCCTGGGACAACGCCCTGACCTCGCCCAAAGGCCCCGCGCCGGGTTACCTGACGGGTGGTCCTAACAACATGGATCAGTACGACGGCACGCAGGGGTATATCCGTAACGAACCGCTTCAGAAACGATACAAGGACTGGAACACTGGTTTCCCCGAAAACTCGTGGATTTTTACGGAGGTCGCCATCTACAACCAGGCCCCGTATATCAGTCTGCTGAGTCGCCTGATGACGCCTACCTCGGACCCAACCGATACCGAAGCGCCGACAGCACCGGTTAACCTGGTCGCTTCTAGTGTGTCGCCGTACTCGGTGAAGCTGGCGTGGACGGGCTCGACCGACAACCGGGCGGTAACGGCCTACGAGGTGTACCAGAACGGCACCAAAATCGCCGAAACGCCCCAGACGTTTATTACCATCGAAACGCTGTCGCCCAGCAACAGCTATGAGTTCACGATCCGGGCCATCGACTTCTCGGCCAATCGCTCGAACCCCAGCAACGCAGTGACAGTGAACACGCCCGCCCCCAGCCCGAATGATTACATCATCTACGGCGACGCGCTGCGCAGTACGTTCTCGAACTGGTCGTGGAACAGCACCCAGAATTTTGCCAATACCAGTCCCGTTAAAATGGGAGAGCGGTCAATACGGGTGGACCCAACGGTCGCCTGGGGAGCCCTGAGCCTGCGGAACAGCGAGGTGCTGAACACGGCTAATTACCCCGGTGGTCTGCAATTCTGGTTCTACGGTTCTGACAAGCCGGTACGGGTCACGATGAGTCAGATAGACACCGGTCCAACGACGGATTTCTACCGCATCACGGCCGAACCGAACACCTGGACGCTTGTCCGGATTCCGTGGAGCGAATGGGGTAACCCAGCGCAAGTTCAGCGCATTTCGTTCACTGATGGATCGGGTGGCCCGCAAACCTTCTACCTCGACGATGTTCGTCTGGTAGCGGGTGATGCCACCACCGACACGCAACCGCCGACGACCCCGACCAACCTCTCGACCAGCAACGTAACGGCTACCAGCCTGCGGCTGAACTGGACGGCTTCGAGCGATAACATCGGCGTAACGGCTTATGAAGTTCTACAGGGCAATACGGTAATAAATAGCACCGTATCGGGTACGTCGCTGGATGTTACAGGCCTGACCTGCAACAGCTCGTACAATTTCACCGTGCGAGCCAAAGATGCCGCTGGTAACGTATCGCCCAATAGCAACACGGTGTACGTCATGAGCGCCCCCTGCACGGACAACCAGGCGCCCAGCGTTCCTACCAATCTGGCCAGCAGCAACGTAACGGCCACTGGTTTCACGTTGAGTTGGACAGCAGCTACGGATAACGTCGGCGTGACGGGTTACGAAGTATATCAGAACGGCACGCTGCTGAACAGCAACGTAACGGGTACGTCGCTGAACGTAACGGGCCTGACCTGCAACACCGCCTATACGTATACAGTACTGGCGAAAGACGGGGCTGGCCATAAATCAGCCCAGAGCAGCGCACTCAGCGTAACGACCTCCGTCTGCGCCGACAGCCAGGCACCGAGTGTTCTGACCGCATTAGCCGCCAGCAACGTAACGGCTTCCGGTGCAACGCTGACCTGGACTGCTTCAACCGATAACGTGGGTGTAACCGCCTATGAGGTGTATCGGAACGGCACGCTGCTGAATGGCAACGTAACGGGCACATCACTGAACGTAACGGATCTGGTTTGCGGTACGGTGTACACCTTCACCGTGCTGGCGAAAGACGCGACGGGCAACAAGTCAGCCCAGAGCGCCCCGGTGAACGTAACGACATCGGCCTGTCCGCCTTCGGGAAGCGATATGATTTACGACGAAGCGTTGAACGCAAACTGGAAAGAGTGGGGCTGGTCGGTAACCACTAACTATGCCGCAACGAACCCGGTGAAAGTCGGACAAAAATCGCTGTCCATCCAGTATACCGACGGTTGGGGCGGCTGGGCCATTACACGCAACAGCCACTTTATCACAACGCCACAAACGACCGTTCGCTTCTGGATTTACGCCACGACCAACAAGACCATCGGCGTTTGCACCAGCTCGGAAAACGAGAGTGGGGTAAGCCCGTACGTGTCGTTCCAGCCTACGCCAAACACCTGGCAGGAAGTAGTTGTGACGATGCCGCAGCTCGGTAACCCGGCGAAGATCAAGCGCCTGACGATTCAGTCGCAAGGGTCGGGCGCAAACCTGATTTACGTCGATAACGTCCGCTTTGAAGGCTCGTTTAACGTAACCGTCAGCAACGTAGCGACTACGGGTCTGCGGCTGAACTGGACGACTCCGGCGGTCGACAACGTCGCCAGCTATGCCGTGTACCAGAATGGCACTTTGCTCAACGGCAGCGTATCGGGTACGTCGCTGGACGTATCGGGGCTGACTTGTGGCACGGGGTACAGCTTTGTCGTGCGCGCCAACAACGCCCAGGGTACTGAACTGGTGACGAGCGTTCCGGTGAGCGCGACCACTACGTTCTGCCCCAATTCCTCGACCGTCGAGATGATTTACGACGAAGGGTTCAACCCCGGCTGGGACGACTGGTCGTGGGGTCTTGTGACCAACTACGCCAATACCAACCCGGTGAAGGCAGGTCAGAAATCAGCCGCGCTGACCTTCGACGGTTGGGGTGCCTGGTCTATTTTCCGCAAGACAGCCCTGCCCGTTACGGCACAATCGACCGTACGGTTCTGGTTGTATGCGACGACCAACAAAACGCTGACGGTAACGACCTACGGCGAAAACGATAGTCAGGCCGGTACGACCGTAACGCTGACGCCCACGCCGAATGTGTGGCAGGAAGTGACGCTAACGATGCCGCAACTGGGCAACCCGACGCGCATCAAACGCATCGTGTTGAACATGCCAACTTTCGGGCCAAATCCAGTCTATCTCGACAACGTCCGCATCGAAACACCCAACGGCGCAGCGCGTGCTGCAGCTGCCGTAGCGGAGTTTCCGGCCGAAGGCCGCATGACCGTCAGCCCGAACCCGGCGGATGGCCCGGTACGAGTGCAGGTATTGACGAACGAATCACAAACTGGTACGTTATCGGTACTGAATTTACACGGCGCAGCGGTTACGACTCAGGCCGCATCGGCACAGCCCGGCCGCAACGAGTTTACGCTCGATTTGAGCGGTCAGCCATCGGGCACGTATCTGGTGCAGTGGCAAACGGCTACGAAACGACTCGTGCAACGGCTCGTACTGGTCAAGTAACGTCCTCTGTTTGTGAGTTAACCTGAATTACACAGGTGGTTCACATCTGGCAAGCCCTTCTGTTTTGCGGTTCATACTCGCGGAGCAGGAGGGCTCTGCGTTGACGTCAGATTGAAACGGACTTAACAAGGTCTAGTTCGGTAAACATCACAAAGGCGTTCATCCGACTGGAGTTTAGCTCAGCCGGATGAACGCCTTTGTCTAATTAGGTGTGTATCCTGATCTATTGATCAGGTCTTTACTATTTCAGGTCACGCGGGAATAAGCCGGTAGACATCATGAACCATTTCGGCATTGTCGGTACTAACCTGTAAATCGGTTAACAAGCCCGTTTTGAGGTCATAGACCAGACCATGAAGCTGAAGCGACTTCCTATTATGCCAGGCATTCTGAACGATTGTGGTGGCGCTCAGCCGGTGTACCTGCTCCGCTACGTTCAACTCCACGAACCGATTGAGTCGCTGCTGATCGTCGTCAATCGCAGTCAGTTCGTCCTGATGCAGGCGATACACATCTTTAATGCTACGCAGCCAGTTGTCGATCAATCCCACCGGCTGGTTACCCATAGCGGCCGCTACGCCCCCGCAGCCATAATGGCCACAAACAATAACGTGCTGAACGCCTAATACGTTGACCGCATACTCCAGAACACTCAGCATACTCAGGTCGGTATGAACGACCATGTTGGCAATGTTCCGATGCACGAACAGATCGCCCGGTTCAGTTCCGGTTACCAGATTGGCGGGCACCCGACTATCCGCGCAGCCAATCCACAAAAACTTGGGCTTCTGACCCGCTGCGAGTTCAGAAAAAAAGGCAGGTACTTGGCCATTTTTTTCTTCAACCCATTTCTTATTGTTAACAAATATCGCCTGATACGAATCAATCACTGGGGTTAGTAAGGTTTAAGGACGTTAATATGTAGCAAGTTGAATGGGTTTAAAGCCGAACAGGGGCTGACACGTGTGAAGTCATTGACTCGCAGGCATCCTCCCCTTGTTCGTACGGAACCACCAGAAACAAGAATCTTGTAAGAATTGCGAAGGTCCGGTCGGAACCTTCGTTTAGTTACCTTCTGCAGTCGGCTGACCCGGTGTCTGATCAGTACCCTCCGAAGCTGGCGGAGTGGTCGACTTGGGCAAACTTACCCGCTGCATTTTATAATTCCGCAGCGTTACGTCCTGCTCCGGAGTATGGTTTACCTCGATGCCACCCGTCGGCACGGCATTGGGCACCTGGCGTTTATAGTTGGCTACTTGGCCCTGGCTATAACCCGGCGCGCGAACCGCTACGCCTTTTTGGTTTTCCCACTGACGGGCAGTAGCAGCTTTGTTAGGATGCTTGTAATTGTGCGTCGAGTACGTACGGTCGTTCCTCAATTTCTGATCGTCCTGGGCCGAAGCAGTCAGGACAGAAAGGCTTACAAAGGCTAAAACTAACAGGTATGTTTTCATAGGTATCGTATCGTTTTCAAGGTCAATCAACCCGAAATGAGCTGATCTGCACTCACTTGCTGATTGACATTACAAAGGTCGGATACCGGGGTTAAGCTCGTGTTAGAGCAACATTAGAACGGGATTAGAAATGATAAAGGAGCCCCCGAAAAGCCAGATTTACCCACTGGTAAACGAAGGATAAATGCTTGTCTGACGGGAATTACAAACAAAAGACTAACCGTCAATCAGCGATTCATCATTCACGTAACATAGAGTCAAAAAACGCAACCCGGCAATTGGTGCGTCAGCGGGGTAAGGTAACCGTAAACGTAGTACCAGCCTCAACCGAAGACTCGGCCCGGATTTCTCCCTGATGCAGTCGAACGATACGTTCCGTCAGCGAAAGACCGATGCCATGTCCGGGGTGCCCATCCGCATTGCGCCCCCGCTGAAACGGCATAAAAATCGTTGACAACTGATCGGCGGCAATCGTAGGGCCGGTGTTCTGCACAGTCAGTTGCAGCGTGCGTTTCTGACCGGACAGATGCACCGTAACGGTATGATCGGGCGAGAACTTACCGCCGTTTTCCAGCAGGTTAAACAGAGCGGTACGTAACAAGGCTTCGCTGCCGGTAATTTGCCAGTTCGCGTTCGGTCCCGCCGGCTGGGCGATTGTCAGATGAACCGTGTAGGTCGGCTGTAAGCGCTCAAGCTCGGCCTTGATCTGTCGAAGTAGGCTATCTGTTTGAACTGGCCCCATCGGTACGGCGGATGAATCCATGCTGGCGCTGGCCAGGGCCAGTAACCCGTTGGCCATCCGATTCAGGCCCCGTACATCATCCAGTACGGAACGAAGGGTGGCCCTAAGCTCTTCGGGTTCATCGTCGGCCAGCAGCGACACTTCCAGTTGGCCCGTAATGGCCGTTAGTGGGGTACGTAGCTCGTGGGAAGCATGCGAGACGAACGAGCGCTGTAGGCGAAACGCTTCTTCCAGCCGATTCAGCATCTGATTGAACCGCCCGGCCAGTTGGGTAAACTCATCGGCCTTCGCGCCCTCGGGTAAGCGCAGCGACAGATTTGAGGCCGTAATGGTGTCGATCTGCTGGTTAATCTGATTGATGGGCTGCAGCGTTCGTCCCGCAAAAAAACGACCGGCCGCCAGGATTAGCCCCGTCATCAGCAGCCAGCCAATGCCCAGGAGTTGCGCCAGATTCAACCGGGTCCGAACGCCATACGTATCAACTCCCGACGCAATAATCACGAACGGCTCGCCGGTTTCGGCAAACAGAACACCTAAAATCTCGCGGTTTGCCTCCCGCCAGTACAGCTCACCCTGCCGCCGAATGCGGTGTAAGGTTTCGGGGGTAATGGTCTGGTAGTCAGTGCCACTTTCGTACACTAGCCTGTTTTTTGAATTGTAAATAATAATTTCCTCCTGCGGCAATACCGTCAGTTGATTCTTGTCCAGCAGCTTGTAGAGCGTCGGCCCAATCCGTTCCTCACCGATCAGCAGGTGCCCTGCCGTCAACGCTTCGGAGCGCAGCCGGTTCTGAAATTGCCGGGTCAGGTATTGCTTGGCGACCAGAAACAGGAGCAGACAGAACAAGGCCAGCAGCACCGAAACGAGGGCCGTAAACAACAGGGTCAGGCGACTGCGAAGGCTCATTTTTCTTTCAGTACGTAGCCCATGCCAATCAGCGTATGAATGAGCTTGACGGGTGAATCTTTGTCAATTTTAGCGCGCAGGTAACTGACGTACACGTCAATAACGTTGGTGCCCGTATCGAAGCCAATATCCCAGACCTGTTCGGCGATGTCTACCCTAGAAACAACCCGTCCGGCGTTACGCATCAGGTATTCGAGCAGAGCGAACTCACGGGCCGTCAGCTCAATGGTCTGCCCCCGCCGACGGGCAACGCGCTCATGCAGATCAAGTTCCAGATCAGACACGCGCAGCATCCTGTCAGGTTCCTCCCCATTTCCCGACCGACGGAGCAGGGCTTTTACGCGGGCCAGCAGTTCCAGAAAATCAAAGGGTTTTACCAGGTAATCGTCGGCTCCGGCCTCAAATCCGAGCAGTTTATCGGCCGTCGTGCCCAGCGCAGTTAGCATCAGAATGGGTACGTGAGGATTCTGACGGCGGATGTATTGAGCCAGGTCAAGTCCGCTCACATCCGGCAGGTTCACATCCAGAATGATCAGATCATACGGCGTAGCGTCGAGAAACTGTTTGGCCTCCTCCCCTGTCAGGGCAAGCGCTACCGAGTACGCCTGGGTTTGTAATCCTTTCTTGATAAACGTTGCCACTTTGGGCTCATCTTCCACCAGAAGCAGGTTTGCGTTGGAACCAGTCGTCATACAGTTACACGTGGGTCATCCCGAAACAGTCTTTGCCAATTCCGGATACCCTCAAAAATAGGCTGAAAGGGCCTGATCACCACGTATCGACGGCTATTTAATGCAGATCTGGCGTCATTTATTTGGTTGAGTCGGACGAACAGTCTTCATCTGAATAATATCGACCAGAAACGCAAAGGCCATCGAAAAATAGATGTAGCCTTTGGGAATTTCAAAGTGCAGTCCTTCGGCCACCAGCGACATGCCGATAATTAGCAAAAAACACAAAGCCAGAATCTTGAACGAAGGGTGCTGACTGATAAAGGAAGCAATTGGCTTAGACGCCAGCAGCATGATGCCTACCGTAACGATGACGGCGGTGTACATAACCCAAAGCTCATCGACCATCCCGACGGCGGTGATAATGGAATCGATTGAGAACACCATATCCAGTACCAACACCTGAATCAGCAAGTCGCGAAATGTAGACTTAGTCGTGTCCGGCGCGTTAGCTTCGTCGCCAATCTCCGCTTTATGATAAATTTCAGCAGTGCTTTTATAGATTAAGAACAAGCCTCCCGCTATCAGAATCAGGCCCTTACCGCTAATCGCAATATTGAACACCGTAAACAGCGTTTGGTCAAGTTTCATGATCCAGGCAATCAGTGCCAGAAGCCCAAGCCGCATGACCATGGCCAGACCAATACCCCAGTAGCGCAACTTGTCCCGCTGGTCAACGGGTAGCTTATCGGCCAGAATCGAGATAAAAATAATGTTATCAATGCCCAGAATTATCTCCAGCACAATCAGCGTTAACAAGGGTACCAGGTTATCGGCAAATTCCATTTGTCATTGATCGGTTTAGTCAGGACTTGATAATAACCGATAGTCCCTGCCAGTCTAACCAGCATCAGGCGCGGTGTGTTTAAGAACGGGATCAACGTACCACCACCATTGCGGCCCAATTACATACGGATTGAGACCTCTCTCCAGGCGCGAAACGCCACGGCGTGGCGGTTGTATATGGCTTCTTCGGCGCTACTAGTCCAGGTGGTCCGGTCGCTGTCATTTCCCGGATTTTTCTATATTTGCCGTATGAGGATGGCACCCATGTTATAAATTTTCCTCTCCGATGTCGCTCTGACAGTCAGCCTTTTCGAAGGCCCGTTTTCCTATTGTCTTTACGTAAGGTTACCAGTTGATGTTAGTACGTGATCCGTCGCGATAACGTACCCTTGTGTGGCCTGTATAGACAATTCGTTTTCTTTTCCAAAAGCAGTTTGAGCTGATAAGCCGTGGCTCCAGCCGGCCAAAGCGACACACTTAAAACAGCTTCTAAACTTTGTTTTCTATGCAGGAAGATTTGACCCATGACCAAATCGAACAATTCATACGTAGTGGCTTTGTTCGCATCGATAACGCTTTTTCGTCCGAAGAGGCTCTGGCAGTACGTACCCTGCTTTGGCGTGATATACCAGGCGTACCAGACGATCCCAGTACGTGGACACAGCCCGTAGTATGGCTTGGCATGTACACACAGGACCCTTTTATCCAGGTAGCCAATACGCCGGAGTTGCACTGGGCCTTCGATCAGTTGGTCGGGCCGGGAGAATGGCTGCCGTTACGTAGCATGGGGACGTTCCCGGTTCGTTTTCCGTCGACGGAAGATTCCGGCGATGCGGGCTGGCATGTCGATGCTGGTTTTCCGGGTGACGACCCAGCCGACTTATTTAGTTGGCGTATCAATGTTCGGTCGAAAAGTAGGGCCCTGCTGATGCTGTTTTTGTTTTCGGACATCAGCGAACAGGATGCACCCACCCGCCTTCGGATCGGCTCCCATCTGGATGTTGCCGCTCTCCTGAAAACCGCGGGCGAAGAAGGACTTTCATTTATGGAACTAGCCGCTAAGCTGGACGACTTACCGGCACGTAACGTAACGCTAGCCACCGGCAAAGCGGGCACGGTCTATCTGTGTCACCCGTTTCTGGTTCATGCCGCGCAAGCGCATCTAGGCACCGAACCCCGGTTCTTAGCCCAGCCCCCCCTCCTGCTCCGGAATGAGTTGACTATTGCGGATAAAGCGACTGACTACACACCGGTAGAAGCGGCCATCCGGTTAGGAATACGGAGTTAGCGGGTTTAATACGAGTTTTGAAGAAAATACTAACGCCTAGCCCTGTAACGACGGGGCTAGGCGTTAGCAATCGTATCGTTTACGCTCAGTAAAAGCGCCTAAGGCTGCCCACCGCCACCAGCGGCTCCATACACTTGCCCTGTGGCGTAACTACCATCGTTAGCGGCTAACTGAACATAGATTGAAGCCAGCTCAACGGGTTGCCCGGGACGGCCCAGGGGCGTGTCGCCACCGAAGTTCTTCAGTTTCTCCGCCGTAGCCCCTCCGCTCGGTTGTAGAGGTGTCCAGATTGGCCCCGGCGCTACACCGTTCACCCGAATTCCTTTCGGACCGAGCTGTTTGGCGAGCGACTTCACGAAGTTCATATTAGCGGCTTTCGTCTGTGCGTAGTCAAACAAATTGGCTGAGGGGTCGTAGGCCTGCTCGGAGGTCGTACTAATGATCGCTGAGCCAGGTGGCATGTGCGGCAGAGCGGCTTTGGTAACCCAGAAGGGCGCGTAGATGTTGGTCTTCATCGTTGCGTCAAAATCCTCCGACGTAAGGTCCATAAGAGACTCGCGTTGCTGCTGCCGGGCTGCATTATTGACCAGAATGTCCAGCCCTCCCAGTCCTTTCACCGCTTCATCAACCAGTCGCTTACAGAACGCTTCGTCGCGGAGATCGCCGGGAATCGCAATCGCCTTCCGGCCTTCTTTCTTGATCAGGTCAATGACCTCTTTAGCATCGGGCTCCTCAGCGGGCAAGTAGTTGATCGCTACGTCGGCTCCTTCGCGGGCGTAGGCAATAGCCGCGGCCCGGCCCATACCCGAATCACCACCGGTAATCAAGGCTTTACGGCCCTGCAACCGGCCCGACCCTTTGTAACTGGTCTCCCCATGATCGGGACGCGGGTTCATTTTGCTCGCCAGACCCGGCCAGGGTTGCATGGGCGTATTAAACGGCGGCTTAGGAAACTTCTTGGTTGGGTCGACAAGCGGTGCCGGGGCTGACGCGTTTGGGTTCGGCACCGCCGTTTCCGAACCGGCAAATACCGGAGGAGCCAATACGGTAGCTGCTAAGCCGCTACCAATGCCGCCAATGACCTGGCGTCTGTTGAGTTGGTTCTCATTCATCATAGTTGTATTCTGTCGTTGAGTATACGTTTGTCGAGAAGTATTCTACTTTCTCTATAAATATACGACTAACTACGTGTTACAGACTATGGTTAGATTTGTCTGAATATTTAATTTGGAAGCCTCTACCTGCGGCATTGGGGTCCTCCGCTACGTGCCGCAGCGAGTGAGCCCAAGAGCCATCCCTTGCAGGATAAAGAGGGTAGGGCAAGCCACTGATTACAGTTCTCTACATCATCACCTAAAACAGGTATATTGCACTAGTACAGCTTCTCGAGTTGTATTGACGCAATAAAGTTTCGTCTATTTGCGAGTTAGCAGTAATTTTTTACAGCATCCATAATGATAGTAAAATGAAAATACAGACTCTAATAACGATTTGCTTTTGTTGGACACAAATAGCTTTATCACAGACAGTCGAAAATAAACTGGTTGTCATTGACAATGTAAAAGTTTCTTACAGAGCATTTAGGCTTGACACAAGGAAAGTCAATGAACCAATTATTGTATTTGAAAACGGCATTGGTGGCGGTGGGTTTAACCAAATTTATCAATATCTGCCTACTAATGCCGCTTGTATTGAATATGACCGAAATGGCTTAGGGCAATCTGAAATAGACACTACTATTAAGAACGATAATCAGGTAGTTGAAAGACTTCACAAGTTATTAACAACCTTAAATATCAAAGCCCCATATTTGTTAGTGGGACATTCTATTGGTGGACCTTTTATTAGACTGTTTGCTTCAAAATATCCAAACGAAGTAAGTGGTCTTGTTTTTATTGACCCAACCGATTATATGTTAACAAAAAAAGAGGACGAGTATGCCAAAAAAGTATCTAAAAGTTTGACAGGGTATAGAGACATTTGGACAATAAATTTAAAAACAATGGCAAATGATACATCTATTCCAATTGGCATTAGGAATGAAGTTAAAAGAGAGCTTTATGCAAGTACTCCAACTTTTTTTAAGGAATATCAACAATTAGTATCACTTAAAGACATACCGATCACTGTAATTATTTCTTATGCCAAGCCTGTTGAGCCATATGAAATTGAAATGAACAAGAAATTGAAATTAGGTATCAACATAATTCCATGGTGGAAAGAATATGATAATTTTCGCATTCAGCATTACACAGACTTAATTAGAAATAATCATAACAGCAAAATAGTTTTATTACCCAATTATAGTCACGGCATACACTACCAAGATCCTGAACTTGTAGGAAATGCTATTGTTGAAACATACAAATATTGCATTGAAAAAACTGACAAATAAAGCTACCGCTAACAGGCGGTTTGGCAATATAGCAGGGGGACGAATATATGCTCAACTTTTTATTCGCTAATCGGGTTCAGTTCCAGCCGACGTAATACTAATCGGCAGCAAAATTAACAATGAACGTTTGTAACTTTATTCAGGGGCGGTTATCGGCAGACGTTTTTTTAATACCGCCACATCGCCAAGCCGTGGCCGTTAGTATCAATGGCAGAGCGGTCCTAACCGGCAGGCATACAACTAACCAACTGACATAGAAGAAAGCCGACTACACTAAAGATTTGAAACCGAAGCCTACCTACCCCTCAAATAACAACACAACTTAAGTTTTGACTACAACAAAAGGCGTTTTGATTACACCTGTTTTCTGAATGTTGAGGAATTTTGCCTCAGCAAAAAATAAGAAAATGGAATTTAAAGACAAAACCTATTTAGTGACGGGTGGCACATCGGGCGTTGGAAAAGCCATTGCAACAGGCATAGCAAAGACAGGTGCAAATGTTGTAATCGTTAGTCGTAATGATTCAAACGGACAGCAAACCGTAAAAGAAATTTCGGAAAATTCAGCCAACAAAAATGTTTCTTTTCTCACAGCCGATTTAAGTTTACTGAAATCAGTTGAACAACTAAGTACACAATTTAAGCAACAACACAACCAACTGCATGGCTTGGTAAATGCGGCAGGTGCGTGGTATTTCAAAAAAGAAATTACAAGCGAAGGAATTGACAAATCACTTGCCATAAATTACCTAGGCCATTTTGCGCTTACAAACAGTTTACTTGGTTTATTAAAAACAACTGATGAAGCTCGAATTGTAACGGTTGCTGGTGCACCCCGTTTTTTGAAAAAGCCAAAAATTGATTTGAGTAATTTACAGCTCACAAAATCATATAGCGGGCTGAAAGCAATTAGTCTGGCAATGTTCGCAAGGATTTTCTTCGGCTTTGAGTTAGCCGACAGATTGCAAAGCACTTCGGCAAGCTCTATGCTTTTTCACCCCGGCTTCGTAAAATCAAACCTCGGAAAGTCTACTGCCCCTTTGTGGCTCAAACTAATGTTTTCATTCTCATCTGACGTTAGAAATGCACCCGAAACCTGCGAAAGCGGTGTATATGTTGCAACAAAGGAAAATGCAAAACTCACTAACGGAAAATTCTTTGACGAGAAAAATAACATCGTTGAACTTCGGGATAATTTTGATCAATCAATAGGTAGAGAATTATGGTTATTAAGCGAGCAACTCGTATTAAAAAACTAACTTTTTGTTATGACAATTACAAAACCTATTCGAATAGAAACAATCAGCGAATTCCACAAGTTAAGAGGTTTGCCTAAGCCAGAACATCCGCTTGTCAGCGTTGTAAATATGGATGACATAACTATTCTGCCAAGTGCAAACGAACTAAGTGTCATTTTTGGTTTTTATTTTATCTCGATGAAACGGGTGCTTAACGCAACGTATAAATACGGACAAAATGATTATGATTTTAGTGAAGGGACGCTGTTTTTCATGTCACCTAACCAGATTTTAGGTATTAACGTAGAAGCATATACCGAAAGACCATTAGGTTGGGTACTGCTTATACACCCCGATTTTCTTTGGAACACATCGCTTTTAAAGAACATTAAAAAATACGAATATTTTGACTATTCCGTAAACGAAGCCTTGTTTTTATCGGAAAAAGAAGAAATAATACTCGGCAATATTGTTGAAAATATAAAACAAGAATATCGTTCAAACATTGATAAATTTAGCAAACAAATCATCATCACACACCTTGAAAACTTATTGAGTTATGCTGAACGCTTTTACAATCGACAGTTTATCACAAGAGAAAAGACTAATACTCAGTTATTGAACCGCTTAGACAAATTATTGACAGATTATTTTAATAATGAAGAGTTGACAACGAAGGGTCTGCCGACAGTTCAATACATTTCAGAAGCACTAAACATTTCACCCAATTATTTACGCGGCTTACTCAACGTACTGACAGGACAAAACACACAGCAACACATTCACAACAAGTTGATAGAAAAAGCTAAAGAAAAACTATCCACGACAGAATTTTCTATAAGCGAAATCGCTTACGGACTTGGCTTTGAACATTCGCAATCGTTTAGCAAATTGTTTAAGACGAAGACCAAACAATCACCTTTGGAATTTAGGCAATCATTCAACTAGCCGAAGTCCGTAAGCGCACGGATGGTTAAAATGCTCCGTTCTTTATTCTGATCAATTTACCATTTAATTCATCCGATAGCAGATACAACTTGCCCATTGGGCTTTGGGCTACTTTTCGTATCCTTAACCGGTCGTCCGTAAATAGTTCTTCGGCACTTTTGATGGTCTCACCTTCGAGTGTCAGTCGCCATACGCTACCCTTCGATAATCCACCTACGAGTAAGTTTCCATTCCAGGCGGCAAATTCATCACCTGCGTAGCTATGCGGTCCGGTGGGCGCTACGGTTTGCGCCCATGACCAGGCAGGGTTTGTATAAACATGCCCAGGAATTGGCGCTGGTTTAAACTCAGCAAAGCGGTATTGTCCGGTTGTGACCATAGGCCAGCCGTAATTAGCCCCCGCTTTCAATACGTTGATCTCATCGCCCTGGTGCGTACCATGTTCGCTGAACCAGATTTTGTTGGTACGCCTATCAAAGGCTAATCCCTGCGCTGCGCGGATGCCTATAGCGTATAGGCCGGGAACCGCTTTATCGCCAAAATTCGGGTTGTCTTTCGGGATGGTTCCGTCGGGATTTATCCGGTAAATTTTTCCTCTTCGATCCGCTACGTTCTGCGCGATAGGAAGAGTTGGCTCGTCTTTCTCGGTAAATAGCCGCTCGCCGATAGTAAAGTAGAGCTTCCCATCATTCCCGAAGAGCATTCCGCCCCCATAATGAACCCGCTCGTCGCTATGAGGTTCCGCCACGAAGAGCACCTTGATCTGCTGTAAGGATTCATGGTCAAGTACGGCCCTGACAATTTTGGTGGTTCGGCCATTGGTCGCTTTGGCAGCGTAAGACAGGTAGATGTACTTGTTGTTTTTAAAATCCGGGTCCAGCAGGACATCGAACTTGCCCGTATTATCCCCGAAACCACGCAAGCTATCTTCCAGGTCGGCTGGAAAATTCGTTATTCTTGTCTTTTCTTTTCTGGCCAGATTGTACTGTATAAGATCACCTTCCTTCTCAGAAATCAGCACCTCCTCTTCCGAGATGAAGGCCATGCTCCAGGGACGTTTCAACCCTTCTAAAACCACTTCTTTCTGCGGCTGTATGCGGTTCAGGACAAAGGTTCTGTGGGGTGTCCGGGTGGATACTTTATCGGCAATTACCCAACCCTCATCGGTTTTCATGAGGGTAAAGTAATCGGTGAATACGTCGCGCTCCGTGCTGATTTCCACTTTTGCGCTGCCCATATTGTTGGTTATGTCCAGGGAGACAATGCTGGTACGCAGGTTTTTGGGCCGTTCGTGAGGCTTGAATAAACTGAGATAACGAGCTCTAGAAAACTCCGTAAATTTTCCATTTGTATAATTCTTCAAATGACAGGAAGAGTGCATGGCTTTGCCAAGTTTCGTGGTATCTCCTGTTGCCCAGCCATCAAAATAGAGCTGTATCGTGTTTTCGATCAATTGTCTTTCGCTGGGTGCGTTTTGGCAAAATGCCGGAAAGGTGGCCAGTAGGCTTACGAGTAAGAGTGTTGTTTTCATTTGAAAGTACCTTTTGATTGTCAAAATGAGTGCGCATCATTCTGGTCTCAAATGTCTGGGATACGTTCTGCGAGAAGGTACAGCAACCCTTTTTCCGTAGTACTACTTTATAAATCTGGAGTGTGCTCCTGACGGTAGGCGTTGGGACTGAGGCCTTTAACTTTCTTGAAGGTTGCAAAAAAGGTCGACTTCGCATTGAACCCAACTTCGTCGCCGATGGCCTCTATCGTTAAGTTGGGGTATAAGGATAAAATTCTACAGGCTTCGTTGATCCTGTATTCGTTAACAAATAGGGCGAAATTTTTTTCAATGTTGTTATTCAATACCTGCGATAGCTGGTGCACAGTAACATTAATCTCTTTGGCAACATCGCCTATTTTCAGATTCGGATTTTTGAAGAGTTCCTTTTCCGCCATTACCCTTAGCAATTTCCCTATTACCAGTTGTACATCCGCATCATCAAGTCTTGCGTCGGCATATTTTGGCGTAGCGAAGGCCGATAAATCATTCGTTTTCCGGCGATACAATAAGGCGAACACGACCAGATAGATGATCAACGAAAAACAAATGGCCCCGTTGATATAACTGCCTTTTGTAATATTTAGAATTGCCCACACGTACGTAACGAACAGGATAGACACACCACTGCATATCACCAGAATCCAGTGCTCGAACGGTTTTGTGGGCTCTTTCCTGGCTATCTTTTTCAGAATAGGAATCAGCAATAGAATAGAAAGCGCGATGTATGAACCCCATTGCAGATAAATAATCGGTACCAGATATTGGCCCCATACCTGCGGAAACCGTTCGTAAGGATAGGCAACACCCACCGCAACAATAACCAAAAGCCAGCCTGCTAACTGCCAGGCCCAGGACGTTGGTAGTTTTCTGATCTGTTGCGTTTCGGATTTAACGTAGTAATACAAAAACGGGCCGATAAAGAAACAGGCAGTTAAACCAATCTGTAGGTACTGCTTAGACAGATTGTAATCAAAAAAGTACGCGACCGACTTTCCGATCCGGATGCTCAGTACCAACAGTAAGGCTCCCAGCAAGTAACCGGAGAGAGGCTTTTTAGTGGTAAAAAAGATAAAATAGATACCCAGAATAAGGCCATTAAACGCTCCTAAGGCGCTAAAGAAGAATAACAGCTTATCACCAAAGCCCATCGTAGGTTTTAGTTTTGATTACTTCTAGTAAATATAGGTGGAATGTACATCGCTGAGCCAAGCGTAATGATGGTGAATCGCAAAATGTTCTGCGCAAATCGCTTCATTAAAACGTAAAAATACTTGCGTAGTCAAATAGCTACACGTATATTTGTAGTCAAATGACTACGCGATGAATTTAAGACGAGACGTATTCCAGGCTATTGCCGACCCAACCCGAAGGGCCATCCTTTTGCTGGTCGCTTCGCAGGCCATGACGGCCGGAGCCATTGCTGCCAACTTCGATACGGCCAGGCCAACTGTATCTAAGCACCTGCAAATTCTGACCGAGTGCGAACTGCTCGCCCAGCAGCAAAATGGCCGCGAAATCTACTACCACATTAATGCGAAAAAGATGAAAGAAGTCGCCGACTTTATCGAACCCTTCCGCCAGATGTGGGACGACCGGTTCAACAAACTAGAAGCCATCATGAAGAACTACGACTCAAAAAAGTAAACTTGTATGGAGCTCAAAACGAAAGTGGCTGCCGAAGACGGCAAACAGGAAATCCTCATCACCCGGGAGTTTGATTTGCCGCTGGAATTACTGTTCAAGGCGTACGTAGAGCCGGAGATTGTTGAGCAGTGGATGGGCACCAAAGTACTTAAACTCGACAATCGAAAGCACGGTAGTTGGCAGTTTGAAACGACGGACCCGCGGGGCAACAAACACGGTTTCAGTGGGGTAATCCACGAGTTTGTTCCGAACCAGAAAATCACGCGGACATTCGAAATGGAGAACGTACCCGCGTTTGCGGTCCAGCTTGAATTCCTGGAGTTTGAATCGCTTACCGAGGGCACCAGCAAACTCACCATGCACATCATCTACAAATCTGTCGCGCTCAGAGACCAGATGTTGCAGATGCCTTTCGCTCAGGGAATCAACATGGCTCATAATCGATTGCAGGACCTAATGAACAAAGGAAGACACCATGACAAAGCGCACTAAAATCATCTATTGGGTTTCCACAATCTGGCTTGCACTGGGAATGGCCTCGACCGGCATAGTCCAGTTAATGGGCATGGACGAAGAGGTTGATAAAATGTCCCATCTGGGCTATCCGGCCTATTTCCTGCCACTTCTCGGAATCTGGAAGATCCTGGGCGTTACAACGGTGCTCATGCCTGGATTCGCCTTATTGAAAGAATGGGCTTACGCAGGCTTCTTCTTTGCGATGGTTGGTGCAGTCGTGTCGCATATCGCCAGTGGAGACGGTGCCGTCGAGAATTTTGGTCCTGTATTGTTGCTTATCCTGACGGTAGTGTCGTGGTATTTCAGACCTGTTAAGAGAAAACTCAGTTTCATAACTCAATAAGCCCAACCAAAATCATGAGCCAAAAGCAATTACCAGCCGACCGTCAGAAAGAACTCCTCACAACGTTGAAAACTCGTTTTGAAAAAAATAGGAACCGCCACGAAGGGCTGGACTGGGCGGCTGTACAGGCCCGGCTGGAAGCTAAGCCTGAAAAGCTGTGGGCGCTGGATGATATGGAGACAACGGAAGGCGAACCGGATGTAGTTGGGTACGATGCCACGACGGGCGAATACATCTTTTTCGACTGTTCAGCGGAAAGCCCCAAAGGTCGCCGGAGTGTGTGTTACGACCGGGCTGGGTTGGAATCGAGGAAGGAGCACAAACCGGCCAATACGACCCTGGACATGGCGGCCGAAATGGGCATTGAGCTATTAACCGAAGAGCAATACCGGGCGTTGCAGCAACTTGGGAAGTTTGATTTGAAAACATCGAGCTGGGTGCAAACACCGGCCCAGATCAGAAAACTCGGCGGTGCCCTTTTCTGCGACCGTCGCTACGACACCATTTTTACATACCACAACGGAGCCGAGTCGTACTATGCCGCCAGAGGCTTCCGCGGTTCGCTCAGGGTCTGATGCCGCCCATACCGCTACGTTACACCGTTCAGGATAATTGAGAACCACTGATGAGCTTATTAAAAAGCCTTCATGCGACGTAGCAGGCAGGTCTCTAAACCTCTTATTGATCCGTGAACTAAGCCATAAAGTTGTTGACCTACCGAAGTTGCCTAAGCTGGCCCAACACTATAGTTACCAATTACAAACTTCACGGACTTGCTCACGGATCAATAAAGTTTGAGAATTTATCCCGTTTTCTGTAGCCGTTAAGAAACGGTTTGACCTTATGCTCACTAAACTGCCGATCGACATACAAAAGTCAGCGGCTAAGAACGTGTTGGGGAATTATCTTCTGTAATGGGGCTATATCCGCTGAAGCATGAGTTGAATATTAGCCAGATACAGCCAGTTGACCGAAGATGATAGCGTATACTCGTAATCTTTGACGATGCGACGAAAGTAATTCGTCCAGGCAATACTGCGTTCGACCACCCAGCGCTTAGCGACAGGCACAAAACCTTGGGCTGATTCGGGCCGCGATGCCTTCTCGAAATCAATACTCCAATTGGCTAGGGCTTTGGCAAAAACTCCGTTGTACGACTGGTCGCCATACACTTTTTCTAGCCGTTCGCCCACTCGCCAAAGTATATCCCCAATCAGCGAAATAGCAGCAGGACCATCGGCTTGATTGGCGGCATGAACAGTCGCCACCCAGAGTCGGCCTTGAGTATCAACGACAAGTTGTCGCTTGCGACCATTGACTCGTTTATTGGCATCTATACCTCGGTCTTCGCAGATCATAGGATTCAGTTTAATGCTCTGTGAATCAATGCACAATGCAGACGGATACGCTTCTTTTTGGACTCGTTTTCGATCCAGCTGATTCAAGGCTAAATTGATTCGCTCGAAGGTGCCATCCTGTTTCCATTGCTCAAACCGGGTGGCCGGAGCCATAGTAGTAAACGGCCTGCCAGTTAGGCCATTCTTCGGGTAGATTCCGCCATTGGGCGCCCGTTCGCAACAGCCATAAAATGATATTGACCATTTGCCGTAGATCGTGTTTTCGCTTGCGTTTGAGATTGAAAAAAGGCGAAATTGCGGCCCATTGAGGGTCGGTCAGTTTGCTGAACTGTTTGGTCATCACTTTGCTGCTTGGTCGCTACAAAGTTGGCACGGCTCTCAACCTTTCTCAATTCCCAAACACGTTCTAAGCTTTCTCAGTTAATAAGAGTCCCTGCCGGATGCGGGTGAGCGTTTCCCGCGATACGCCCAGATACGAAGCTACCATATGCAGCGGCACCCGCCGGAAGGTGTCGGGGTACGTATTAATGAAGTGGAGGTATCGCTCTTCTGGCGTCGAACTGATGTTCAGCAGGATTCGCTTCTGGGCGTCGATGCTGCTGCGGGAAATCATCTGTTCGGCAAATGAATTGAGTTCCGGAATTGTAGCCCGTAACCCCTCAAAATCGTCGTGGTGCCACACCAATACATCACTAGGCTCCAGCGCATCGATGCAGAATGTAGAGGGCGTCTGATGCGTATAGCTTTCTGGATCCGTGAGAAACCCTTCCTCAGTCGTAAACTTCATTACGTATTCATGCCCATCTTCGGTGATGTGATACGTCCTCAGTAAGCCCCGGATCACAAATATCTTGTATTGACACACCTCCCCGGCTTGTAACAAATATTGCTTTCGGCGCATTTTCCGCTCTACAGTGACTGACCGGATCAACTCAATCTGCTCAGCAGTTACTGTTGGCAACTGCTGTCGGAGGTAACGTATAAAGTCTTCGAACATGGCGAAAAGAAGGCTACGAATGGCAGCTAGTGTAAAGTTAGCTAAAAAGCACTCCAAAAATTGCGTCAAATGACCTCGGTCAGCCGCACTACTCCCCCCTAGCTTTGTAGGGTCATTTCACAAAACCAGCTATAGTTATGCGTGTATTTGTCACAGGAGCCTCCGGGTTTGTTGGCTCCGCTGTTGTCCAGGAATTACGGGCAGCCGGGCATCAGGTAATAGGGTTGGCTCGCTCCGATGCGTCGGCGCAGGCGCTCGTAAAGGCTGGTGCCGAGGTAGTGCGGGGCAGCCTGGAAGATCTGGACAGCCTAAAACAAGGTGCCGCCAATGCTGATGGGGTTATCCACACGGCGTTTATCCATGATTTTTCCCAGTATGAAGCCGCTGGCCTCACTGATAAAGCTGCCATTGAGGCTATGGGCTCGGTACTGGCCGGTTCTAACCGCCCGCTTGTTGTGACGGCCGGCACCGCAGGGCTCAAAGGGACTGGAGAGCTCATTACCGAAAACGATCCCGCCCCGGCGGATCCGAGAGTCTCGGAAACAATCGGTCTTGCAATGGCCGTGCTTGGCGTGCGGGCGTCGGTCATTCGACTTTCGCCCTCAGTACACGATCGGGGCGACCAGGGCTTTGTGCCTACGCTCATTAACATTGCCCGCGACAAAGGCGTGTCGGCCTACGTAGGCGACGGTAGCAACCGCTGGCCTGCCGTACACCGGCTCGATGCGGCCCGTCTGTTCCGGCTGGCGCTGGAGCAGGGCGTGGCTGGTGCCCGCTACCATGGCGTAGCCGACGAAGGCATCCCGGTTCGCCAGATTGCCGAGGTAATTGGCCACCACCTGAACCTGCCGGTTGTGTCGGTATCTCCCGACGAAGCGGCTGGTCATTTCGGCTGGATGAGCCGGTTTATTGTCATCAATAGTCCGGCATCCAGCGCCAAAACGAGAGAGCAACTCAGTTGGCAGCCCATCCATCCCGGCCTGATCGAGGATTTAGAGATTGGGCACTACTTCGAAAACTGATCGCACACCTATTTCCAGTTAGCACACACTGATTCTGTGTAGAACTTTTTCAGGATCGTTTTAGCCTCCGGCTGTGGGATGATGTGTATCGTCAACTACAGCCGGAGAAATCGTTTAGCTCGCAGGCATACATCAACGTTATCACGATCACGAATCGACAGGCTTTACCCGGCTATTTCCCGATAATTAATTGGCGATGTGACAACCCCCAATAATGGAGTTCATTGATTACGTTTTCGAGCGACTTTCCGTGCTGTGTAATGGCGTATTCTACGGTAGGTGGAAAGGTGTCGTAAACAGCCCTTGTTATCAGTCGGTTCGCTTCCAGGCTTTTCAGTTCTTTGGATAGCGTTTTGTCGGTTATACCATTGACCTCTTTGGCCAGTTGCTTAAAGCGTTTGGGGCCTGAAGACAAGGCAAACAAAATCAACAACTTCCATTTTCCTTCCACAGCCTCCAGCGCATCTTTAATGGAAAGAATCGTCTTCGGGCAACCTTCTCCTGTCAGCATCTTTTCGTCTGTATCACGATTTCTCCATTACTATCTTCCTGGCTAGTACTTCCCAAAACGGATAGCGCTTTCTGCGAGAAAGCAACGCAGAATACTTTTGTTTCATTCATAAAAATCCGCAAAAATGATTGATCAGCAAACGTATTCACGGACAATTCATAACATGCTATGGGTAGCACAGGTTAGTTTAGCCACCAGTCTTGTTTGGGCAGCCAGCATGAAATTGATTCAACCTATCGACAACCTCTCGACTATGTGGCCGTGGGCCGGTCAAGTTCCGGCCGCGTTCGTTAAATTCACGGGATTGGTCGATCTATTGGGGGGGATTGGGTTAATACTCCCTTCTTTAGTACGTATCAAACCGAATCTCACTCCTATAGCAGCTATTGGCGTTATTGTACTCATGGTCTGCGCCAGTATTTTCCATATTGGAAGAGGAGAGACCTCCGTTATTGGGGTAAATATTGTTTTTGCCAGTATTGCGGCTTTCGTAGCCTGGGGCAGACTCAGAAAAGCGCCGATAGCCGCAAAACAGACGTAGCAGCCATGAAAAGCACGCAACCTCATCGCCTAAATACCATAACTGAATACTACCAGTTCATGGGGCTTCCCAAACCACAGCACCCGCTGGTCAGCGTAATGAGTTTCGACGCGCTGAAACATGTGTCTGCTGCGTATCCCAAAAGCATTACGTATAATTTTTACTCCATCGTGCTTAAACGGAATTTTACGGGCAAGATGAAATACGGTCAGCAGGCGTATGATTTTGACCAAGGGGTCATGCTGTTTCTCGCGCCTGGCCAGGTATTTTCCATTGAGGCTGACGAAGAAGTAAATCATTCGGGTTGGCTGCTGTTTGTTCACCCCGATTTTTTATGGAATACGCCGTTGGCCAAAGCCATCAGGCAGTACGCGTATTTCAGCTATTCAGTTAGCGAAGCCCTGTACCTTTCAGAACAGGAAGAAACCATGGTTACGGGCATCATAAAAACCATTGAGCAGGAGTATCATTCAGCCATTGATGCGTTCAGCCAGCGCGTGATTATCGCTCAGCTTGAACTACTACTGATCTACGCCGACCGGTTTTACAATCGTCAGTTCCTGACCCGCACCATCACGAACCACAAAATTCTCGATCGGCTGGAAGCGATTCTTGCCGACTACTTCAACAGCGATGCATTGGTTGAAAACGGGTTGCCCACGGTTCAATCCATTGCCGAAGCCCTGAACGTATCGCCCAATTATTTGAGTACCCTGCTTAAGGTATCGACCGGCCGAAGCACACAGCAGCATATCCACGACAAACTAATCGAGAAGGCAAAAGAAAAACTATCGACTACCGATTTATCGGTCAGCGAAATCGCTTACGCATTAGGCTTTGAGCACTCGCAGTCGTTCAGCAAATTGTTCAAGAGCAAAACGGCCATTTCCCCGGTCGACTTCCGTCGTTCGTTTACCTGATCGGCTAAGAAACGGCTACAACAATCGGAGATTCTGCTACAGAAATCGAGCCTGGCGTTTCGACTTTTGCCTGACAAACAAACGCCAACTCGTTATGAAGGTTGTGATAACCGGTTCGTTAGGTCATGTGGGCAAACCGCTGACAACGGACTTAGTACAAAAAGGCCATGCCGTTACGGTAATCAGTAGCAACACCAAAAAGCAAAAAGACATCGAAGCGCTGGGAGCTACGGCAGCTATTGGCACCCTGGAAGACACTGATTTTCTAAACGCTACGTTTACCGGCGCGGAGGCTGTGTTTACGATGGTGCCGCCTAACTTTGCCGAGGCCGATCAGGTCGCCTATTACCGCCGATTGAGCACGAACTACGTGCAGGCGATTACTCAGTCGGGCGTCGAACGAGTTGTTCATCTGAGCAGTTACGGTGCCCATTTAGCGAAGGACACCGGGTTTATTCTGGGCGCTTATCATGCCGAATCGATTCTGAATGAGCTGCCCAATGTAGCCGTTACGTACCTACGGGCTGGCTATTTCTATTACAACCTGTTCGGCTTTATAGACATGATCAAAGGAGGGGGTTTTATAGGAGCCAACTACGGGGGTGATGACAGGATCGCTTTGGTTTCGCCACTCGATATTGCCGCCGTCGCTGCGGAAGAACTGGTCCGGCCTTCGACCGGAAAAACCGTACGGTACGTCGCCAGTGATGAGCGTACTGGTACCGAAATCGCCCAGATCGTAGGTGCTGCAATTGGCAAACCGGACTTAGCGTGGCTAGTCCTGACTGATGAGCAGATGAAAGACGGGATGGAAAAGAGCGGGATGCCCGCCCACGTAATTGCTAACTTCGTGGAAATGGGTGCCAGCCTGCACAGTGGCGCCTTACTGGCCGATTACGAACAGCACAGGCCCCAACTATGCCGTGTCAAACTGGAAGATTTTGCCCCGGAATTTGCCGCCGTCTTTCACAAAGAATAACAATCATCCCTCAACATCTTCATGTTGGGGGATGAATCCTAACGTCAGTAAAAACGTTCTGTATTTCGCCTACTTGAATCCGAAAAGTACCGGAAAAAAGAAAGTGACCACAATTGCCCATACACTATAAACGGGCAGAAAAGAGGCTATGCTTAGTTCAACGGCTTCGATTGTACTGCGGCCACTCATGGTCCTGATTAATCGGTACGTTACCAGCAGCAGATTAGTCAAAATAAGCAGGTTACCTCCCAGAACTGCCAGTCTGTTCGGCGTAATCCCCCATTCCGAAATTCGGAACAGAATGGCCGAAAGCGCAATACCGTTGACCAATATGGTCACGACTGACAACCCCAACAGCATAAACGTAACGAATCGGTTTTCTGAATTTTTAGCCGTTCCGGCAATTGAGAACACGATGAGTGCCATCACACCAATCAGCAGCAGATTAAACACAATCAGCGACTCCCGGTCGTTGTAGGGGTCTTTGCCGGTATAGAGTATCGCAATCAGGTAAGTGACCAGCGTAACAAAAACCAGCGGGGTAAACACTTTGGCAACCACGGGCGATACTTTACCAACCAGTTGCGGGTTTACCTGAACCAGGTAAGTGCCTACAATGGGAGCAGCCGCCAGTCCCCAAATGGCAATGTGCTTGAAATAAAACTCGCCGATGTTCAGGCCAATCAGTTTGAAAAGCCCTAACGTAATGACGGTTAAGCCGCCACCGGCAATCAGAATGATGGTCGTCATAACCACCAGATCACCATTGTAGGTCAGAAAATTCAATCGCCCCTGTAAATTCTTCAGATTGCCTCCCGAAAACGTCAGACCCAGAATTGACCATAAGAATAAGGGCAGGTGCACGCAGGCCAGAATGAACGTATCACTTTTCGGATTGTCGGGTAATGCGTTTATATAGAGCAGCGAGGTAATGAAGACTAAGGAGAGGAGAACGAGTTTTCTCAGCGACAGGGCCTGTTTCCAAACGAAATAAGCCGTCAGAAATGGGAACACGATGAACGCAATGTTTCGGGGATAAAAGTACTCCGGGTTGATAGCGAAAAAGTCAGGAATCTGCGCAATCAGTCCCGCCAGGAACGATGCCAAAAGCACGAAATTCATATCCCCGCCCGAGCCCCAGGAAATGTCATCGGCTTCAAAGTTCAGGCGTTCATGCCAGATTTGCGCCGAAACCCTTTCCCGAATATCCGGATAAATCAGGTTGAACTCTCGTTTGAACGACATTTTGTTGCGCCGGTACAATTGTTCGAGCTGTACGGGGTTGTCCAGATTATTCTTGATCTCTGCTTCGATACTGTGCATTGGAATTAAGTGTATAAGTAGTTGTCAATACGTTCAACGTTTCCTCTTCCCTACTCCGAAAGGATGGCTTGGCTATTTATATCTGTCTGTCAATACGTTGTAAGCACAATTTTCGGCATTGTTACTATCGCTGCTATAGGTGTGCGTCTAACATTGCTCTATAATCTGTTTGCTTTTACGTAATACGGTAGACCGACGTGAGCCGCATACGCGATCATCAAACTAAAAGTACTTTGCAATACAAAGCAATACAACAAAAACCATATAGTCAACTTCATTTTACTGACTATTCAAACTTTTTGAATGAAATCGGGAACCGTACCCTGACGTGAGTTGTGCCTGAAGCTGCATTCGTAATTCACGTTCGAAAGCAACAGAAACCTGTTAGCCACAACAGGTTGAGGTATAATCGTTGTCAGGCATTCTTTTAGAAGAAGCCCTTACCCTTCGGGGCGCAATACACGCAACTCCCAACCAACCTTAAACTCGATTTATGACCTATACTTGGTTGACATTGATAAGCTGCCTGCTGGCTTCGTTTGCTGTAAAGGCTCAGGAGAACAGAGTACGGGAGGTCAGGAAAAATGTCCCGATAGATTCTATAGTCCTGAGCGATCCGTTTATTCTGGCAGATCGTCCAACAAATACGTACTACATGACCGGAACTGGAGGCCTGCTTTGGAAAAGCAAAGACCTCAGGCGTTGGGATGGCCCCTACAAAGTTACCCAGACCGACCCGAGCTCCTGGATGGGCCCTAACCCAATGATCTGGGCAGCGGAAATTCATCCCTACAAGAACAAGTACTATTACTTTGCTACGTTCACCAACCGGGCCGTCAAAATTGATACCGTTCAGGGAAGGGCAATTGAACGGCGGGCCTGCCACGTACTGGTCAGCGACAAACCCGATGGCCCGTACGTTCCCATGCAGGATTCTACGTATTTGCCTGCTAACATGCCCACGCTGGATGGCACCTTGTGGGTCGACAAGAACGGTAAGCCTTATATGGTCTATTGCTACGAGTGGTTGCAGAACCTGAACGGCACCATTGAAAAGATTGAACTGAAACCCGACTTAAGCGGCTCGATAGGCAAAGGTGAAGTGTTGTTCCGCGCCAGCGATTCACCCTGGAGCCGCGAGAAAGACGAAACTGGTAAAGATCGTCCGAATAAGGTCACCGATGGGCCGTATCTGTTCTACACTAAAACCGGGCGATTGGGTATGATCTGGACCAGTTGGATCTATGATGTGTATACGCAGGGGGTTGCGTATTCGAAAAGCGGTACGTTGGATGGCCCCTGGCTACAGGAGAAAGATCCCATTACGCCACTCAATTACGGGCATGGCATGTTGTTTCGTACTTTTGATGGCAAGCTGTTGATGTCCATTCACAGCCATAAAAGCGTGAACGGTCGTTACGTCCGCATCCCCCATTTGTTCGAAGCCGACTTATCTGGCGATAAACTGGTAGTCAGTAAACCGTACGTACCAGCCAACTAATGTTCGGGAAGAGGATGACGTCAAGAATAGGACAAACAAAGCAACAGCGTTTTCACAAGATTGCTTTTCCGGGCACGATCTGTTACGTCGACTGAACGACTTCTGGCTGTTCGAATTCAGGTGCTTTCAACGTGTATAACTTTACCTGAGTTTGGCTTTAGACCTTCCTGCGAGGTGAATACTCTGTCGTAGGCAACGCCCCCAGACAGAACACACAGCATCCGGTTCATCCGGTAAATGCCGCTTACCTGAGCGGCATTTACCGGCCGTTTATATTCGCAATCAACGGTTTAGGGCTTAGCGATGGTGGGGTGCCTGAAAGTTGTCCGCTGGATAAACGTACTACTGCCGCTATAACGACCAACACTGAATAACGTGAACGTTCAGTCCCACTTCGCCAAGCCGATGTTAACTGCAATCTATTGCTCTACTTTTGTTGCGATAAAGTTGCCAATAGCTCTTCCAGGTTTTTCAATGTCATCGCCGTTCCTTCCTTGAAGCCCATTTCAAGCATCTTCTCCAAGCGAGCAAGCGATTCATTATAAATACTGATACGTACGGTTGTCTTCCCGTTTTGTTCGCTGAACGTTAAATCCCACTCAGAGCCAGGCAATTCTGGATTTTCATCTTTGTCGGCAAAAGCATTCAACAATTTGAAGTTGGTTTTCGGACTAATGGACGTGTATTTTTGAATTGACCAATGCTCTTGTCCTTCAGGGCTCACCATTGCATAAAACCGTCGGCCGCCAACCTCAAAATTCATAAATTTTGTTTTTGAAGTCCAAGGTTTGGGTGCCCACCATTGATCAAGAATTTCCGGCTTCGTGTACGCATCCCATACCAACGAAAGGTCGGCGTTAAATTCTCTGGAAAAGGTTACTGTCTTTGTTGTTTTGTCAACGATGAAATCGTTCATCTTTGCTGTTTTTTGAGGGTTGATAATACGTCGTCAAGTTGATCGAAACGAGTTTCCCAAATTTTCCTGAACTGGTTTACCCACTGATCAACCTCTCTTATTTTTTCTACTTCAAGTGAATAGTAGATTTCCCTGCCTTGCTGTTCCTGTTTCACCAGTTCGCATTCGGTGAGTATGCGTAAGTGTTTGGAAACAGCTTGTCGGGTTGTGTTGAAGTTCTCGGCAATGGCGTTTGGTGTCATTGCCTGCAAAGCAATCAGGGCGATGATGGCCCGCCTTGTGGGGTCGGCTATTGCCTGAAAAATATCTCGTCTCATATTGAAGAATTTTAGAAACCGAATGGTTGCAAATATACGCGCAACCATTCGGTTTCTAAAATTCTTTAACAAGAAGATTAGTTGGAATTATCGGTTTTGAGGATGCATCCTAAACCTGCTATTGACTCGCCAATTGCCTTACTTTCGATCCAGCAGTACGAACTGTGTAATCTAAGTTGCTGAATTTATTTCGAGTCTGTCTGCCGAACGTTCGTATTGTCGCCGGGTCGCACTACTAGACGCTAAACTTGATTTGTCGGAGTGTTCACTCTGTCGGACGAAACCCGAAATTGGAATCGGATCGCGGGGGGTCGCATTGGCGACTCAAACCTATTCTATAGGGGACGCGCTGCCTGTCGACCGAGACGTACCTCGTAAATAAATACTAGGATTGATACCCACGGGGTTGATAGTCCCAGAAGTCGCTTCAACTAATAAACGTAGTTGCCAGCCTTTACGCTCTCATCGATAGGATTGAAGAGCTGTCCGTCGTGTTGTCTGACTGTCTACCCGGAGCGAGACAACACAGTTTGTCCACTTTTAGTCTGGCGCGAAGCTATAGATACACGACTGAAAAAACTACCTAGCCGTTAGCTTGGTAGGCCTGCTTGATCGCTGACACATCGAGCTTAACCATCTTGTAAATGGCGTTAAGAACTCGATGGACTCTTGTCATGTCAGGATCTTTCATCATATCCCACAGAATTGTCGGCGTTATTTGCCAATAAACCCCAAACTTATCTTTCAGCCAGCCACACTCCTGCGCCTTTCCTCCCTCCAATAATTTATTCCATACGTCGTCAATTTCCTCCTGAGAATCACAGTTCATGTATAGTGACATGCCTTCGCAGAATTTGAAGGATTTTCCTCCGTTCGCAAACTGGAATTCCTGTCCATTAAGTTCTAAGGCAACAAGACACACACTGCCAGCCGGACCGGGTTGCCCTTCCTCGAACCGAATGACATTAAGAATTTTTGAGTTTTTAAAGATAGAGGTGTAAAACTGGGCGGCTTCTTCAGCCTTATCGTTGAATACTAACGACGGAAGAAATTTTGGCAGGGGAGTTTGCATAACCGTACATCGTTCAGGCGCAAGTTAATCCACTAAACTACAACTACTTGCAACAAAAAAGGTTATTTACTAAACCATTTAATACCTCGTAACAACTCAGGAATCGACACTGAGGCCTAGTTTCTAAAGCTTCCGCCCAACACCCACAGGGGTTGATGGTGGGCGAAGTACTCTACTGAACAAACGCACCTGCACCTTTACACCCCTGTTTGGATGTACTGTCAAATTACAACTCCTTGATAATCAGGTATCGTTCAAAAGGCAATTTTACAGTTCTTCTGGGTTCGTTCGCCCGCGAACTCGGTGGCGGTTGGGCTGCAATGCTTGGCTGTGCAGCCTGCTGCCTGTCGCCGGAAACCTGCCCATGCGGAGCGGAATGTTAGGCAGCTTGTAGACCACCTGCCTGATTGAAATGGCGAATGGCGGAACGGTTAACTTTGCGTTCAGCATGCCACAACTCATAGTTCTTTTGTAAGTTGAACCAGAACTGAGCCGTGTTGCCAAATGCTTCTGACAATTTGACGGCTAACTCCGGGCTAATACCAGCTCGCTCGTTGACGATAGCCGACAGATTACCACGGGCAATGCCCAAGCCTTGTGCGACTTCCGTTATCGTCAAATTCCGTTCTTTAATGTAGTCCTCCCGCAAAATCTCGCCGGGATGCACTGGGGGTAAGTTGCGTGTCATAATCAGTGGTAATCTACATAGTCAACATCGTACACATCTCCGGCTTCAAAGCGAAAGATGATCCGGTAGTTGGGCGTTACAGTAATAGCCCAGAAATCAGCCAAATCACCTGTAAGTTTATGGATGTCAGAGCCCATCTGCTGAATATCGCTGACAGAGGTTACGGCATCTAACTGGTCGAAGAGCCGGTTAATCTTGCGCAGGTATTGAGTGGGTAACTTGGAGCCATTGCCCGCTTCATAATACTGTTGAAGCCCTTTGTTTTTGAAGTTAACAATCATGGTTCGCTTTGTAGCGTGTAATATTACACATTACAAATCAAAAAAGAAAACAGCGTCACATCAATTTAGCGTTTCTCGTGTCCACAGGAGCCACGCAACCAGTCAGAAGCTGCCTAACTGGGGTGTCTGCGCTGTCGCCGACAAGCCCGAAATGGAAATTCCAGTTGCCTAATGGGGCGTTTCTGGTGTCAACCGAATCCGGCAATGGAAGTTCAGAAATCACTTTTGAGCCGTGTAAACTGTCGCCCGGAAGCTAACCACTACGTTGTTTTACATCTTTTGCTATGCACCCAACGCCAACAGGGGTTGATGGCCCCAGAAGTCGCTGAAAAAACAACCGAAGCGTCTGCCTTTACACCCCTGTTTGGTTGGGCTGTCGGCCTCACCTTGGGACGTGCTGCCTGTCGCCAGGAAGCGACCCTACGCGGAGCGAGAATCTACCACAACTCTA
Source organism: Spirosoma knui (assembly GCF_054780635.1). NCBI lineage: Bacteria > Pseudomonadati > Bacteroidota > Cytophagia > Cytophagales > Cytophagaceae > Spirosoma > Spirosoma knui. The sequence goes on along the minus strand of NZ_BAAGVY010000002.1, from coordinate 71,986 downwards.
CCACAACCCAATCCAGTTTTCTAACGCCCGCTTAGATTCTTCCACGGCAAGCCAAGTGTTTACTTTACTTTCGTTCCTTATGTCATAGGCAGTTAAATAGTGAATACTGATTTTTTCACCCACTTTCAAATCAGGCAAATGTGTTATGAAGCCGTTTCTTTTCATTTGAGTTATCGACACAGAGAAATCAACTTTGTCTCTTAATCTTGGCGGAAACCAGTCATCAAGCTCAGCTCTTGATCGGAGTATTTCGCCATCCTCTGTTCCTATATGCAGTATCCAATCTTTATTGAATGCTTCGATGGCATCTAAAGATTCGCCCGTTGCAGTATCAAAATCAACATCACCATTTTTTACTTCGAGTTCACAAAATGATTCTATTTCCTCCGCCCCATCCGCTATTTTTTCAATCCGAAGTAGCCAACCGTTACTGTCACTGACAGTTTCACCATTGTAGAGGGGTTGCCGAATTTTGAAAGTAACTACTTCAATTCTGTACGCTAATGAATTGAAAATTTCAGATTCACCATTTTCATACGCTCTTGTCTCTAGGAATTGGGCTTTAGTAGATTTGAAACCGCACCTAACTAATCCTAATGGCGTGTCAAAGTTTCTTTCTATCAAATCCATTTGTCCATTCACTTCTCAGAAATAGTGCTTGTCGTCGGGAACTGTCCTAACAAATGTCGAGTCTACCAAATCAGGCGTTTCTCGTGTCGACTGGAGCCGACCAACGAGCCAAAAGTGACCCAGTCGGGGCGATTCTCGTGTCGACCGAAGCGGCCTAACGAACCTCAAAGCCCGCCTGTCGAGCCGCGTCCTCTGTCGCACGAAAGCCAATCACTACGTTGTTTTTCCGCTTTTGGCGATGCACCCAACGCCGTGAAGTGCTGTCTGGTGAGCGTAGCGAGCCTTGACACACTTCAGTTGTTGGGTGACTTCGCAAAGAGCACGACCAAGCTCACTGCTGACCGTGCCTGAATGACTCACAAGACACTAAAAATTCACCACAATGGAAACTGCTGAAAGTCGCCTAAATGACCCGCGTAAACGAACACAGAAGCCGCCAACGAAACAGGAACGGCAAATGATGAAACAGATTCAGGCTATGCCGCCTATGAACGAGAGTCAGAACTATGCAATCTACGAGCGTGTAATTGGCGATGTACTTAATGGTAGTGAGTCGAATATCACCACCACCCAAATACTTTCGCTAACCCCACAATTAAAGCACTCACACCCCCAACAATTACCGAAACATACTTAATCTTGTCCCAAATGGAATGGTCTGATTTTTTGATAGGGTTTTCTCTTGGCTGGGCTTGTTGTGGAGCTGCGTTTATTGCGGGGGATTGGCTGTTCAAATCTCGCAAAGAGGAGCCATGACCAATCTGCGAACCAATTACGGGGCCGCCGACGTGAATATTTTGGTTTGGTTTATTCTGGTGTTCGATCAGCTTTAGCCACTTTTCAAAGCCTCCCGCCCTTAAGGCTTCGTGTCCCTTTTGGGTAAGTTCGTATGTATGCTCATTGATAATAATCAGACCGTAAGCTGCGGCCCGTTGTAAAACGGGATATTGATTGTCGGGGTCTTCCAAGGTAAGAAGCCAGTAGTCTTCATTGGCGGTATCATTTAACAATTTATCAATTCGTTCTGATAGGTCCATGCTCTATTCATCTGATTGCTTTAAAGTATATATGCCCACCAAGTCCGAATTGTCGCCCTTTCCTCACCGCCCGGCGTGTTTGTCGCCATCGAACAGGACGCTCGTGTCAACCGTGCCCCGCACCCTACGGGCTTGTCTCTACCGTGTCCACAACTAGCGCCAGCACCAAGCCGACCCACCACGCTACTGCTGCCGGATCATACCCGACCCAATAGACAGGCGTACATAAATATGTTGGGTGTGAGTACCCTATTTAGCCTATTGGTTCACCCAACATGTATATGTACGCCAACTCACTTAATAATATCTTGTTCAAAATCAGCGAATTGATATTAAGTGCATTGACTTTCACCATGTTTGTGCGTCTACAAGCTGAATGGCTTACGCCCTGTTGCAACAATAAGCAAACAGGGCAGGTCACGCAAACGGATGACTAATAAAAATACCCTCCTTAAAGCCGAATTTATTATTCGGTGCTGGGACATCGAAGGATTCCCCAACTACTTTTTTGCAAACGACAAAAAGCTGTATCGGTTCGATTCGCGTGGTCGAATCAAACAAAATCGACGTGTCGTGATTGGCACTACGCAGGGTTACATTCTGAAACAGAAGTTTTATAGCCTCGCAAAGCTTCGTCCGCTGCTTCAACGGCACGGTTCCGACGACCCATCCTCTATAGATCGTCCAGCGGACTTTTAAGCGTGCTGATTTTGTCGGCTGTTACGTGCGTGTAGCGCATGGTCGTCAGGATGCTTTCGTGACCCAGCAGTTGCTGAATGTATCGGATGTCGAGTCCCGATTCAAGCAGATGAGTAGCAAAGGAATGGCGCAACGTATGAATGCCGCCCCGCTTTTGAATACCCGCAAAACGAGTAGTTTCTCCGTAAACACGCTGAATGGTGCGTGTTGCAAGTGGCTCCCCCGATTCCAGCTCTTCAAACAGAAATCGCTTAGGTTTGTACTTAGTCGTGTATTCGCTCAATGCTGCTTCCAGCTTCTGGGTGAACATCACAATTCGGTCTTTCCGCCCTTTTCCTGCCCGCACATTTATTAGCCGCCTAACGGGGTCAATATCGGATATGCGTAGGGGCGCAACTTCGCTCAGTCGTAGTCCAGTGGCATAGACTAACTTGAAAAGCGTACGGTATTTCAGACTGGTAGTTGCTTTGAAAATAGCTTTTACCTCGTCTACGCTGTAAACTGTTGGCAGTTTTACCGCCTGACGAGGGTACGCTACATCGTAATACTCTTTATCACGTTGCAATACCTTTTCTTGGTAAAACTTGTACGCATTGATGTGTACGGTTATGGTGGCGCTCCCTAACCGCTTCTTTTCTATCAGAAACAGCAAATACGTTTGGTATTGCTCTTTACTTAGTTCAGCAATCGGCTTGTCACCAGCGTAACGAATCAGCGCAATCAGTGCCTGTTTATAGTTTTTATACGTTTTAAAACTGTAGTTGCCGACCTTCAACGCTTCGGTAAGGGCCACAACAACCGGGTGCCGGTCGTATGCACGCATGGGCGGAACGTATCGAAATGGTAGACGACGGGTTCGCTTTGCAGGAGGTGGCCAAAGTGGATTCGTGGCTTGTTCAACTTCCGCGAGGGTCGCCGTTGGTTTGTACAGTTGGATTACGGCTTCGTCGAAGCGGCAATACTCTTTTCCAAACAGCTTCCCGAGCTGAACAACCGATTCGCGGGTATTTGGCACCAGCCAGCCACGTCGGGAATAGCTAAAACGTCGGCCGGGTATCTGACCGATCAGGTCATTACCAATGGGGTCCTGTGGAAAATAAACGCCTAGACAGGTGGGGTCGCGTTCGTCAATTTGAATAGTGATCATGTACGGTAGGTAAGAATAGCGTGAAGAAACGCTATTTTACTCAAACCGCAAATGCTTCACCGACTCGCCGGACGATTCGAGTTCGAGCAGGGCGTCGATGCCGATTTCCAGGTGCTTGTTGACGAATTGGCCCGTTACGCGCTTGTCGCTCTCTTCGGTTTTTACCCCTTCGGGAACCAGCGGATTGTCGGACACGAGCAGCAACGCACCGTGCGGAATGGAGTTGACGAAGCCAACGGTAAATACGGTAGCCGTTTCCATATCGATGGCCATCGCCCGAATTTCGCGCAGGTATTCTTTGAACACTTCGTCGTGCTCCCAGATACGTCGGTTGGTTGTATAAACCGTACCGGTCCAGTAATCGAGTTCGTACCGTTTGATGGTCGACGAAACGGCTCGCTGCAACCGGAACGATGGTAGCGCTGGAATTTCGGGGCGCATATAGTCGTTGCTGGTACCTTCGCCCCGAATGGCGGCAATCGGCAGAATCAGATCACCTATCTGTGTTTTTTTCAATCCACCGCATTTACCCAGAAACAAAACCGCTTTGGGCGAAACGGCCGAGAGCAGATCCATGACCGTCGCGGCCATAGCACTGCCCATTCCGAAGTTAATAATGGTGATGTTGTTGGCGGTAGCCGTCTGCATAGCCCGGCCTATCCCAAAAATCTCAACCTCGAACTTGTTGGCAAACAGCTCGACGTAATTGATAAAGTTGGTCAGCAAAATATATTCGCCGAATTGCTCGATGGGCGTACCCGTATACCGCGGCAACCAGTTCTGAACGATATCTTCTTTTGTCTTCATATATAGGGGGAGAAAAGGAGGAGTGGGAAGAAAAGGAATAGGATTCGATAAATTCCTTTCGTACCATTCCTCCCTTTCTTCCCTTTACTCCTTATTTTTGGGTTATGCTCACGTTGAACCTGCCCACTTTTGATTGCAAAACTAAGCAAGTCGAGGGGAAACCTTACATTTTCGACCTGATCCGGAAGAAGTACGTCCGGCTGTCGCCCGAGGAGTGGGTCCGGCAGCATATCGTTAATCTGCTGCTCACGCACTACGCGTATCCCAAAGCCCTAATCCGTTCGGAGGGTGGCCTGACGCTCAATCAGACGCAGAAACGTACTGATATTGTCGTCTTCAACCGGCAGGGCGAGCCGTTTTTACTCGTCGAGTGCAAGGCTCCGCATATTCCGTTAACGCAGGCAGTGTTCGACCAGGTAGCCCGTTATAACCACGTACATCGTGCACCGTATCTGGTGATCTCTAACGGCCTGACGCACTATTGCTGCTGCGTAAACCACTCCACCGCCGAAGTTAGCTTCCTGGACGATTTCCCGGCGTTTGAGTGATTTTTTGTCATTTTGGTCGGGATGGCAGCATATATATAACTTCACCATACTTAAAAAGGCTGACGCCTAGCCCTTCGACTCCGCTCAGGGTGACAATCGCCAAATCGCTTTAAGCAAACAAATAACGGTTGAGTGTCACCCTGAGCGGAGTCGAAGGGCTAGGCGTCAGCAAATACTGACTGTCCAATGTATACCTGCACGAATACAAAAATCCCCGGCACCGTTGGGCGCCAGGGATTGCGGTGGGTACGGTAGGTAATTATTTATTGGCTACAACTTTCATTTCGACGGTGAAGTCGTCATAAATCGCTTTGTCGCCGATGTTTTCAAAGAATGATTTCGAGCCATAGCGGATGTCGTATTTCGTACGATCCAGCGTTGCTTTTCCATCAGCTTCGATCGTGTTACCGTTCATTTTTACCGTCGCCGGGAACGTAACGGCATTGGTGATGCCTTTGATGGTCATGTTGCCTGTAATGTCGTATGCATTACCGCCTTTAGGGGTCACTTTCGTGATTTTGAACGTAGAAGTTGGGAATTTCGCCGTGTTGAAGAAATCTTCCGACTTCATGTGGCCGATGAATTTGGCGTTATAACCCGGATCGGTCAGATCGGTGCTGACAATGCTGTTCATGTCGAACGTAAACGTACCGCCCGTCAGTTTACCACCATCAACGGTCAGCGCGCCATCGCTCAGTTTAACGGTGCCGAAGTGCTCGCCCGTTACTTTCTTTCCGTTCCATTTCAGCACGCTTTTCTGCGTATCGACTTTCAGCGAAGTTGCTTTTTTACCGGGAGCGTCCACTCTGGGCGCAACAAAGGCCGAAGTACCGGCCAGAACGGCCACCGCAAACAGGCCCGTTAGGAATTGACGTGTTTTCATAAAAATCAGGTTTTATTTTATTGGTTGTATTCGTGATTGTAAGTAAATGCGTGTACTAAGCCCGAAGGCGATCCAGCAGGGAGCTGAGCTGTACGGCTTCTTCTTCGGTTAATTTGCAGCGTTGCGCCCCATCCCACTCAGCCTGACTGACGTCCAGGCGTTTCAACATGGCCATTCCCTGATCGGTGATGACAACGTCAACGGCCCGCCGGTCGCTGGGACATTCGGTCCGCAGAACCAGTTTCTTGGCCACCAGCTTATCGACCAGCCGCGATGCATTCGACATTTTGTCGAGCATCCGTTCGGTGATGTCGCTCACCTTGACCGGGTTCGGATATTGCCCCCGAAGAATGCGCAGGACGTTGTACTGCTGCAACGTCAGGCCATACGGTTTTAATAGCTGAGTCTGGCTATCAGCAAACCAGTTACTTGTATAAATCAGATTCACCATCGCCCGATGATAGGGCGTTTTAAAGGGTGTCGTCTGTTTAATGTCTGTTTCTATGGACATGGTGCAAATATAATACGTCTACAATTAATGTAACAACACTTAATTAGAAAAAATTCAACGGTACGGAACAATTTGCGGAGCCGACAGGTCAAAATCGCGGAATCTAAGCACGGGAATGCCTTCAAACCCCTGCCGAAATGGTATCGTATTGTTCGGAATATTCGGGTAATACGCCAGCCGAATCTGGAAGCTGTTGAACGTCAGGTTTTCGTTCCGCAGCCGGAAGGCAATGCCATAGCCCTGATACAGAGGGCCACGTAGCAGCGATCGGTCTGAAAAGCTAACCAGCCCAAGATTCGCGAACGTAACGAACGCCACCCGAAACCCGACCAGACTTAGCCGTGAGAACAGAATATTCTCATAGTTGATCAGCCAGCGCTTCGTGCCCCGCAGGGCATCATTATTGATACCGATCCCGTCGGTATTAATGCCGCTACCATTACTGCTTAACGTAATGTATTCGTTGGTAAACCGCCCTATGCCCGTTGTGAACCGGGTATTGAAGAAGTGCCGCATGTTGCCCCACTTCGTTTTCAGGAGCGGACTAAAATAGTTGGACTCCAGCGAGAAAACGCCCTGTTCAATACGGCTACTGCGTGAGTAACCCCCCAGGTTAATTAGCCCGTATACATAGCCAATCTTGGATACGTACTTACCCTGCGAAAAGTTAACCCCCGTATACAGCCGCTGCCCGAGTTCAGCATTATCGACCCCAATAATGCCCGCAAACGACTCCCCTACCGGTACGTCTTCCGTACGCCCGAAGCCATAGATCAACACATCGCGAACGTATTTGCGCCGGGAATATCCTACGCTGAACAGCGTCGTGCGGCTATCCTGATAAATCTGGTTGGTATCGGCCGTCACGCCGGGTCGGCGGGTATACTCGTAGTTCGTATTGCGTAAGGCTACTACGAGCCGGGTTCGTCCCTTTTCGTCGGAATCCTGCTGGCGATAAAACAACCGGAACGAACGACCAATCCACACATCCGAGTAGTTGTACGTTACGGGTACGAGCAGAACGCTATCATCGCGGGTGATGATCCGATTATTGATCTGCGTATGATTCAGCTCGATAGAGCCAGCGTACTTGGTATCGGGCGTCAGGAACGGTCGGAACAGGCGAACGGCGGCCTGCTTCAGATCGCGCAGGTACAGCAGATCGGCCTGGGCGGTTAAAAACGTTTTACCGATAAACGGAATCGTGTATCGCCCCTGATACTCGGCCTTCTGGCGCGGATCAGCGCCGTTGTAAGCAAACTGCGCATACAGCAGGTGCCCTAATCCCCGGAAGTTCCGTTGCTCAAAGCCAACGCTAAAGTTAGTCAGTCCGCCAACGCCACCCGTGGGCAGCAGTGACCAGACATCCTGCGTGATCACGTACACATCCACAAACTGACGGCTGCCGGTACGTGGCAGCACCAGGATACGGGCGTCGTGAAAGATCGACGTATTACGTAACAGCCGTTCATTGTCCCGCATTACGTTCGGATTTAAGGCATCGCCTTCTTTGAAGAGCAGGTACGACCGACGAATTACGTGCTCACGGGTGTTGGTATGCAGGCGATTCCCCGTTCGCTCGAACCAGTTGCCCGGCTTCCGCAGCGTATCGTATACCGTTTGCCCGAACACCCCCAATCGCCGGATATAGATGTCGCCGATAATACGTCCTTCGAACGCTTTAAACGGGTTAACCTCAATTTGATTGACTTCGCCTGTCTGAATACGGCTGTTATAGACATCCCGAAAGACGGCGTCGTAGAGTTGGCGGGTTAGCCGACGTTTATACATTCGGGTCTTCAGGCGGCTGTAAAAAACGCTGTCCCGCTGCATGAGCACACTATCCGCCACAGCCCTCGAATAAACGGTGGCCAACGAGTCTGAGACTATCTTCTCTCGCGCTTTTGCCGTGCTGTCCTGCTGGGCAAACCCGTTGAAACTGTAGCCCACGAACAGCAGTAGCCAGGTCAGCAACGGGCGCCAGGCTAACAGGTGTTTGTTCGGGTACAGACGATTCATAGGGTACAGATGCTCTATTAGAATGAAATCAGCCTAAATGGTTTAACGAGTTTCCGACGTATCAGGCAGTTAACTGTTTTTGAAGCCAATAGTCCCGCTGGCGTTCGGAGCCAAACTGAAAATAGTGAAACCCGAAGCGGTCAAAACCCAGCTTTTTGTAGAAAGCCAAGGCGCGCTCGTTACGCTCCCAGACGCCCAGCCACACGGCCATAAAGCCCTGCTCACCCGCCCAATTCAGGCAATGCTGCATCAGCAGGCGGCCCTGCCCCTGTCCAATGTGCGCTTGCAACAGATAAATCCGCTGAATCTCGATGGCCTTCCGTTCACTCATTCGGCGGGGTGGCGCGTGCCGACGCATTTTTGCGTAGCCAATGGCTGTTCCCTCGTCCGACAGCATCAGAAAAAAGGTTGAACGCGGGTCGGCCAGCTCCGCTGTAAGTATACGTTCGTTAATGGCGGATTGGATGTATTCGTCAACGAGATGAATGGGGTTGTGGGGCGGACCGAAGGCTTCACGCATCGTGGTGATCGCTAGGTCAGTAAGTAAAGCCGCATCGGTAACGGCAGCCGGTCGAATGGTCATTGACTGAGGTAAGTAACCCACTAATTTACGTAAAAGCACGGGGTCTATCTTACTTTTGCGGTCTGTATACCGAAAAGACACATGCTATCATTACGTTATCCGCTTGTGCTGGCGTCGGGTTCGCCCCGGCGAAAGCAACTCATGACTGACGCCGGTTTTTCGTTTACCATCGAGACGCGCCCCACCGACGAAGCGTTTCCGCCCACGATGCCAGTCAATGAAGTTGCCGAATACCTGGCCCGCCAAAAAGCGGAACAGTTTCAACACGATCTGGGCGAGCGGTTAGTACTCTGCGCTGATACGGTCGTCATTCTGGATAACCAAATCCTGAACAAGCCCGCCGATGAGGCCGATGCCCAGCGAATGCTCCGAGCCCTATCCGGCAATACCCACCGGGTTCGTACGGGTGTGGCGATTCTGTCGCCGGACGGGATGGGCGGAACCAGACTCGAATCGTTCACCGACGAAACGACCGTTCAGTTTGTTTCACTGACCGACGAGGAGATTAGGTATTACATTCGGGCGTGTACCCCATTCGACAAGGCCGGCTCGTATGGTGCTCAGGACTTCATCGGCCTGGTTGGGATCGAGCGGCTGGACGGTTCCTTTTATACCGTCATGGGCTTACCGACGCACCGTGTGTATCAGGCATTAAAGCCGTACGAAGTGTTACCTTAACCAGCTACGTAAACTCATTCCGCCGTTTGCTGGTTCTGAGAAGAACAACAGTTAACACCGAATGTCGTCAAATACTATCGTTCAACCCGATACGGCCCTTATTCATTCAAAACCTGGTTTAGCTCCCGTGGGCCACACCGGAGTTCATTACGAAATTTTTGTCCGCTCCTTTGCCGACTCGAACGGCGACGGCATCGGCGATTTAAACGGCGTAACGAACAACCTTGATTATCTGAAAGAGCTTGGCGTATCAGCCATCTGGCTGATGCCCATTAATCCGTCGCCGACGTATCACAAATACGACGTAACGGACTATTACGGCATTGACCCCGAGTATGGCACAATGGACGATTTTAAACGGCTGCTGGCCGAAGCGCACCGTCGGGGCATTGCGGTGTTGATCGACCTGGTTATTCACCACACGAGTTTAGAGCACAAGTGGTTTCTGGAAGCGAAAAAAGGGCCTAATAATCCGTACTGGCATTATTACAAATGGTTAAAGCTCGAAGAAATCAAAGCCCGAAACTTAGCTACCCGCGACATTACGGCCGATTCAGGAGAGCGTAATCCCTGGCATGCCGTACCGGGTGTTACGTATCCCGAACGTTATTACGGCATGTTCTGGAAAGGGATGCCCGACCTGAACTTCGATCATCGCCCGGTGCGGGATGAGGTTTTCAAAATTGCGCGGTATTGGTTGCAGGAGGTTGGGATTGATGGTTTTCGGCTCGATGCGGCCCGGCATTTATACCGGGATTTTGAGGAGCCAAAGAACTATGCGTTTTGGGAGGAGTTCGGTCGGGAGGTTGACGCCATTAAACCGGGGGCTTACACGGTCGGCGAGGTCTGGACCCGCCCCGAACGCATTGCTCCGTATTTCCGGGGACTAAAAGCCAACTTCAACTTCGATTTGCAACTCCTCATTGCCGAGGTAGTTGGCAACGAAGACGATACCGAGGACATGCTCACATTCCTCGACTATGTTCAAAAGGCATTTGCCGAGGTAAATCCCCAATTTATCGATGCGCTGATTCTGTCGAACCATGACCAGAACCGTATTGGTAGCGTACTGAAGGGGAACCCGAACCACCTGAAGGTGGCGGCTAACCTACTGTTTACGTTACCCGGTTTGCCTTACCTCTACTACGGCGAAGAGATTGGTATGCTCGGTCAGAAACCGGACGAATACATCCGGGAGCCGTTTTTGTGGAACGTTCGCGCGAAAGATCAGCAACGCACCCGCTGGCGTCGGGGAAAATACAGCACTAGCCGCACGGTTCGCCCGTTGGCTGAGCAGCGTACCGACCCGAACTCATTATTTAATCATTACAAACACCTTATTACGTACCGCAACGGTCATCCAGTGCTGAACGACAACATGAGCCGATTGCAGCTAACCGGTATCCGGCAAAAGGGAATTATAGCGTTTGCTCGGCAACGGGCCGATGGGGAACGAGTATTGGTCGTGCATAACGTAACGGGCAAACCCATCAACGTTGTCTTCTCCCCCGACGAAGCCTGGTGCCAGCGGATCGTGTTCGAAACCACACCCGGCAGCTTATTCAAGAGCGATCGGATAACGGTACCAGCCTATAGCTGCGTAGTGATGGAGTAGATGATTGCCTGCAAAAAGTAGTATCTTTATCCAACCTCCTTTGCTTTTTATGCAGGCTGAAAAAGTACATCATCCCCGAAAAGGAATTTCTCAACGTCGTCGTAAAGCAACGCCGGAGCAGTATTTCGCCCTTGAAACACGCTCCGTACGCAAACATGAATACATTGACGGTGAGATTCGATTAATGCCTTATACCTCCGAAAACCACGGCCTGATTGTGGCCAACCTGATTATTGCATTGGGTAATGCGTTAAAAGATACTGCTTGCCGTGTTTACCCTAGTGACCGTATGTTATTTACAACACAAACCGGTAACTACTATTACCCTGATGTGATGGTTGTCTGTGGTGAATCGCAATTTTACCAGTTCAAGCCCCGAATGCAGGCAACCTTAAATCCAACCGTACTGATTGAGGTGTTATCGGAGACAACCAGTGATTACGACGAAGCTGTAAAGTGGTACGCCTATAAGCAGATACCAACCCTACAGCAGTACGTTCGGGTATCGCAGAATGAAATCCGCCTTGATCTTTATACCCGCGTCGGCAACTCCAACGACTGGCTCAACACCTTCGCCGAACAACTCGACCAAAGCATCACCATTGGAGGTTGTACGGTGAAAGTAAGCGAGGTGTATGAGAACGTTAAAGTAGCATAGTTTAACCCATTAATTTGCTAACAGCCGTGAAGCTCTTGATCCAGTTGTATAAACCTTTTTAACGCCGTGCTCATCGTGTGTATGCCTAACAATATCGCCAATCACACGAAGACGTTCCTTCAACAGGTTACGAGTAGACTTGCGAAAAACAAACCGAAAGTCTATGTTATCCGAAAGGGTTAAGTTAGTTGTTCTGGTATTGGCATCGTAACGAAAAAAGTTAAAAGAGTTCTGCGGATTTATATACCAATAGTTTGTTATAAGGCCCCTTCCATGCTCGCGGTAGAAGTTTTCGTTATTAGTTAATTTTAATACAGTTATATTAAGCTTCCCTATCCTCATCCATTCTACTAATTGTTTTTTAATCAATTCTGCATATTCATCAATATTGTTATCACGAGTAAAGTGGGTTAACTCTGATATAATTATTACTTCTAGATCACTTGAATTTAAATTTCGGCAAGGTAACGACTGAAATAATGCAAACAGGTTTGAGCGAAATGCGCCTTTATTCTGTAACACATAACGATCGCAAAGAATTAGTGAATTGAAAGGATGTGTAAAGTTTTGCAGGTAAGACCAATTATCAAATTTTGGATCGCAATCAGGGTTATCAGTTATGGGAAGAGCTAAATCATCTCGCTCATCTGAGAAGTAGCGCCATATCTTCAGCAAGTTAGATGAATTAATATAAAGAAGGCCAAAATTGCGACTTAACGCATCTACATCGTCGCGCTCAACAAAAAACAGCTTGAAACCAGTAGAGTTTTCATAAAAGCTTGACTTGCCAATCTCATTACAAAAATCCTTTCGAATTATTGGTATAACAGTACCATCATATAAACGTAACCAGAAAGGTGAAGAGTCAACCACTTTCTCAAGCTCGTCCAAAGAATCATAATTCGTTATTATATCAACACCTTGAAGTTTAGTCAGGAATCGGTAAAAATCCTGTAAATCTGGATCACGATCGAAAGCCAACTGTTTTCCATCAACTTCCTTTACAAAATCACGGTCGATATATATCTCGAAATGTATCGTATTCATAGTTTAATTCTTCCGCGTATTTTTCAGACGTAACAATTCAAATTTCCAGTGTGCTGCTTCATCATAGAACCCTGGTCCGAAATCATCGGATAAACTACCGTCTTCTAAGATATTAATCTTCTTCACCTGCTTCTCGCCTGCTGGTACGTTGTTTGGGTCGTTGAAGTAGTAAATAACTGTGTCCTCTGGTTTTATTTCTCCTTTCGCAGTCAGATATTGTAATTTACGGATGAGGTACTCAGAATGGGTTTCTATTATGAATTGATTTTGCCGACTAGCTTCACTCAAAAGATCAGCTAAAAGACTCTGGTACTTGGGGTGCAGGTTAGCTTCGGGCTCTTCAAGTAAAAGTATATTTTTGTTATGATTATCATGAAGACCAATCATTACTAATAAAGCAGTTAGCTGACTCAAACCAAACCCTAGATCTGTTAGCGAACGATCATTAACTGTAATATAATTAGCATCTAAACGATCATCCCTCTTAATGGTAATCTCACCAATTCCAAAAGTCTTCTGCCATCTCATCAAATACTCGCTCATACCATTATTGGATGATTCTTTGAAGCTCTTGATTAGTGAGTTTATAACATGATCTTCGTTAGATTGGTACGAGCGCTTTGATTGCCCTTTAATGGATGGTAGGTACAGCAGGCTCCCTAATTGAGAAAAATTAGCAGATAGATCTAACTCTTTTCCATTATTCTCTAAATTAAACAATTCGAATAGGGAATGAAAGGCTTCCATAGCTTGTTCAGCGTTTTCCTTGGTTAGCCACGCCCGCCCTGCTTCGTTAAATATCGGTACACATGCACTGATATAGCTACCGGATATAACGTTGTTTATGAACTCTTCTTGAGATATAGATACCTCATCTGTATAATAATAACCATTCTCATCTTCTACATTAATCTGCTGATAAAAAGGTTTGTTCTTATCAAAGTAATCTGCGTATAAAACAGTATTAACTTCCCAACTTTTAGTACCGAAAAATTTTTTAATTAATCTAGTTTTATCTAGTTGGCTTCGAATTGTACCTTTAATATGTTGATAGAAGATTTTATTAAGATAATCATCCTCTTCAGTTTTATCTAAAACTACCATAGAATCTATCAACTCCTGATCCGGAACCAAACATGCTAAAATACGAGGTATATTAAGGTATACACTTTCATTAGTTAAGCGAAATAAAAGTTCTTCTGATTGGGTCTTTATGCTAACGTACGAGTATTTAACTGAAGCATCTTGATCTACTTGAAAAATAAATTCATATATCAATTTTGCCTTAAAGCTTTTTAAATCATAATCGAAAACAAACCGAAACTGATCATCCTTTGTATCAAGATTAATTATATTTTTTCCGCTACTTAAGTTATGCGATCCACCATCAAATTTTAGAACTGCGTTATTTACTCGCCTGAATAAGATATCTCTTTCATAATTATCCTTTAGCAATAACAACGCCTTAATAAGCGAGCTTTTCCCTGAGCTATTTGGGCCAACCAATATTGTAATTGGTGCAAAGTCAAACCAGGTGTACTCTTTAAAGACACGAAAATTTTCGAGGCCGAAGCCTTTGAGGTATGCCATAAAATTAATTGACAGCTTCTATTCTGTCTTTGAAAACGGTTACTAGTTTGTTATCGTGGCTTAATGCTGTCACATCATTCCAGATGCGGCCGATTGCCATATGAAAGTCTCGCATTGATACGTTACCTATACGCAAATGAATCACTCGAGGGGGAGGTGTACTTAATAGTATTCGATCCGAGAAGTCTGCATCTTTAGTAATGATCGTCATACCACGTTCTTTAGCGTAGTCCCATATCTCGTAATCTTCCGAGTCGTTCTGTATATCAATTTGATGGATATACTCCTCTGAGTTCCAAAGAGAGAAGTAATACGGCAAGTTGACGTCGATCAGATAATTAGGCATTCCGTCAGGCAGCAGCTTTAATTTCCTGGATTATGTAACGCTTATCCATTAATTCAATAGCGAATTTTAGACAAGCATCAATGTCCTCCGGCTCTAATACCGGATACTGATGTAAAATCTCCTCGCGAGGTGTTCCAGCAAACAAAAACTCCAGCACAGTTTGTACTGTAATCCGCATACCCCGGATAATTGGCCGTCCGTTGCAGATACCAGGATTTATAGCTATCCGATCAGCAATGTAGGTTGTCATATATAATATTAGTAATTTGTAGAAAAAGTATAGCTACTGCCTTCATTACTCGTCCCAGAACGGGAGTTTACGTTCCCGTGTTTCTTTCACATGCGCAAGCATCTCTTCAACGTCAAGCGTTTGGCTCCCTCCCCGCATAATGCGTTCCCGCGCTTTAGCTCTCTCCTCTTCATCAGCCATATTGACCGATGGCCCCGTAGGTTTAAAAATAATCAACTCTAAATCCGCTAAATCCTGCAACAGCTTCGTTGCTTTCGGATGGAGTATTTCGACAGAGTACGTTTCCATAAGTAAGCTTCATTATCGACGGTACGCAATATAAACAAAATCCCGGCCTGCGTTTACAGCCACATCACGACGTTCTCTCCGCCCTGCTCCCAGCTTAGCACAGACTCCCGCGCCCGCGTGACGGCGGTGTACGCATAACGGTAATCGTTCTGCCGAAACCACGGATGCAGCACCACATGGTTCCACTCGCCACCCTGCGCTTTGTGGCAAGTCAAGGCATAACCGTAACGCAGTCGCATCGCTCCCACGTACGGATCGTTGTGCGCCCGTTCGCTTTGGCGATACGTTGGATTCTTGGCCATGCGCTCGGCTTTGAGCATTCGCAGCATGTCGCCATCAATCTGGCCCTTTTCGCTCGATATTGTATCCAGCAACACCTGCGTCTGTATGATTAAAGATTGTTCCTCACTGTCCGTAAAAGCCAGTTCCGCCTGCATGAACGTAAGTCCAGCCTTGCTTTTTGTCGATGGATTAACCGCAACCACACGACCGGTTTCACCTTTTACGAGTAACCGGTGCCCGTCGGTCCAGTTTTCGTGAACCACAACTAAATCTCCTGCTGCCAATGGCTGGCCCGCGAATCCAAACTGTTTGCGAACGGCATTATTTATGTAGTTCACATCACGGTTGCTGTACGCAATCATTATTACGTTGTCAGGACGATTTGAATTATATAACTGCTCATACCGACGTAAGGCATCGCTAAACCATTTCAGCCGTGGTACGTTGAGCCGGTTTAAAGGTAGTCCCGCATCGCTACGTAGGCGCAGATCGGTTGCCAGCGCCAGAATGGGTGAATCTCCCGACTGACGTTTGACCTCCGTTAACTCGGCCGTACGGATGTCCATGCAGTATTTCCTTCTCAGGTAGTCGACATTGAGCGCCGGAGAGAACGACTCGTTTACTGGCTCCAACTGGTAACGGTCCCCAATAAAAATCACTTTACTACGTCGGTTCCCCTTCTTTACGTGGTCGAGCAGATCAAACAGCAACGAGTTGTTGGCCACAAACTGCCCACTGGCATCGCGCTGATCGCTAATCATCGACGCTTCGTCAATGATATACACACTGTACGGCTCGTCGGCACTGGGACGACGAATCAGCATCACCCGGTCATCGGCCAACGTTTCGGGTGTATACAGAATATGGTGGATGGTATGCGCTAACGCATTTGCTTTCTGACTTATCACTTTAGCCGCCCGGCCCGTTGGCGCTGCCAGAAAATACCGGATGGCACTAGCTTCGAGATGATCGACCAGCGCTTTAACTAATGACGTTTTTCCCGTACCGGCGGCTCCCTGTAAGACAAAGATGTCGTCGGAACAGTCAGCAGCTACGAACTCCTCCAACTCGTATAAGGCATTGGCTTGTTCACGGGTTGCCGTAAACGGCAAGTGGTTGAAAATCGTAGTAGTATCAGTCGACGTCATCTGGTTGGCGTTGGTTCTGCTACAAAACAAGCCCCATCAATTACCAATTTATTGTAGTTGATGACTACTTTCACGAAAAACAGTTTGGAACATGGCAAAAACTGACGGAGCTATCAGCCAACTTCGGCTGCAACGGGTGTTACAACTACATCGGCTCTTTCGCACCGGGAAGAGTTATGACCTGGCAATGCTCACCCAGGCCTGCCAGGAGATTCACGAAGGCGTAACGGAACGAACCATTGCGACTGACATTGCTTTTCTGCGTGATGAACTCAACGCGCCCTTACCCGAACGGGCCAACCGCTGGCATGGGTTCAAGTACGAAGAAAGTTATTCGATTTTTGAGGGGCTGGACGACAGCTTTGCCGGCACGCTGGACGAAGTGCTAGCCCTTGTACGTCAGTTATCCAGGAAACCAGAATTTGCCGGATTAGAAGATTTATTACTCCGGCTTGAGCAGCGGTCGGCTCAACTCAGCACGAACCAGACTGACGTACTTCAGTTCGACGAGCCCGATTTGAAAGGGCGTCAACATCTTTTGCCGCTGTATCGAAGAATTTTATCGAATGCGATCGTCATGCTAACCTACGAACCCTTTGACCAAGAACCGTCAACCTTTGCGGTTCGGCCGGTTTTGTTACGTCAGTTCAATAGCCGGTGGTTCCTATTCGGTTGGCGCGAAGATACAGACGCCCTGCAAACCTATGCCCTCGACCGAATCAACGCCGTAACGGCTACCGCCCTGTCGGTTGCAGCACGACCGTTTAACGCCCGAACCTACTTCGAGAACCGAATCGGTGTTACTAAAGGAAGCGCCCCTGTACAGGTGCTGTTACGCTTTAGTCAGACGAGACGAAACTACGTATTAACTAAAAAGCTGCATGTATCACAACAAACAGAGGAACAACCCGACGGTTGCCTGCTCGTTCAGTTAACGGTGGAATTAAATCGAGAGTTGGAAGCCAAAATTCTTGAGTTCGGACCAGACGCAGAGGTTTTAGAGCCATCGGTATTGCGCGAACGGATCCAGGCTTGTTTAGCGCAGGCTTTGACTCAGTATAGTTAAGCCAGACAGAATAGTTTCTATGCTATGACAGCTCGCTGCCAGCTTATAGCTGCGTGGTGATGGAGTAATCATTCCGACCGGGCTAGTACGATTAGGACGAGTCCGACCGCGTAAGTGATGCCCATGAGCCAGAGATAGCGGTTTGCCTTGGGGGGCGCGTCTTTGAATTCATGCCAGACGAACAGGCCCCAAAGCACGGAAACGATGGTTGCGCCCTGGCTCAGCCCAAACGATACCGCATCGCCCGCCTGCTTCGAGCCGATCAGCAACATAATCAGTCCCAGCCCCCAGATGCACCCACCCCCTAAACCGGCCAGGTGTTCGCGACGTCCGGTTTGCTGATAATTCGGTTGACCATCCTCGTCGGGTAAGGCAAATCGACGGACGAGCCACTCAATCAACGGGTTGCTGATGGCTAACCCAATCGCGAATAAAAGTTGCCCGCTATAGGGCGTCAGTAAATCCGCTTCGGGTTTGGTTAAGTCTTTGGCGATTGCGTCGGAGATGATCCGAAAAAAGAAACCCGCGGCTAATCCACCCGCCAGCGCGATCCAGATACCCCGGTTGTTACCGCCCTGCGATTCTGACTGATTACCCTGGCTTTGTTTTTCCTTATACGCCAGGGCACTGAAGACCATCGCGACGATAATGGCCCCGCCCCCTACTGCCAGCAGTGCTACGCTGCCTTTAGGCTCCGCCAGATAGTTTACGACTAATCCAATGGCTAAGGACAGTCCCGTACCAACTGGCATGGCGACCGAAATACCCGCGATGCTCATCCCCACCGTCAGCAGCATATTCCCCAGGTTGAACACGGCCCCGGCTGCCAGTGCCATTAGGATGTTACGTAGCGCAGCCTGCTGCAGATCGGCGATTACCGGTCGCCCCTCTTCACCAAAACTACCTAACGTAAACGCAACCAGGATGGAAGTTGCCAGAATCCCGTAGACATAGTCGCGGTAGAAAACGTACAGCGGTGCTGACTTTGTTACGTATTTCTGGGCATTTGCCCACGACCCCCAAAAGAGCATGGTGAGCAGACAAAGGAAAACAGCGGCTGTGGGATTGCTGATAGTGACCATAAACCAGGAGTCATTCGCTCGTTACGCAAAGCATTGCATATTGGTAACTACTCGGCACAAGCTAAATCGTTCGCGAATTATTCACGACCGGCCCTACTCCTGATTCTATGTAACAAAACAGGTCTGGCTACGTAGCAGACCAGACCTGTTCAAGTGTCTAAAGCGGTTATTTTGCTTTTTCTTCCTTCGACTTCAACGTACCGCGGGCAATGGGCTCGGGTTTCGATTTGGGGTCGGTGAAACGGAGTAAGGTTGCGGTCGGTAACGACACTTTAGGCGACTTGACAATGACAAGCTGGTACGATCGGGTGCCAATAATGAGGTTATAATACATCATATTGTTGCCCGACTCCTGCGGCAGTCCCCAGTTGGCGACCGGCTCCTTAGCCAGTAAGGTTTTGTCTTCATCCGATAAGGCGGCATAGGCCGTATCGGGTTCAAAATCCTTCCCCGTAACACTTTCGACGATTGAAACAATGGCGGGTGGAGTCGCGGCAGCGGGTTTGGTTTGCGCAAGGGTAGCTCCTCTCATTAGTAGTATCGATAAAACGATGAGTCCTGTTTTCATATCTTTATACGCGGCATAACTGCCTGTTCTTCAAGTTGAGTAAACGTTGCGAAGCATGGCTTATAAACCGCTGCTTGCTGTAATCGTAGTCTATAAACTCAAATACCGCTGCAATTGCTTTTTTAACGGACTGGCAATTGATCCATTTTCCATAAAAAAGGCCCAATAACGCTTCGTCATTGGGCCTTCTAGGGTTGAACTATATTACTGCAAACTAGCGTCTTCGCGGCTGTTGAACGTATCGCCCTGGTTGATATCACCCGTTTTTAAGCCTTTTTTGAACCAGTAGACCCGCTGCGCCGACGAACCGTGCGTAAAGGCATCGGGCACGACGCGCCCCTGCGTCTGTTCCTGAATTTTATCGTCACCGATGGCATTAGCGGCCGTAAGTCCTTCCTCAATATCGCCGGGCTCGAACTCAAACCTTTTCCCCTGTACGTGGTTAGCCCAAACGCCAGCGAGATAATCGGCCTGCAATTCCAGCCGCACGGACACTTTGTTATAGTCGCGCTTGCTGATTCCCTGCTGACGGAACTGGTCGACTTTATCCATAATGCCCAGTTGATTCTGAACATGGTGCCCAATCTCATGCGCAATCACGTACGCCATCGCAAAATCACCGGGTGCCTGAAACCGACGAGCCAGCTCATCGTAGAACGACAGATCGATGTACACTTTCTGGTCGGCCGGGCAGTAAAAGGGGCCCATCGCTTCCTGCGCGGTACCACAACCCGAAGTTGTAGCCCCCCGGAACATAACCAGAACCGGTTTGCGGTACTGCAGGCCCTGCTGGGCGAATAACTCCGTCCAGACATCCTCTGTGCTCGTAAGCACCCGTCTTGTGAACCGGGCGGCTTCGTCATCAGCCTGCGGGCTGGTTGGTGCCTGGGTTACCTGAGAGCCAGTTTGTCGGTTGGTTATATCGGTTGGATCACCCCCGAGCAGCATATAAATCAGAGCCACGACGATGGTGCCAATACCACCACCAACGACTAATCCTCCGCCACTGCTCCCGCGACGGTCGTCAACATTATCGCTTTCGCGTCCTCCTAGCCAACGCATAGTATCGTGTAGTTAAATAGTTGATCACCCTTAACTACTGTTTCATCCGGCAAAGTGTTTTGAGTGCTCCTCTGTATGCCAGATAACTTATTCATTTACAGCATCTGGTACGCAGAATAGCTTACTAAATCGGTACCATGAAGAGCGCTATTGAACAGGCGTAATCTTACGAATTCGATTGTAATCTGCTACGTATACCGTACCCTGGTTATCAACCGCAATGCCCTCAATATGCTGAAACTGGGCCTCTTTACCCTTGCCATCTTTATACGTTTCGCCCGAGCCCCCGGCCAGAAACGTTACCATACCGTCGGGACTGATTTTGATGACCTGATCATAAACCATTTCCCTGCCAGCATTCACTACGTACAGATTATTCTGCGAATCAATCGTTAGCAAATGAATTGGGCCTAAATAGACAGAAGACAGTTTACCTTCGGTCGATCTGCTGCCCACTGGCCCTCCTTTCAGGTACGTTACGGAGCCATCCGAAGCCACTTTGGTAATTCCGCCATCCAGCAGAGCGCTTATGCCAGACGGAAAAAGCAGATTTCCCTGGGTATCCATGGCCAGAAGATTACCAGTCTGTTGACTCCCTCTGGTATCAATATTGGTTACCCAGTCGGGGGTATGAACGCCTTGTGGCGATATTTTTCGGATATGATCATACTCCAGCAGGTAGTAATTGCCCGCTTTGTCCTGCACTACGCCCCCGTTGCCATAATTCATCCTGTCGAAGGATTGTGGTGGATTTACGTAGCTATAATTTACAACACCGTTGGTCGCTGAGAACGTGCGGAATAGGACGTTTGCTTTGTCATAATAGCGCCCTCCTGATTCCGAGATGACCAAATCGCCATTCGGTGCCAGCGACAGATAATGCGGTCGATGCAAGGCAGCTTTGAGCGGGTCTTTGTTCTCCTTCCACTCATCGCCGGAGCCCCCTCCAGCCACAGTCGTTACGGTACCATCCGGGGTTATTTTTCGAATTCGATGATTGCCCTGGTCGGCTACATACACGTTACCCTGTTGGTCGCAGACAAGGCTCGCCGGGCTATAGAACTGGGCTGCCGTGCCTTTGCCATCCCGATATCCTTCTATGTCGCTTCCGGCAACTGTCGATACTATGTATTCAGGAGCCGGTTTGGCGTCCGGCGAAGGGTCTGATTTTGAATTACACGAAATGGCCAGCGCGGCCAATGCTAAATAAGTAAAGAAAATACGCATTCAATAAAACGAGAAAAAAAGAGAGGTAAAGCGCCCAAAGTACTCGGTAGTTGAGTACTTTGGGCTGATTAATTCATTGACAATTACCGGCGACGACCAAACAGACGTAACAGATAAAGGAACATATTGATGAAATCCAAATATAGCGTTAAGGCACCCATAATCGCTTCTTTCCGATCCTCGTCGGTACCGGCGTTGCCAATGATGTTCATCTGCTTGATTTTCTGCGTATCGTAGGCCGTTAACCCCACAAAAATCAGCACACCGGCATAGGTGGCGATCCAGTAGAGCGTTTCGTTCTGCCAGAACAGGTTGACGACCGTGGCAATGATGAGCCCAATCAGGGCCATCAGCAGGAAACCGCCCCACGAGGTCAGGTCACGATTCGTGAAGTAGCCATACGCACTCATGGCCCCGAACGTACCGGCTGTCACAAAAAAGGTAGAGGCAATGGAGCCGCCAGTATACAGTATAAAAATAGAGGCCAGCGTGAGGCCATTCATCACCGCATAGCCTATAAACATAGCCGTTGCAGCCTTTGCCGATACGCGCTGCACAGCCGCCGACAAATACATAACCAGCCCGACTTCGCCAATCAACAAGCCGTAGAATACCAGTCGATTGCCAAAGATCAGTTCCAGAACGGCGGGCGTACTCGCCACCCAGATGGAAATGGTAGCCGTAACCAGCAGCGCGACGGTCATCCAGCCGTATACCTGGGTCATAAAAGCGGCCTGCTCACGCCTGACCTGCTCAGCGGTTAAAAAAGGAGGTTGGTGCTGGGAATAGGATTGTGATTCCATGCGAGGATAACGAGTTGTTTGCCGAAAGAACGGTAAACCCCGGCAGACAAGCAATAGAGACGGTTTCGTATCTCCCCGAAACATCGGTATTGTGATTCGTTACTACGCAATCGGCCAGCCAGTACGTACTGGCTGGCCGATTGGCTTGGGTGACTGAAGCGTTTTTTACCGGATTGCGGTATGGCCATCTTTGGCGTGCTGCAATTCCAGTTCGCCAGTCGGTTCCTTTTTCAGATTATCGGCGGCCTTTTCGCCCATTGGTCCTTTGGCGATAGTTGTGCCGCCGTCGACGTAATAAATCGCACCCGTTACGTACGAAGCCTCATCAGACGCGACGAACAGGTATACATTGGCAACCTCTTCGGGTGTTCCGCGACGTCCCATCAACGTACCGGCCGTCGTAGATTTTTCCATTTCGGGATCCATCGGGCCGGTGCTGCTGTGCGTCCAGGCGGTATCGACCGGTCCGGGCGCAACGATATTACTCCGTACGCCAAAATGAGCCTGCTCACTGGCCAGCCCTTTCGCAAACGCGTGATTAAAGCCTTTGGTGCCTCCGTACGGAGTGGCCTGGGGTTCGCCCATGTGCCCGGCTTCCGACCCGGCCGTAACAATGTTGCCCTTCGTTTTTTGCAGTTCCGGAAGAGCCGCCTTTGTCATCTGGAAAGTCGTTTTGATATTGTTTTTGACCAAGTAATCGAACGCTTCTTCCGAGAAATCCTGCAAGTAGTTTGTTTCCGGGAAAACACCCGCATTATTGATCAGAATATGGAGTTTCCCATACATGCGCACGGCTAATTCCACACAAGCCTTCGCATTAGCTTCTACAGACAGATCCCCTTTAAAGGGAACCGCTATGCCGCCTTGTTGCTCAATCTCGGCGACGACAGCATCAACAGGGTCTTCGGGGAATCCGGCAACAACAACCCGGGCACCTTCCTGCGCAAATTTCTTACAGATGGCCTCGCCAATACCGGAGCCGCCCCCGGTTACAATGGCGACTTTTTTATCAAGTCTATTTTCCACTATTCTAGTATTTTGGTTGAGTAATGCCTTTTTCTGATAACCAGGAAATCGCGGTTCAGTTTGCTAAACACGGCCGTTACATATGCTTTCTTATAAAAAAACGTGGCGTCAGAGCAAGAATCCAACGCCACGTTACCAGCTCTTGCTCTATTCGGAACTTATACCAGTTCTAGTTGGTCGAGTTGCTGATTAATAAACTCAATTTCGTCGGCCGACAATTGGATATCAATCGCTTTGGCGTTCTGAATGGCCTGCTCAGCGTTACGAGCGCCCACCAACGCCACTGTGATACCCGGCCGCTCGAGGGTCCAACGGATGACTAACTGGCCCAAACTGGCGTTTTTGCTATCGGCCAATGGCTTGATCTTTTGCAGAAACTGGTCGGTCTGCTCAATGTTCTCAGGCTTGAAGAACCTATAACCCGCCCGGTGGTCTCCTTCGGCAAACTGATGGCCCGGTTTAATCTTACCCGTCAGCAGCCCACGCTCCATCGGGCTATAGGCCAGAATCGCCTTGTTGTTTTTCAGGCAATACGGTACCAATTCCTCTTCAATTCCTCGGTTGATCATGCTGAACGGCACCTGATTCGAGGCTAGTTTTAGCACGCTTTCGGCTTGCTTCATCTGCGCTACGTTGTAGTTGCTGACGCCGGCCTCACGTACTTTTCCCTGTTCAATCAGCCGCAAAACGGCTTCCATACTCTCTTCGATGGGCGTTGTTTTGTCGGGCCAGTGCATCTGGTACAGGTCAATATAATCCGTCCTGAGCCGCTTCAGGCTGTCTTCGCATTCTTTAATGATGCTTTCTTTGCCCGAGTATTTATAGACATCGATGGGGTTCCCGTTGTTGTCCTGACTTTTGAAGCCGAAATCGCCTTTGGCCAGATCCCAGCGCATCCCGTACTTGGTCAGGATTTGCACTTTGTCGCGCGGCAATCCTTTGATGGCTTCACCCACGATTTCCTCGCTGGCTCCCTGCCCATAAATAGCGGCCGTATCAATAGAGGTTACGCCCAGATCATACGAAGCCCGGATGGCTTCAATAGCGCCGTTACGTTCGGTTCCGCCCCACATCCACCCACCAGCAGCCCACGCGCCGAAGGTGATTACTGATATCGATAAGTCTGATTCTCCCAGTTTTCTGTATTCCATATAGCTGTTTTAAAATGGCTTTTACTACGTATCAACCCGGTTTGTGTTCATGGTGCTGTGAACGCACCTGTCTGCGGCTCAAATCGGAGAGGTCCGCTGCTTTATTCATCGGGGTTTCGCCCGTTCGTATTGCACCGGCCAGCGCACGTCTTCGCTCAGTTTGTGAGCGGCATGCAGCGGGAAATACGGATCACGCAAAAACTCACGGGCTAACAAGATCAGATCGGCCTGCCCGCTGGCCAGAATGGCTTCTGCCTGTTCAACGGACGTAATTAATCCAACAGCCGCGGTTGCCATGCCCGTTTCCCGTTTGATCCGTTCGGCAAATTCAACCTGATAACCGGGCGTAGACGGTATGTTGGCCTTCGGTACGTTACCACCCGTCGAGCAGTCGATTACGTCAACACCCCGGTCTTTGAGTACCGTCGCTAGGGCAACGGAGTCGTCAGCCGTCCAGCCGCCTTCGGTCCAGTCCGTGGCCGAAATACGAACGAACAGCGGAAACTCGGTTGGCCATACGTTGCGCACTCGCTTTACTACGTCCAGCAGCAACCGGATTCGGTTTTCGAACGAGCCACCATAGGCGTCGGTACGTTGGTTACTCAGGGGCGACAGGAACTCGTGCAGCAGGTACCCATGTGCCGCATGAATTTCGGCAATTTTGAAACCAGCCTCAATGGCCCTTTTGGCAGCTTTTTCAAAATCGGAACAGACCTTTTCGAGCCCTTCTTCGTCCAACGCCGTTGGCAATGGCTCCGTTTCAAGGAAAGGAACCGCACTTGGCGCAACGGTCTGCCAACCCCGCTCTTCGTCTGGCGCAATCGCGCTGCCTCCCTCCCATGGCCGCCGGTGGCTGGCTTTCCGACCCGCATGGGCTAGCTGAATACCCGCTACGGAACCGTTCGCGTCGATAAAACTCGTAATCCGCTTTAAACCGGCGATATGTTCGTCTTTCCAGATGCCCAGGTCGTCGGGCGTGATCCGTCCTTCCGCGGATACGGCGGTGGCTTCCGTAAAAATCAGACCGGCCCCACCCACCGCGCGGCTACCCAAGTGAACCAGGTGCCAGTCGTTGGTAAACCCATCCTCGCTGGAGTACTGGCACATAGGTGATACAACAATCCGATTTTTAAGCTGAACAGTCCGGATAGTAATTGGAGACAAAAGATTTGACATCGTATACAGGTTTACCGCTTATTGCAGCAGGAACTAATCATCCCCACTGTTATTCGTCTAACTATCTACACCCGAAATTGATTTAAGGCGGATTGGTCCGGCAGAAACTTAGAGTCCGGGCCCGGCCTGTCGTCGCACGTAGGCCACATTACGTAGACTGGTTCATGACAACTGCTGGCATTGCTGACGCAGGTGCGACTCGAGGTAACCTCAACGGTTAATTTTCAAATCAACCAAATGAAAAAGCCGCCCGGTGAAGTTTAGGTATAGCAACCTATTTCTTCAACCGGGCGGCTTTCACGTGTTATTCGATCAACTCAAATCATTTGGCAGGCATGTAGATTCTGTAGATTTAGGAATACGTTTATTTATCGGTTCTGAATGGCGAGGCTGGGAGTCCTTCTTTATTGTACAAATTCGGGTTTACCGGATTATCAGCCCAGGCGTAACGGACGTATTGCGGGTTCGTCACTTCGTCGCTCCACACGATCACTTTACCGTTTTCGATTTTAGCTTTTGCCCAGACGAATTTTTTATCACTGCCCGCAATAGCAAACTCACCGGGGTCTTCCCCATCATAGGTGATCAGCCCACCGCCCGTGTTCGCGAAGCTGATGACAATTTTATTACCGTCAACGGTCGATGACTGATAGAGCGGACCCGAATAAACCAGGTCTTCTTTGTAGGCAGTTCTCAGGGCGGCCAGCGCCAGACGTTCTCCCACGTCTTTTTTGTTGTCAGGGTGAATATCGTTCCACTCGCCCAGATCAATCGCCACGGCCATCGCCGTATTCGGGATTGACAAAGCTTTTAGCTGCGCTTCTCTCAGGATGGCCCAGTTACTCTCGGAGGGCTGGTAGTTGTAATCCATAAATCCCGGCAGTTGTACGTACAGAAACGGCAGCGTACCCTGTTTCCAGATACGTCGCCAGTCGTTGATCAAAGCTGGTAGCAACTGTTCATATTCCTCAGGCCGTCCGGCGTTGCTCTCGCCCTGGTACCAGCAAAATCCTTTAATGGCATAATTAATTTCGGGAGCAACCATGGCATTGTACAATGCCGTTGGCTGATTCTGGGCCGCAATTCCGCCCCCAAAGCCTCCACCCGCTATAGGTCGGAAGGCAGTGCCTACTTTATAAGACCAGCTTCCTTTCAGATCAACCGTATCGGCACCCGCGAACAGACAATACGGTTTATCGGGCACAAAGCCTCCCTTCCCCCCCATATTGGTGACACGTACGACAAATATGTTCTTTCCCGGTTTCAATACGTCGGCGGGCACGCTATATCGACGCTGGGGATACTGATAGGTCGTTTTACCGACTGATTTACCATTGATGTATAGTTCGTCGGCATCGACAATTCGGCCTAGAAAAACCTTAGCGGGTTTACCCACCATTGAAGCCGGCACTTCAATTTCGCGTCTGTACCACACTATGCCGTTCAAATCTTTGACGCCCTGATCTTCCCAATAGCCGGGAATATTGATCGAGCGCCAGCCTTTGGGTGTATACGCTACATCATACCATTTTGTAGTACCCGCCAGCCCTAAATCGACCGGGGGCGCAGGCCGGGGCGCGGTGGCAGCCCGTCGGGCCAGGCCGTTGATATACGTAGTGTCTTTGTTTTTTTCGATAGTGGATTTTAGCGTAGCAAAGTCGTTTAACCCTTCTTCGCTTATCCAGGCTTCGATTGGTGTGCCCCCCACGCTGGCATTGATGATCCCAACCGGTACGTTGTATTTTTCGTGAATCTTCTTGGCGAAGAAGTAAGCCACCGCCGAAAAAGGCCGAACGTCTTCGCCTACAGCGGCCTTCCACTGCGCCGTTGGCAGATCGCTTTGCGGAGTCTGGAGGTTTGTAAGCGTCGGTACCCAAAACTGCCGGATCTGCGGATCATTGGCGGCCGCAATCTCTTTTGCATACGTAACGTCGTGGATGTTCAGTTGGTGAACCATGTTGCTCTGTCCACTGCAAAACCAGACGTCACCAATCAGAATATTGGTTAGTTTAATTTGGGAACTACCGGCAATGTCCATCGTGAACGGGCCACCCGCTGGCATTGGCGGCAACTCGACCTGCCACTTCCCAGCGGCATCGGTTACGGTTTTGAAATTCTTGTTCTTAAAACGTAACGTAATCCGTTCGCCCGGCTTTGCCCAGCCCCATATTCTCAACTTGGCATCGCGTTGTAACACCATACCATTACTGATCAATTTGGGCAAACGCAGTTGAGCCTGCGCCAGATAGCCTGCCAGTGATAAAAAACAGATCAGGAGTATTTTCGGAAAAGAATAGAAACGTAGCTGTCGGTAATACAATGAAATCATACGGGTAAAATCTGAATAAATCACGGTTTGAGCGGTAGTCGTGCTAGCACGACCTTCTTGTGTTTTGCCTTTGCAATCGGTTACACACGTAATGCAAAAACGCATAAAAATCTACTGATAACCTATATCAAAGACTCGTATGATGAATATCAATTATAAACCCTGGACATTAAAATCGGCAGCTCACAATTGCCAAGGGTTCAACATGTATGATTCACTTCCTGCATGCTGAAAAGCTGACACCAGGCTCCATAACACGTCAGCAAAACCTTTATCACTTGGCTTAACAACTTCTACAGCCTAGAAAGGCTTACCTTAACCTTGATTGTATGCAACCGATTGCTCAAATTTTTAGACTGCGTTACTGACAATAAAGCTTAATACATTCTATTTTGTGCAGTGGATATAAGTCGTCATCGACCAGGGTTTCTACCGAGCCAGCTAGCTCCCAAAACGCCTTGCACTAGTATTTGACGCCTAATACAGCGCCCTTTCACTTCCCCCCTTTCGCCTAAAACTACTCACATCTCTAAGCTCTGCTGAAGAACGTAGTAGTTTTTACTGACTGAGCGTATGTATAGAATTTGAAAATTCCTTTGTATACAAAAACGATATTTTAAAAAATCTTATTATTGTGCAATCGATTGCTATAATCTTCATAGTTTCTATATTTGCACGTAGATCATACAAAATAGCACTCATCATCGTCGACAAGTTCGTATTATTTCATTATCAAGCCATTATTCGACTGTAGATTAAAGTGTCAGTTTGACACATACTAGGTTAACCAATTGGTTCCTCGCTTATAAGAATAACAGAGTTTTCTTTTTCTAAATGCTTTATAATAACCTGTAAACCTGCTCTTTTCACTCCTTAACCCTTATTCTAAACCTATGCTCAGTTGATCCTCTAACCCATCCATGCTGATCCAGCCTCAGCGGGTCGTGAATCTCCGTTAAATCTGCTTTAAGCAGACTCCGCACGTTAAAAAACCAATAACCTTTCTACTTATGTCGAATTCATTACAACTTAGCCGCTTCCTGCATCAATTTCTGCGACCTCGTCTCTACCAGGTCTTATTCCTGCTTGCGCTCACTACGGTCGTGCGGGCACACGCCCTCGATCAAACCGTTTCGGGTACGGTGCTCGACGAACAAGGCAGCCCACTCGTAGGGGTCAATATTCAGATTAAAGGAACAACGCGCGGAACGGCCAGCGATGCGCGCGGAGCTTACCGGATCGACGTTCCAAACGGAAATACCGTGCTCGTATTCAGCTACATCGGGTATAAGAAACAAGAGATTACCGTCAGTAATCAGTCGGTAATTAATGTTTCGCTGGAAAGCGACGCCGGTGCGCTCGAAGAAGTAGTCGTTGTAGGCTACGGTACGCAAAAACGCTCTTCGTTGACGGGCGCCGTTTCAACTGTAACACCCAAAGAACTCACCGCGCTTCCGGTACCGAACGTATCATCGGCCCTGCAAGGTCGGGTACCCGGCGTATCAGTTGTGAACAACGGGGGTCCTGGCAGTTCGCCGATCGTACAGATTCGCGGGATTGGTTCGATCAACTACGCATCAGGTCCACTTTACGTCATTGACGGTGTGCCAACGGGCGACCTTAACAGCTTCAACACCAACGATATTGAGTCGCTTGAAGTCCTGAAAGACGCGAGTTCAGCCGCGATTTACGGTTCGAGAGCCTCGAACGGGGTTATCCTGATTACGACCAAAAAAGGAAGCCGGGACAGCAAGGTTCGGATTTCGATCGATTCGTACGTGGGGGTTCAAAATACGACCAACAAAATCGACGTTCTTAACCGCGATCAGTACGTACAATACGCAACGGCGCTGACATCCAACGCGGGTATTGCCTTACCTGCCCGGTTGAGCAACCTGAACCAGCCTATCTACGCTGGCGCTACGCAGACGTTCGCGCAGACCGAAACCAACTGGCAGAATGAGCTGTTCCGCACAGCACCGATCATGCAGCATCAACTTTCGCTATCGGGTGGTAATTCGGCATCGCGCTTTTTCGCATCCGGCAGTTACTTCAAACAGGACGGTATTATGCGCGGTACTGATTTTGAGCGGGGCTCGTTACGGTTGAACTCCGATCACCAGGTTGCCAAGTTCCTGTCGATTGGCCAGACGCTGACCGCAGCCTACAGCAACCAGCGCGGTGAAACCACGGGCGACCGGTCTCAGTTGATGCACGCCATCCGAATGATGCCCTACTGGCCCGCTACGGACCCTACCAAAGTAGGCGGTTTCAGCGCCCCAACGGCTGCTGATGGTTCTGACCCGGAAAACCCGCTTCGTGCTCCCGCCTTAGACGTCACCCGAACGAAGTTTTTGAAGGCGTTCGCTACTTTCTACGCGGATGTGCGGCTGACAAGCTATCTGAAATATCGGTTCAACTACGGTGTCGATTTAGGTTTTGCCAACGGCAGTACGTTTAACCCAATTTATAACGACGGCTACGTACAGCGTACCTCGGCTACGGTGCAGCAGACGCGCAACACCAACATCGCACAGACGGTAACGAACCAGCTTTCGTTCGATAAAACGTTCGGCAAGCACAGCCTTAGCCTGCTGGCCGTCGCTGAAACCCAGAAAGTTCTGTCGACCGGTCTGACTGGATCGGGTACCCGCCCTAACAACGATCTTGACGTTATTCAGGGCGTAAGTAACCCCGCTATCACGAGCACCCGCGCTGAAACCGACCTGATTTCGTACGTCGGCCGCGTCAATTACGATTTCGACGGCAAATACCTGATCAGCGCGTCGATTCGCCGGGACGGTTCTTCGCTGTTCGCGCCGGGTAACAAGTGGGGTAACTTCCCATCAGCCTCGGTGGGCTGGCGTATCAACCAGGAAGGGTTCATGAAAGGTCTGCCACAACTCTCCGAACTGAAACTACGGGCCAGCTACGGTCGCACGGGCTTCAATGGCATCAACAACTACGCTTGGCAGTCGCTGGTGCAGGCCGATGCAACGGCATATCCGTTCGGTAGTGCCAACGGCTTAGGTTCGTACTTCAACGCGCTGGGTAACACCGATCTGAAGTGGGAAACGACCGACATGGTCAACGTAGGTGTCGATGTGGGCTTGTTCAACAACCGCATTACGTTCACGGGCGAAGTCTATAACCGCTTTACGGACGGGCTGATTCTGGCCGTTCCGATTCCAAACTCGATTGGGTATAGCGCAGCGCCGGTGGCAAACATTGGCAGCATGAAAAACTGGGGCTATGAGTTCCAGGCGGGCTATAACTATGCGAAAGGTGATTTCCGCTGGAATCTGTCGGCGAACATCGGCATCACCCGCAACCGGGTGCTAAGCCTAGCTACGCCAACCGCGTCGATCTATGCTGGTCAGAATGCCGACTACGGCGGGTTTGATCTTACCAAAACCGAAGTTGGCCAGCCGATTCAGTCGTTCTATGGCTGGGTGGTAGACGGTATCTTCCAGAATCAGGCTGAAATCAACGCAGCTAACGCCATCGACGGAAACGACAAATCGCTGTATCAGGACAAAGCCGCACCGGGCGACATTCGGTTCCGGGACATCAACGGCGATGGTAAAATCGATGCGAACGACCGGACGTACTTAGGCAGCTACTTACCTAAGTTTAACTACGGAGCAAACTTCACCGGTTCGTACAAAAACTTCGATTTCACGCTATACTTACAGGGCACCTACGGCAACAAGATTTACAACGGTACAAAAGTGGTGACCCAGGGTATGCTGCGCCTGTTCAACGCCGGCACTGAGGTGCTGAACGCCTGGACGCCAACCAACACCAACACGAACATCCCTCGGGCGGTGAGTGGTGATCCTAACAACAACAGCCGGACATCGGATCGCTTCGTTGAAGATGGTTCGTACATGCGCCTGAAAAATCTGACCATCGGGTATTCGATCCCAGCCAAATCGCTGTCAGGTCTGACCAATGGCGTTGTTAGCAAAGTTCGGGTATACGTATCCAGCCAGAACCTGCTGACCTTCACGAAGTACACGGGCTACGATCCGGAAATCGGCTCGCGCAACGGTACGCTGTTACGTAGTGGTATCGATTACGCAAACTATCCGCAGGCTCGTACGGTACTGGCGGGTCTTCAAATCACATTCTAATTGTTTAGACGAACTTAAAACCTGACATTTTCGATGAAAAGGCAGTATTTTTTTGTCGGCGCTTTGTTGCTCGGCCTAACGGTGAGTTGTAACGAAAAAGTGCTCGATCAACTGAACCCCAACGCAGTTACAACGGACAGCTACTTCAAAACGGATGTTCAGATCCGGAGTGCGACGAACGGCATTTATGCTGCGTTGCAGTCGACGAACTTAGTAGCCCGTGAGTGGTTTTTCACCCACGACCTGCGTTCCGACGACGTATCGTCGGGGGGTGGACAGCTCGAAACCCCGCGAAATCAGTTGCTGACCGGCGTTCATGATACGGGCAATTCAGTGTCTGGTTCGGTCTGGACGGGCGCGTACCGAGTCATTCACCGGGCCAACGTAGTCATCGACAAAGCAGCGGCCGCAACGGGGCTTACGCCAGCGGTAGCTACGCAGGCAGTAGGTGAGGCTAAGTTTCTGCGGGCCTGGTCGTATTTCGAGCTGGTGAGTCTGTGGGGAGCGGTTCCGCTTTACAAAAATTACGTCACCTCGTTGGCGGGGGCTGCGGCCCGTGCCCCAGAAGCCGAAGTGTACGCGTTCATCATCGCGGATCTGAAAGCGGCTCAGGAAGCCTTGCCTGCTACGTATGATGCAGCGAATCAGGGCCGGGCGACGAAAGGAGCCGCGACGATGCTGCTGGCTCGGGTGTATATGTTCCAGGGTGATTACGCCAATGCCAAAACGGAGCTTCAGAAAATCATCAGCTCAGGAACGTATCAACTGGTGGATGAGTATTCGGATAACTTTATCGAAGAAACCGAATTTAATAAAGAATCCATCTGGGAAATAAACTTCCTGCCCTCGGGCGGTACGTTCAACTGGAACGGGGATGCCGACGGCGCTTCGGCCGGCGAAGAAACCGTTCGGACGCAGGAGTACTCGGGCATCGGCTGGCGCAACATTATCCCATCGAACAGCCTGTTGGCCGAGTTTGAGAAAACCAGCAAAGGCGACACGAAGACCGACCCGCGTTACGCGAAATCGTTCTACACGACCGGCGACCGATACAACCGGGATCAGGACGTCCTGACCGACGCCCAGCAGAACGGATTCGGCTCGATGGTCGACGGCAAGGAGCAGAAAGTAAGCTGGCGGAAGTTCACCCTGATGTATAAAGCAGGCGTGTCGACAACGGGCGGCATCAACCAACGCATTATGCGCTACGCCGAAACGCTGCTGTCGATGGCGGAGTGCGAAAACGAACTGGGCAACTCGGCCGGTGCCGTTACGTACCTGAACATGATTCGCAACCGGCCTAGCGTAGCCATGCCTGCGTACCCAACGGCGAAGTATCCTGTATCCACAAAAGAGCAGGTTTTCGCAGCGATTGTACACGAGCGCCGGGTTGAATTAAACGGGGAAGAAATTCGGAACCGGGACATTCTGCGCTGGCGTAAACAGGGCAAGTTAACGTCGGAGCCCCTTGCGTATTTCCAGAAAGGCAAACACGAACTGCTGCCGATTCCTCAGCAGGAGATCGACAATAACCCAAACATTGGTTTAAAAGGACAAAATCCTGGCTACTAACCAATTGAGGTTTTATTTATCTACGATTACGAATGCCACCGGATTTTCTGGTGGCATTCGTGTTAATAGCCGATAGCGTCCTGCGTTTAGGGGCCGGTCACGACAAACTATTCTGAATAGTAGTGGTTGTAGCTGAAACATCTCTCAACGACATGGCTACTTCAAAGATTGACAAACGCGATGATGTTCAGGCAAGCGAAGGCGAGCACAAATACGGTGATGTCGAATTTGCGGACCCAACGAACAAAAAATACCCCATCGATACGCCCGAGCACGTTCGGGCTGCGTGGAGCTACATCAACCACAAAGACAATGCGGCTAAGTACGATGCAGACGACGTGAACACGATCAAAGATCGCATCCGCAAAGCTGCCGAGAAACACGGCGTCGACATCAATACGGATTAGCCACGAGACGCCGTTCCGTTCGTTTACGCAGTCGTGCAGAACTGGATAATGGCGAACGAGCCTGGTTGATACCGATAGTGGAGCAGTCCCTTAGCGAACGGTCTCGTTGTTTTCTTCAGCGGCCTCGTCGGTCAACTGCGTAACAAACGACCGTGAAAGCGGAGTTTCGCTATCCCGACCCATCGCCCGCTGCTCGCCAATACCACCCGGATCAGGAAGCTGCGTATTGACCAGGGCCGATACCTCACTGACCAAATTAGGCGCCAGGCCTTCAATCGCTGCGCCCAGTTTGGCCGGGAATGAAATAATCCGTTCCGCTTCGCCATAGCGACAGGCGTCGATAATCTCACGCGCACATTCGGTGGAATCGATCGTCAGCAGCGGCAGCGAATCACCGATCTTGAAGACGGTGTATTCTTTTTCGTTCTGGCCTTTGTAGATCGCATTGCGCGGGCTACCCGTCCGGATCAGGCCGGGACAAATGGTAGTTACGTAAATATCGTTCTTGAGCAACTCCGCCCGTAGTCCTTCCGAATAGCCAACCAGCGCAAACTTACTGGTCGAATACGGGAGTAGATGCGGTACGGATACCTTACCGCCGAACGACGCTACGTTCACAATTCGCCCTTTTGACTCGCTCTTGGTATTTCTGGCCAGCATGTGCGGCAAAACGGCATTGGTCATGTGAAAAGCCGCCCAGAAGTTCGTATCCATCGCATCCCGGAAGTCGGCTTCAGTGGCGTGTTCATAAGGCGTAACGACAATGATTCCGGCGTTATTGATGAGCACATCTACCGGGCCAATCGCCTGACGAACGTTCTCGATAAAGTGTTCGACCTGGAGCTTATCGGTGATATCGCAGCGCTGCGCGTAAACAGTAACACCATACTGGTTCAGTTCCGATTCGGCCCGGTCGAGTTCTTCTTCATCGCGGGCGCAGATCGCCAGGTTAGCTCCTTCTTTGGCCAGCAGACGAGCCAGTTCGAGACCGAGTCCGCGCGAACCGCCGGTGATGACTACGGTTTTTCCCCGGAAATCAGTCTTCCGTTTCTGACCCAGCAGCGCCTTGGTCGTCATCCACGCGCCAACGCCCAACAGGCTCCACAGCACGGCTTTTGTCTGAATCGATACGCTCATAATTCGCTCATTACGTTGAATAGTAAGATAACCTGCGATCCGGCCATAAGGTTAACGAATTAAAAGCGAATCCGGGGAGATTTTCGACCTCAAAGCCGACCCAAACGAGCTACGCAATGATCATGAAAACCTCAACGATCAACGTATTATCCGTTAATTACAGACAAACCCGAAAATGCTGGCTGGAGATCATGAGGCCGTTGCTATGCTGGCAAAAGAAGGTATAAATTAAGAATGGGTGCTGAACGTAACGCCCAATTAATCCTGACACCGTACATCTAGATAAATAGTAAAACGATTACCCCGGCTGCTGACATACGGCTGTCAGTGATAGCGTTTATCTTTATGACAGTAAATCGCACTTCAAAGAAACCCAATTACCTTCTTCCAGTAAAGCCGCGAATGTATTGGGAATAGTGATACAAATAATCAGGGATATCAGCTATGGATCAAAGTCGTCTAGTTCAGTTGCGCTTATCGACGCAGGGATTGATCAATTCGCCGGGAAGCACGGTGCAGGAAATCGTACATGAGCTGGGTGCCGTTCAATCGCAGGAGTTCACCGACGCGAAATGGTCCGTAGCTCAGCGGATGCCGACGGGCTTTACCTACGACGCGTTTATACAGGCGTTTAACGAAGGAGCCATCGTACGCACGCACGTATTGCGGCCTACCTGGCATTTCGTTGCTCCGACCGACATCCGCTGGATGCTTGCGCTGACTGCGCCCAGAATCAAGTCGTTTATGAAAACCAACGACCGTAAACTTGGCCTGGATGAAGCTCTTTACACCCGCACGAATGCATTGATTCAGCAGGCGCTGGAAGACGGCAAACACCTGACCCGCGCTGAACTGGCCGACATACTCCGGCAAAATGGCATTGGGGTAGTTGCAACCGCGCTGGCTCACGTAATGATTCGGGCCGAGATCGACGGTGTCGTTTGCAGCGGAGCCTTACGCGGTCGGCAGCACACCTATGCCCTGCTGGAACACCGGGCTCCCCAGGCCAGGCTGCTGCTACGTGACGAAGCGCTGGCGGAGTTGGCCAGTCGTTACTTTCGAAGTCATGGACCCGCTACGGTGCAGGATTTTAGCTGGTGGTCGGGACTTAGCCTCACCGACGCCCGGTCCGGACTGGAAATCATTAAGTCTCAACTGACGAGTGAACGAATCGACGATAAGACGTACTGGTACGTGCCGTCAACGGCAGGAAGTAATTTGTCAGATACTGTTCATTTATTGCCCAACTTCGACGAATATGTAGTGGGCTATGCGGATCGAAGCACGCTTTTCGAGTCGACCTACGAAGGGCCGCTACATATTCAGGGCCACATTCTAAACCACCGTAGCCTGGTCATTAACGGTCAGATTGCGGGTATCTGGAACGGAGTTCGGGGCAAATTCACGAGTAGCGTAAGCGTTCACCCGTTCCGTAGGTTGACCGAATCCGAGCAAGCGTTGACCGATCGGACTATTAACCAGTATACTACGTTCTGTGGGAGCCCTGTGGTAGTAGCCTGATGAACTCAAACAACGTTTAAACCCCGACGGCACTCGTATATTGACCGCAACCATTGCGTCCGGAACCAGTTACACGTATGATTGAGATAACGCGCACGCATGGAATACAGACAATTAGGAAACTCCGGGCTTCAGGTGCCCGTATTCAGTTTTGGCACAGCCACCTTCGGCGGAGGCACTGAATTTTTTAAAGCCTGGGGCAGCACACAGGTAAACGAAGCCATGCGTATGGTTGATCTGTGCCTCGATGCGGGTCTGACCTTGTTCGATACCGCCAACGTCTACTCCCGCGGTATGTCGGAAGAGATTCTGGGTCAGGCGCTCAACGGACGCCGGAACAAGGTGTTAATTTCGACCAAAGCGACATTTAGAATGGGCGATGGTCCCAATGACGTTGGCTCCTCGCGATTCCACATAGTCAAAGCCTGCGAAGACAGCCTGCGCCGGTTAAAAACCGATTACGTCGACATCTACTTTATGCACGGCTTCGACGCCCGGACACCCGTTGAAGAAACCCTAAGCGTCCTCAACGATCTGGTGAAAAGTGGCAAAGTCCGTTACATTGGCTGTTCGAATTTCTCGGGCTGGCACCTGATGAAATCTCTGTCTGTTTCAGAACGCTACGGCTGGCCGAAGTACGTAGTCCATCAGGCGTACTACTCGCTGCTAAGCCGGGAGTTCGAGTGGGAACTGCTGCCGCTGGGCGTTGATCAGGGCATTGGTACCATGGTGTGGAGTCCGTTGTCGGCGGGGCGTTTAGGCGGAAAATACCGGCGGGAGAATCCCATGCCTGCCGACAGTCGTATTGCGCAGGGTGGTGGCGAAGGCCCGCCTATTCCCGAAGAGTACTGGTACGGTATCGTGGACGTACTGGACGAGTTAGCCGCCGAAACCGGCAAAACCGTTGCCCAGGTGGCGCTGAACTGGGTGTTACAACGACCTACCGTTTGTAATGTTGTGGTTGGAGCCAGAACTGAAGAGCAGCTCCGGCAGAACCTCGGTGCCGTCGGCTGGAATTTAACCACCGATCAGGTGAAACGGCTCGACGCAGCCAGCGAACGTGCCCCAGTCTATCCTTACTGGCATCAGCGCAAATCACCGCATTTGGGTTTAGTGCCCAGTCTATACAAATAAGCAGCCGTCTCTATACACCGCTTCATCGCTCAAAATAAAGCGATTTATAAAGAATCCAGTTGAGGGCAACGTGGCCTATAGTCTCATTCTTCTGTAAGAGTATACTTCTTCGTAACTTCCTCTAATAGCGATGACTGAAGCCCATACGATTATATGGCAGGCAATTGACTGGATTGGATTAGAACAGTTTACGTTCACTCCTAAAGCCGATGTTTTTGTGGGTGCTGGTCAGCTGATTGGCCTTTACGAAAACAACCCCTATTCTATTTATCATCAGGTGCAGATCGACACTCAGTGGCGGGTGAGAGAACTCATAATCAAGATGCCAGATTGGGATGAAGCAGGCATACACCTATTTACAGATGGAGATGGGCATTGGCAAGACCCCTTGGGAATGTTGTTACCAGAATTGACAGGTTGTCTTGACGTTGATATAACCCTCACGCCCTTTACCAATACCTTACCCATTAAGCGATTGAAGCTACTGCCCGGTCAGTCCCAACGGATTGACGTAGTCTATGTTCAGTTACCCGAGGGGCGGATCAACCGGGTTGAACAAATCTACACGCGACTAAACGCAGACCGGTATCGGTTTCAGCAGCCAGCTCTTGAGTTTAGTGCTGACATACAAGTTGATCCGGCTGGTTTTGTGGTCGATTACCCCGATCTATTCAGGCGGGTGTATTAACCGTTTCTTGTATGCGCGTACAAATGCGTTAGATAGCGTTGTCTACTTCTTGATCTTGTTCTCAAACAGGTACACGCCGTTCTTATTCGCGACGACAATATCCAGCTTACGGTCGCCGTTCATGTCCTGCGCCACGATATTTAGTCCAGCACCCGAATCTGTATCAATGACGTGCTCCTTGTAGTAAGGCTCCTTGCCGGGCGTAAACTCAAACCACATCAGAATTGGCGCGTCGCTATCGCCAGGATCGCGGCCGTGGTGAGCCAGAAAGCGCTTACCCGTAATGTAGTCGGCCCGTCCATCCCCGTTTAGATCAGCCATGATCGATGCGTGCGTCTGCGCCGTGGTGTTACTCATCAGGTGCGTTTTGAAACTGATCTTACCTTGTTCGTCTGTCACCTGTTCGTGCCACCACACGCCCAGCGCATGAGCCGAAGCACTTACTACGTCGTTTTTTCCGTCGCCATTTACGTCCAGGATCTGCATGTGCGAACAGGGTTCACTGATGTTGGTTGGATGAAATACCCAGTTTCCGGCTTTTTTATCGGCGGTTCCTTCAAACCAGCCCTCCCGAACGACCACATCGTTTAGCCCATCCTTGTTGACATCGCCATAGCCAATACCGTGCGAAAAAATTTCGGTTCCCGGTACGTTCTCCTGACTTAAAGCGAACCGCTTCCATTCGGTTTCGCCAGGCTTCGACGGTGCTTTCAGCCAGACAATCTGTTTTTTGGCTTTATCGCCACACAGAATATCGAGCCGTCCATCTCCGTCGATATCAATAAATCCCGGCGACTCGTTTGCGATTCCGACCGAGTCTGCCAGAATATGCTTTTTCCACGGCCCTGCTGCGCTCGACGAATTCTTCGGATTTTCGAGCCAGAGCGCAGGCTTGCCGGGGAAATCGATAATGACTACGTCATCCCAGCCATCCTGGTTGACATCCATACCCAGGTTTAAGAACGACTCACTGTATTCCTTGCGTGGGTCGAACGTACGCGACGGAGCCAGTTCATGCCGCGTCCAGTTGGGCGCTTCGAACCAATAGTAACCCGCCACAATATCCAGCTTTCCATCTTTGTTCAAGTCCGCCACCGCAACGCCTTCGGAAATGAAATCACCAGTGATTTTTGTTTTTTTGAAGTCGTTGGAAGCAACGGCCGTCTGGCCAGTCGCCCGGGCTGTCGATGCTCCATCGGCCATCTGCTGCTTCATCCTAACCACCTCTTTCGACTGCCCGAATACATTGGCGAGACAGCCACAAAGCAGAAGTCCGCTTACTACGTATCGGTTAGTTCTAGCTGATCCTCTTTTCATGAATATATCCGTTTATTCGTCCAGCGCTTTGGCAATCAGCGTCTGGATCTCGTGATTTTGGTGAGAGTGTTCTAGTTTGCCCACCCGATCATTTAACTCTTTCAATAGCTTTTTGGCATCGTCGGTACCGATGGCGGCCACCCGCTGGATGGTGTACGGCAAATGCTTGGCCATCTTTGACTTCTGCGCCAGAGCCAGCGCCCGTTTCATATCAATGGCTGCCAGGGGTTCGGCGGCATACCAGAGCATGAGCGGCAGGTTGTGATCGTCTTTATCTTCTACTTTCTGCACGAGTGCATCCAGTACGTCCCAACGCTGAGCAGGGTCTAACCGCAGCATCGCCGATGTCAGGTAAAGCCGCACCAGGGCCGAATTATCGCTTTGGGCTAAGGCCGCCATCCGTTTCAACGTCTCCGGCGAAACCGTTTTGCCTTCTGCCAACAGTTGGATAGCCCAGCTCCGGACATACTCATTATCATTAGCGAGCAGGTCGACTAATTCCTTTTCGGTAATTCCTTTCGTAGCGTGCAGAGCCCAAAGTGCCCGGAGTTTACGGCCTGCATCCGGGTTTTTAGCCAGAATCTCCTTCAACGCCTTATGCACTTTTTTGTTGGGGCCGCGCTCCTGCAGCAGCAGCCGGGCCTGCCTAACGTACCATTCGTTCGGGTTCAGCTGGTAATTTACCAGTTCCATATCCGACGCTTTCGCCAGATCGACCTGTACCCATTTATCGTTTTCGTGGGTAATCTTAAAGATGCGCCCCATCGTTTTGTTATGCACATCGGGATTTGGGCTGTGACACTGATTTTTATCGTACCAGTCAATGGCCCAGACGGAACCGCTCGCGTCGTATTTCATATTCAGCCACTGCGACCAGGAGTCGTTCATCGCCATAAAATCGGGTCGGTGCGTCACCAGGTAGCCTGAACCCGCGCGGGTCGGGCGATCCTGATTTAGTTTGGCGCCGTTGATGTTGTTCATGAATATGTCATTACGGTATTCCTGCGGCCAGCTGTTACCGAGGTAAATCATAGCCCCGCAGTGCGCATGGCCCCCACCCGCCGAGGCCGACCGGAAATTACCGGCGTGAGGACCGCGTTCGCCCACCCAGTGCACATGGTCCGCGTGAGTTTTGATATCGTCGTAGGTGTATGGATTGAAATGCTGTCCGGCCTGCCGCTGGTAACGTCCCCCCTGAATCATGTGGTACATATGTGGAATCACGCAGGCCGTAATGAACGCGTGGCCATAATCGTTAAAATCCAGCCCCCACGGATTGCTGGTTCCTTCAGAGAACAGCTCAAACTGTTTGGTTGTCGGGTGGTACCGCCACACCCCGGCGTTGAGCTTCGTACGTTCAGCATCCGGAGCCCCCGGCTTACCTACGTTCGACTGGGTAAATACGCCGTGGGTGCCATACAGCCAGCCATCCGGTCCCCAACGCAGGCTGTTGAGGGTTTCGTGCGTATCCTGAGTACCCCATCCATCGAGCAACTTTTGAGGAGGCCCTAAGGGTTTGTCGTTCTTGAAATCGGCTGGAATAAACAGTAGATAAGGCGCGGCACCGAGCCACACGCCCCCCATCCCAACTTCGATACCACTGACCAGGTTTAGCCCTTCGGTAAAGACTTTGCGCTTATCCAGTGTCCCATCGCCATTGGTATCTTCAAAAATCAGAATGTGGTCGCGGCCCTGGCCTTCGGCGGCCGGAATGGGGTACGTATGACCTTCCACGACCCAAAGTCGGCCCCGGGCATCGGTAGTGAAGCAAATCGGCCGGACCACATCCGGCTCGGCCGCGGCTAGCGTAATCTTGAATCCTTTAGGCGGAGTCATGGCCTTAGCTGCTTCAACACCCGAAAGCCCAGCATGAAGCACCGGGTCCAGCGGGGGCAGAATAATGATGTCTTTCTGATTCAGCTCGTTTGGGAACGTCGGCCGGGTTGGGTAGAACAGAAAATCATCGAAGTTAATGTGCGCCCATTTGTCATTCGGAATGTACGGAATCTGCGAAATGCCCGTCTCATTGTCAATAATCCGAATAAAAATGTCTTGATTCAGATAGGGCTGTAAATCGACGACCACCGGCTGGAGTGTCGCCCGGCCCTGCCCCGTACTATGAAAAATAACCTTATCCGTTCCAGCCTGCACGAGTTCAACGCGGGTATCCTGCAAGGCACCGCCCGATACGTTGAAGGCAGCAAAGGGCTGGGTTACTTTGAACGGAGCCGAGGTCAGAGTGCCGGTAAGTTTGTAGTTCGTTGTTCCGCCACTACTCAGAAAATGCTTGCCCGTAAAGCCAATGTGCATATCTTTCTCGTGCACGGGCGACGGGTCGTCCTGCGCGAAGATTGGGTTTGCGAAAGCTTCACCCGTAGCCGTCCAGTCTTTTAACGTACCCGTCTCGAAATTCAGGTTCAGCGGCTGGCCGTTTCGCATCGGTACCTGTCCGGCAACAGTGGCCGTCGAGATTGCTCCCTCTACAACTTCAAAGCTACCCACCATACCGGCCGCGCGGTGACCCGGCACGGAACAGTAATACGTATCACTTTTGTCGGCGGTAAACGTAATGCTGGCCTGGGTGCCTTTTTCCTGAATCGTTTTACTTTTCAACCCGAGCTTTTCCAGCGCAATGTCGTGCGTCATCAACTCGCCATTCGTAATCGTAATGCGCACCCGGTCGCCTTTATTCGCTTTTAAGGTCGGGTTGCGGGCACCATCTTTAGCAAAAAAACCTAACATGGTCGCTTCCAGGGCATAGTCGCGGTCAACTTTTTCGGCGTTGGGTGCTGATTTAGCTCTCGAAGCCTGCGCCGAGCAGTCGGGGCTGGGAGCCAACAGGAGTCCAGACAGGAAGGAGATTATTAAACAGAGCTTGTTCATGAGATTAAGCCGTATACTGTGGATTTCGGATAAAGATTTTACCTGGTCAGTCTCACTCTTCAGATCGGTTCGTTGCAGCAAACCTGAGCAGTGATGGCTTTGGGTTAGGGTATATATAGTTGATTACGTGTGCAATGGAAGGTCCGGTTCATATACCGTACAAAGTGCAAACGTCCCCCTCTACTACTCATGTATGCGAACGACGTAGCGGCCTCTCCTGCCCACTTGTTTCTATCACTTCATGCTCTGTAGTGCTGTAAACAGCCCAGGCCAATCGGACCTATCTCAGCCAGCAAAAGCTCCTGTCACTCAGCGTATGGCGGTATTTAAAGCAGTTCATTACGTACGTTATGGATGCAAAAGGGGTTATATCCGTCAAATTTGGCAATTTATACCAGGTGAATGACACGTAACGCCCCGTGCACTACCTTCACTTTTGGTTAGTAGTCAACTCGTAGTTAGCCCTTTATACAATAAAATAGCTGCCAAAACCGACCCCCATAGTATGGAGCAGAAATCAATCCCAACTTTATATGACTGGGCGGGTGGTAACGACCGGCTGGAGAAATTAACGGAGCTGTTTTACAGTAAAGTACGGCAGGATGCGCTATTGGAACCGGTTTTTCGGCACATGTCGCCGGATCACGCCCAGCATGTCGCCCATTTCATCGGAGAAGTGTTCGGCGGGCCACCTCGTTACACACAGACGGACGAAGGCAGTCACGCCCATATGGTGGCACACCATGTCGGTAAACACCTCACCGAGCGGATGCGGCAGCGCTGGATGACGTTGCTGCTCGAAAGCGCCGACGAGCTTGGGTTACCCGATGACCCCGAGTTTCGCTCGGCTTTGGTCGGGTATCTGGAATGGGGTAGCCGCATTGCGGTGTTAAACTCAGTCACAACCGAAAACCCCGTTCAGCCCGGCGAGCCAATGCCGCATTGGGGATGGGGTGTTCCGGGTGGCCCTTATCAGCCGAATGAATAATCTGTAGAGGAAGCGGCTCTATTTTATGTTGCGTAAATTAAAATTGTTGCGACTTGGCAAATAGATAATTAGAAGTTGCTGACGCCTAGCCCCGCTATGGCGTTAGCTTTTACCAATGATTATAAAACTAACGTGAGTTATGGATTATTCTATGACCTTAAATGACGGCTTTCTGTCATCCCGACGCCAAGAGGGATCTTCGGAAGCTGGAAGGAATATCAGCCTCACCCGAAGATCCCTCTTGGCGTCGGGATGATAAAAATTGCTATTATACACAATTGAATAGCAGATAGTTATTTTGTTTACCACCCGTAATTAACGCTAAAACTACCGCGCTGTCAGCAGCTCCTGCGCGCTGGTCCACGATACGTCCGGGTAGCGGTCATTGTCGAGCGGAGCATTTTGCACGCTGAACATACTCTGCATGTATTGACTTTGCTGCCAGCGGGGATACACCTCCTGCTCGCCTTCAGGATGTGCCGCCCGTTCCCGTTGGTTGTAGGCATGAAATTCTGCCATG
The DNA here is from genome assembly GCF_054780635.1 of Spirosoma knui. Classification (NCBI taxonomy): domain Bacteria; kingdom Pseudomonadati; phylum Bacteroidota; class Cytophagia; order Cytophagales; family Cytophagaceae; genus Spirosoma; species Spirosoma knui. Next base: position 27,427 of record NZ_BAAGVY010000002.1, on the reverse strand, counting down.
CTCCCCAGGCGAATCACCTTAAACGGTTGCTTCATGACTGAACCGGCCACAGCAGCGAGCTCGTTCGGCGAAATCTGAAAACTGGCAATACGTAGTATCCGGGGTGTAGAGGAATCCAGGGCTGCGGCTGCTGTATACGCTGCCGTATTATCCATCGTGGTAAAGTCGATTCGCCAATCGGGGGTTTCCCAGTACGTGACCTGCTGCTTTTTCATGTCCAGTAGCGGTATGCCGTACAGCAGCATATCGGCGAAAGCACCATTCAGAATCGACGTAGCTGCAATGGGTTTTGTGTCGATATGGCGCATAAACTCACGCCGTAGATCAAAATTGCGGTTCTCGCCATCGGGTATTTTGGTGAAGTCGCTGGCAAAATCGGAAGGAATGAATCGAGGTACGCCAGCCGCCACAGCCGCGTCGAGTAAGCGAGACTGCGCGTCGATCAACACGTCGCGCAGGCCCTGAAGTGAGGAGATGACGCAGGAAACGCCTTCGCAGGCTTTCGTTAATTGCGCTACATCCGACATATCGGTCTGAATAATCTGTACGCCCTGCTGTTCAAGCTTTTTCACTTTTTCGTCGTCAGAGCTGGAACGTACCAGCGCCCGTACGTTGGCACCCCGCGTCAGCAGTTCACGAATAATTCGTCCGCCAAGATTGCCGGTTCCCCCTGCTATTAGAATTGTTGCTGCCATGATCTTCGTTATCGTTTGCTCAGATTGTGTTTATTTTCCGCAAAGGTCAGCATCGGTAGCTGCCTGCTCTATTCAATTCTTGCTTTGTCTTTACTGAATCTTGCTGTTTAATGGCCCCGGTTTAGCGCGCTGAAATTCGCGTGGATTCATACCCAGTGTTCGTTTAAACGCGGCTGAAAAATGAGCGGGCGACGCAATGCCCAACGTATCGCTAATCGACGTAATCGAATCCTGATCGGTACGTAACAGTTCGCAGGCTCGCTGAATTTTCCATCGAATAACGTACTGGTAGGGCGACACGCCCGTGGTTCGCTTGAAGAGCCTGGCGAAATGAAACACGCTCAGGTTAGCCAGGCCCGCCAGAGTTTCCAGCCTGATCGATTGGTCGGCCCGCCCTTCTAGGTACGTATCAATGCGGGCCAGAACCGTGTTGGATAGTCGATGCCCATCCTGAATCCGTTGTTCGTACTGAGCATAATGCTCAATAAGATGATAACACAACGCACTGGTCAATGACTCTACATACAGCAGACCCAGCGCGTGGTACGTACCCACCGCATTCAGCAGCTGACGCCCTAACTGGCTCAGAAATGGATCGTTGAACTGAAACCGGTAACAGAGATTGAAGCGGGTCAGGTCCATGTGCTGCCGGGCCAGATGTTCCAGATACTGGTCATCAACGAACAGATGAATGGTGTCAGTGGGACCGTTCCAGACGACTTTGCCATAGTCTCCGCCTGGATACAGGCCGACAGACCCAGCCTGAAAAAGACCTTGCTGGAGCTGACTTCCCTGCTGCTGGCGCACGAATACGGGGTTATCCGCCTGGTAAAGCAAGAGCAGGTGTTGTTCGTGGTAATGCGCCGGAAGCTCCATGGCGGCTGACTGGTGATGCTCCACCCGGACACCTCGCCAGGCCAGAGCCTCACTGGTGACCAGCGCTGGTCGGGGGTACATTTCGGAAACGTATTTCATCCGGTAAACTCGTGACGCGTATGTCGTCTGGCTCCTCAACTCGATGTTGAGCCTATTGGTTAACCACACAACGTGTCTCAGAGAGACGTTGGACTGACGCCATTGACCGACTACTCATCTCTTTGGTAGCTTGTCGAGTTTTTTTAGATTTTGTACTATTTGCTCGCGCGCCTGTTCAGTCACTGATTGATCGGCACTCTTGAGGACAATGGCCTGCCTGGCCACTACGCTGGCGCTGCTAACCGGGGTGATTTTCTACCAGCGGGTACGTACGCTCTATTACGTATGGAGACTTTTAACAACCAACTATTGACATCAATGATTGCCTGTACGGCAATGGTTCGGCGCTGTAAAGCCAAAAATCCCAACTCGCTTAGAACGATTGGGATTTCGGGGTATAGTCGACGGTGGATAGAAGAAGAAAGCGTCTGCGCATTAAATTTCGCTACATAAGTCTAATTAACCAAGCCAAGAAGTTACAACAACAAGAAAAAGCCCAACCTCCTAAGGTTGGGCCTGTCTTTATGTCTATCCCGAATTCTTTAATAAAGCAAATTGTAAACGAGTCAACCTTACAAAGACGAGCAAAACATACTCCATATAAACGCTCTTTTACCGCTTACTTTTTATTCAGCAATTGCTTGACCACCCGTTTTAGGTCATCAATCTCGGCTTGCTGCTTTTCTAAACTTTCCTGATGTCGGTGATCAATTTTCTCGAGCTGTATACTGTACAAGGTCAGCTCTTCAATCTTCTCCAACAACTTAGCGTCGGTCTGGTGCAGGTCATTGCCCTGCTCGACCATCTCTTTGGCCGAAAGCACACCCGGTAAGTGCTGGTGCTGGTTGATGTAGCGCTCAACTTCTGCCAATGGACGTAGCGCGTAGCCCGGTTTGAACACGTAGTCGCTCCATTCGCTGGTGTTCTTGACAGCCACCTTCACCCGCTCAGTTAAAATGCCCTGCTCCACGTACAGCTTGTAACCCGAGGGCGTTTGGCTCACTCCTGAACCGATCACCACCGACTCGCCCTGTGTGCTCTGCAAAGTGGCTCCGTTCCGTTCCCAGAGTGACTCATTTGCCCCAGCCCGCGTGGAGCCATTCAGGCTACCCAGCACGACGTCTCCACTAGCGTTGACGGTTAGGAACTTAGTGCGGTTCAGCTCGGTAGCTGGGGAGTTGCTAGTCAGGTTAGTGAGCCGTAAGCCTGATTGATTCGCTGTTCCTTGAGTGACTTCCAGCTTGGCCTGAGGAGCCGAGGTGCCAATGCCCACGTTAGCATTATTGCCCAGAACGACTGAATTGGAAGCACTCACTAATGCATTAGCCCCAATGGCCACCGCATTAGTTAGGCTGGCCGCGTCAGCGCCCCCGGCGTTAGCCTGGTATCCAATAAAGACGTTACTGTTGCCACTAACTATCGTGGGTGCTACGTCGGGGCCAATGAAGATGTTGTTGCTGCCTGACTCGTTGTTAAAACCCGCCTGACTACCAATATAAACGTTGCGATTTGACTTATTGTGGTAACCTGCTCCGTTGCCCAGGGCCATATTGAAAGAGCCGCTGATATTGCTGTTCCCGGTGGAGTTACCCATGAACATATTGTAAGAGCCGGTAGCGTTGTTTGACCCCGCCTGGGCCCCAATGAAGGTGTTGATCGATCCAGTGGAATTCGTATAACCCGCTAGTTCTCCGATGAAGATGTTGGAGGTTCCAGAGGTATTCTTGTAACCGGACCGATACCCCGTGAAAACATTGGCCGTTCCGTCCTGATTATTGAACCCAGCCTCGAATCCGACAATCGCATTGCGGACGCCCGTAGTATTGGAGAAGCCAGCACGATACCCCACAAAGGTGTTCTCCGAAGCAGTGGTGTTCCTGGCCCCAGCCTCTACTCCTAGGAATACATTACGGACACCGATGTTATTATCATAACCCGATTGAGCTCCCAAAAACACGTTATTTTCACCAATGCTATTCGAGTAGCCCGATGAACTGCCGATGAACGTATTGTTATTAGCCGTAGTATTGGTGTAACCAGCTCGATACCCTACGAATGTGCTATTACTACCAGTTGTGTTAGGGCCTGTTTGAAAACCAACCATCACATCCCCCCCGCCAGTCCCATTAGATCCCGCGCCTACGCCAATTAGTGTACGTTGTCCACTGGTGGTCGTGTTAGTAGTGTTGGCAATATAGTCAGTTTGCGCGTAAGCGTTCAGGGAAATAAGGCCAAGCATAACCCAGCCAGTACATCGATAAAAAATAGTCATACTAATTTTGTGGATTTAATGAACAGTCAAGTGTTAGTAATTACCCAGGCCAGTAGAGCCAGTAACCGTAGCCGGCCTATAAACCAATCTTGTAGCATAAGGTGTATTCATCGCTACCCAGGAAAGAATTAATTTTTCTCCACAAGTTGCTTAACCAGGCCTTTCAACTCGTCAAGCTCAGCTCGCTGCTCTTGTAAGCGTTCCTGATGCTGCTGGTTGGTTTTCTCTAGCTGTATATTATAGAGAGTCAGCTCCTCAATCTTGGCCAGCAGTTTGGCATCAGTCCGGTGCAGGTCATTGCCCTGCTCGACCATCTCTTTGGCTGAAGGCACATTCGGTAAGTGCTGATGCTGGCGAACGTAGCGCTCCACTTGCTTTAAGGAACGGAACGAATAATCTGGCGTAAATACATAGTCGCTCCATTCGCTGGTGTTCTTGACAGCCACCTTCACCCGCTCAGTCAGAATGCCCTGCTCCACGTACAGCTTGTAACCCGAGGGCGTTTGGCTCACTCCTGAACCGATCACCACCGACTCGCCCTGTGTGCTCTGCAAAGTGGTTCCTTTTCGTTCCCAGAGTGACTCATTTGCCCCAGCCCGCGTGGAGCCGTTGAGACTGCCCAGCACGACGTCTCCACTAGCGTTGACGGTTAGGAACTTAGTGCGGTTCAGCTCGGTAGCTGGGGAGTTGCTAGTCAGGTTAGTGAGCCGTAAGCCTGATTGGTTGGCATCACTCAATCTAATTTCGAGCTTGGCCTGAGGAGCCGAGCTACCAATACCTACGTTGGCGTTGGCCCCCAAAACGACCGAGTTCGATGCGCTCACCACCGCATTAGCCCCAATGGCCACTACGTTGCTTAGGCTAGCTGCGTTATCTCCACTAGTGTTAGCTCGGTAGCCAATGAAGACGTTATTGCTGCCGCTGACTAATGTAGGAGCAACGTCGGTACCGATAAAGATGTTGTTGCTGCCTGACTCGTTGTTAAAACCCGCCTGACTACCGATATAAACGTTGCGATCGGCTTTGTTGTGGTACCCCGCTCCATTGCCCAGAGCCATGTTGTAGGAACCGCTCACATTACTGTTTCCGGTGGAGTTACCCATGAACATGTTGTAGGAACCGGTAGCGTTGTTTGACCCCGCCTGTGCCCCAATGAAGGTGTTGACCGAGCCAGTGGTAGTGTTATATCCAGCCAACTCTCCGATGAAGATGTTAGACGTGCCGGAGGTGTTTTTGTAGCCAGACTGATAACCCGTGAAAACGTTAGAAGAACCCTGATCTGTATAGTAGCCAGTCCAGGCACCGGTAAACGTATTGTGGAGGCCAGAGAAGTTGGCGGTAGCGTTATTGCCCAAGCCAGCATTATATCCGACAAAGGTGTTCTCCCATGAAGTCGTATTATTTGCGGCCGCCCCTACACCAATGTATACATTGCGCATCATCACATTTTTTGATCCCGCCTGAGCCCCCAGAAACACATTGTCATCCCCTGTATTCGCCCTCCCAGACTCCCTACCGATAAAGGTGTTATTCGAACCCGTTGTGCTGGAACTGCCCGCATTAGCTCCGATGAAGGTGCTGTGGCTACCTGAGCGCTTCTGTTCACCCGCAGCAAAACCAATAAGCACGCTCCTGGTTCCTCCTCCGTCAAAGCCAGCTCGTACCCCCACAAGCGTCGTTTCGTTGCTGGTAGTCGTGTTCGCTGTATTCACAACGTAGTCAGTTGGACCTAATGGAACAGTGGTTACATAGGTTTCAAAAACTAAATCGGTAAGGGGAATTATGGAAACAGGGCCATTGGGCCGGGAATAAAATTCACTTCCCTGAGGGTATGGATTCCGGCTATACGTGGCATATAATGGTTGGGCATCGGACTGAGTACTTACGGTAAAGGCATACTTAGTGTTTTTAATGATAGGAACCTGAGACTCGAAAATAATATCAGTCAATTTAATGTCACCAAATAAAGAGAAAGGAGGCCCCGAGACTGTGCCCTTGGCGCTAGCTAACAGCGTTGTAAGTATGGGAAACCCGCTAGTATCAGTAGGATATAGGTTAACCGTAGCGGTATACGTAACACCTTCCCTACTACTTAGCCCTACTCTAATTCGGTTCAACGGAGCGCTTATCCCGGCTACAAAGGTCTGTCCAGTTACTTCGCGATCTTTAGGAGCTAAACTTGACGCTCCATTAAAGCCTAATTGTCTTTGATCAAGAGTCTGAGCTCTTGCATTAAAGCAGACAGCCAAAAAAAATAAAAGTTTTTTCATGTTCAAGATAGACCAATGCATGTTGTAGATAGGGTATGAATATAAAATTTGCCTCTGAAGATCACCAGACGTTAAACTAACTGTAGCCGCTACTTTTATTTAGCGTAAAGCCCTTTTGATCTAAAGTATACTAACATTATTGGTTGGTTAATTCATCACGGGCATAAACCTTGAGTAGAAAAGCAAAAAGTTACCATACTGGATATGGGTTTAGTGGAGTAGACAACCCTATGCAAGAATCATACAAGTCTTCAATCAGATTGTTGGAATCGTTGGCTAATCAGCAATTTTTAGACTTCGTTGTACCGCTTAGCAGTAAGAAGCCCGGCTACCGATAGATAGCCGGGCTTTCCAATTCTACTCAGGTTAGCTTCACCAGAAATAACAACCTATTATGTGGAGCCGCCCAGAACGTGAATGTGCGGAATGACATGATCAATAAAAATTGTAATCAAAGGTATAGGTGTATACATATCCAGGGGGGAAATAGGTACCGCTTTCCGTCCAGGTAGCTTTCGTCGGCAAACCATCCATGTATTCATAAACGGCTGACTCAGTTTGCGTTAAGACAAGATCGTCTAGATCGTTGCTTAAGGGTTTAGATTCGTATACGCTTATTTTTAGTGGATTATGCTTCATAAAGGGGGCAAGCTCATAGGAATTCGCCACTAGGTAAGGCGCATAAAATGCGTACTCACGTAGAGACGGGAAATCTATTCCGCTAAGAACATTAGGCTTATCGTCATACTCATACACCGCCCGGCTGCGGATAACCCGATTCGGTATAGATGTTAACGTCGATACGGAGTTGACGACGACTGGATTGTCCTGACTGTCATACTCAATCGTAATCACGGCCGATCCTTCCTTAAAGTTGCTTCCTCGCACGGGTTGCATATACCGATCGCGCTCAACCCGTGCAACTCTGCCTTGCGTATCGTATTGAATTCGGTCATCGTAAACGATATACTCCTGATACGCATAAATGGGGGGCGGGAATATGTTGTATAATGTCACCCGGCTTATCTTGCCTTCACTGTTATATTCGAATACTTTCCGTCCACCAAGGTCCTGACCCCCGCCACTTAGCACAACCGCTTTGTGCAGAACGGGTAATCCCTGATCATTATACGTATTGATTTGATTGATCGAAAATCCACTGCCTCGGGCTACACTGGTTTGTATACCGATCAGTTGATTTGCACTGTTGTAGCTAAAGGTTCGACTGTCCGTTGCGCTACCCGTAGTAGTCATCGTCTTCAACTGAAACCGTCTTCCGTCGGGGGTAATGTTGGACCGGTGATCCTGAAGACAGGAATTCATCGCCACCACCAGTAACGGGCCGATTAGAAATGAGCATCGTAAAAATCGCATCATTATTTATGTTTTATTTCAAGGGTAAAACTAGTGTGGTTTTCAACAAATTCTATGCCCTTCAACCTTCCCTTCGTTCCTATTTCAATCGAACTGAGCGAGCTCACGTACTACCGGGAAATGATGTGCGACGTTTTGCTTACCTATAGATTTCTCAGGCCGAAAAGTTAATCCCGCCAGCCCACGGGTTTGAAGGGAGTTTTGCTATCACTGGGTGCACACAAAGCCGTGGGCGGCCGGGGTGGGCTATTGATCAGGTAAAGCTCAGCCTGATAGGGCGGAGACGGTTCGGGCTGGGGCTGACGCAGGTTAAGCGCGTAAAACAACTCCCCGCCCGCTAAACCCGAGTAACCAGTTGGGCCGGAGCCGCCCAGTGAAGGCCCGGAGGCATCTTTCCGGTCGAGCCAGTAACGCTCAGCGGCTACAGCCGATGCTGTGAAATAGCCGACAACCGCTTCCTCGGCATTCGCTGCGTTACGTATGTTCCCCACCAACGCCGACGGGGGCGTATCGGCCAATCCACCCGTGTTTTGCGTCTGATTCTGAACCAGTTTAAAATACCGGTACGCGTCCGCCGTCAACGAACTCTGACGAATCTCAACCAGGCCGGGGTTATGATCATAGAACGGAATCTGAGCAACCTTACGCCGACGTATCGCTCCCCCGTTGGTGGACTGATCATCGAACAGATTGAGCGTATAACTATAAATGATTTCCCAGCACTGGCTTCGACAGCTATAGTCATACCGATACTCAGGTACGGGGTTTCTAAAGGAAGGAGGTACGGGTGTCAACTCTTCGTAACAGTCCTCAAGCAAGGTTGTATTATCAGACCGATACATATAATAGTTGCCCGGCGGAAAGGGCCCCGAAAGTAATTCGGCCATGACTTTATACTGCGAATAAATGCCCCGGTAGCACGTGCGGCACCACTCCTGCTTCTCGTACAGCTTCCAGTCCCAGCGGTAGTAGTTACGCCCTTGCGCCGGATCGTTCAAATCCACAAATAAATCGTGACCGGCCGTATAGAACCCGTGCAGGGGTGGAAAGAGACTATTGGGATTAAACTGCGAAATAACTTTGTCAATAGTTGGTACGGGCTGCATGACCTGCTGGTCGGATACGTACTGCGTGCCATCGTCGAGCGTAAAGCGCAACTGATAGGCATGCCCTGGTTGCCCTCTAAAATCAACCGGCAATTGATACGTACCGTCGGCTGTTTCCGCACAACGAATGACCTGTGTCGAATCTACTACTACATCAACAATGGCGTCGGTAATGGGCCGGGTACCGAAGCGTCCGGTGAAGGGATCGGCTTTTGAGCGGTTCAACCGGATGCTCTGGGTTTCGACCAGGTTAGTAATCGTTCCGTCGACGACTACGATGTTCACCGTTCCCCGTAAGGTAAGATCTTCCGGATATACGCAAGCCAGCGGGAGATTAACACAACTCAGATACAGTAGTAAGCGACGTAGTGGGCGTTGCATGGACCAGTCAAATTCTCCTGTCTAAACGACAGAACCAGCCCCTTTTACCGATGTGCCTCACAAAAAATTACTCAACTCCCCAGGACCGTTCTCGTACTGTCGGTCTTGGGGAGTTGAACAGAAAACACTACCTGGTGATTTAAGGCTTAATTACCTTTAGACTCTGCCGTTGTATGGGCAACCCATCACCAGCTTCGCTAATCACCAGCAACACATATACTCCGCTGGCCTGACTTTGCAGGTCCCAGTCGACGAGCTGTTCAGTTTCCGCTTGTTCCCAGCGCTGCTGACGAATCGGTTTGCCGACGAGGTCGACCAACGCCATACTCAGTGGACGTCCAGTAGCACCCCGCACCAGCGCCCGAAGCCGTTCCTGACGGATGGGGTTAGGAGCTAACTCGACCTGTACCGGTATCTCGGGTTGAGCCTCGGCCAGCCCCCGAGCCCGGCAACTCGCGTCTACCGTCAAGCGGTAGGGTCCGTAGATGGTGACGGTACCGGACTGGTCAAGTACCTTCAGATAAAAGTTGCCCTGAGTGTTACTCTGGGCGTTGATCAGCGTCAGGCTCGACGTAGCGGTACCGCGGAAGAGCTGGGGCGTTTCCATGAGCTTAGGCGTAGTGAGGCTGGTCTTGTACCACTCGTATTTCATCGGATTACCGCCCACGACCACATTAACAGTAGCCGAAGCGCTGCGACAAACGGTGGGACTGTTGCCACCCAGAACGGTGGTAGAGGCACTAGCCGAGCAGCCATTATCGGAGCGGGTCACGGTTACGGAGTAGACACCCGCGGTAGTCACGCTGGCAGTATTCCCACTGCCTTGCGGAGTAGCACCCGCACTGAAAACATAGCTATCGCCCGGCTGAGCACTCGCCAGGATCGTAACGCTCGCGTTGGTAAAAGAGACCGGCCCCGTATTGCTAAGATTGACCGATGGAGCAGCCGTATTACTGCTGACCGTTGTTGTCGTGAACGATGTACAACCGTTGGTCTTGTTCGTTACGGTTACCGTATAGGTGCCTCCTTCGGTAACGTTGGCCATAGAACTGGTCCCGCTGTTGTCGAGTGGAATGGCTCCGTTGCTAAACGTATACGTATCCTCGGGGCCTCCTCCACCCGCGGTCAGTAGTACGCTGGTTGTAGCGCACGTTATCGTTCCATTGTTACTGAGTGTAGCAATGGGCGAGAGACAGCTCCCAAATCGCTGTACCCGATGATTGGCATGATCAACGACGTAGATCCGTTTGTTCCCGTCCAGAAATACGCCCTGGGGTGTGTCAAGATGGTCGGCATCCGTGCCTACCGCGTTTAATCCAGCAACGGTAGTCCCCTGCGTATCGCCCGGCCCCCACTTCTGGATACGGTGATTGTAAGCATCGGCAATATAAATATACCCGTTGCTGTCCCGGTATAACCCGAACGCTGTATTTAGCTGGCTGGCACCGGCCCCCGCCGTCGTGCTTCCGGCCACCGTTATGCCCTCGTTGGCATTAGGTAACCATTTCTGAACACGGTGATTATACGTGTCAGCCACATAGACAGTTCCTGTAGTTTCATCCACCACAACCCCTTCCGGGTGCCGGAGCTGATTGGCATTTCCTCCTTCGCTGTGCCCACCCGCCACTGTCTGCCCGGGTGTAGCGGAGGTAGAATTGGGTGGAAACTGCTGCACCCGGTCATTAAGAAAGTCGGCAACGTATAACGTACCATCAGCCGATACGTAGATACCCGTTGGAGCATTGAGCTGCGTACTGGTTTTACCTGCCCCATTTCCTCCGGCCACTGTTACGCCAGTTGTGGCATTTGGAGCCCATTTCTGGACGCGGTGATTGCCAGCATCGCAAACGTAAATTGCCCCATCAGTGCCGACAAAGACACCAAACGGTTTATTTAACTGATGAGCCCCAGACCCGGCTGGCCCGCCCCCGGCCACCGTAACGCCAGCCGTAGCGCCTACCGCCCACTTCTGAATGCGGTTGTTGTTATAATCTGCCACATAGACGACACTGTTGGACGTTACGTAAAGACTGGTAGGATTATTTAGTTGGTTAGGATTCGCTCCCGGCCCCTGTCCACCCGCCACGGTGGTTCCGGTTTGGCCCAGGCTGATCAGCGTCTGGCCGAGGAAGAGTAAGCAGAATAACCAGCCTGCCCATATACGAATAGACCCTTTTTGCCGGAATTCTGGAAGCAGACCCACTATAAGCAGGGAGTTGCCGGTTATGAGGCCGTTCGTAAACAGCGGCTGATTGCTCTGTAAATCAGACAGGGAAGTAAGGAAACGTGGATGCATTTGCGAGGGAGTTTTAGTCCTCAATACTACGCCAACCCACAGCGGGGCACCGGGACGACTCTACGCAAGGCTGGTTTGACTTTACGCATGGTATGATTTGATACAAAACCGGAACGGGTTCATGCAACCTTCGCGCTTTATCTATATCATTGACTGGATTGACTCAAACTTTGATGTGACTATGAAAACTGGCAACGACCGGATGGTCTGGCTGGATTACCTGCGTTCGTTTGTTACCCTGTTGGTCGTCGCTCATCATGCGGCTTTGGCCTATCCGACCTTCGCTTATTTTGATCCTACGCACTATATCACATCAACCGCCCCTATTGTCGATACGCACCGCTGGTTGGTTATGGATACGTTCATTGGTTTCAACGACGTGTTTTTCATGCCGCTTATGTTTTTTATCAGCGGCTTGTTTGTGGATCGGGGAATAAAGAGAAAAGGGCCGAAGGCTTATCTGGCAGATCGTTTCGTCCGATTGGGAGTTCCATTTCTGATAACTGAGTTGCTGCTCATTCCGGCAGCGTACTTCCCTTCTTTCTATCAGGCAACACATTCGACAGACGTTGTTGCCTTCGTAACAGATTATCTCACTGCGCAACAATGGCCGGTAGGCCCACCCTGGTTTATCTGGTTGTTACTCGCCTTCGATGGCGTAGCCGTTTTAATTGTTACACTTCAACCGACGACTTTTGTCACCGCTGGTCAGTGGTTGATTCGTCTACGTAAACAGCCTGTCTGGTTTGGGTTGGTGCTATACGGCTTGGTGGCGCTGAGCCTGATTCCGCTTAGTTTATGGATAGGGCACTATACCTGGATAGGGCGATGGGGGCCTTTCGACGTTCAGCTTAACCGGCTCCTGTTCTACGGGCTCTTTTTTCTGTTGGGCAATAGCTTAGGGGCTGTGAATTGGCAACGCTTTCTGTTCAGTCAAGGAAAACTGCTAAATAGAGACTGGCTGCTCTGGCTGAGTCTAAGTATTACGTGTTACGCGCTGGTGATCTGGCAATCGGATTTTGGTGCCGAACAGGTCAGGCAAGGGCTTTTGACGCCTGCTCAGGGCTACTTCCTGTATGATCTCGTTTTTGTGGCGAGTTGTCTAGCCAGTATAAGCGCCTGCCTCAGTTATTTCAGCCAACGGATGAATCGCCCGTCTAAAGTTTGGACGAGCGTATCCGCTAATGCGTATGGCATATATTGCCTCCATTACGGGTTTGTCACCTGGCTTCAGTTTATCCTTTTAGGAACCAACTGGCCGGTCTATAGTAAATTTTTCCTTGTTTGCTACGGGGCTATATTTCTAAGCTGGCTTTGTAGCCATCTGCTCCGGCGAAACGCCCGTATCGCACAGATCCTGTAATACTATTGACTACGGAACTATCGTTTGATCGGCAGTGATCATAAAAAAGCCCAGCTATAGGAACAGCTGGGCTTTAATAATTCATCGTTAGGGCAACTTATCTAAGAACTGCTTTAAGTAGCCAGCTTTCCAGACGGTTCCTAATCCGTTGATGCCAATATTACTGTACATACCTACAAAAAAAGAGTCATTTCCGGTTGGAAGCGTTTTTAAGTTCCCCTTTCGGTCAAAGTAACTAGCCCCTTTGCGATAGACCGGTGATCCCGACATGGCTGGGTAGCCTATATCATCAATCCAGAAAATGGGCTTTCCTTCCTGGGGCAGGTCCGGATCCGAGGCAACTAAACCTGATTTCCAGATCGGAAACGCATTGACACTGGCGTAACCCAACGGAAAACCGATGACAAATAACCGATCGGCTGGAGCCATGAATGCCGAGTCAGGCTGGGCTTTGTAATTTACCGGAAACAAGCCGACGCTCTGGGCCGTATCGGTCAATGGGATAGCCACCATATCAACCATCTCTTTACCAAACGGAAACTGTTGGTAGAGTTTAGCGCCTTTGGCATCCACCAATTTTTCAATCTTCGCGTTATGATCGCCCAGATTTTTGCCGTTGTACACGATCGCAATCCGATTGGCTTCGATCTGCGCTTTAGGATCGAGCCAGGCCTGCGAAACCGGATTTTTGTTGGTGATAACGTGCCAGTTCGTGATTAGGTAATTACGGCGGGACTTCGATTTTACTATAAACCCGGTGGCAGCCCGCAGTTGCGTGGAATCTTTAAAGGTGACAACGAGCAGACTTTGGGCGGTCTCCCGCTGAATCTGTTGCGCTACTGCGAATTGGGTCTGTAGGCCAATCAACAGCGCTAAAAACAATACCTTCATGAAAAACGTGTTTGGGATTACTGTAATGATTTGTTTCAGGTTCAAGCGGACCTTTTTAGCGGTCAGGTCCGGGCCACAGTTCAGATGTAATGAAACAAACTTCATGTCTCTTACTGGTAAATCGGCACCAAAGCTATTAAAGTTGAGGGGGTTTCCCAAGTCATCGGGTCGCTATCTGCCGACTCCGGTACGTATAGTAAATACTTTTTGAATCGGCAGTAAAAATAATCTCTTTTAACATCTAAACCTTCCTTGCCTTTACTGCTATGCCGACCGACTACAATGCTATCGCGAAAGAATACCAGGCCTCGAAAATGCTGCCGTGGCGGAAACACGTTGAATCACATACCTTTTTTGATATACTGGGTGATGTAACTAACCTAACGGTACTCGACCTCGCCTGCGGAGAAGGGTTTTATACGCGCCAGATCAAGTTAAGAGGAGCCGCTAACGTAGTTGGTGTCGACATTTCAGAGGAAATGATTCGCCTTGCCGACGAATCAGAAGCCAATAATCCGCTGGGGTTGACCTACCATTGCCAGAACGCGCTGGAATTGAATCTTGGGCAGAAGTTTGATCTGATTACGGCCACCTATCTGCTCAACTACGCCCGCAATGCCGGCGAACTGCTGCAAATGGGTACCGTCATCGCTAATCATTTAAAACCGGGGGGCCGGTTCGTTACCATCAATAGCAATCCTGATTATCAGGCCACCGTCGAACTGATGTTCCCCTACGGCTTCACTCGCCAGAACGAGAGCTACCTGGAGGGTGCCGAGATTATTTATCGTTTTTACCAATCAAACGCTTCGCACATCAGCGTAGTAAACTACCACCTGGCTAAGTCTACACACGAAACAGTGTTAAACCAGGCGGGTCTTTCGAAAATTCAGTGGCATGCCTTAAAAGTTTCTCCCGGTGGCCTGAGTGAGTCTGGCCGAGATTATTGGGACGACATATTGAACAGCCAGCCGGTAATTGGCCTGTCCTGCTGTATGCCTTAAGAACCAGTTTAGGTTGTCGATCGTATCCACTTTAAACACGTATCAGCGTACTTTTTGCACGGCTCGGCTTGCGCACTCGTGCATGTTACGTAGTGTTTATGGGTACAAGCCTACTTTAGTGGTTCATTCGCTACGCTTTGGCTCGTAGTGAAGGACCACGATGCCGCAGGCAAAGGATTTCGATTGTAATAAGGTCAGCGGGCGGTTGCGGTCGAGTTGATCGAAGATCGGCCTGCCGCTGCCAATAGAAGCGGGATTGACAAACAAATGGTACTCGTCGATCAGGTTGTGTTTGATCAAAGCCGATACAAACGTAGCCCCCCCGTAGGCAATGATATCGCCCCCGGTCTGTTGTTTTAGGCTCATAATCTCCTCAGTCAAATCGCCTTTGGCCAGAACGGTATTAGGCCACTCGGTATCTTCGAGCGTTTTGGTAAACACAACTTTCGGGGTGCTGTTCATCGTTTCGGCTCCCTCCTCTTCCAAGTGTGAAGCCCAGTGGGGAATAAAACCCTGAGCCAGATTTCGGCCAAGAACGATGCAGTCAACTGGTTCGGTCAGAGCGGTTACGTAGCGTTTGAGTTCATCATCCCAGTCGAACGCAATCCAGTCCATTTCGTTATTTGGCCCGGCGATGAATCCGTCGACGGTCATTTGTACCTGCAACTTTAGTTTTCTCATCTGTCTGTTCGTTGGTTGTTCATTCATCTGTTTACTGGTCGACGTGTGAAAGGCAACACACGATAGAACAAAGGTATATCTGCCCGACGTAATGAAGTGTGGGTGTATGCGACAATCTGAGGGCTGTTTGCGACAGTGTATAATTCGTTTGTGCTCATGATCTGCCTCCTCTCGGATAAAGACTAAAAATGGCCATTTTTTACCACCAGCTACGCTCAGCATTCGCTCAACTTTGCCTATCAATTCTAAAAAGAACCGCGTATGCAACGTAGAGAGTTTATTACATCGGCCCTGGCCGCTTCGACCTTTACGGATCACATTGAACAAAATGGCGATCTCACGCCAACCAAACCATTTACGGTTAAGGCGGGTGAAGCTCGTTTTGGAATCTACACGCCTTACCGGCAGGTGAATACGAACGACGTGAAAGTATCGGGCAAAGACACAAATGAACAATTGGCTGTTTTTGAGTACATTGGTAGAGTAAAGGCGGGCCCAACCCTGCACGTACATCACGAGCAGGACGAGATATTTTCGATCATTGAAGGCGAGTATTTCTTTCAAATTGGTACCGAGCAGTTCACTGCCAAGGCGGGCGATACCGTATTTGCACCCCGTGGGATACCACACACCTGGATTCAGTTGTCGGAACAAGGTAAGCAGGTATACATGGTACAGCCTGCCGGGCAGTTAGAAGCGTTTTTCTACAAAATGAATGAACTGAAAGAGCCGCCTACCGAAGCACTCGCCCAAAAGATGCATCAAGCGCACGGCATGACGGTGCTTAGGCCCCCGCTAACCCTGAAATAACCAAAATTCAATGGCTGTATGGACGGCATCTACGACTGTTGACTTCCCAGCCCCATCTTGCGCGACTACGTAAGGCAGCTACAGATTGTGGGCTGCTCGTTTCCGGACTCGATGGCGGTTCTGCCCGTAAAGCCTTACTGGCCGCGTGCCGAAAATACCCTGACGTTTTATCCCAAAGACCACGAGGAAATTGAGTACGGTATTTGGTCGGGAAATCCGACTCGTCAACGAGCGTTTGAACTATACGAAGCACTATACAGAAATGATCCCGATCGTTGAACGTTTTCTGCTTTACTTGATCAACCGGGCCAAACGCAGGCATCCACGACCCATCGATCGCGTGAGCCGGTTTCTGCTTGATCGCTCTACAGGCGCTTCTTTGGATTGGTCCAGCCTGGATTGGCCCGGCCTGGATTGGCCCGGACTAGACTGGCCCGGACTAGACTGGCTGTCCGACCAGGCGTGTTTATCGCAGCGTCAATTTTATCGGCAGTTTATAGAACGCGAAGGCATCAGCCCCAAACTATACGCCCGTATTGCCCACTTCGAAAACGCAATTCAGCGCAAGAACGCCCAACCCAATCTCGACTGGCTGAGTGTTGCTTTGCAATTGAGCTATTACGATTATCAGCACTTAGCGCGTGATTCTCGAGAGTTCACGCATTTATCGCCCACCGCATTCATGCTGAAAGAAGCCGGAGCCCCCGAACGGGTATCGGGGCAGCCGAAACCGGTCTACATCCATAACCGGCTACATAACAAACTGGCCGTCACCGACTGGGCTCATTCCTCTTAATTTGCCTTCACGGCTTGGGGTGCATCCTTGAAATGCTCGTACTTGTTCAGCAATTTGCCCACCCGGTAGATGACAGGCATAATCCCTTTCCTGACGAACTTAGGGATTTCCATCATATCATATTCGCTTTTATAGCGGGTCAGCAAATAGGCGGTGTCGAACAGCTCTGGCCGGGTTGTGTTCGATTTGGTCTGAGCCGCGAAGATCGACGAGAGAAAAAATACGATGGTATTGGCCGGCTTAATCCAGGCTTTGCACTGCAACGTATCAGTACCGGCGTTCCAGAAACGGTGACCAACTCCGCGTTTAAACAGAATGGTATCTCCCTCGCCCGCAAACTGCTCCGGCTGCCCCTGAATCTGATAGCCGATTTTGCCTTTAATCACGGTAAAGCCTTCATCCTGCAACCAGTGTACGTGCATGGGAGGACCGCCACCGGGCGATACAAAATTCTCGCCGTACACCTTGTCGCCGTCCGGTTCTCGGATGACGCCCTGAAAGATTAGTTTTTCGCCGTGGCCGTTCTCAATCGTGTGCGGGTACGTAATGTTCATGAGACTTGTTGTGTTTCTTGTTAAGAGTTCGCTACAAATTTGGCTTATAAGCAAATGCGTTGAAACAACAAGGCCCATGAACCGGAACAAGTTACCCGTGAAGCGGCTTTTTCGTCAATTACGCCCACTGTTCTTTTTACGTACACAGTGTATGTGTCGATTCAAAAAAAGAACCCTAACCACAAGGGTGATTAGGGTCTAATGGAATTTGTACTATTGTTGACTTAACAAGACAGCCAAACCATATTTATACTAAATCGGGCAGCGTATCATAAAGCTTAGCAGTCCAACATAAATAGCCAGTTACGAGAGATTAGAAATATTTTCAACAAAAAGGTGACCAAAAGGTTACGCTTTCGTCTTACTATTGACGCCAATGTATTGCTAAGTATACCTTGTAATGCAATAAGCCCATCCACTTAGGTTGGGCTTTTTTTGTGTAGGCGCCAATAGAAACCTTTGCCGTACCACCACTAAATCCTCGGCACGTAACGGCGTAAGATGAAGGAATGTGACAGTAGATGGTTGTTACGTCGACTAAGGCCGTACTGTTGTGACGAAGAAGTCAATCCAACTAACCCGACAGGTGATGCCTACAAGCACCGCTCTTTTCGTTTTACTGCTACGTTTACTGTAAGGCGGTTCCAGTTTGACAGTAAACGGTTTATTCGTATCTCGTTTCCTGAATCCCAAACAGGCTTTCATCCTAATGCTGTTACTCTCCAAACCATTTGGGATGTTGACATTCCTTCCAATAGGCAATGATGGCACCCAACTGCCTTTTCCAATCATCAAAAACCGTCTTTTTCTCAAACAATCCCTGTATTGTTAACTCATAGGCTTCTTCAACCAGGTAATCGATAACGGGATTAGTCATAAAAACAAACGGCGTTGCCTTACGTCGTAAGTTGCTGTCACGCTCAATCTGTCGGCGTAACTCCAGCCCGTTCATACCTGGCATGCTGATCTCGCAGATAATCAGAAAAGGCTGGTCTTCAGTCGTAACCAAGTAATCCAAAGCGAGTTCCGCCTGCGAAAACACAAGTATGGGGTTGGGTAACGATAACTCAGCCAGTGCCTGTTTGAAGGTCAAATGGTCATCTTCGTCGGCATCAATGAAAACAATTGGTAGTTCATCTATGTGCATACAGGTTCGTTAGGATTGACAAACCAAAAGCCCGGCAACAATCGGGCTTTTGGTTTGTCTGTTAAAAGCGTCACGTTTATCAACGTGGTACTTGATCTATGGTAGAGCAGCTAATTTAAGCCGCGAACAACTGAAGCTAAGACCTTCCGTTCACTTTGTTACCTAAACTGTGCCAACGATTCGACCAGAGTTAAACAATTAGCAATCAATGCAATAGCCACTAAATATTGATCTAAGTCAAAACTGACAATGACGTATCTTACCCAATACTGTAGCTAGAATCCCACAATGATTGTACGTTGTTATACTACCGGATTGTAAACGGCGAAACTGAAGAACGGATAAGTTTTTCGGTTTGGGGGTGTGTAGACTTTCCCCTGATCTTAGGGTTTGCCGATGTAGGCAGAACAAACGAACGCGGTAAGATGGAAGATACACCCGATCTAGTGGCAATCGTTCGCACACTGGACAATTGCAGGAATACACTGGAACTAGGAATATATCCTGGTTTCTATCCCCAGCGGGAAGAGTGAGATGGTCCAGGTTTGACGGACAGTTGAGTTGCTTAGCTTAGCTGTATCATGAGTAAGCCACAAATGTCAAAGGCCCCGCGTCGAAAGTACGACGAAGAATTTAAAAACGAGGCTGTCCGGTTGGTAACTACTGGGAATCAGAGCGTACCCGAAGTTGCCCGCTCGCTGGGTATTTCTGAGAACCTACTGTATCGTTGGAAAAGGTATAGTAAACCAAGTGGGCTGCTCAATGAGGTATTTAGAGTGCATCATATAATTTGCAAGCTATTTTTGTACGAAAAATCATCAATATGTAGTTGCTTATCCGGTTACTTATTTCTTCATTTAAAACGTTGCCCGATTGCTTACTGTATGAACACAAACTTCTACCACACCTGGTCCTCTTTAACACTTGGTGGCTCGAAAGCCTTAGCCGCCCTTAGTAGGCCCCGATATGTTTACGCGGCTCAGAGGAGCCAATTTATTCGCTGGGTCAGTAGTTTAGAGGGGGCAGCCAGCCAGTGGGCCGGTGGCCTGCTGGTGCTGCTCTGGCTAGGCTTAAGCCACGCCACAAACGCCCAAACTCCAAATGGCGTTACCGTAGCGGGGGGGCTTCCTTTAGCTGCCAATCAATTAAACCTTCCCAGTGGAGTTGCTATCGATAAAGATGGTAACATCTATGTCGCTGATGGAAATAACAATCGTATCCAGAAATGGACACCGGGTGCCACTCAGGGCACGACCGTAGCGGGGGGGAAATGGCACTGGCCGCGCTCCCAACCAGTTATCTTATCCTAGTGGAATTGCCATTGATAAGGACGGCAACATCTATGTCACTGATGCAGGTAACAATCGTATCCAGAAGTGGACACCGGGTGCCACTCAGGGCACGACCGTAGCGGGGGGGAATGGCACTGGCTACGAGGCTAACCAGATAGCTTATCCTAGTGGAATTGCTATCGATAAGGACGGCAACATCTACGTCGCTGATAGAAGTAACAATCGTATCCAGAAGTGGACACCGGGTGCCACTCAGGGCGCTACTGTAGCTGGAGGAAATGGCTACGGCAGCGCTCCTAACCAGTTGGCCAGTCCGACTGGTGTGTATGTAGATGAGGCAGGCAACGTGTATGTCGCTGATCGAAATAACTACCGCATCCAGAAGGTGAGTGTTCCTCTCCTTGCGTGTACTACCCTGAAAGTAGGGAATTGGAATGATCCAAGCGTGTGGTCCTGCGGCTACGTACCTACAAGCCAAAGTGACGTAGTAATCCAGCCAGCCCATACTGTATTGCTAGACTCAACAATGCCAGCCGCTTTCTGCCATAGTTTAGAACTACTTGGTACGTTTTTGATGCAAGGTAGTTCGATTACAATAGATAGGGAACAGATAGTCATAGATCAAGAGTCTGTAATCAACAGATAGCCTATCCATACCTTGGGTGAACTCTAAAGGGATTCCGAGGTGGCACGTTCAGTACAACCGGTCGGTTTCTAGCAGGCTTCAAAATTATAATAAGTCACAGGGGAATAGAATACAGGTCAGCGGACTACAACAGGAAAAGCAAAATAGCTAAAAAGATAATCGGTAGGCTGTATCAGCAACTAACCTTTGCTAATGAGGAGCATCAGGCAGGGGTGAGCAAAAAGTATATGACTTGCTCGACCCACGACCGGTAGCTTGAGCTTATGCGTGTGATGTCAAAATTAATAAGGGGGTTAATTAATTGGCTATCATCAGAGAGAGCATCCGTCCTAAAGCTATGATTTATCAATGTCCTTAGAGATTGGAATCGCAGGAAAAAGCTCAGAAACCAGCTTAGGGTCATCCGGTTCAAATACGAAGTTCCCTGTTTGACTCTTAAACTGCTTAAAGTGGCCTTTACACCCTAGGATAATAGTACGCGGAATACCGGCTGGAAACGCTGCACATTCCATCTCATCGCCTTGTGGGTGCTTGTTGATATGCTTACAAAAAAAACACAGCCCGTTTCCCATGTTTTTGTGGGCTAACTCCCAACATTGTAGAGAAATATCAATATTGTTTCGGTAAGGTTTCGGCAAAAAAGCAAAAACCCCTACAAAGCGCTGATTAACAGCTATTTGCAGGGGCTTATTGTACCGGGAGCCGGTATAAAACTAAACGCTTAAGTTGTTCATATTCAACCATTTGCTCTATCACGAGTAACAAATAGGAACCAAATACTGCAATTCTAAAAAATCTTCAACCTCAGCCTTTATTTCTAATCTTTGCAATCAAAGAAATTAACGCTAAAGTGTGATTCCCTAATGTTTGCAACGCTCCCTTGTGGCTTAATTCTCAATTTAGATTTCAGCAACGGGAATATTAAGTACTTGCTTGCATTCTTCCTACCATAACTTACCGCCATTACCTCATGAAAAATCCTGCTTGGCAAAGGGACGAGCTAATACTTGCCTTAGACGTTTACTTTCGAGAAAACTACAACAAACTAGGCCCAAACAGCCAGGTAGTGAAAGAACTCAGTCAAACGCTGAACTCATTACCTATTTTTTCAAACGAGGTAAGAGCGTTGACTTTTCGCAATGTAGATGGGGTTTACATGAAACTTGGCAATTTTTTGGCGATAGACCCAGATGATGAGCGTGAGGGTTTGCCTAGATATGGAAAATTAGACGAGATAGTATTCTATGAGTTCTACCAGGACAGGGATAAGCTTCACCAATTAGCCTTAACTATCCGTGAAAGTGTCAAAGATGAAGAAACTCGTACAAACATCTCTCAGGTTGAAGGTTCTGAAGATGAGTCTTATTCTGCTAGAGAGGGAGCTATAATACTCAAATTGCACAAGTACAGAGAGAGAGACAGAAGCTTAGTTAAAAAGAAGAAAGATTCTGTTTTAAAGAAAGTCGGTTATCTAGCTTGTGAGGTCTGTAGTTTTAGGTACGATCAAGTTTATGGGCCTTTAGGCGTTGGATATATTGAATGCCATCATACAAAGCCCGTTTACTTAATGAAGCCAAATGAAAGTACATACCTTACTGATCTAGCTCTCGTATGTGCTAATTGTCATAGAATGTTACATCGTGATTTAGCATTGAGCTTGGCCGACCTTAGAAGAATGCTTATTCAAAAGTAGGTAAGAGTTTGGACCACTTTGATACCCCCCTCTTAGTTTTGACAACACACGCATAACGTTAAGCTAGCGGTCGTGATCCATCGACTTGTCAAAGATTTGCTTACCCCTTCCCACTCTAATGTTGGTACCGTATGTTTGTACTACAATCAATTTTGTAGCAAGTACCTTTCAGGTATTGAGTCAGGTTCATGTTCACTTGATTACTTTAATGGGTTATAATCTCTTTGTTTAACAAAATTTAAAAAACGCTTAATATGGTACAGCTGTATAATGTTGGTGAAAAGGAAATGAATGAAACTATTTGGAGATATATGGACTTTACCAAATTCATTCACTTTTTAGAGAATTCATCTATATTCTTCCCAAAAATTGATTTGTTTGAAGATAAATATGAAGGATTACATAACGCTTTAAGCGAGAATGATTCTTACGATATTAATGATGAAGGTGAATTTATTAGAATCGATACTATCGGGGATACAAGACAATCTGAGAATAATGAAATTATCAAAGGCATTTTACAAAGTGGCATAGAGGAAGTAAAAAGTAGTGTTGGTGTTAGTTGTTGGCGCATGTCGCAATATGAATCTCATGCTATGTGGAAAATATTCCTGAATTCAAATGATGGCATTGCTATAAAAACCTCCCTTGGTGGTATTTTAGAAGCTTTGCAAATAGATGAGAATAGAAATTTGCATCTTGGTAAGGTGCAATATATTGATTACAACAACGAGAAAATTCCAATTAATAATTTACTAAATCCTTTATTCTATAAAAACATATATTTTGCTCATGAAAGCGAGTTTAGAATTTTAGCGTATGATGTGAAAGATTCCTACATAGATCATTTTAATGCAAACAATTTAGTTCCTCTAGCAGGTACAGGAATCAATGTCAAATTAAATTACAAAAATCTAATTAAAGAGATTGTAGTTGGGCCTTATGCATCTTCTTGGTTTTTGAATCTTCTTAAAAAAGTTTCATATGAAAAGTATCAATTAGAGGTTCCTATCAATAAATCAATAATTGAATTAAGGTAATAATTAATATCCGTGAGTGTTTGATTATCAAATCAAACACTCACAACACCCATAGTAACTCCTCAGTTGAATTAAACAATAGCCTCTCATAATTGGGGCTATATAAGCAGTATTACACTCCATTTGACTTTTTGGTAGCTACCTCGATCTAAGGCGGATTTATTTAAAAGTAGCATATTCTTTTAACCTCTCCTTAAGCTGTTACTTTGCTAGTAAGTATTTGCTTAATCCATTCCATGACCTCACTATCTGGTTTTAAAACGTGTGGGTTGGCTTGGGTTGGTTCGTAAGAACAATTACATAGCATTGTGTAGGCTGTTGCCTTATCCACTAAGTGCCATGTATGGTCCTGCCCATCTCTTTTCAAAACCGCTTTCCCTCCATCGCTAAAGCGTTTAGGTACATTACGGCCTGGCCCCTTCAATTCAACTTTATAGTACCTGTAAGCATCGCTGAAAAAGTAAATCTTGTAGTAGTCGTTCGGTGGTCCAACAACTACAATTTTTTCAGATTTGACAATGGCATTTAAGACGCGGCTTTTCACAAAGCCTCTTTGATAATGATCAATCTTATTCATGGTTTGTGAGTGTTTTTGATAGCTGTTTAGGTTCTTCAAACCCCTAATACACAGCAATGCTTTGCTTTGAAAAATAACCTAAATCCTTAGGAATAACCTCCGTTTTATCTTGCAGAAGTAAAGTCGATGAGATCCCCGAATGTGAGTTTAGGGTGTAATTACCTTCTGAGGTCCTCATAGCCTGGTAAAGCTCCAAAGACTGCCCTTCTCAATCCTAAGGTCATTGCTTCTGGTAGCCAACGTTGATGATTTGCCTCCCACTGTTCTATTTCCATTCGACCAATACGCTCAGCTCGTTTGGTAGGCTTGCCCCTGTAAGTTCCAGCCTTGCGTTTACCTTGTAGCTTTTTGATATGGTCCTCTAATTGCCAAAACCGATTGTTAGCCTTCTCGCGTTTAGAAGATTGCTGAGCGCGGTAATAAATACGATGCTGATAAGATTGTCTACTTTTCCAGATTGGACAACCATAGGCTTTGTAAAGGATTCTGCAACGCTGGCCACTGCTTGGACAGATAAAGTAAAGCACATCCCCTTTGCCCAAATTGCTCGGTCTTGCCTCCAAATAAACTGTATCATTTCTGTCCTCCTTTTCTCCAGTCGTGCGGTCGGTCACTGTGTAAACCAATTGAATACTTGGCCTTTTAGCTGGTTCGATCGGCCAGATACAAAAAATACTGATACTGCCAGTAGGCTGCCCGTTCCAATTCCAACTCAGAGTACCAGACGTTAGCTTACCACGTATTAGATACCCCGCTTTGAGCAAGTAGCTGAGTTCGATTCTTAAACAGTCGCCCGTTGTGTAGGCCCCTGTGCTATTACGTCCCATAAGTTAGGTGTTGTGTTTATGTTGTGAAGGCAGAAGAAACACGTTACATTTTGTGTAACACCCTGCATTTATTCAACCGCTATTTGACTATTCTCTTTTTAAGCCATGACATTAGGTGAGCGTTACAAAAACTGTCACTTAAAACACCTTACTATAAGCAAATACCAAATTCATCTGTAAAACTGCTGAGCTCGTTTTACTTTTTCGCTTAGTTCTGCCATGAGATCAGAGGAAACCTCATCTACATTAGACCCGCCCACTGGTTGTTGGCAGACCTCCCGTATACGGTCCTTTAGCCGCTTAATGTCTGTACGGTTCTTGTATTCCCCTTACAGCCGGTTTTGTTCGATTAGCTCTAAAGCAGCCGTTTCTCCGCCTAAGCACTGAACTAGTAACCGCTCAGCGATGTGGCTAAAATCTTTTATGCTTCTCATGGATTGCTTTAAATTGACATCAACCTGGTTAACTTTCTGAATGGCTCCAAACTCCTTTACCCATCGATCAATAACACCCATGTAAAACCGTTCTTCGTGCAGATTAGCGGCCAGTACCTCAGCTTGATTAAATTGTTGTGGTAGACGGCTCATAAACCGGGCTTCATAACGTAAGGCATTTCTATTGATCCAGATTGCAGGGAGAACAGCTCCATGCTGTTTGCCTTCTGCTTTCTTGTCATAGAAAGTTAGGACCCGCTTACCGTTCTGGTATCGGATGCTTTTAGGCTGGCTCAAACGAGCGTAGTATTGGCACAATCCTAATTCAGCGAAGTAAGCCGCGGGTGGGTGCTTTACTAACATCGTTTTACCTACATCGATCCGCCCAACGTTGGCCCGGCTCATGGGTAGGCATAGAGCGTCTGAAAGCTGTTCAATAGTTCTGTATGTGTCCTGCCTAGTTAAGCTACCAAAATTGTTCTGGTAGTAATAGGTACACAGACTGCCCTTCACCCATAGACCAGCCCCGCCCGCGCTAACTCTAAGGTTGCTGAGGTGGCCACTAACAGACGCAGAGCCGTTGTCGTGGTAATGCTCAGAAACGCGGTCTAACAACTTAGGAACATAAGCAGGGAGATCAATTCCCCCTGCTTGTTCTGTTGGCAAAAACAAATGAGCCGTATCATACATAGCTCATACCATCTTGTAGGGATAGTAGGACCTCGCTAATTTCCTTAGCCGCTCTAATTCTCCCGCAAACTCTCCATCTATGAGGAGGTTATACAAATTATCAATTAGCGGTTTACCACGCTCTACAATCAACAACTCAATAACTTGGTGTTTCCAATCACAGAGAAACAATAAAGCATCGTGCTTATAAGGAGCAGCCGGGTTAGACTTGCCATCACTTAGTCGGTCTTTCCCATTTGGGTAGCCATAACAGAAACCGCTAAACTCAGACCGCTCAAAGTACAGGCTACTCAGGTTTTGTTTCCCATCCCCTAAGGCGTAGATTGCTCGTCGTTTGCTATCTGCCTTTACCATCTCCTTTGCAGGAATAAGGTAGAAAAACAGCATTCCATTTTTGCGCTGAAAGTTATCTAGTAAGCCATGACCATGGGGGTTGTACATTGCAGTACAATCCAGGCGATTGGGGCTTTTAAAGCCATTGAGCGTTCTTATTTCTTCTGCCAGAACCTCAAAGCGATAATAGGCGGTTAGAATGCTCATTTGGCCACTCCTCCTTTCCCCGCTGGCTTAGTAGCTACATAGGTAGCTGCCTGTTGTTCAATCTCATCAGTAGTTGTGACACGGTTGCGCTTTAGATAAGCGTCTAACTCAGCTCGATCAAAGTAAATCACTTTACCAGCCGGTTTGTAGTGCGGTACCCTTCCTGTTGAGGTTAGTTTGTAGAAATGGGAGACACTCAGACCCGCGTAAGTTGCAGCCTCCTCTAAAGTCAGTGTTTCCTTTTGTCCAGCTAATAGCTTTTCAATACGAGCCAACTTCTGGCCCTGTTCTTGTAATTGCTGACTGAATCCCTCAGCCTCGCCTAGTGTGGTTATGCCCATTTTTCTAGGTTTTAATTTTTAGAAAAAATGGGTTTGCGCAAACCCGGTTGACTATCGTCTAACCATCAGCAAAGAAATTAAAGAAAAAGGGACAAAAAACAACTCTGGGTACCCATAATAAACAAAAATGATTTAAAATACTAAAAATCAGCAAGTTAGCTAAAATTCTAGGAACACGTGTGTGCAACTATCTTGAAAAAACGAGCCATTTCACAGGTTAAACAACTATTAATCAGCTGCTTACCAATGATTTGCACCTTGTTTGTGTAGCGGAAAAACGCTATTGTTTATATTATGACTTGATCATTTCAAATCTGGCTAAGAGTTTATCTATTGCCTCGCTTTCTTTTGATTTAAAGCTCTTTTGCTTCATTCTATAAGCTGAGGAGTTGATATTTGTATGAGTTATTAAATTACCTTGTTTGCTAACAAACATCATTCGCCTTGTTAATATCATAGCCCAATTAGGCGATCGTAAATATCCAATTTCTTTGAGTGAAGTAAAAAAATATACTAGTGATTCAGTATCCTTTAACCATACGATATTCCCTTCCCAGCTACGAACAAGAATATTTAGGATTGTATCTATTTCAGTTGTGGCGAGAAAAAATTTCCTAAAAAGATATAGCAATTGTTTATAGGCCTGTGAATTAACTTGTAATGAAGCCTATCTCTTTTTTGTGGAAGAAGGCTTGCACCAATTTTGGATTTTTCTCCAAACGTTTTATTTCT